>NZ_JBHVPP010000005.1:0-241034 GCF_042887295.1 Streptomyces sp. NPDC057950
CACCGCGGCCACGGTCACCGCGGCAGCGGCAAGACGACGGACAGTCACAGATGCGGACATGAAGTCCCCCTACATGGTGCCGGCACCCCCACCCCGCACGGCCCGAGGAACGAGCCGCACAGGCGGAGTTGCGTGTGCGAGTGATACAGCCGGCCCCTACCGGGCCGACACCCACACCATGCCCCCACACCACCCCGATGTGGGCGATACACGGAGGTGCGTTACGGATCATCCATATCGCCGTAACACTCACATGTACCGTCCATTCACCCCATGAACGCACCAAGTTGACGCACCCACACACCCACACCCCTTGCCAACACCCGCCCCCACCCCCAACCCGCCACACCCCACCACCCCACCCCCCACCAACCCATCACCCGAAAGTGGATCCCACCGACCCGAACCAGTACGGCAGCCTCGCCACCGAATCCGTCGAATCCGTCGAAGCCCTGGTGAACCCGATCGAAGCCGCCTTCCTCCGACTGGGCCGTCAGCCACAGCAGGGCCAAGCCGGTGCCACGCCGCTCGTGTCCGGCCTGCGCGGACTGTGCCAGGACCGCCTGATCACCCAGGACACGGCCGGTACCGATGCGGCCGCCCGGCAACTGATCGAATCGGTCGTCACCGTGGCCGATCGACACCGGCCGCGAAGGGGCGGCGGCCGATCTCGGCGACACGCCGTCCACACCGGAAGCGCACCGTCCCGACGGGCCGCCCGTGAGTGGCTCGCCGGAGTCGACGTGCCCGGCTGGGGTACGCCGTGCCTGGAGGGGTATGCGACGGGAGACGGAAGCGGGCACGCATGGACGAATCATCCGGCGACCAGGGCCTGGGACGGCCCGGCGCCGCCCCGGCACTGGAGACCTCGCTCACCTTGGACGGCGACGGCTCGCGCATCGCCCAGGCCCGCCACCTCGCGGCCGCCTTCCTCACGAAGGTGAGGGCCGAGTGCGGCACCCCGGTGGCGGCGGACACGGTGCAGATCGTTCAGCTGATCGTCAGTGAACTCGTCACCAATGCCCGCAAGTACGCCCCCGGACCGGCCCTGCTCCGCCTGCGCACCACCGGCCCCGTACTGCGGGTCGAGCTCTGGGACAGCAACCCCGTGCTGCCGGCGGCCGAAGCCCCCGATCCGTCACGCGTCCGCCGGCACGGACTGGAGATCGTCGCGGCCCTCGCCCGTGCCATCACCGTGGAACAGACCTCCGTCGGCAAACGCATCACAGCCGATGTCAGCCTCGCCACCGCGTGACCGGAGCACGAGCCAGAGAGGGTCCGGCGCCGTGACGAGCGTCCGGTCCACCGCGCCCGCGCCTGGCATCGCGGGCGGTTGCACCCGAATCGACCGTCTGGGAACCGGGCGGCCGCGGTAGGGATCCTGCGTGCAGACCTTTCTCCCGTATCCCGACTTCATGCAGTCCGCCGCGGTGCTGGACCAGGCGCGTCTGGGCAAACAGCGGGTCGAGGCCCTCCAGGTGCTGCGTGGCCTGACCGTCCCCGGCTACGGATGGCGCCACCATCCCGCGGTACGCATGTGGGTCGGCTACGAGGAGGCCCTGGTCCGCTACGGCCTGGACGTGTGCGCCATGTGGACGGCGGAAGCGCGCGCCGACACGTGTGCCTCCACCCTCACCACCGACTTCGCCCGGTACCGTCCCGGCGCCACCGTGCGTGTCCAGGAGCGGCTCGCCGCCGACGACGAGCTGCCGCCCTGGCTGGGAGACCCCGCTTTCCACCGCAGCCACCAGTCGGCGCTGGTGCGCAAGGCCCCGGATATCTACACGCTGTTCTTCCCGGATGTTCCCGACGATCTGCCGTACGTCTGGCCGACCTCCGACCGGGTCACTTCCTAGGGCGTGCCGCCCCGTCCACGAAGGAGCGCCGCCCAGGGCCGGCAGGCCCGGCCCACGCGGGCGACGACCGCCGCACACCACCGGCCCCAGCACGCCGGCCGCGTGTCGCGAATACCTGCTCGACGAGCGTGACCGCAGGTCAGCGCACTCGTCCTCGGGGCTTCAGCGGCACCGGCGGGAGTTCGGGAGCGGACAGCCGGTCGCCGTCGTAGCCGTGCACTTCGCCGAAACGGGACCCCTCCATCCAGTCCTTCCGGCCCTCCTCGATCTCCTGCTGGGAGCGCCCGATGAAGTTCCACCACATGACCAGCTCCTCCTCGAACGGCTCGCCGCCGAGGAGCATGAGGGACGCGTCCGACGCGGCGCGCAGGGGCAGTTCGGTGCGGCCGCAGCCGAGGTAGAGCATCGAGCCCGGGAGGACCGGTACGCCGTCGACGTGGGCCTCGCCCGACATGGACAGCACGGCGTACTCGAAGTCGGGGTCCAGCGGCAGGCGTACGTCGGCGCCGTCCGCCAGGGCCAGGTCGGCACCGACGATCGGGCTGTACGTCGTACCGGGCGACGTCGTCCCGTCGACGGTTCCCAGGATGAGCGTGGCCTCGACGCCGGGCGCCGTGACGAGGGGCAGTTCGGCGTGGTGCTCGAAGTGCGGGTCCGTGTGCCGGTGACCGTCGGGAAGGGCGACCCACAGCTGCGCTCCGTGCAGGAGGCGGGCGTGCGCCTTGGGGCTCTCCTCGGAGTGACTGATGGCGCGGCCGGAGGTCATGAGACCCAGTTCACGCGGGCGGATCGTCTGCAGGCTGCCCGTGGAGTCGCGGTGCAGGACCTCGCCCTCGTGCAGCCAGCTGACGGTCTGCAGTCCCATGTGCGGGTGCGGCGGGACCTGCATGCCCGGCTCGTCGGCGATGTCGTCGGGGCCGTAGTGATCGACGAAGCACCAGGCACCGATCATGCGGCGGCCCAGGTTGGGCAGCAGGCGCCGGACTTCGGTGGACTCGCCGAGCTTGACCCGGCGGGGACTGAGGAGTTCACGCACCGGCTCGGCCACCACGAACCCGCGGCCACCGCACAGGGCGGGAACTGCGTCGCGATCAAGATTGCTCATGGCGGACAACCTAGCCCCGTCGAGGACCGTCCGTCAGGTCATCGTCCCCCCGCCGGGACCGGCGGGTGGCTCGGAACCGATGCGCGCGCCTGGCGGTCCTACGACCACGGTCCGAGGTGGCTACGACATTGGTCCGGCCCTCCCGAAAACAGTAGCCATGGACATAGTAGCCATGTACGGTTTCTTGCATGAGTTCGGTGTTCGAGCACGCGACCCCCGGTTTCCTCGTCTGGCGCCTGTCGATGAAGTGGCGGGTGGCCGTCGACCGGGCGGTCGCGCCGCTGGGCCTGACCCACGCCCAGTACTCGCTGGTGGCGTCGCTGTACGGCATGCACCACGCCGGGCTGCGGCCCAGTCAGCGGCAGCTCGCCGACCACACCGGACTCGAACCGCTCTACGTCTCGAAGCTGGCCCGCGCCCTGGAGACGGCGGGCATCGTCGACCGCACGCGGGATCCGGCCGACCCCCGGGCCGTCCGGCTGTCCCTCACACAGGACGGGCAGACGGTCGCCCGCCGTGCGATCGGGGTGGTCCACGGACTGCTCGACCAGCTCCTCGATCCCCTCGGCGGGTTCGACGGAGAACGCACGCGAGCGTTCAGCGACGAGCTGGCGACCCTGCTCGGCGTCTCGCTCGATCCTCACGTCGATCAGCCCACCGGCACCGACGCCGACCAGACGCGTTCCACTCAGAAGCATTCCGATCAGCGACGTTCTGACGAGGAGTAGTCATGACCACCACCACTCCCCCGGTCAACGGCCAGGTCATAGGCCTGGCCCACTACGCGAGCCGCGCGGTCCTGGAGACCGTGCTCGCCCGCACCGGAACCACCTTCAACCAGTCGGTGGCCCTGCGCGTCGTCTCGGAACAGGACGGAACCGCCGAGCGCGCACGGCTCGTGGCCCGCCTGTCCGCGGCACTGAAGATCGAGGAATCGGCAGCCCGCCGGACCGTCGACGAGATGACGGCTCTCGGGCTGCTGGCGGAGCCGACCGCCGACCACGTGTCGCTGACCGAGCACGGCGCCGAGCTGTTCGAGCGGATCCGCACCGCCGGGAACGCGATCGCGTCCCGGCTCTACGCCGGCATCCCGGCCGAGGATCTGGCGACCGCGGGCCGGGTGCTGACCCTGGTCACGGAACGGGCCGACGCGGAACTCGCGGGCGCCTAGGACGCCGGACCCGAGGCCGGGCACGAGTCCGGCCACGGATCCGGACACAGGACACGGACGCCCGACCGCGGCCACGTTCGTGGAATATTCAACCAATCCGCTCGGTTGAGGCGCTCGAAGGAGGTCAGCAGTGGACATGGAGTACTACGACCACGGAACGGCCGCGGAGCGCTGGGAAAGGGCGCGGTTGTTCTTCGACGCCAAGGACTACGCCGGGGCTGCGCGGGTCCTGGCCGGGCTGGTGGAGGAGGTGCCGGAGCAGGTGGGTCCCCGGCTGCTGCTGGCACGTTCGTACTACCACTCCGCCCAACTGCGCCGCGCGGAGACGGAGTTGCGCACGCTCGTGGAGCTCGACCCGGTGGAGCACTATGCCCGGCTGATGCTGGGGCGCACGCTCCAGCGCCAGGGACGCCAGGACGAGGCCGAGTCGCATCTGCGGATCGCCTCGGCACTCGCGGGCGACTTCGAGCAGGTATGAGCGGCGTCTGACGCAACGGAACACCGCGGTGGTCCCTTGCGGTTCTCCGTGAGGATCGCCCCCCTCTCCCGGGACCCGCGCGGAGTTCTGTCGGGAATCGCCCTCCGCCGTCGCGCAGGGAAGAGGCCGATGCCCAAGCACACGGGCCGGACACCGCGGTGTCCGGCCCTCGGCGTGGTGCCCGGCCTCCGTCCCGCGGCAGCCCGGACGGCACGGCTAGAGGGGCGTGGCCGCGTGCAGGATGGCGTGGTGCCCGGCCTCCGTCCCGCGGCAGCCCGGACGGCACGGCTAGAGGGGCGTGGCCGCGTGCAGGATCAGGAACATCGTCACCGCCGAGTTCGCGGAGGACATCGCGGAGACCAGCGTGCCGACCGCGGCACCCCAGGCGGCCAGCCCCACCGAGGTGAACACCGGCGGCCAGTTGCGGGCCACGGGTGCGGGCCCCAGCAGGGCGGCGACCCTGCGCGGCACGGGACCCGCGGACGCGAACCCCGGGAACCCCGAGGATGCGGAGAACCCCGCGAACGCCGAGAACCCGGCGAAAGCGGGCGGCGCGCCCGTGCCGGACAGCAGCGCGGCCTTGCCGATGGCCCGCGCCACCGCCCTGCGGCTCCCCACCGACCGTGCCGCGTCCTCGTCCGCCCACCGCTCCGTGGTGTAGGTGACGGCCGTACGCAGCGGGCGCAGGAAGGGGTTGGCGCGTGCCGCGAGTCGTACGGCGAGCAGATACCGGTGGTGACCGGCGGTCAGATGGGCCCGCTCGTGGGCGAACAGGGCGCGGCGCTCGGGCGGGAGCAGGCCCCGGAGCAGGGCGGTGGTGACCACGACCCGACCGCGGGATCCGCCGGGCAGGGCGTAGGCGTAGGGCTTCTCCTCGGGGAGCACGACCACCGTCGAGGAGGGCAGTCCGGCGAGCGCCCGGCGGGCGCGGCGGGCGATCCGGTGGTGACGCCACAGGGTCCGCGCACAGACCGCCAGGACGAGTGTCAGGGCCGGGATCGCCGCCTTGCCCGCGATCTCGTCGTACGGCACGGCCGCACGCACCTCGGGGTCCGACCAGCCGTCCGGCAGCGGGTTGCCGGGCAGTTGCGCGGTGCCGACGACCATCAGCAGGGCCAGGCAGAGCGTGCTGCACAGGGCCATCACGGTGGCGAAGGCCGTCAGCAGGCGGGTGGCCGTGCGCGGGTGCAGATGCAGTTCGGCGAGGCGTGCGACCGGCCAGGCGCTGAGCGGCAGGACCAGCGGCAGAAAGACGAAGACCCCCATGAGGCGTCAGTCTTCCGTACCGCCGGCCGCTCCTGCCGCGTCGGGGGCGTGTGCCGACTCCAGGAGGGCGCGCAGCACCTGTTCGTCGTCCGGCGGCAGCGCGGTGACGAAGCTGGCGAGGACGGCCTCACGGTCGCTCTCGCCGTCGAGGAGCCGGCGCATCTTGAGCGCGGCCAGACTCGCGACGTCGGCGGTGGGACGCCAGACGAAGGAGCGTCCCCGCCGTTCGCGGGCCACCGCGTCCTTCGCGAGCAACCGGGTCAGGATGGTGACGACGGTCGTGTAGGCGAGGTCGCCGCCGAGGCTCTCCTGCACCCAGGCGGCGGTCACCGGGGCGTCCGCCTCGCGCAGCGCGCCGAGGACCTGGCCCTCCAGCTCGCCCTGCCCGCGGCGCCGGGAAGGCCGGTCCGGGACCTCGCGGTTGCGCTGCGCCATGTCCGTCTCCCTCCGGCGTTCGCGTCCACGATCACGCTACCTGGCGACGGGCGTGCCCCGGCCCCGCCGGTGGGCGATCTCGCCGAGCAGGACGTCGACGGCGACGAACGCCACCAGTGGGATACCGAGCAGCGGAACGAAGTAGCCGAGAACGGCGACGGCCGCCATCAGCGGGACGAGCACCGTGGGCGGAACCTGCTGCCAGGCTCCGCGCGGGACGGGCCGGCCGAACGCGGAGGCGCGGCCGCGCTGCCACCACATGCGGTAGCCCCACACGATCAGCAGGATCAGGCAGAGCGCGAGCACCATGAGGGCGATCTGGTTGGCGAGGCCGAAGAGGACACCGGTGTGGGCGTCGATTCCCCAGCGGGTCAGCTTGGCGAGCACCGGGTGGTCGGCGAACCGGAGCACGTCGGTGACCTCCCCGGTCGCCGGGTCCACCGCGACCGCGTCCTGTTTCTCCGGCCAGCCGCGCTGGATCTGCCGCACCACGTACGCGGAGGATGCGTCGGCGGGCGGGACGATCTCGACGGGGTCTCCGAGGCCCTTCGATCGCGCGGCCCCGAGGATCCTGTCGACGTCGGCGGGCCGGTGCGGGACGCTCCCGTCGGCCCCCGTGCCGCCGTGGCCCGCGTGCTCACCGCCACCGGCCGCCGACACGGACGGCGTCGCCTGCCCGAGGGAGGTCCGCAGTTCGTCGATGTGCGCGCCGGCGTACGTCGACCAGGTCAGCCCGGTCGCGGAGAGGAAGAAGAACCCGGCGGCCGCCCAGGCGCCGAGCGTGCCGTGCAGACCCAGTGTGCGGCGGCGCCCGGACGTGCCCCGCACCTTGCGCCGGGCGCGCCTGCGTCCGAACCACAGCACGAGGCCGCCGCCCGAGATCACCCACAGCCAGCTGGCCGCGAGTTCGCTGTACAGACGCCCGGTCTCGCCGAGCTGGAGGTTGGCGTGGAGTCCGTCGATCCAGGTGCGCAGCGGGAGCGCGCCGGTGGCGCCGTACTGTTCGAGGGCTCCGCGCACCTTGGCGGTGTACGGGTCGACGAACACCGCGACGGTGTGGTCGGGGTCGACGCCCGGCACGCCGGAGAGCAGCACCCGCGTCGTCGCGTCCGCCGTGGGCGCGGGCCGTACGGCGGAGACCGTGCCCCGCGGATGGGCCTTGCGGGCGGCGGCCACCTGTTCGGAGAGCGGGAGTTCGCGGTCGCCCACCGGGACGGTCAGTTCGTGCGCGTACACGATCTTCTCGGCCTGGAACGAGGCGGCGTAGAGCAGGCCGGTCACGGCGGCGACCAGGAGGAACGGGGCGACGAGCACTCCGGCGTAGAAGTGCAGGCGCAGTATGAGGGGGCGCAGGGGAGCTTTTCGGGCGGAGGCCGGGGCGACGGGTCGCGGGGTGCCGTCCGTCGAGAGGGTGGGAGCGGTGGGCATCGGCGGGCTTCTCCGGTGGGGCTGGGGACGGACTCGGTCGGTGGGCCGGGGAGTTGGGATTCCCGGCCGGTGGTGGTCCAGAAGTCGGGACGGGAGGCCGCCGAGTTCCCGGACGACGGTGTGGCGTGGATCACGGACGAGGATCCGTGGGGTACGGGTTGCGCCGCCTCGCACGGCGCGCCCCCTCTTGGCATGCTGGCGCGATGGCATCCGAACGTGACCGCGCCGCCCGTCCGCTCAACGACCTGGTCGAGGAACTGCTGGACAAGGAAGGACCGTTGCCCATCGTGGCCGCCGGGGACCCGGTGCTGCGCCGCCCCGCCGAACCGTTCGACGGTCAGCTGGATCCGGGACCGCTGAGCCGATTCGTCGCCGCGTTGCGCGCGACCATGCACGCGGCCCCGGGGGTCGGCCTCGCGGCGCCCCAGGTCGGCGTGCCGCTGCGGATCGCGGTCGTCGAGGATCCGGCGCCGGTGTCCGAGGAAGTGCGGGTCGTACGCGGACGGGTCCCGCAGCCGTTCCGGGTGCTGGTGAATCCGGTGTACGAGGGGGTCGGCGCGGGTCGGGCGGCGTTCTTCGAGGGGTGCCTGAGCATGCCCGGGTGGCAGGCCGTGGTGGGCCGGCACGCCGAGGTGCGGCTGACGGCGCTGGACGAGCTGGGCCGTACGGTCGACGAGGTCTTCACGGGTTGGCCCGCGCGGATCGTGCAGCACGAGACGGACCATCTGGACGGTGTGCTGTACCTCGACCGCGCGGAGGTGCGCTCACTGTCCTCGAACCAGGCGATGGCGGACCGCTGGACACAGCCGACCCCGGCGGAGGCGGCCGCGGCCCTGGGCTTCACACTGCCGGACTGAGGCTCCGCGGTTTTCCGGCGGGTCCTGCGGGGTTCGAGCCCGCCGGGGCTCGAACGCCCCGGAGTTCACCTCCGTCCGACCCGCCCTCCTCGTGCTCGAGTCCGCCGGGTACCCCGATCCGGCCGAAAGTCCGTCGCCCGCACCGAAGGCCTGTCACCCGCCCCCAAAGTCCGTCGCCCGCCCGGAAACTCAGAGGCGCCGACCCGAACGCCCCCGCTACCCTGACCACATGTCCACGCCCCGAATCTCTTAGCTCCAGGACCCACTTCCACGTCACACGTGTGTCCTTCTGCCGATTGATTCCCGGAGCGTTTCCCATGATCACCGTGCGCGGTGCCGACGTGCGCGTCGGCGCACGACTGCTGCTGTCCGACCTCTCCTTCCACATCTCCCCCGGCGACCGCGTCGGCCTGGTCGGCCGCAACGGCGCGGGCAAGACCACCCTTCTGAACACCCTCGCGGGACGGGTACACCCCGCGGCCGGGTCCGTCGCGGTCACCGGGCGCCCCCGTCTCCTCGCCCAGGACTCCCGGGCGGCCGACCCGGAGGTCACCGTCACCGACCGGATCCTTTCGGCGCGCGGCCTCGACCGTGCCGTCCACGTGCTGCGCGCCGCGGAGACCGCGATGGCGGACGGGACCGAGCGTGCGATGAACGCCTACGCGCGCGCCGAGGCGGAGTTCCAGGCACGCGGAGGCTACGCGGCCGAGGCGGAAGCGGCCCGGGTCGCCGCGGGCCTCGGGCTGCCGACCAGGGTGATGGACCAGCCGCTCGGTGCCCTGTCCGGTGGGCAGCGCCGCCGGGTCGAGCTGGCCCGCATCCTCTTCGCGGACCACGGCACACTGCTCCTGGACGAGCCGACGAACCACCTGGACGCCGGCTCGATCGGGTGGCTGCGCGGCTTCCTGACGAACCATCAGGCGGGTCTCGTGCTGATCAGTCACGACACCTCGCTGCTGGCCGCCGTGGTCAACCGTGTCTTCCACCTCGACCCGCACCGCGCCACGCTCGACGTCCACAACACGGGCTGGCACGCCTATCTCGCCCAGCGGGAGGCCGAGGAGCGGCGCCGGGCGCGGGAGCGGGCCGGCGCCGAGCGCAAGGCGTCGGCCCTGCACGCCCAGGCGGACCGGATGCGCGCGAACGTCGCGACGGCCGTGGCGGCGAAGAACATGGCCCGGCGCGCCGACCGTCTGCTGGCCGGGCTCGAACCGGTCAGGCGGCGGGACAAGGTCGCCCGGATCCGGCTGCCGGAGCCCGCCCCCTGCGGGCGGACGCCGCTCGGCACGGTCGCCGTCGGCAAGTCGTACGGCGGCCACCGCGTCCTGGGCGGCGTCGACCTGGCCGTCGACCGGGGCAGCCGTCTGGTGGTCCTCGGCCCCAACGGCGCGGGCAAGACGACACTGCTGCGGCTGCTCGCCGGGCGGGAGGCCCCGGACGACGGCCGCGTGGTCCACGGTCACGGGCTGCGGATCGGCTACTTCGCGCAGGAGCACGACACCCTCGACGGCGCCGACACGGTCCGCGGTCATCTGGCCGCGGCCGCGCCGCACCTCACCGACGGGGAGGTGCGGCGCGTGCTCGGCGCGTTCCTGTTCACCGGGGACGACGCCGGCAAACGCGTCGACGTCCTGTCCGGCGGCGAGAAGACCCGCCTCGCCCTGGCGGGGCTGGTCCACTCCGGCGCCAACGTCCTGCTGCTGGACGAGCCCACCAACAACCTGGACCCGGTGTCCCGGGCCGAGGTGCTGACCGCGGTGGGCACGTACCCCGGCGCGATCGTCATGGTGACCCACGACGAGGGCGCGCTCCGGGCCCTGCGCCCGGACCGGGTGCTGCTGCTCCCGGACGCGGACGAGGACCTGTGGAGCGAGGAGTACCTGGAGCTGGTGGCACTGGCGTGACGCCGTCACATGTCCCGGTACGCCTCCAGCAGCCGCAGCCACACCTCGCTCACCGTCGGATAGGAGGGCACGGCGTGCCACAGGCGGCTGACCGGGACCTCGCCGGCGATCGCGACCGTGGCCGAGTGGATGAGTTCGCCCACGCCGGGCCCGACGAGGGTGAGGCCGACCACGATCTCGCGGTCGGTGTCGACGACCATGCGGGCCTTGCCGCGGTAGCCGTCGGCGTACAGCCCGGCGCCCGCCACGGAGGACATGTCGACGTCGACGGCGCGGACCGGCAGGCCGGCGCTCTCGGCCTCGGCGAGGGAGAGGCCCACGGCGGCGGCCTCCGGGTCGGTGAAGACGACCTGGGGGACGGCGGCGTGGTCGGCGGTCGCGGCGTGCGCGCCCCAGAGGTCGGTCTCCAGGAGCGGGACGCCGGCGGCGCGGGCGGCGATGGCGGCGCCCGCGATCCTCGCCTGATATTTGCCCTGGTGGGTGAGGAGCGCACGGTGGTTGACGTCTCCGACGGCGTACAGCCACTCGCTGCCGGTCACCCGCAGGCTGTCGTCGACGTCGAGCCACGAGCCCGGCTCCAGGCCGACCGTGTCGAGCCCGATGTCCTCGGTGTGGGGCACCCGCCCGGTGGCGAAGAGGATCTCGTCCGCCTCGATGCGGTCGCCGGTGTCCGTCAGGGCCACCACGGTCGAGCCCTCACGCGTCACCCCGGTCACCGCGGTACCGGTGCGGACGTCGGCGCCCGCCTCCTTGAGCGCGTCGGCGACCAGCTCACCGGCGAAGGGCTCCATCCTGGGCAGCAGCGCGTGACCGCGGACGAGGACGGTGACCCGGGAGCCGAGCGCCTGCCAGGCCGTGGCCATCTCGACGGCGACCACACCGCCGCCGACCACGATGAGCCGGTCCGGCACCTCGTGGGCGCTGGTGGCCTCGCGGCTGGTCCAGGGCTTGACCTCGGCCAGTCCGGGCAGGCCGGGCAGCAGCGCGCGGGTGCCGGTGCACACGGCGACCGCGTGCCGCGCGGTGAGGAACCGCAGCTCGCCGTCGGGGCCCTCGACGCTCACCCGGCGCGGCCCGGCGAGACGCCCGTGTCCGCGGTGGAGATCGGCTCCGATGCCGTCGAGCCAGGCGACCTGTCCGTCGTCCTTCCAGTGGGAGGTGTAGTAGTCACGGTGGGCGAGGACCGCGGAGGCGTCGAGCGGGCCCTGCACGGCCCCGCTCAGGCCGGGCACGCGGCGGGCGTCGGCGCGGGCGATGGCCGGGCGCAGGAGGGCCTTGCTGGGCATGCAGGCCCAGTACGAGCACTCGCCTCCGACCAGCTCGTTCTCCACGATCGCGGCGGAGAGGCCGGCCGCGCGGGCGCGGTCGGCGACGTTCTCCCCCACGGGGCCGGCGCCGAGCACCACTACGTCGTAGGCGATGGATTCCGTTTCCGTCATGCGCCCAGTCTGGTTGTTGGTGTGCGCCGTGGCCACACGGTTACGTGCGCGGAATACGCCGCTGGGGGACGGTGTTGTCGACACCGGCTTCGCCCCGAGGCCCGAGAGCACGGAGAGGTAGTCACGCCATGAGCAGGACGATGGAGCTGACCAAGGAGAACTTCGACCAGACGGTCACGGACAACGAGTTCGTCCTGATCGACTTCTGGGCCTCGTGGTGCGGCCCGTGCCGCCAGTTCGCCCCGGTCTACGAGAAGGCCGCCGAGGCCAACCCCGACCTGGTCTTCGCCAAGGTGGACACGGAGGCGCAGCCGGAGCTGGCCGCGGCCTTCGAGATCCAGTCCATCCCGACCCTGATGATCGTCCGCGACCAGGTCGCGATCTTCTCCCAGCCCGGCGCACTGCCCGAGGCCGCTCTGGATGACGTCATCGGTCAGGCCCGGAAGCTGGACATGGACGAGGTCCGCAAGTCCGTCGCCCAGCAGCAGGCCCAGCAGGGCGAGTGATCTCGGGGGAAACCCCGTGGGCCCCGGTCGGCAGGGTTTCGACCGGGGCCCGCGTACGGATCAGCGGGGCTCGCGCACGGATCAGAACGGGTACGGTGCCACGTCCCCGCGCACGGTCGTCCAGCGCACCTCGGTGAAGGCCTCCAGGTTGGCCTCGCCGCCGAAGCGGGCGCCCGTGCCGGAGGCGCCCGTGCCGCCGAACGGGGCGACCGCCTCGTCGTTGACGGTCTGGTCGTTGATGTGCGCGATCCCGGTGGGGATGCGCTCGGCCAGGTCCAGGCCGCGCGCGGTGTCCCGGGTGACGATGCCCAGCGAGAGGCCGTACGGACCCGCCGAGGCGAGGGCCACGGCCTCGTCGGTGTCCGCGAAGGACCGGACCGGCGCGACCGGGCCGAAGACCTCTTCGGTGTACGCGGGGGTCGTGTCGTCGACGCCGGCGAGCACGGTCGGCCGGTAGAACAGCCTCTCGTGCGTGCCGCCCGCCGCGAGCTTCGCCCCGCGCGCCGTACTGGAATCCACCAGCCCCTGGATCTTGGCGAGTTGGGCGCTGTCGATGACGGGCCCGAGGTGCACCTGTTCGCGGTGCGGGTCGCCCACGGCGAGCGAGTCTGCCTTGGCGGCGAGCCGCTCGACGTACTCCTCGTACAGCGACGCGTGGACGAGATGGCGGCCTGTCGTCATGCAGATCTGGCCCTGGTGGAAGAACGAGCCCCAGGCAGCCGTGGAGATGACCGCGTCGATGTCGGCGTCCTCCAGCACGACGAGGGCCGAGTTGCCGCCCAGTTCCAGGTGCGCGCGCTTGAGGAGCCGGCCGGCCGCCTCACCCACCGCGCGTCCGGCGGCCGTCGAGCCGGTGAAGGAGATCACCGGCACCAGCGGATCGTCCACCAGCGCCCGGCCCACCTCGACGCCGCCGGGCAGGATGTGCAGCAGTCCTTCCGGGAGGCCCGCCTCGGCGAGGACGGCCGCGAGCGCGAGGCCCCCGCAGACCGCGGTGCGCGGGTCCGGCTTCAGCACCACGGCGTTGCCGAGCGCGAGCGCCGGGGCCACCGAGCGGATGGAGAGGATGAGCGGGGCGTTGAAGGGGGCGATCACGCCCACGACGCCGACCGGGACGCGCCGGGTGTACGAAAGGCGCGGCGCCTCCGAGGGCAGGATCTGGCCCGTGGGGCGGGAGGCGAGGGCGGCGGCCTCGTAGCACTCCTGGGCGGCGACGTGCAGTTCGAAGTCGGCCTTGCCGGGAACGGATCCGGACTCACGCACGATCCATTCGCGCAGTTCGTCGGCGTGCGCGGCGAACAGGTCGCCGGCCCTGCGCAGGACCGCGGCGCGGACGAAGTGCGGTGTGCCGGCCCACGCGGACCGGGCCGCGTGGGCCTCCCGCGCGGCCGTCGTGACGTCCTCGGCGGCGGCGAGGGTGACGGTGGCGAGCCTCTCGCCGGTGGCGGGCTCGGTGACGGCGTGCTCACCGCCCGCCAGAGTGCGGGACTGCCAGGTCCTGGGGTCGAGCAGCGGCATGTCGGGGCTCCGATCGTTCGCTGATCAGCACGCGGGACTCACCGTCCCAACGGCAGTCCCATGTAGTTCGCGGCCAGTTCCGCGGCCGCCGGGCGGGATGTCGCGATCCGGCGGAGCCGGGCGAGCTGGATCCGGTGGTCGAAGGCATCCCCGTCTGGTTGAGCATGCAACATCCTAGTCATGTCGTACGAGAAACGCATGGCCTGCCAGACCCGGTCGAGACACAACTGTGAGTAGCGGTCGAGGAGTTGGGTGGACCCCGTACGGTGCCGCTCGATGAGGCCGCGGGCCAGGACCCGTACGTCGGAGACGGCGAGGTTGAGCCCCTTGGCCCCGGTGGGCGGCACGATGTGGGCGGCGTCGCCGGCGAGGAGGAGCCGGCCGTGGCGCATCGGCTCGTGGACGCGACTGCGCAACGACGTCACGGACTTGGCCGTGATGGTGCCGCGGTTCAGCCGCCAGTCCCCGTCGACCGCGAAGCGCGCGGCGAGCTCGTCCCAGATGCGCTCGTCGGACCAGTCGTCGGGGTCGGTGCCGTTGGGGACCTGTAAGTAGAGCCGCGAGACCGTGGTCGAGCGCATGCTGTGCAGGGCGAAGCCGGTCGCACCGCGCGCGTAGACCAACTCACCCCCGGAGGGCGGCACATCGGCGAGGATCCCGAGCCAGGAGTACGGGTAGTCGTGGGCGTAGGTGCGGTACGTGCCGGCCGGGAACGCCGCGCGGGAGACGCCGTGATCGCCGTCGCAGCCCACCACGTACTCGCAGTCCAGGGTCTGTTCGCGGCCCTCGTGCACATAACGCACGACGGGCGATTCGCTCAGCGGGTTCTCGACGGCGAGCGCCTCGGCCTCGAACAACAACGTTGGTCCGCCCGCCAGTTGGAGAGCGATCAGGTCTTTCACGATCTCCGTCTGCGGGTAGATCATGACGCCGCGGCCGCCGGTGAGATCGGGGAAGTCGATGTGGTGGCGCTCTCGCTCGAAGCGCAGCTCGATGCCGCGGTGGGGCAGACCCTCGACATCGAGACGGTCCCCGGCGCCGCATTCCCGCAGCGCGTCGACCGTGCCCTGCTCCAGCATCCCGGCGCGCTGGCGGCGTTCGGCGTAGGCCCGTGACCTGCCCTCCAGGACGACACAGGCGATGCCCGCGCGGTGCAGCAGCCGGGCCAGCAGGAGCCCGGCGGGGCCGCCGCCCACGATGCCGACCGTGGTCCGCATGACGCGCCTCCCGTCTCCGGTCCGGTCCGCTTCGCTGCGGGCGGCGACCAGCTACAGCCTCTCTCAGCTCGAGTCGCGGTGCACGACCCGCGCTCCCAGCACCTCGTGGGTCTCGGGCGGTGCGCCGGGTTCGCGCACCGCGCGGTCGACCAGCTCCGCGAGGTCCCGACCGGAC
This sequence comes from Streptomyces sp. NPDC057950, assembly GCF_042887295.1. NCBI lineage: Bacteria > Bacillati > Actinomycetota > Actinomycetes > Kitasatosporales > Streptomycetaceae > Streptomyces > Streptomyces sp. NPDC057950. The sequence goes on from NZ_JBHVPP010000005.1 coordinate 15,356, forward strand.
GGCAGTTCGATGTGGACGGTGCTGAGCCGGGGCCGCAGCAGCCGCCCGAGCATCAGGTCGTCCGCGCCGATGACGGCCGTCTCGTCCGGGACCGCGATGCCCGCGTCCTGGAGCGCCCTCATCAGCAGCATGGCGTACTCGTCGTTGTAGGCGAACACACCGTCCAGGCCGAGCGCTCGCCAGCGGGCGGCGAGCCGGGCCGCGGCCTCCTCCTCGTACGCCAGCGGCAACTCGGTCGTCGTGGCGCCGGAGCCCCGCAGGGCACGGCGTACGCCTTCGAGGCGGGGCCTGGAGAAGATCTCCAGGCCGGGTTCCTCGGGCACCACCACTCCGACGCGGTGCCGGCCGCGGGCCGCCAGATGGGCCCCCGCGCTGTGGCCGACCCGCTCGTGGTCCATGAGGAGCGCGTGCGCGCCCTCGACCCGCTCGGGGCCCAGCGTGACCACGGCACGGGCCCCGGATCGCTTGAGGACGGCCACACCCTCCGGGCCGAGACCGCTTCCGGGCACCAGCACGGCGACCGGCCGCAGCTCCGCCCAGGCACGGGCCGCCTCGTCCCCGTGCAGACCGACGCTGCCGTACTGGACGACGGTGTAGTCCAAACGGCCCAGCGCCCACTGCAGCTCGTTGAAGAACTGGCCGTAGAGCGGGCCAACGGGCACGGTCGGGGCGGGCATCAGGACCATCCGGCTGTGCCCGGCCCGCAGACTGCGGGCCGCCGCGTGCGGAACGTACCCGAGGTCCTTGGCCGCCTCGTGGACCCGGCGGCGGGTGGGCTCGCTGATCCGGACGGCGCTGGTGTTGTTCAGAACGTACGAGACGGTGGCCCGGGAGACGCCCGCCAGGCGGGCCACATCGGCGCTCGTCGGCACGGGCCGTTGCGCGGGCGACGGCGGGACGGGCTGATTCGGTATCTGCACCATGACGCCCCGCATCCTTGCAGAAGCCCCGCGCCCCGCTCGGCGCCGGGGCGCACCCCGGGGCCCACGGGTCCCGGAACACCCGCTTGCACGAAGGAACTTCCGCCCCTCGTGCGGGATACCTCCTCGGGCGGTTACCGTGCGGTGGACGACGTGCCTTCGGAGGTGTCCCGTATGGCTGACGACCGTGCCGCAGGTCTGGCGGAGTGTGCCCGCGCCCTGGCCGCGGGCGAGGTGAGCTCGCGTGAGCTGGTCGAACGGGCGCTGGCCCGCATCAACGCGACCCAGCCCTCTTTGAACGCCTTCCGTCTGGTGCGCGCCGAGGCCGCGCTCGCCGAGGCGGACGCGGCGGACCGGGAACTCGCCGCGGGACACCGCCGGCCCTTGCTGGGGGTGCCGGTCGCGGTGAAGGACGACATGGACGTGGCCGGGGAGCCGACCGCGTTCGGCTGCCGGGGGGTCTTCCCGCCCGTGGCCCAGGACGGGGAGGCGGTGCGCCGGCTGCGCGCCGCCGGGGCGATCGTCATCGGCAAGACCAACACCTGCGAACTCGGCCAGTGGCCGTTCACGGAGGGCCCGGCCTTCGGCGCCACCCGCAATCCGTGGCACGCCGACCACACCCCCGGCGGCTCCTCCGGCGGCTCCGCGGCGGCGGTCGCGGCGGGTCTGGTCCCGGCGGCGCTGGGCTCGGACGGCGCGGGCTCCGTCCGTATCCCGGCCTCGTGGACCCATCTGATCGGGATCAAGCCGCAACGCGGCCGGATCTCCACCTGGCCGCGACCCGAGTCCTTCCAGGGCATCACGGTCAACGGCACCCTCGCCCGCTCGGTGGCGGACGCGGCGCTGCTCCTGGACGCTGCGAGCGGCAACCACGACGGCGATCTGCACCGCCCGCCCGTGCTGCGGGTGTCCGAGGCCGTGGGCCGCGAGCCGGGCCGGCTGCGGATCGCCCTGTCACTGAAGCCGCCGTTCACGGCGGTGCCCGCACGGCTCGACCCGGTCGTACGGGCGAAGGTGGTGGCCCTCGCGGAGCGGATCGCGGCGCTCGGGCACACCGTGGAGGAGGCCGAGCCCCGCTACGGGCGGATCGGGCTCACGTTCGTCCCGCGCGCGACGGCGGGTATCGCCGAACGGGTCCGCGACGCGCCCCACCCGCACCTCCTGGACCCGCGCACCCGTGAGGCGGCCCGCCTCGGCCGGCTGCTCGGGGGCGCGCCCCTGCGGGTGGCCCGGCGTGCCGAGGCGACCCTGCACCGCCGGATCGGCGCGCTCTTCGACACCTACGACGTGCTGCTCGCGCCCACCACGGCCGCTCCCCCGCCACGCGTCGGCTCGATGGCCAACCTGAGCGGGCTGGACACCGATCGGGCCATGATCGCGGCCTGCCCGTACGCCTGGCCGTGGAACATCCTGGGGTGGCCGGGTGTGAACGTACCCGCCGGTTTCGTCGGCGAGGGACTGCCGGTCGGTGCCCAGCTCCTCGGCCCCGCGCACAGCGAGCCGTTGCTCGTCTCGCTGGCCTCCCAGCTGGAGGACGACCAGCGTTGGCACGAACGGTGGCCGCCGCACGAGGCCCCGGCGGATTCCCCTGCTGTGTAACCGGCTTCGCGCCGTACGCTGGGGCCATGGACGATGCGTCGATGGTCGGATTGATGGGGCGGGTGACCGGGACGGTCGGCCCCGGGCTCGTCGGTGAGGTGATCGTCCGCGTGCGCGGCGGCGCCGAGCACTTCCTCGCCTACCCCTCCGTCGCGCAGGAGCGGATCGAGCGCGGCACCGTCGTGATGGTCGTCGAGTACCTGGCGCCGCGCACGGTCTACGTCTCGGCCGCGTACGACAGTTGACAGCTCGTCTGTGCGCGTTCCGCCCCAGGTGAGAGCGGTGTGCGTCAAGATTGCAACAAGGAACCGTCAGCGTCTTCACCCGGGTCGCGCACAGGAGCACACTCCCTTCGTTCGGTGCCGACAGGGCACCATCAAAAGGGGGCGTATGCCGATGGTCATCGGCGTCGTGGCGGGGACAGCTGTCCTCGCGCTGATTTTCGTGATCGTGGTCTTCAAGCTCATGTGGCGGGTGGCGGAGCCCAACGAGGCGCTGATCATCTCCGGTTCGAAGCATCGGACCGAGGGCCTCGAAGAGGGCATGGGTTTCCGTATCGTGACGGGGCGCGGCACGCTGGTGATGCCGGGTGTGCAGGCGGTACGGAAGATCTCGCTGGACCTCAACGAGACCGAACTGCACGTGGACTGCGTGACCACTCAGGGCATTCCGCTGAAGGTGCGGGGTGTGGTCATCTTCAAGGTGGGCGACGACTTCGTGTCGATCGCCAACGCGGGGCGCCGGTTCCTCGACCAGCAGAAGATGATGTCGGAGCGGGTGCACAACGTGTTCGCCGGTCATCTGCGGTCCATCGTCGGCGGGTTGACCGTCGAGGAGATGATCCGCGACCGGGAGAAGCTGACCGGTCAGACACGGGCCGCGTGCGGTACCGAGATGGAGAAGCTGGGTCTGATCGTCGACTCGCTGCAGATCCACGAGATCGAGGACCCGACCGGTTACATCAAGAACCTCGCGATGCCGCACGCCGCCGCCGTACAGCGCGACGCGCGCATCGCGCAGGCGGAGGCGAACCGACTCGCCACCGAGGCCGAACAGAAGGCCGCGGCCCGGATGTCGGAGGCGACCCGGGACAGCGAGATCCTGCAGGCCGGTTACCAGGCCGAGCGCGACAAGGCCGGGGCGAAGGCACAGCAGGCGGGACCGCTCGCCGCGGCCGCCGCCCGGCAGGATGTCGTCGTGCAGGAGACCCGGATCGCCGAACTCGAGGCGCAGCGCCGGGAGCAGCAGCTCCAGGCGGACGTCCGCAAGCCGGCGGACGCTCAGGCGTACGAGACCCGTGCGCGGGCCGAGGCGGAACGCGACGCGCGGATCTCCGCCGCGCAGGCCAAGGCCAAGGAGACCGAACTCGCCGCGGCGGCCGAGGCGAACCGGGTGAAGACCGCCGCGAACGCCGAGGCCGAGGCGACGAAGGCGCGGGGTGCCGCGGCCGCCATGGCGACCAGGGCCACCGGTGAGGCCGAGGCGGCCGCGGCCCAGGCCAAGGGCCTCGCGACCGCCGAGGCGACCCGTGCGCAGGGTCTCGCGGAGGCGGAGACCATCAAGGCGAGGGCCGCGGCTCTCGCCGAGAACCAGGAGGCCGTGGTCGCCCAGCAACTCGCCGAGAACTGGCCGGAGATCGTCCGGGCGGGCGCGAGCGCGTTCGGCAACGTCGACCACATGGTGCTGCTCAACGGCGCCGACGGCATGTCGGACATGTTCGCCAAGGCGCTCACCATGGGCGGCACGGGCCTGGGTCTGGCCCGGCAGTTGCTCTCGTCGATGAACCAGGACGGGGCTGGCACGGGCAACGGAGCCGCGGTCAACGGATTCGTGCCGCCGCGCGCGGAGAAGGTGCCGGTGGAGGGGGACGGCAAGTGACCGCATGAAGCTTCGGGCGTCCGGGAGTTGCCTCCCGGGCGCCCGAAGCTGTCGGCGCGGAGGGCCGGGTGTTGCGCGCCGGGGTCCCGCGGCGGGCCCCGTCGACGAGCCGCGCACACGCGGGCTCTAACGTGGCCCGCGTGAATGCCTTTACCGATGACACCGACGAGCATGTCCCCGGCCGCTACGGCCCTTCGGCCACCACGGAGGCCGAACCCCGCGCGGTGGGCCGGGTGCGCACGGAGTACTCGCCCGCGCACGACGGCGACCCCGATCCCGGCGAGATCGTCTGGACCTGGGTGCCCTTCGAGGAGAACGACGGACGGGGCAAGGACCGCCCGGTGCTCGTCGTCGCACGCGAGAGCGCGGGCACTCTGCTCGCCGTCCAGTTGTCGAGCAAGCGGCACGACGGCGACCGGGAGTGGGTACCGATAGGCAGCGGTCCGTGGGACCGCACGGGCCGGGACTCGTGGGTGGCCGTGGACCGGGTGCTGCGGCTGCACGAGGACGGCATGCGACGCGAGGCCTGCGCGTTGGACCGGATGCGGTTCAACCTCGTGGTGCACCGCCTGCGGGAGCGCTACGGCTGGAACTGACCGCCCGGGACGCCTGGGCGGGCCGTGCGGCACGTCCGGGCGAGCTGTACGGGACGTCCGGGCGAGCCGTGCGGGACGTCCGGGCGAGCCGTGCGGGACGTCCGGGCGGGCCGTCGGGTGAGTGGCCACGCGGTTCCTCACCCGATCGGCGGAGCGTCCGTGTCCCTACACCGCGGTCGCGAACGTCCGTTCGAACACCGTCCGGGTCGCCGCGCCCCGGGTGCGGTCCAGGACACCGAACACCACCTGGTCGAAGTAGCCCTCGAAGCGGCCCCCGACCAGCAGGTCACGGAAGGCCGCGGCGACCTGAGCCGGGTCGTTGCGGAAGACGCCGCAGCCCCAGGCTCCCAGGACCAGGCGCCGGTACCCCTCGGCCGCGGCGGTCTCCAGGACCCGCTCGGCCCGGACGGCCAGGGCGCGCGGCAGCTCGTCCGCGCGCTCCGGTGCGGTGCGCAGCACGACCGAGGCGTTCGGGGCCGCCGCGGTCAGGAATCCGGCGGTGTACGGCACGTCGAGCAGCTCACCCCGGCCGCCGCGGAAGACGGGCACGGCGGGCGAATGGATGACCCGGTCGGAGTAGAACGGGTCCGGGTGGGCGCGGTGGTGGTCGTAGAACTCGCGGACCCGCAGCAGGCAGGCGTAGAGCGCCGACGCCCGGCACAGGTCCTCCTCTTGGGCCTGCGCGCCCCTCAGATAGCCACCGCCGGGGTTACGCGCCGAGGCGAAGTTCAGTACGGCGACGGGCCCCGACGGTCCCTGGGCCCCCTCGCCCGTCAGCCGTGCCGCGGCCTGCGTGCTGCTCTCGCCCGTGACCTCGAACGACGTGCCGGCGAAGCCTGTGGCGAAGGCCGCGGGACCACTGGCCGGCACCCCGATCGGACCCGGCCCGTACATCCGCGTCCCCGCCCGCGCGGCCTCGACCGCCGCGGCGATCGACACCACCCGTCCGTGCGGTCCGCGGTACGAACCCGCCGCCACGGCCTCCTCGGTCTGCCGCGCGATCGCGCGCAGGCGTGCGCTCATGGCGTCACCCCCGTACACGCCATGCGAACGCCCCGCGCGATCTCCCCCGTCGTGCCCACGGACGCATCGTGAGCGATGCTGGTCGTGCGGCGCAACAGGTTTTCGCGGCCCCGCGCCCAGCGGCGCGCGAGCCGCCCCGGCGGTGCCCCCGGACCCTGGGCACGACGGATTTGCACCCTTGTGCGAACCGGCGAGAGGGTCTTGGGTGGGACGAGCAATGCCGGTCCGGCACCACAGACGTCGGGCCGGCGGCATGGTGGAATCTCAGGAGGATCCCTACATGTCCGATTCGGTGAGTGACTGTACGGAGCGACGCTCCGCCGTCACCGAGGCCGAGGTGGAAGCGCTGGTCCGAGGCATATGCTTCAAGACCGGACCTCCCCGCACCCTCGGTGTCGAAGTGGAATGGCTCGTCCACGAGCTGCGGCGTCCGCAGCTCCCCGCAACACCAGAACAGCTCGAAGCGGCGTACGCCGCTCTGCGGACCCTGTCCCTGCGTTCGGCGCTCACCGTCGAACCGGGCGGCCAGCTGGAGCTCAGCTCCGCACCCGCCGGCTCCCTGATGGAGTGCATCGGGTCCGTGTCCGCCGATCTCGACGCGGTGCGCGCGGTACTGCGCGAGGCCGGTCTGGGCCTCAGTGGCAACGGCCACGAACCCTGGAACCCCCCGAGCCGCTACCTCCGTGAGCCGCGCTACGACGCCATGGAGCGCTACCTGGACCGCACGGGCCCCGAGGGCCGGGCGATGATGTGCTCCTCGGCCTCGGTCCAGGTGTGTCTGGACGCCGGGTACGAGGAGCCCGGCCCGCTCGGCCACGGGCGCCGCTGGTGGCTGGCGAACCAGTTGGGCGCGGTCCTGGTGGCCGCGTTCGCGCACTCCCCGCTCGCCCGGGGCCACTACACCGGCTGGCGCTCCACGCGGCAGTCGCTGTGGACGGCGATGGACCCGGGCCGGTCCGCCGCGCCTCCGCTGGGCGGTGATCCGCGCGCGGCCTGGGCCCGGCACGTCCTGGACGCGCCGGTGATGTGCGTCCGTGCGCCGGAGGGCCCCTGGGAGGTACCCGAGGGCCTGACCTTCCGGGAGTGGACCCGGTCCGCCACACCCCCGACCCGGGCGGACCTGGACTACCACCTCACGACCCTGTTCCCGCCGGTCCGTCCACGCGGCCATCTGGAACTGCGCATGATCGACGCGCAGCCGGGCGAGGACGGGTGGATCGTGCCACTGGCGGTGACGGCGGCGCTGTTCGACGACCCGGAGGCGGCGGAGATCGCCTACCGGACCGTCAAGCCCCTCGCGGAGCGGGCGGAAGGACTGCCGGCTCCGTCCAATCCGCTGTGGATCGGCGCCGCCCGGCACGGCCTGACCGACCCCGAGCTGCGCGAGGCCGCCGTCATCTGCTTCGCGGCCGCCGCCGAGGCGCTGCCCCGCCTCGGTGCCACCGCCGAGGTGCGGGAGGCCGTCGCGGAGTTCACGGACCGCTATGTGGCCCGGGGGCGTTGCCCCGCAGACGATCTGCTGAGCCAGTTCCACAGCCAATTCCACGGTCGGCTCCACGACCAGTCCCACGACCAGTCCCACGACCGGCCCCAGGATCGGTCCGACGACCGGTCCCAGAACCGGTCCCACGGGAAGGACATCCGCACATGACCGCCCCCACCTCACCCACGGACCCCGAGTCGCTCAGGGAGCGCGCGCTCGACGCACTGACCACGGCCCGTGAGCGCACCGCGCTCCTCACGTCCTGCGTGGAGGAGCCCGAGCTGACCGCGCAGCACTCGCCGTTGATGTCCCCGCTGGTCTGGGACCTCGCGCACATCGGCAACCAGGAGGAGCTGTGGCTGCTGCGCGCGGTCGCCGGACGTGACGCCATGCGGCCCGAGATAGACGGGCTGTACGACGCGTTCGAGCATCCGCGCGCCGAGCGGCCCTCACTGCCGCTGCTTCCGCCCGCCGAGGCCCGGCAGTACGCCGCCGAGGTACGCGGCCGCGCCCTGGACGTCCTGGAGGGCACCGCCTTCCGGGGCACTCCGCTGACCGAGGCGGGCTTCGCCTTCGGCATGATCGCGCAGCACGAACAGCAGCACGACGAGACGATGCTCATCACCCATCAGCTGCGCAGGGGACCGGCGGCCCTCACCGCGCCGGACCCCGATCCCGCCCCGCCGTTCACGGGACCGGCCGAAGTCCTCGTCCCCGGCGGCCCGTTCACGATGGGCACGTCCACCGAGCCGTGGGCACTGGACAACGAGCGGCCGGCGCACCGGCGCGAGGTCCCGGCGTTCTTCATCGACACCACCCCGGTGACCAACGCCGCGTACCAGGCCTTCGTCGCGGACGGCGGCTACGACACCGAACGCTGGTGGAGCCCGCAGGGCTGGGCCCACATCCGCGCCCACGGCATCGAGGCGCCGCTGTTCTGGCGCCGGGAGGGCGGACAGTGGCTGCGGCGCCGCTTCGGCGCCACCGAACTCGTCCCGCCGGACGAGCCCGTGCTGCACGTGTGCTGGTACGAGGCCGACGCCTACGCCCGCTGGGCGGGGCGCCGGCTGCCCACCGAGGCCGAGTGGGAGAAGGCCGCCCGTCACGACCCGGCCACCGGCCGCTCCACCCGCTACCCCTGGGGCGACGCCGACCCCACCCCCGAGCACGCCAACCTCGGCCAGCGCCATCTGCGCCCGGCCCCGGCCGGAAGCTATCCGGCCGGTGAATCACCGCTCGGTGTACGGCAGTTGATCGGTGACGTGTGGGAGTGGACGTCGAGCGACCTGCAGCCCTACCCCGGCTTCGCGGCCTTCCCGTACAAGGAGTACTCGGAGGTCTTCTTCGGGCCGGAGCACAAAATTCTGCGCGGTGGCTCGTTCGCCGTGGACAAGGTCGCCTGCCGGGGCACCTTCCGCAACTGGGACTACCCGATCCGGCGGCAGATCTTCTCCGGGTTCCGCACGGCCCGCGACGGACAAGCCTGATGTGCCGCCATCTGGCCTACGTGGGCCCCGGAACACCGATCGGCCGGCTGCTGACGGACCCGCCGCACAGCCTGTTCCGGCAGTCCTGGGCACCCCGGCGGCAGCGGTACGGGACGGTCAACGCCGACGGTTTCGGGATCGGCTGGTACGCCGAGGGGGATCCGGTGCCCGCCCGGTACCGGCGCGCCGGACCCATCTGGGGCGACCAGTCCTTCGCGGACCTGGCCCGTGTCGTACGGACCGGGGCACTGCTCGGCGCCGTCCGGGACGCCACCCGGGCGGGAGCGGACGGAGAGGCCGCGGCGGCACCGTTCGCCGCGGGCACCTGGCTGTTCAGCCACAACGGCGCCGTCCTCGGCTGGCCCCACTCCCTCGCCCCGCTGACCCGCGGCCTGCCCGCCGCGGAGTTGCTGTCCCTGGAGGCCCGTTGCGACTCGGCGCTCGTCTGGGCGCTGGTCCTGCAGCGGCTGCGCACCGGGGACGACGGGAGCCGGGCCCTGGCCGACACGGTCCTGGAGGTCGCGGAGGCCGCCCCGGGCTCCCGGCTCAACCTGCTGCTCACCGACGGCGGCACCATCACCGCGACGGCCTGGGGCGACACCCTGTGGTACCTCGCCGAACCCGGCCGCGGCACCGTCGTGGCCTCCGAGCCGTACGACGACGACCCACGGTGGCAGGAGGTGCCGGACCGCACGCTGCTCGTGGCGACCCGCACCGACGTCCTGCTCACCCCGCTCAAGGACCCGCACGACCGCCAAGGCGTGCCCGACCACGAGGACCCCCACCACTCCATGGCATCCGCACGTCCGAAGGAGCCCAGCACGTGAGTCCGTTCCTTCTCACCCGCACCCTGCCCGAGGACGCCACGGACGCCGCGCTGCGCGCCGACGTCCTGCACGGCCTGTCCCACACGCCCAAGACGCTGCCGCCGAAGTGGTTCTACGACGCGCACGGCAGCGAGCTCTTCGACAAGATCACCGAACTGCCCGAGTACTACCCCACCCGGGCGGAGCGCGAGATCCTGGCCGCGCGGGCCCCCGAGATCGCGCGGGCGACCGGCGCACGCACCCTCGTCGAGCTCGGCTCGGGCTCGTCGGAGAAGACCCGTCATCTGCTCGACGCGCTGCCCGGACTGCACACCTACGTGCCGGTCGACGTCAGCGAGAGCGCCCTGACCCAGGCCGGGCACGCGCTGATCGCCGAGCGACCGGAGCTCGGCGTGCACGCGCTGATCGCCGATTTCACGGGCGGTCTCGCGCTTCCGGGCACACCCGGACCACGGCTGGTGGCGTTCCTCGGCGGCACCATCGGCAACCTGCTGCCCGCCGAGCGCGCCGCGTTCCTGGCCTCCGTACGGGCCCTGCTCTCCCCCGGTGACGCCCTGCTGCTCGGCACGGACCTGGTCAAGGACGAGTCGGTGCTCGTCGCCGCGTACGACGACGCGGCCGGAGTGACGGCCGAGTTCGACAAGAACGTGCTGACGGTCGTCAACCGCGAGCTCGGCGCCGACTTCGATCCGGACGCGTTCACCCATGTCGCCCTCTGGGACGCCGAGCACGAGTGGATCGAGATGCGGCTGCGTTCGCGGACCGAGCAGACCGTGAAGATCCCGGCCCTCGGCCTCGCCGTCGACTTCGCCGACGGTGAGGAGATGCGCACCGAGATCTCGGCGAAGTTCCGTGAGGAGGGGGTGCGGCGCGAACTCGGCGCCGCGGGACTCGACCTGACCCATTGGTGGACGGACCGGGAGGGCCGGTTCGCGCTGTCGTTGAGCGTGGTCAGGTGACGTCCCAAGCGGGGTGAGAGCACGCCCGGGTGGCGAACCCGGGCGCCGGAACAAGCACGGGCAACGGGCGTCGGCGGTGTACACCGTCGGCGCCCGTTGCCCGTGCCAGTGCCCGTCCCCGTCCCCGTTCCCGTCCCCGTTCCCGTTCCCGGCGCCCGTCCCCGTTCCCGGCGCCCGTTCCCGGCGCCCGTTCCCGCGCCCGGTACCGGCGCCCGGTACCGGCGCCCGGCGTGGAGTTCCGCCCGTCGAAGGAGCGCCGCGGGTACGCCGGCCCCGGCGGAAGGCGCCGCTGCCGGTGGTGTCCGCCAGGGCCTTTCCGGTTGCCGACCCTGATGTCCCATTCGATGATGGTGCTTGAATTTCCCCGCCTCGCGAGGCATTGCTTCGACTCGCTCTCCCGAGCGTGTTCCCGAGCTCGGAGAATCTGCTTCTGTTCACCTCTGGCGTGCTGGCGCGGGGGCGAAGGAGGAACCCTTGCTGAGCGCATTCGCCAAGGTCTTCAGAACCCCGGACCTGCGCAAGAAGCTGTTGTTCACGCTCGGCATCATCGTGCTCTACCGCGTGGGGTCGCATGTGCCGCTCCCCGGTGTGAACTACCGGAACGTCCAGGCGTGCGTGGACGCGGCGACGAAGAACGGCGGTCTGCTGGGTCTGGTCAACCTGTTCAGTGGCGGCGCCCTGCTCCAGATCACCGTGTTCGCGCTGGGAATTCTGCCGTACATCACGGCCAGCATCATTCTTCAACTGCTGACGGTGGTCATCCCGAAACTGGAGGCACTGAAGAAGGAGGGCGCCGCCGGGCAGGGGAAGATCACCCAGTACACCCGCTACCTGACGGTGGCCCTGGCCGTCCTGCAGGGTACGGGCCTGGTCGCGACCGCCCGCAGTGGTGCGCTGTTCCCCAGCTGCCCGACCGCCGCGGGCATCGTCCCGGACCGTTCGATCCTCACCACGCTGGTGATGGTGCTCACGATCACCGCGGGAACGGCCTGCGTGATGTGGCTCGGAGAGCTCGTCACCGAACGCGGTATCGGCAACGGAATGTCGATGCTCATCTTCATCTCCATCGCCTCCACGTTCCCCGGCGCGTTGTGGACGGTCAAAGAGGAGGGGCAGATCGCCGACGGATGGTTCGGCTTCGGCGTCGTCATTCTCGTCGGGTTCGCGATGGTGGCCCTAGTCGTCTTCGTGGAACAGGCGCAGCGCCGTATTCCGGTGCAGTACGCGAAACGGATGATCGGCCGTAAGTCGTACGGCGGAACGGCGACCTACATCCCGCTGAAGGTCAACCAGGCCGGTGTGGTTCCGGTCATCTTCGCCTCCTCGCTCCTCTACATTCCCGCGCTGATCGCACAGTTCTCCAACTCGCACGCGGGCTGGGCCACATGGGTCACACAGAACTTCGTCCGGGGGAACCATCCGTACTACGTCCTCGCGTACTTCCTCCTGATCGTGTTCTTCGCCTTCTTCTATGTGGCGATCACATTCAATCCGGAGGAGGTGGCGGGGAACATCAAACAGAGCGGCGGGTTCATCCCGGGCCTGCGGGCCGGCCGGCCCACGGCCGAATACCTGGGCTACGTCCTCAACAGACTCACCTGGCCGGGCGCCCTCTATCTGGGCCTGATCGCTCTCGTCCCCACCGTCGCGTTCGCGAGCTTCGGCGGCGCCAACCAGCTCACCGGTACGAGCATTCTGATCATCGTGAGCGTGGGCCTGGAGACCGTGAAGCAGATCAACAGCCAGATCGAGCAGCAGAACTACACGGGCTTCCTCCGGTGACACCCTCCGGGGGACGGCGGCCCGGGACTCATCCCCCGGTCTCCGCCAGCCGATCCGTGATCAGCCGGGAGGCGCGCCCGGCCTCGGTCGCGGGGTCGGCCCCGGTCAGGACCTTGGTCATATAGGACTTGATCGGGTTGTCGGCCTCGACGGCGGCCCACCGGGGCGAGGCGGGGGTCGCCCGGCCCCGCGCGGCGCCCACCGCCATGGCCGCGGCGCCCTCCTCCCCGGCCACCGCGCCCGCGAGAGTGGTCTTGTTGGGCACGTAGTTCATCGTCCGGGCCAGTTGGGTCTGCCACTTGGCGCCGACGAGGGCCGAGACGACGGCCGTGGCCGCCCGCCGGTCGTCGGTGTTCTTGGGCACCACGAGGTCGGAACCGCCGGTGAAGACGGCGCCGGGCTCGGCGGCCGCCTTGCCGGGGACGGGGAAGAACCCGAGTCTCCTCCGCAGCGCCGGGTTCTGCTCCACGATCGCCTGGGCGAGCCCGGGTACGGCCACGATCTGTGCCACATGGCCACCGGCGAACACCCCGGCCTGCGGCGGGTGTTCCTCGTCGGCCCCGGCGGGTCCGGAGCCGAGTGCCTGGAGCCGCCGGTAGAAGTCCATGCCGCGCAGGGCCGCGGCCGTCGCCAGGGAGCCCTCCCAGGTTCCGCCGGAATCCGTCGCGAGCTCTCCGCCCTCGTCCCAGACGAACCCGGCGAAGGTGTACCAGTCCTGGCCGGCCAGGTAGATCCCTTGGTTTCCGGCCGAGTTGAGCCGTCCCGTGTCCTCGATCCACTGCTCACGGGTCTTCGGCGGCTTCTTGATCCCGGCCCGGTCGAAGAGGTCCTTGCGGTAGATGACGACGCGGTTCGCCGCGTACCAAGGGATGCCGTACTGGCGGGTGCTGAACCGGCCCGGCTGGGCGAGGCCCGGGAGCCAGTCGTCCATGCCCCAGTCGCGCACCGACTCGAGCGTCAGGTCGCTCAGGCCGCCCCTGTCCACGTACTGCGCCACTTGGGTGTTGCCCACCTCGATGACGTCCGGTCCGCCGCCTCCCTCACCCTTCAGCGCCCCCTGGACCTTCTGCACGATCCCGGTCCACTGCTGGATGCGGATGTCCAGGGCGATGTCCCGGTGGGTCCGTTCGAAGTCCTCGGTGAACCGCTCGAGGAACTCCTCGGACGCGCTGTCCTTCATCAGCCACACCGTCACGGTGTGCCGTCCACCGCCTTCCCCCGGCAGAGCTCCGCACGCGGTCAGCAGGGAGGCGGTCACACAGGCGAGGGCGAGCAGACGACGCGTCACGAAGGGGATCCTGTTCTGTCTTGCGGACAGCGGAATGGGAACCCGGCGTGGGGGACGAGCTCCATGCTCGTACGGGTGTTCTGATTTTGGTATGGACCAATCAGGCCCGTCAAGGGCGGCCGGTCAGGACACCGCCGACATCTCGCGTACCGCGGCGCCGTGAGGCACCGTGGAATGACGCGTGGCACACCCGCCACGGCGGAGAGGAGCACCCGCATGACCGACCACACGTACCGGGTCACCGAGATCGTCGGCACCTCCCCCGAGGGGATCGACCAGGCCGTCCGCAATGGGATCGCCCGCGCCTCGCAGACCCTGCGCAACCTGGACTGGTTCGAGATCACCCAGGTCAGGGGGCAGATCGTGGACGGGGAGGTCGAGCACTACCAGGTGGGTCTGAAGGTCGGCTTCCGTCTGGAGGACGGCGCCTGACGCCACCGGGCGCCGCTCACCCCGGTATGTGGCCCCACCCCCGGGGCCTCATACCGCTCCCCCGCCGAGCCGTACGCCGATCCGCCGCGGGCCGCCGCGAGGCCGCACGCCGGACCCCATGGACATGCGGCGCGGACCCGTCACCGCGGTCACCGCTCGCGCCCCGCCCGGGAGCGGGATCGCGAGCGGACCCCCCGAACGGCCGACCGGCGGCCTTCACGGCGCCTCGGACGGGCGCCCACGTCGTTCGCCCCGGCCGGTCGTACGCCGACCGCCGCACACCGGCCGGGACCGGCACCGCCGATCGCGGCCCGGACCGGCGACGGACCGAGCCCGGCCGCCCCCGTCGGCCCGCTCACGTCGACCCGGAGACGTCGGCCCGGTCAGGTCCGCCCCTCGCGCTCCTGCGCGTTCTTCAGCGTCGCCGACGCGGTCGCCCAGCGCGCCCGTACGACCGTGAAACCGGCCCGCTCGGCCTCGTCGCAGACCAGTTCGTCGTCGTCCACGAGGGTACGGATCTCACGGTCACGGGCGAGTCGGCGCAGGACCTCCGGCTTGGTGCGGCGGGCCGGCCTGCGGTCGTCGTCGCGCCGCATCCAGACCGGCCCCTCGGGCAGCCCCTGGGCGGCCAGCCACGCGACGGTGTCACGGCGGCAGCGTTCGGGGCGGCCGGTGAGGTAGACCACATCGCACTCCCGCGCGCTCTCCATCGCCAGGGCCACGCCCTCGGCCAGCGGCGGATCCTGCGGCGCGGCCGCGAAGAACGCGTCCCAGTCGCGCGGGGTGCGCTCCAGGAACCGCTGCCGGTGCGCGCTGTCGGCGAGTGTGCCGTCGAGGTCGAACACGGCGACCGGCCTGCTGCTCTTCTGCGGGACGCTCGGCGATGTCACGAGGCGTCCGCCAGCCAGGGCCTGACCTGCTTACGGGC
This sequence comes from Streptomyces sp. NPDC057950, assembly GCF_042887295.1. Lineage (NCBI taxonomy): Bacteria > Bacillati > Actinomycetota > Actinomycetes > Kitasatosporales > Streptomycetaceae > Streptomyces > Streptomyces sp. NPDC057950. The sequence continues at coordinate 30,558 of NZ_JBHVPP010000005.1, forward strand.
CTCGTGCAGACGGGACTTGAGCGTGCCGAGCGGGATGCCGACCCGTTCCGCGACCTCGGCGTATTCCAGTTGGCAGATGTCCCGGTAGACCAGCGGGGCCACCAGGTGCGGGTGTTCGCGCTCCAGCCGCTCCAGCGCCTCCAGGAGGTCGATGCGGGAACCGGCGATGACACTCGTGGTGCGGGGGTCGACATGCTGTGAGGCGTCGATGACGTCCGGCTGCTCGGCGGCCCGCCGCTTCAGTTCGCGGTACTTCTGGCGGGAGCAGTTGGCGACGACCGTGTAGAGCCAGGTGCTGAAGCGGCTGCGACCCTCGAAGCCGGTGATCTTCCGCGCCACCTGGAGGAGGACGTCCTGCGCCGCCTCCTCGGCGTCCTCGCGGCACGGCAGGAAGCGCCCGCAGCGCCGCATGACCTCCGGCCCCAGCCGCTGGAGCAGCAGATCCAGGGCGTCCGGATCGCCCGCGGCCGCGCGCAGCGCGAGCTCCTCGGTTCCCGCCGCGTCCTGCACTGGGTGCTCCCCTCGGTGTCGATCAGAGGCCAGGCATGATAGTCGCATGCACCCTCCGCAGCGGATCGGCCGCTACCGTCTGGACCGACGCCTGGGCGCCGGCGGCTTCGGCGTGGTCTGGCTCGCCCACGACGAGGTGCTGGACGCGGTCGTCGCCGTGAAGGTGCTGTCCGACAACTGGGTCGATCACTTGGATGTCCGGGAGCGCTTCCTCGCCGAGGCCCGGCTGCTGCGCAAGGCCGACTCGAACCGGGTCGTCCAGGTCTACGACATCGGTGAACTCCCGGACGGCAGGCCCTACTTCGTCATGGAGTACGCGGACGGGGGCACCCTCGCGGACCGGGTCGGCGGTGAACCGCTGCCGGTGTCCGAGGCCCTGCGACTGACCGCCCTGGCGGCCCGCGGCGCGGCCGCGCTGCACCAGGCGGGGATCGTGCACCGCGACATCAAGCCGTCCAACGTGCTGCTGCGCACGGCGCCCGGAGCGGGCGAGCGGGTGCTGCTGGCGGACCTCGGTCTCGCCAAGAGCCTGGCACACGCCTCGGGGCTGACGATGGCCGCGGGTTCCGCGGGCTACACCCCGCCGGAGCAGGCCCAGCCCGGGTCGGGGATCGACGCGCGGGCCGATGTGTACAGCCTGGGAGCCCTCGGCTATCACCTGCTCACGGGCACGGTACCCGGGCCGCCCGGCAAGGTCGTACGCCCCGACCGGCTCCGTACCGGCCTCGCGCCGGCCGTCCAGCGGGCGTTGCTCCGTGCCATGGAGCCTGACCGGGAGCGGCGCTGGCCGACGGCGCTGGATCTGGCCGAGGAGCTGGAGCGGCTGGCCGGAGCGGCGCCGGCTCCGGCCCCCCGACCGGCCCGGCGCCGTCGAGGGACCGTGATCGCCGCGGTGGCCGTCGCGGTCGTGGTCGCCGCCGGCGGCGTCACCGCCGCCCTGGTGACCCGGCACTCCTCCGGCGGGTCCGTGCGGGTCGCGGACGCCTCGGGACGGCTCACGGTGGAGGTGCCGCGCGCCTGGAGCCGCCAACTGCGCGACTCCGGGTGGAATCCGCGGACCGTGGGCCTGTCGGACACCCGCGAACCGGGGCTGGCCGTCGCCGACGACCTGGCGAAGTGGCAGGACCTGCGCTCGGGCGTCGACGGGGCTTTCGTCGGTCTGAGCGAACGCGGGGACGTACGGGCCGAGGTCGCCTCGCTCGCCCACACCGGATGCCACTACGACGGCAGCCGCACGTACACGGGCGCGCACTGGCACGGGCTGGTGAGGACCTGGAGCGACTGCCCGGACGGTCACGGCTCGCTCACGGAGGCGGGGCTCGCCCCCGCGGGCGGCGCCGCACAGCCGCAGCTCTATGTGCAGATCCGCCAGAAGAGCGACAGCGACGCCACCGACCGTGTGCTCGGTTCCGTACGGGTAGGCACCTGACGAGAACGCGTGCCCCGTACTCGCGAACTTTTTCCGGCCGGCGCGCATCGGACACTGATGACGGAGCACGGAGCGCCGTACGCACGAGTCACGGCGTGCGCTGAATTCGAAGGAGTTTGACATGGCGACCTTCCGGCACGGCGACGAGATTCCCGTACGCCGTACGTCCTCCCCCGCGCACTGGGCGGCGGTGGTCGCGGGCATCGCGCTGCTGGGCACGCTCTCGGCCTGCGGCACCGACAGCGGTACGAGCGGCACCCCGCAGAAGCTCCCCGGCACGGCCCAGCCGGCCTCCGGCGACACGACCCCGGACGGCTCCGGCACCGGCACCCCTTCGGCCGGAGGCGACAGGACGTCGGCACCGGCGTCGGGCTCGTCCTCGGCCACCGCCACGGCCTCGACGGGAAGCGGCGCCGCGAGCACCCGCTGCCACACCTCCGAGCTGCGCGCGACGGTCGGCGGCAACGACCCGGGAGCGGGCCAGGAGAACTTCCCCGTCGTCCTCACCAACGCCTCCCACCGCACCTGCACCCTGCGCGGCTACCCCGGGGCGGCCTTCGTCGACGCGTCGGGCAAGCAGCTCGGGCCCGATCCGAAGCGCTCCCCCGGTTCGCCGGTCACGGTCACCCTGGCCCCGGGCCGAAGCGCGTGGGCGGGCCTGACGTTCTCCAACCCGGAGATCAGCGGGGCCCGCACGGCCACGCCGGCGTCGCTGGTCGTCACGCCCCCCGACGAGCGGGACCCGCTCAAGGTCGCCTGGAAGGGCGGCAAGGTCCCGGTGTCGGGGAACTCCTCGTCGGTCTCCCTCACGGTCGTCCGGGCCGGCACCGGCGCCTGACCTCGCCGGCCCCGCCGCTCCCCCGCTGTCCGTCCCGCACACCGCCGCCCCGCCGCTCCCCGCTGTCCGTCCTGCACCCCGCCGCCCCGCCGTCCGCCCCACGGACGGCGGGGTTTGTCACGGAACGGCAACACGTGCCGCCACCGGCGACCTTTCCCGGACCTGCGCGCATCACACCGTTCGACACACCCTCCGCGGAGCGGCGCGTCGCAGTGACGGAAGCTCCGGCCCGGCGCGGGAGCGGTATCGAGGACATCGGGGGTTCATCATGACCGGCATCTCACGCAGGCGTCTGCTGACCGCGACGGCCGCGGCGGGAGCGCTCGGCGCGCTCTCCGCCTGTTCGGCGAACGACTGGTCCGTGGGCGGCGACGGCAAGGGGACGGTGCAGGACACGACCCCGCGGCCCCGGCTCATCGGCGACGGGTCCACCGCCGACACGGGGGCCCAGCCGGGGCAGCCGAAGGCCGAGCGGCTGAAGCCCGGCGAGCGTCCGCCGCAGTTCGTGGTGTTCTCCTGGGACGGCGCGGGCGAGCTCAGCAACAAGCTGTTCTCGCGGTTCCGCAAGGTCGCCGCCGACCACGGCGCGTCGATGACGTTCTTCCTCAGCGGCATCTACACGCTGCCCGAGTCGAAGAAGCATCTCTACAGCCCGCCGCAGCACCCGGTGGGCGCCTCCGCGATCGGTTACCTCTCCGACCGACACATCCACTCGACGCTCCAGCAGATCCGGGGCGCCTGGCTGGAGGGGCACGAGATCGGCACCCACTTCAACGGTCACTTCTGCGGCTCGGACGGGGTGCGCCGATGGTCCCCCGCCGAGTGGCGCAGCGAGATCGACCAGGCGAAGAAGTTCGTGACCGAGTGGAAGACCAACACCGGCTTCACCGATCTCGAACCCCTCCCCTTCGACTACGACAAGGAGCTGATCGGCGGTCGCACCCCGTGTCTGGAGGGCCAGTCCAACCTGCTGCCGACGGCCGCCGCCCTCGGCTGGAAGTACGACGCCAGTTCCTCCGGCGGCCTGCAGATGTGGCCGGGCAAGGTCCAGAACGGCCGCGTCTGGGACTTCCCGCTGCAGTCCATCCCCTTCCCCGGCCACACCTTCCAGGTCCTGTCCATGGACTACAACCTGATGGCCAACCAGTCGAACGCCAACCCGCTCGGTGACCGCTCCCAGTACGACACCTGGCGCGTGCAGGCCCGCGACAGCTACCTCGCCGGATTCCGCCGGGCCTACGAGAGCAACCGTGCCCCCTTCTTCGTCGGCAACCACTTCGAACGGTGGAACGGGGGCATATACATGGACGCCGTGGAACAGGCCATCGAGCAGATAGCGGGACACGACGACGTGCGCCTGGTCTCGTTCCGCCAGCTCGTGGAGTGGCTGGAGGTCCAGGACCCCGCCGTACTGCGCAAGCTGCGCACCCTCGGTCCCGGACAGTCCCCCCTCGGCGGCTGGGCGGAGTTCCTGGGCACGGGCGCCTCCGTGTCGGCCACGGCCGGGTCGGCCACCGCCACGTCGTGACACCTCTCGGCGGAGGCGGTCCGCCCCGGGGGCCGGGCGGTGCGATCCCCGTGGGCGGGACGACAGGGTAGGCGTCAGCGGTGGCCGCCCCGGCCACCGCCGGATCCGTAGCCGCCGTAACCGCCGTCTCCATAACCACCACCGTTGCCCCAGGAGCCGCCGTCGCCGGACCCCGGGGTGCCGTACTGGCCGTTCCCCGGCGGGCAGTCGTACGGGGAGCAGGACGACGTGGGGCCCGGGGCGCCGGGATCCGCCGCGGGCGTCGACGGCCCGGCCGAGGGTTCGGGCGAGGCACGGTACGCGCCGTTCGGCGAACCCGGCCGAGCGGACCCGGAGGGCTGCTGGGTCGCGGGCTCGCCGGCCGCTCCGTCGGCGTCCCAGTTCACCGCCGCCATCTGGAGCGAGGGCGACGAGGTGTCCAGGGTCCAGTGCTGGACGGCCTGGTCCTTGCGGAGCTTGAGGACCAGGGCTCCCGCGCCGTTGGTGGCGGCGGGGGTGAGGGCCAGGTCCTGGTTGCCCCGTGGCACCAGCTCCCCCTGAAGGGTGAAGTCGTAGCGCACGTTCTTGCCGGTCGAGCCGGACTCGCCGGTGCAGGAGGCCAGTTGGACAGAGTAGCCGAGGTGGGAGTCGAGACACAGGCCCGGGTCGGCGACATCGCGCAGCACCCCGTCCGCCTCGTACGACCATTCCTGTGCCGCGTCCGAGGAGCACGAGGTGAGTGCCGTCTCGGCCCCCTTCACGAGCTTCCCGTCGACGATGCCGACACACAGTCCGGTCTTGAGGTTGCGCAACCGGCCCCGCACGGTGCCGTTCGAAGCGTCGCCTATCCAGGACGGCTTCGCACCGGGTGCCTTGGCGGGGCCCGAACTCGGCCTGCCCGAAGGGCCGGCGCCCTCGGTGGTGCCGTCCGAGCCCTGGGCCGCCCACAGGGCCAGCGGGACCAGGATCAGACCGCTCGCGGTCAGTGCGGCCAGCGCGATGTTGCGGCGGCCCGGCACGCGCCGGGGTGCCTTGTGTGACGCCGGACGGGAGTCGGCGGGCGACTGGCCGCGCGGCGCCGCCCGTGGGAGCCGACTGGGCGGGAGGGGGGCGTCGGCCGGGAGGGGAGGGGCCGCCTGGATGCCGGGCGCGTCGTCCGTCACCTCCACGATCGCGACGGCGCGTCCGGGACGGGAGGCGAGATATGCCTCGGCGCCCCAGCCGAGTACGGACTCGGCCAGTGGCAGGGCGAGTTCGCCGTTGAAGTGGTTCAACTGCTCGGCGGTGTCGCGGCAGTGGCGGCAGCGGCCCATGTGCCGGCGCAGATCGGGGTCGAGGTCGTCACCGCCGCGCCGCAGGGACACGTCCAGCATGCGGTGGTACTGGCGGCACTCCTCCTCGGGGGCCAGTTCGCGGTGGATCTCCAGGCAGCCCTCGCGCAGACGTTCACGGGCCCGCCGCAGCTCGATGAGGGCGGCGTCCTCGCGGATTCCCAACAGAGCTGCGGGAAGGGCCAGTTGCTCAGCCTCGACCTCGGCGTGCCAGAGCAGGCAGCGGGCGGGCTCCGGAAGCCGCTGGAACGCGCGGGACAGCAGTCGCCTGCCGTCCGGCGGAAGGATCCGGGCCACGACCCCCGCCTCACCGTCCGGACCGGCCAGGAGTTCGGGGTGGAGCGATTCCCGCCGCTGGTCCGCGAGCCATTCGGCGGTCATGCGGCGCACGGTGACCAGCAACTGCGGCCGCCAGGCGGCCGTCGGTCCGGTCTGCCGCAGGGATTCGCCGAACAACCGGGTGAATGCGGCCGTGGTGAGCATTCCGGCGGGACGCACGCCGTTGGTGCACAGCCGCGCGTAGCCGAAGACCGCTTCCCAGTGGCGGTCGAGGAGTTCTCCGACGGGGTGGTGCGCGGGCGTGTTCCCCGAGCTCTTCTTCAGTTCGGCCGCCAGCCGCTCATCCGATATCTCGAACAAGCGAGCGGATTCCGGGGACTGAGACAGGGCGGGGTCGTTCACGTCCGCTTTCCTCCCAAAGGCAACGCATGAAGTGGTCCACACCAATGGACAGGCAGCCCGCCCGGTCGGGCGAGGGGCTGCCCATGAGGGACCGTGTCGTCGCGAGCACCCGCTTCGACGGCTCTTCGGAAGCGGGGCGGGCGGCCACACCGTGCACGCACAGAAGGAAGTAAATATTGTCTGCACGCCAACAAGGCACACCTTTGCACAGCGGACCTTGCCGAAACAAGCCATCCCCTGGTTTTCCCCATTCCGCCGGGCACGAGGGAGATTGACGAAACGTCAATAGAAGCCCATCCAAAAAGAAATCAGAAATCCTCCGGCCCTGCACCGGGGGCCTTGCGCCACACCCACCTCTCCGAGAACCCCCCGGCGGAATGGGCACTCACCAGGCCACTGACCGCGCGGCACACCCATGCGGCGACCACTATTGGGAGCGCTCCCAATTTCCTTGGCCCGCCTCTTGCGACGTCGGCACCGGATTCACCGGCCTCCGGCGGCCGCTCATGTGCGCATTGCTTTTGCCCGATGAGAGATTGGGCGTGGCGAACGGATCGGGCCAGTGGATCAGTGACCGCTGATCGCCCGGGGCGTGTACGGCTGCTCCAGTTCCCCGACCTCCTTCTCGGTGAGTTCCACGTCGAGGGCGGCCACCGCGTCGTCGACGTGACCCGCCCTGGTGGCGCCGATGACGGGAGCGGTCACAGTGCTGCCGCGCAACAGCCAGGCGAGGGCGATCCGGGCGCGCGGGACATCGCGCTCGGCGGCGATCCGGCCGACGGCGTCGACGATGTCCCGGTCACCCTCCTGGTAGAGCTTCCTGCCGAAGTCGTCGGTCCTGCTGCGCTCGGTGGTGACGTCCCAGGCGCGGGTGAGACGGCCACGCGCGAGCGGGCTCCAGGGCAGCACGCCGACGCCCTGGTCCGCGCAGAGCGGCAGCATCTCGCGCTCCTCCTCGCGATAGAGGAGGTTGTAGTGGTTCTGCATGGACACGAACCGGGTCCAGCCGTGCAGCAGGGCCGTGTACTGCGCCTTGGAGAACTCCCATGCGTACATCGAACTCGCCCCGATGTAGCGGGCCTTGCCCGCCTTCACGACGTCGTGCAGGGCCTCCATCGTCTCCTCGACGGGCGTGGCGGGGTCGAAGCGGTGGATCTGGTAGAGGTCCACGTAGTCGGTGCCCAGCCTGCGGAGGCTGTTGTCGATCTCCGTCATGACGGCCTTGCGGGACAGGCCGCGCGCGTTGGGGCCGTCGTGCATCGCGCCGTTGACCTTGGTGGCGATGACGATCTCGTCGCGTCGGGCGAACTCCGCCAGCGCGCGGCCGACGATCTCCTCGCTGGTGCCGTCGGAGTAGACGTTCGCCGTGTCGAAGAAGGTGATGCCGGCCTCCAGCGCCCGGCGGATCAGGGGGCGGGACGCCTCGTCGTCGAGGGTCCACTCGTGGGTTCCCCTGCCGGGCACCCCGAAGCTCATGCAGCCGAGGCAGATCCGGGACACGTCCAGGCCCGTCGAACCGAGCTTCACGTACTGCATGCGCACTCCTGCGTTTCGTGGGGTTGGAGCCGTTCCTGCCTCCGCGTCCGTGCGAGCCGGCGGCAAGGGCTCCGGAATCCCATTTCCCGATCGCGGTTCGCTTAGTCGCAGACCCATCGCGGATCGGCCGCATGGACGCAGCGACTCGCGCTCCGCGCAAACCCCGGCGCCCCCGCGCCCCCGGTCACGAGGTCGCCGGAGCGGACCGGACCGTTTGCGGACCGGCGTAGGGATCACCGGACAGTCCGGCGCAGACCGGCGTGCAGACCGCCGGACGACCCCCGCCCACGGACCGCCGCAGCGACCACGTGACGGACCCACGTGCAGACCGCCGCAGTGACCACCGGACGCACCCACGTACACAGCGCCGTAGCGACCACCGGACGGGACCCAGGTGCCGAGTGGCGTAGAGACCGCCGAACAGGCCCGTGCCGAACCGGCGCACGGACCGACGGACGGACCGGCGGCGGGTCGACGTACGGACCGGCGGCGGGTCGGCGTACGGACCGGAAGCGGGTCGGCGTACGGACCGGCGGCGGGTCGGCGCCGACGGTCCGTACGCCGGGGTCAGATCGCGGCGGCCGCGGCCCGTCCCGCCTGTCGCCCGGAGAACAGGCAGCCACCCAGGAACGTGCCTTCCAGCGACCGGTATCCGTGCACTCCCCCGCCGCCGAAGCCCGCGACCTCTCCGGCCGCGTAGAGACCCGGGATCGCGGTACCGGTGGCGTCCAGGACGCGGCCGGAGAGGTCCGTCTGCAGACCGCCCAAAGTCTTGCGGGTGAGGATGTTGAGCCGGACGGCGATCAGCGGTCCGGCGCCGGCGTCCAGGATCTTGTGGATCGGCGCGGTGCGGCTGAGCGAGTCCCCGGTGTAGGCGAGCGCGTTGCGGATCCCCATGACCTGGACGTCCTTGGTGTACGGATTGTCGATCTCCCGGTCACGGGCGTCGATCTGCCGCTTGAGGTCGGCGAGATCGATCAGTCCGTCGCCGGTCAGCTTGTTCATGCCGGTGACCAGTTCGGAGAGCGTGGGGGCGACGACGAAGTCGACCCCGTTCTTCTTGAACTTCTCGATCGGCTCGGGGGTCTGCCAGATGCGCGAGAGCAGCATCCAGATGTCCTTGTTGGTGAGGTCCGGGTTCTGCTCCGAGCCGGAGAGCGCGAACTCCTTGGCGATGATCTTCTGGGTCGTCACGAACCAGGAGTAGTCGTAGCCCGTGTCGGTGATCGACTTGAGGGTGTGGAGGGTGTCGTATCCGGGGAGGTCGGGGGCGGAGAAGCGCTTGCCGGTGGCGTCGAACCACATCGACGACGGTCCCGGCAGGATGCGGATGCCGTGGTTGGCCCAGATCGGGTCGTAGTTCCTGAGACCCTCCGTGTAGTGCCACATCCGGTCGGGGTTGACGATGCGCCCGCCCGCCGCCTCGGTGATCCCGAGCATCCGGCCGTCGACATGGGCCGGCACACCGGTGACCATGAACTTGGGCGGGGTGCCGAGCCTGGCCGGCCAGTTCTGCCGCACGAGGTCGTGGTTGGCGCCGATACCTCCCGAGGTGACGATCACGACCGGCGCGCGGAGTTCGAAGTCCCCGACCACCGTGCGCGAACTGGCCTTGCCGCGCGCAGCGGTGCTCGGTTCGAGGACCGCGCCCCGGACACCCGTCACGACGCCGCCGGTGCGCACGATCTCGTCCACGCGGTGCCGGAACCTGAAGGTCACCTTCCCGTCCGCGACCGCCGCCCGTACCCGCTTCTCGAACGGCTCGACCACGGCCGGACCCGTTCCCCAGGTGACATGGAAGCGCGGTACCGAGTTCCCGTGCCCGTCCGCGAGCCCGCCGCCGCGCTCGGCCCAGCCCACGATCGGGAACCACCGCACGCCCAGCCCGTACAGCCAGGACCGCTTCTCCCCCGCGGCGAAGTCCACGTAGGCCTCGGCCCATTTGCGGGCCCAGTGGTCCTGGCCGGCCGGATCCCCGACGCCGCGGTCGAAACCGGCCGCTCCCAGCCAGTCCTGCCAGGCCAGCTCCCGGGAGTCCTTGACGCCCATCAGACGCTGTTCGTCGGAGTCGACCAGGAAGAGACCCCCGAAGGACCAGAAAGCCTGTCCGCCGAGGTTGGTCTCGGGTTCCTGGTCCAGCAGCAGTACCTTGCGCCCCGCGGCGGCGAGTTCGGCCGTCGCGACCAGACCGGCGAGCCCGCCGCCGACGACGATCGCGTCCGCGTCCGACGACCCCGCCGCGAAGGCGGGCGCCGTGTGCGCCGCGAGGGCGGCACCGGCCAGGACACCGCCGGCCGCCGTCAGGGCCCGGCGTCTGCTGATCACGGTGGGGGACACTGAATTCTCCATGGGCTGCCTTCCGTAGGGGGTACGTGAGGTGCGGGAGACGCCGCTGGTGTTCTGCGACACCCGTGTTGTTACCGTCGGTAAGGCCCCGGAAACACCGCGGCGGCCCCGGTGTTGGACCAGAAGCCGCGAGGGTTCACGCCCCCGGGCGCCTCGCGGAGATCACCCTTGCCTTGCCCGTCACGGAGAGCGGGCGGATCATGGAAACCGCAGTGGAGAGTGGGCACAGTGACGACCGAGAAGAGCGAGACCCGGACCGGGGCGGGGCCCGTCCCCTCCGGGGTGGTGGCGCACGGCCCGGAGCGGCGCCGCGCCGCGCCTCGGGGGCGGAGGGTCCCACGGGGGCGGGCGTGCGCTTCTCCGTCCTCGACCGCTCCCGCACCCGCGAGGGGCACGACGCCGCCGAAGCGCTGCGCGACACCGTGCGCCTGGCCCAGGAGCTCGAGCGGCTCGGCTACCACCGGTTCTGGGTCTCGGAGCATCACGGTGTGCCCGGCGTCGCCGGGTCCGCCCCGACGGTGCTGGCCGCCGCGGTCGCCGCCGCCACCAGGACCATCCGGGTCGGCACCGGCGGAGTGATGCTGCCGAATCACCAGCCCCTGGTCGTGGCCGAGCAGTTCGGTGTCCTGGAGGCTCTCTTCCCCGGCCGGATCGACATGGGTCTCGGCCGCTCCGTCGGGTTCACGGCCGGGGTGCGCAGGGCGCTTGGGCGGGACAAGGACGCCGCCGAGTCGGCCGATTTCGCGGCTCAGCTCGACGAGTTGCTGGGCTGGTTCCGCGGCACGTCCCCGACCGGGGTGCACGCGCGCCCCACGGAGGGCCTGACGGTCCCGCCCTTCGTGCTCGCCCTGGGCGAGGGCGCGGACATCGCGGCACGGGCGGGCCTCCCGCTCGTCATCGGCGACCTCAGGAACCGGGACAGGATGCGGCGCGGCATCGATCGCTACCGTGCGGCGTTCCGTCCCTCCGACTGGGCGCGCGAGCCGTACGTCGTCGTCTCCGGCACGGTCGCGGTCGCGGCGACGTCGCAGGACGCGCACAGGCTGCTGATCCCCGAGGCCTGGTCGATGGCGCACTCCCGCACGCACGGCACCTTCCCGCCGCTTCCGCCCGCCGAGCGCGTCGAGGGCAGGGTGATGACCGGCAAGGAGCGGGACCTCTACGAGTCCGGCCTCACCGGTCAGCTCGCGGGAACCGAGGAGCAGGTGGCCGAGGAGCTGGCGACGGTGATCAGGGAGACGGGCGCGCAGGAGGTGCTCGTCACGACGAGCACCTACGACCGGCGGGCCCTGCTGGACTCCTTCCGCGGGCTCGCCCGGGTCGCGGGACTCACCCCGGCCTAGAATGGTGTGATTTGCCCCCTGCCCTTCGCCTCCGTCCGTTCACCCTGTCCGTTCACCACTCCCCCTTCGCGCCCAGGTCGCAGACCGCCTCAGGAGTCCCGTCGATGTCCGATCCGCACGGCCCCCACGATCCGTACGTCCGTGTGCGCAACGCCCGTGAGCACAACCTGCGCGGTGTGGACGTCGACATTCCGCGGGACGTCCTCGCCGTCTTCACCGGCGTCTCGGGTTCCGGCAAGTCCTCGCTGGCGTTCGGGACGATCTACGCGGAGGCCCAGCGGCGCTACTTCGAGTCGGTCGCGCCGTACGCGCGGCGGCTGATCCACCAGGTCGGGGCGCCGAAGGTGGGGGACATCACCGGACTGCCGCCCGCGGTCTCGCTCCAGCAGCGGCGTTCGGCGCCCACCTCTCGCTCGTCCGTCGGCACGGTCACCCACCTCTCCAACTCCCTGCGGATGCTGTTCTCACGCGCCGGGGACTATCCGGCCGGCGCGGAACGTCTCGACTCGGACGCCTTCTCGCCGAACACGGCGGCCGGAGCCTGCCCTGAGTGCCACGGCCTCGGCCGGGTCCACGGCACGAGCGAGGAGTCGCTGGTACCGGATCCCTCGCTGTCGATCCGCGAGGGCGCGATCGCCGCGTGGCCCGGCGCGTGGCAGGGCAAGAACCTGCGCGACGTGCTCGACGCACTGGGTCACGACGTGGACCGTCCGTGGCGCGAACTGCCCGCCGCTGAGCGGGAATGGATCCTGTTCACGGACGAGCAGCCGGTCGTCACCGTGCATCCGGTGCGGGAGGCGGAGCGCATCCAACGCCCTTATCAGGGCACGTACATGAGTGCCCGGCGCTATGTCATGAAGACCTTCTCCGACTCGAAGAGCGCGACGCTGCGGGCCAGGGCCGAGCGGTTCCTCAGGAGCGCCCCGTGCCCGGTGTGCGGTGGCGGCCGACTGCGCCCCGAGGCGCTCGCGGTGACCTTCGCCGGGCGGACGATCGCCGAACTGGCCGCGCTGCCGCTGACCGAGCTGGCGGGAACGCTACGCCCGGAGGGGGAGACGGCCCGGGTGCTCACGGACGACCTCAGGGCGCGTATCGCCCCCGTCGCCGAGCTCGGCCTCGGATATCTCAGCCTCGACCGTGCCACCCCCACCCTCTCCGCCGGAGAGCTACAACGGCTGCGGCTGGCAACGCAGTTGCGGTCCGGACTGTTCGGTGTCGTCTACGTCCTCGACGAGCCGTCCGCCGGTCTGCACCCGGCCGACACGGAGGCCCTGCTCACGGTCCTGGAGCGGCTGAAGTCGGCCGGCAACTCGGTGTTCGTGGTGGAACACCACCTCGATGTCGTGCGCGCCGCGGACTGGCTCGTCGACGTCGGTCCGCGGGCGGGTGAGCACGGCGGCCTGGTGCTGCACAGCGGTCCGGTGGCGGAGCTCGCCGGGGTCGAGGAGTCGGCCACCGCCCGCTTCCTGTTCAGCCACTCGCCCCCACCGGAGCGTGAAGTGCGCACACCGCAGGGCCAGTTGAAGGTGGGGCCGGTGCACCGGCACAACCTGCGGGGAGTGACCGCCGAGATCCCGCTCGGCGTGTTCACCGCCGTCACGGGCGTGTCCGGCTCCGGCAAGTCCACGCTCATCGGCGAGGTGACGGAGGAACTGGAGGGGGTCGGACGGCTCGTCTCGGTCGACCAGCGGCCCATCGGGCGCACCCCGCGCTCCAATCTGGCCACGTACACGGGCCTCTTCGACGTCGTACGCAAGGTGTTCGCCGGGACCGGGGCGGCGCGCGAGCGGAACTACGGGGTCGGGCGCTTCTCCTTCAACGTCACCGGCGGTCGCTGTGAGACCTGCCAGGGCGAGGGGTTCGTGAGTGTCGAACTGCTCTTCCTGCCCAGCACCTACGCGCCGTGCCCGGACTGCGGCGGGGCGCGCTACAACCCCGAGACGCTCGAAGTGACCCACCGCGGGCGGAACATCGCGCAGGTTCTGGACATGACGGTGGAGACCGCGGCGGAGTTCTTCGAGGGCACCCCCGCCGTGGTCCGCAGCCTCACCACGCTCCTCGACGTGGGGCTCGGCTACCTCCGGCTCGGCCAGCCCGCCACGGAGCTGTCCGGCGGCGAGGCCCAGCGCATCAAACTGGCCGGCGAACTGCAGCGGGTCCGGCGGGGGCACACGCTCTATCTCCTCGACGAACCGACGGCCGGGCTGCATCCGGCCGATGTCGAGGTGCTGATGCGCCAGTTGCACGGACTGGTCGACGCGGGGCACACCGTCGTGGTCGTCGAACACACCATGGCGGTGGTCGCGGGCGCGGACTGGGTGATCGACCTGGGGCCGGGCGGTGGGGAGGCAGGCGGCCGGATCGTGGCGGTGGGGCCGCCCGCCGAGGTCGCGAGAGCGGCGGGGAGCACGACGGCTCCGTACCTCGCCCGCGCGCTCACCGTCCCGTCCGAGCGCGGGGGACACCACTTGGGCCGCCCCGGTCGGAGTCAGTAGTGCTCTGGTCGACCACTTTCATCGGATGAGTGGTCGCGCTATACGCGGATAAGTTCCCCCTCTGAACCCGAATCCTCACTGATAGATAGGAGCAATGGCGCGCACACCCGTTGACGCAGCAAAGGCGTGGCTCATATTTTATGAATTAATATTGCGCGCCTCCCGCTGAAGGGACCCTGTGCCGTGCCCTCTTCCTCTCGTCGTGACTTCCTTCGCCTCACCGGGGCCGCCGGCGGCGGTCTCGCGGTCTTCGGCGGCCTGCCGCCGTTCGCCGCGCACGCCGCTCCCGAGCGCCCGGACCGGGTGACGCTCGTTCCGGAAGCCGAGGCGACCACCCTCTGGTACCGCACCCCCGCCGCCGAGTCACGCATCATCCAGGAGGCCCTGCCCCTGGGCAACGGCCGGCTGGGCGCCCTGGTCGGCTGCGACCCGGCGGACGACTTCCTCTACCTCACCGACGGCTCGTTCTGGACCGGCGGACGCAATGACACGCCCACCGACGACGGCCAACTGCCCTATGGGCCCGACGACTTCGGCAGCTTCGGCCTGCTGGCCAAGCTCCGCGTCACGCTGCCGGACCACACGGCCCGGACGACCAGCGACTACAGACGCAGACTGGACCTGAGCAACGGTGTCGTGTCCGCGACCTACCGACACCAGGGCGTCTCCTACCGCCGGGAGGCATACGCCAGCCATCCGGACGATGTCGTCGTCATCAGACTCACCGGAGGCGGGACCCACACCGGCTCCGTTTCCCTGGCGGGCACCCACGGCGAGTCCACCTCGTACGGCGACCGCCAGCTCTCGTTCGCCGGCACCCTCAAGAACGGTCTGCGGTACGCGGCTTCGGTGAGCGCGGTCAGCACCACGGGCACCATCCGCGCGGACGGCGACAAGCTGTCCTTCTCCGGGTGCCGTGAGCTTCTGATCGTCGTGTGCGCGGGCACCGACTACTCGCCCGACGCCGGCAAGGACTTCCGCGCGCCGGCCACCGACCCGCTCGCCGTGGCCCGCGGCAAGGTCTCCGCCGCGGCGAAGGTCCCCGGCACCACCCTGCTCGCCACTCACGTGGCCGACTACCGGCGCCTCTACGACCGCTTCTCCCTCGACCTGGGCACATCCTCCGTGGTGCAACGGTCGCTGGACTCCTGGTCACGCATCGCCGTCAGACACACCGACGCCTCCACCCCGGACCCGGAACTGGAGGCGGCCTACGTCCAGTACGGCCGCTACCTGACCATCACCGGTTCCAGGGACTGGCTGCCCATGAACCTCCAGGGTCTGTGGATCCACAACAACAACCCGGACTGGTACGCCGATTACCACACGGACATCAACGTCCAGATGAACTACTGGCTGGCCGACCCGGCCGGGCTGGGCGAGAACGCCCAGGCCCTCGCCCGGTACTGCCGGTCCCAACTGCCCGTCTGGACGGACGTCACCCACCGGCTCTACAACAACCCCGACAATCGATTCCGCAACAGCACCGGGAAGATCGCGGGCTGGGCCATCGCCTTCTCGACCAACGTCCACGGCGGCAGCGGCTGGGCCTGGCACCCCTCCGGCAACGCCTGGCTCTGCAACTCACTGTGGCGCCACTACGAGTACACCCAGGACCGCGCGTACCTGGAGACCATCTACCCCGTGCTCAAGGGAGCCGCGGAGTTCTGGAGGTCACGGCTCCTCACGACCACGGTCACCGACCCGGACGGTTCCTCGCGCGAGGTCCTCGTCGACGACACCGCATGGTCGCCGGAGCACGGACCGGACGGCAAGGGCAACACGTACGCGCAGGAACTGGCGTGGGAGCTCTTCGGCGAGTTCACCACCGCGGCCCGCGTCCTGGACCGCGACGGGCAGCTCGCCTCAGAACTCGACGGGATGCGGGACAAGCTCTACCTCCCCCGGGTCAGCCCGAAGAGCGGCTGGCTCGAGGAGTGGATGAGCCCGGACAACCTGGGTGAGACCACACACCGCCATCTGTCGCCCCTCATCGGGTTCTACCCCGGCGACCGGATCGCCGCCGACACCAGCCCTCCCGAACTCATCGACGGCGTACGCGAGCTGCTCACCGCGCGAGGCATGGACAGCTTCGGCTGGGCCTGCGCCTGGCGGTCGCTGTGCTGGTCGCGGCTGAAGGACGCCGAGAAGGCGTACCAGCTCTATCTCACCGTCCTGCGGCCGTCGATGAACAACGGCAACGGCACCTCGGCCAACTGGTTCGACATGTACAGCCAGGGCAGCTACACGATCTTCCAGATCGACGCGAACCTCGGTGGCCCCACCGCGGCCTTGGAGATGGTCCTCTACTCACGGCCGGGAGTCGTCGAGCTGCTGCCGGCGTTGCCGCAGGCATGGTCGAAGAAGGGTTCGGTCCGCGGAATCGGTGTCCGGGGCGGCTTCGAGGTGGACTTCTCCTGGCGGAACGGCAAGGCGACGACGGCCACGATCCGCAGCGTCGGCGGCACACGCACCGAACTGCGCGCCGGCGGGTTCCGTCGCCAGATCGCCCTGGAACCCGGGAAGTCCGTGACCGTGCGGATCCCCTGACCCGCCGCCGGCCCGGCCCACGGCCGGGCACCGCGCGAGGCTCCCGCCCCTTCCGGCCGTACGGGACGGCGGCGGCCCCGGACGGCTCAGCCGGCGGGGGGCGACCACCTCGCGGGGGACGGGCGCATCGCTCAGGGGCCCGTCCCCGGGGTTCCTTGCCCGACCGCACGCCCCCTGGTGCCTGCCGGGGCGCTCACCCTGGTCCATGACGGTGCGTCAGACATGGAGCGGCGTCGGGGCGAGGGCCGCTCCGGGGCGCGGGTCCCCCTGTGCCGCCCTGGCCAGTTCCCGCCGGTCGGCATGGCTGCCCGGTGTGAGCGCGGGCCGCACCTCGACGTCAGCGACGAGCCCGCGCGCCGAGACCACCCGCCACAGCGAGGCGAGCAGCGAGTCGTCCCCGACGAAGGCGGGCGCGGTGCTCGCCGCCCCCCGGGCGAACCGGTAGTGCAGACGCACCGGCTGGACCGGGACCCCGGCGTCCAGCGCGGCCTGGAAGACGGCCCGCCTGAAGGGCCCCTGCGCCCTGCCGCACCAGGTGCTGCCCTCGGGGAAGGCCACGACGGCGGCACCGTCGCGCAGCAGCCCGGCGATGTGCGCGACCGTGCCGGGCAGGGCGCGCAACCGGTCGCGTTCGATGAACAGGACACCACCGCGCGCGGCCAGGGGACCCGCGACCGGCCACTGCCGGATCTCGGACTTGGCGAGCATCCTGGCCGGCCGGACGGCGGCGAGCAGGGGGATGTCCAGCCACGAGATGTGGTTGGCGACCATCAGCAGACCGCCGCTGGGTGCGGCGGCGCCGGTGATCCGGACCCGGACGCCCGCCGCCCTGGCGACACCGCGGGCCCAGGTCCGCACCACCCGGGACGGGATCCGTCCGCCGACCGGGCAGAACGCGACGCCGACGACGAGCAGGGCGACGACCGCGGTGAGCCGCAGCACTGCCCGTGGTACGGCCGCGACGGATCCGGTGCGTTCCACGCAGGTCCCCGGGGTGCAGGGCGCACTGGGCAGCCAGACGCTCCGCACCCCGGCGTCGGTGAGCGTCATCAGGCCGGTACGAGCGAGAGGAAGTGCCGCAGATAGCGCGGGTCGACCCGCCGCATCGACAGCAGCACGTACAGGTCCGCGACCCCGAAGTCCGGGTCGTGCGCGGGTTCGGCGCAGACCCAGGCGCCGAGCCGGAGATAGCCCCGCAGCAGCGGGGGCAGCTCGGTGCGGGACGGTCGGGCGACGCCCTCGGCGGACCAGGGCAGCCGCGGCCGCACCCGGTACTCCTGGGGTGCGAGGTACTTGGCCCGCACCCGGTCCCAGGTGCCCGCCGCGAGCGCGCCGCCGTCGGCGAGCGGGATCGAGCAGCAGCCCGCGAGCCACTCGTGGCCGCCGTCGACCATGTACCGGGCGATGCCGGCCCAGATGAGGCCGATGACCGCGCCGTCGCGGTGGTCGGGATGCACACAGGAACGACCGACCTCGACGAGTCCGGGGCGGATCGCGTCGAGCGGGCCGAGGTCGAACTCGCTCTCCGAGTAGAGGCGGCCGGCGACCGCGGCCCGGTCCGGCGGCAGCAGCCGGTAGGTGCCGACGACCTGGTCCGTCTGCGTGTCGCGGACCAGCAGGTGGTCGCAGTAGGCGTCGAAGGAGTCGATGTCGAGGCCCGGCTGCGAAGTGGTCAGCAGGGCGCCCATCTCGCCCGCGAAGACGTCGTGGCGCAGCCGCTGGGCGGCCCGGACGTCCTCCTCGGAGCGGGCGAGGGAGACGGTGTAGCGGGTGGGGGCCAGCGGCTGCGGGGGGCTGTCGAGGGTGGAAACGCCGGTCATGGCACTCTCCTGGTCACGGGCCGGTTCGGCGGTGCGGCGGCGGACCGTTTCGGTGCGGTCCGCGCGCTCCTGTTCTTCCGATACCGGTTGGCGTGCGCGTGACCTGTGCCAGGAGCCGGGATGTGGGGATGTTGAATGCCAGGGGCTGCCCCCGGGTGCGAGACGGGGCCGGGGATGAGCACCACTCCCGGCCCCGCCCGTCCGCACCGTTACGGCGAACGCTCTGTGAACAAGTGGCCCCGGTGTCAGCGCCGTCCGGTCTTGCGGGTGGCGCGCAGCCACTCCTTGTTCATGCTGGTGATGGAGACCAGCGGGATGCCCTTGGGGCAGGCGGTGGCGCACTCCCCGGCCAGGGTGCACCCGCCGAAGCCCTCCTCGTCCATCTGCGCCACCATGTCGAGCACCCGTGTCTCGCGTTCGGGTGCGCCCTGCGGCAGGACGTTCAGGTGGTTGATCTTCGCGGACGTGAACAGCATCGCCGCGCCGTTCGGGCAGGCCGCCACGCACGCCCCGCAGCCGATGCACTCGGCGTGCTCGAAGGCGAAGTCGGCGTCCGGCTTCGGCACGGGCGTGGCGTGGGCCTCGGGCGCGGCCCCGGTCGGGGCGGTGATGTATCCGCCGGCCTGGATGATCCGGTCGAAGGCTGACCGGTCGACCACCAGGTCCTTGACGACGGGGAAGGCGGCGGCGCGCCACGGCTCTACGTCGATCGTGTCGCCGTCCTGGAAGGAGCGCATGTGCAGTTGGCAGGACGTGGTGCGTTCGGGGCCGTGCGCGTCACCGTTGATGACGAGCGAGCACGCGCCGCAGATGCCCTCGCGGCAGTCGTGGTCGAAGGCGACGGGGTCCTCGCCCTTGAGGATGAGTTCCTCGTTGAGGGTGTCGAGCATCTCCAGGAAGGACATGTCGGCCGAGATGTCGTCCACCTCGTACGTGGACATCGCTCCGTCGGCGTCGGCGTTCTGCTGGCGCCAGACGCGCAGGGTGAGCTTCATGCGTAGCTCCGCTGGGTGGGGTGGACGTACTCGAAGACGAGGTCTTCCTTGTGCAGGACGGGTGCGGCACCGGTGTCGGTGAACTCCCAGGCGGCCGCGTACGAGAACTCCTCGTCCCGCCGCTCCGCCTCGCCGTCCGGGGTCTGGGACTCCTCGCGGAAGTGGCCGCCGCAGGACTCCGCCCGGTGCAGTGCGTCGAGGCACATGAGCTCGGCGAGCTCCAGGTAGTCGACGATGCGATTGGCCTTCTCCAGCGACTGGTTGAACTCCTCGCCCGTGCCGGGAACCTTGATGCGCCGCCAGAACTCCTCGCGGATCTGCGGGATGCGTTCCAGGGCCTTGCGCAGTCCGGTCTCGGTACGGGCCATGCCGCAGAACTCCCACATGAGTTCGCCGAGTTCGCGATGGAAGGAGTCGGGGGTGCGGTCGCCGTCGACGGCGAGGAGCAGCCGCAGCCGGTCCTCGGTCTCCGCCAGCACCTCCTGCACGGCGGGGTGTTCGTCGGTGACCTCCTCGTGGTGCGGGTTGCGGGCGAGGTAGTCGTTGATCGTGGACGGCAGGACGAAGTAGCCGTCGGCCAGGCCCTGCATCAGCGCCGAGGCGCCGAGGCGGTTGGCTCCGTGGTCGGAGAAGTTGGCCTCGCCGATCGCGAACAGCCCGGGGACGGTGGTCTGGAGGTCGTAGTCGACCCAGAGTCCGCCCATCGTGTAGTGCACGGCCGGGTAGATCCGCATCGGGACGGTGTACGGGTCCTCGGCGGTGATCCGGGCGTACATGTCGAAGAGGTTGCCGTACTTCTCCTCGACCTTCGCCTTGCCCATGCGCCGGATGGCGTCGGCGAAGTCCAGGTAGACGCCCTGGCCGCCGGGGCCCACTCCCCTGCCCTCGTCGCACACGTTCTTCGCGGCGCGGGAGGCGATGTCGCGGGGCACCAGGTTGCCGAAGGAGGGGTAGATGCGCTCCAGGTAGTAGTCGCGCTCGTCCTCGGGGATCTCGTTCGGCGGGCGGGTGTCGCCGGCCGCCTTCGGGACCCAGATGCGGCCGTCGTTGCGGAGCGACTCGCTCATCAGCGTCAGCTTGGACTGGTGCTCGCCGGTGCGCGGGATGCAGGTGGGGTGGATCTGGGTGAAACAGGGGTTGGCGAAGTAGGCACCGCGCCGGTGGGCCCGCCAGATCGCGGTGGCGTTGGAGTTCATGGCGTTCGTCGAGAGGTAGAAGACGTTCCCGTATCCGCCGCTGGCCAGGACCACCGCGTCCGCGTAGTACGTGTCGACACGGCCCGTGACCAGGTCGCGGGCCACGATCCCGCGCGCGCGGCCGTCGACCACGATCAGGTCGAGCATCTCGGTGCGCGGGTGCATCTCGACGGTGCCCGCGGCGATCTGGCGGGACAGTGCCTGGTAGGCGCCGAGCAGCAGTTGCTGGCCGGTCTGGCCGCGGGCGTAGAAGGTGCGGGAGACCTGGACGCCACCGAAGGAGCGGGTGTCGAGGAGGCCGCCGTACTCACGGGCGAAGGGCACGCCCTGGGCGACGCACTGGTCGATGATCTCGACGGAGATCTGCGCGAGCCGGTGGACGTTGGACTCCCGGGCCCTGAAGTCCCCGCCCTTGACGGTGTCGTAGAACAGCCGGTGCACGGAGTCGCCGTCGTTGCGGTAGTTCTTGGCCGCGTTGATGCCGCCCTGGGCGGCGATCGAGTGGGCCCGGCGGGGTGAGTCCTGGTAGCAGAACTGGACGACGTGGTAGCCCTGTTCGGCGAGCGTGGCGCCGGCGGCGCCGCCGGCGAGGCCGGTGCCGACGACGATCACCCGGTGCTTGCGGCGGTTGGCGGGGTTGACCAGCCTGGCCTCGAAGCGGCGGGTGTCCCAGCGCTCGTTGACCGGACCTTGCGGGGCCTTGCCGTCGGCGACCGGCTCACCGGTCGTGTAGTCGGCGTATGCGGACGATGGGGTCATGTTCAGCTCACCACTCCGGTCATCACGGCCACGGGTACGGTGATGAAGCCCGCGGTCAGCACCAGCGCGAGGACGTTGGCGATGGTCTTGAGGGCGCGGTCGCGGGTGCGGCTGCCGGCGCCCAGGGTCTGTGCCGCGCTCCAGAAGCCGTGCCGGATGTGCAGGCCGAGCGCGAGCATGGCGACGATGTAGATCACGTCGCCGTACCAGGTCGAGAAGGTGTCGACGACGTTCTGGTATGGGTGTCCGGACTGGAACCCGCCGGAGTGCACGGTGCCGGTCGTCAGGTCGAGGAGGTGCCAGACGATGAAGAGGCCGAGGATGATCCCGCCCCAGCGCATGGTGCGCGTGGCGTAGCTCGACCGGGGCTTGCTGTGGACGTACCGGCTGGGGCGTGCCCTGATGTCGCGGCGGCTCAGCTGGTAGGCGGCGGTGGCGTGCGCGACGACGGCGACGACCAGGACCACGCGGATGATCCACAGGGCCCACTCGTAGTGCAGGAAGGGCTCGCCGATGGTGCGCAGCCAGTGCGCGTAGTGGTTGAAGTCGCCCGAGCCGAAGAAGATCTTCAGGTTGCCGAGCATGTGGACGACCAGGTAGAGCAGCATGATCAGGCCGCTCACCGCCATCACGGTCTTCTTGCCGAGAGAGCTGTCCCACACGGTGCGGGTCATGGACGGTCGTCGGTCCGTCCGCGTTGCCAGTGCCATGACCCAGCACGCTAGGCCGTGAGGAGCCGATCGGTCCAAGACATGGTGTGGCTCGTTTCGATAGGGGTGGCCTATCGTGGTGGGGTGCAGTTCCAGCAGCTCCAGTACTTCGTGGCGGTCGCCGAGACCCGGCACTTCACCCGGGCCGCCGAGCTGGTCCACGTCGCCCAGCCGTCCCTTTCCCAGCAGATCAGGTCGCTGGAAAGGGAGTTGGGGGCGGACCTCTTCCTGCGGGCGCGCGGCAACATCACGCTGACCGACGCGGGCGAGGCACTGTTGCCGCTGGCCCGCCGCATCCTCGCCGACGCGGACACGGCCCGGCACGAGGTGCAGGAGCTGGCGCAGTTGCGCAGCGGGCGGGTCCGTCTGGGCGCCACCCCGAGCGTGTGCACCGGTCTGCTGCCCGACGTGCTGCGCGCCTTCCACGACCGCTATCCCGGCATCCGGCTGCTGATCGAGGAGGGCGGCTCCCACGACCTCGTCCGGGAGCTGGCCCGCGGTGCCCTCGACCTCGCCCTGGTCGTGCTCCCGCTGCCCACTCCTTCGCCCGCGCTGACCACGGTGGAGCTGCTGCGCGAGGATCTGGTGGTGGTGTCCTCGCCGGAGTCACCCGCGCCCGGCGGGGGCCGTACGGTCCGGATCCCCGACCTGGAGGGCGCCCGCATGGTCATGTTCCGGCACGGCTACGACCTGCGGGAGCTGACGGTGGCCGCCTGCCGCGCCGAGGGCTTCGAGCCGGACTTCGCGGTGGAGGGCGGCGAGATGGACGCCGTACTGGGATTCGTCCGCTCGGGTCTCGGCCTGGCCGTCGTCCCGCGCATGGTCGCGACGCGGTCCGGGCGGGGCCTGCGGGTCACCCCGCTGGCCCCGCCCGGACTGCACCGGACGATCGCGCTCGCGCACCGCAGCGACGTGGCGCCGCCGCGGGCCGCCAGGGAACTGCAGCGGATGCTGCTGGAACGCTGAGCCCGTCGGGCGGCGGGTGCGTCGCCGGGGCGGCCGGAGCCGCCACCCAGGTGGCCGGAGCCGCCGCCCAGGTGGCTGGGACCGCCGCCCAGGGGCCCCGCCGCGCGTCGCGGTGGCCGTGGCTGTGTGCGTGCCGTCGGAGCCGGTCGCCTCCACCGCCACGGCCGGGCGCCCTGACCCGCGGGTCAGGGCGTCGTGGGCCTTACTCAGTGGAGACAGGGGCGCGGGGTCAGCGCGTGGGGATGAAGCCGCCGTCGATCACGAAGTCGCTGCCCGTGATGTTGGGGGCGCGGTCACCGGCGAGGAAGAGCACCACTTCGGCGACCTCGGACGACCGGGAGAAGCGGCCGGTGACGGTGGCACCGGACACCTGGGCGATCACGTCGTCCGGCGTGATCCCGGCGGCGGCCGAGACGGTCTCGGCCACTCCCCCGCCGCCGAGCCACAGCTCGGTCTCCACCGGACCCGGGCTGACGGTGTTGACCCGGACGCCCTTCGGGCCGACCTCCTTCGACAGCGCCTTGGAGAAGGCGACCAGCGCCGCCTTGCCCGCGCTGTAGTCGATCACCAACGGGTCGGGCAGGGTGGCGTTGACCGACGCGACCGTCACCACGGAGCCGTGGCCGGCGGCCAGCATCACCGGCAGGGCGGCCCGGGTCACCCGTACGGCGGTCAGCAGGTTCAGGTCGACGGTGCGCCGCCAGTCCTCATCGGTGACCGAGAGGAAGCCGCCGGTGCGGGCGGGGGCGGCACCGACGTTGTTGACGAGGATGTCCACCCGGTCACCGGCGGCCGCGACCAGCTGTTCCGCCGCCCCGGGTTCGGCGAGATCGACGGGCACCCAGGTGACCGAGCCCTCCTTGACCAGCGTGTCCAGCGCCTCCGTCGTGGTACGCGAACCGGCGATGACCCTCGCGCCGGCCCCGGCCAGCGCTTGCACGACGGCCAGCCCGATGCCCTTGCTGGCACCGGTGACGATGGCGGTGCGGCCCTGAAGTTCCGTGCTCATTCTCTTCAACTCCTGTGCTGTGACGCCCGGTTCAAGGGGCTTCCGACGTGCTGTGGGTGTGGGACGGGGGTTCTCGTGCCGGGGCGGCCTGTGGGCCGCCCCGGAGTGGTCAGAGGTGGAAGGTGTCCCGGCCCGGGATCCCCCGGCAGGCCAGCCACCGCAGGGCGTGGTCGGCCACCGTGCGCCAGCCGTGGTCGACGACCAGGGAGTGGCCGCGGTCGGGGAACTGCTTGAGCTCGGTGACCGCCGACGAGTCGCCGTACAGCTTGTACGCCGAGCGGGTCACCACGTCCGGGACGGTGTGGTCGGCCTGGCCGGAGATCAGCAGCAGCGGTCCGCGGTCCGCGTTGCCGGTGGCCACCGCCGCCGGGGAGCGTCGCGCGAAGTTGGCGAACGCCGCCTGGAACAGCGGTCGTCCCGGCGAGGGGATGGTGAGGCGCTCGTAGAGGTCGTCGGACTCGCTCCGCTCCAGCGCGTTGCCGAAGCCGTAGCGGAACTGCCCGGCGGTCAGGGAGACCGCGCGGCGCCGGTTGGCGGGGTTGCCCAGGACGGGGAAGCCCGCGCGCAGCTGCGCCGGGGGCAGCACCCTGACGCCCCTGATCTGGGCGGGATCGATGGCGATCGCTGCTCGGCCCAGGCCCGCGCCGAGCAGCTTCTGCGCGATCAGGCCCCCGAAGGAGTGCCCGACGAGCACCGGCGGACGGTCCAGGGCGCGGATGATCCCGACGTAGTGCTCGGTCACCTCGTCGATGCCGAGTCCCGCGACGGCCTCGGGGTGACGCCGGGCCTCGGCGACCGTGGCGGCCTCACCGGGCCAGCCGGGGGCCAGCGGCGCGTATCCGTGCTCCTCGGCCAGGTCGGCCCAGGGCTGCCACGAGGTGGCGTGCAGCCAGAGGCCGTGGATGAGAACGACGGGGGTGCGCGAGTCGGACATGGCCATCTCCTGGACTCCTCGGGGCCGCGTCCGGGGGCGGAGCGACGGATCCAGACTCCCTCGGCGGTCATGGGCGCCGCATCGGTCGAATGACTGTGGTGACCGGCTGACGACCGCGGCGGTCACCGACCGGCCGGCACGGTCGCCCGCCGAAGCGGTGGCCGACCGGCGAACGCGGTGACCGGCCGACGCGTCGCCGTGATCGGTGAGTGATTGTGGAGCCCGGGGGCGAGTGTCCCGGCCGGGACTCATTCAGCCTCTGCGGAGTTCCCCGCCAGGGCATCCCGCAGCGAGGCCCGGGAGGAGATCCCGAGCTTCGGGAACACCCGGTAGAGGTGTGCCCCGACCGTGCGCGGCGAGAGGAAGAGCCGCGCGCCGATCTCCTTGTTGCTCAGTCCGCTCGCGGCGAGTTCGGCGATCTGCCGCTCCTGCGCGGTGAGCGCCGTGGCCGCGCCGTGCGCGCCGCGGCCCGTGGCGGCTCCGGCTGCGCGCAGTTCGCCCCGGGTCCGCCGGGCCCAGGGCGCCGCGCCGAGCCGGTCGAAGATCTCGGCCGCCTGTTCGAAACAGGTGCGGGCTGCCGCCCGCTCCCGGGCCCGGCGCAGCCACATGCCCTGGGCGAGCCGCACCCTGGCCAGCTCGAAGGGGAACTCCGCCCCGGCCGGGTGGGCCACCGCCCGCTCGAACGCCTCCCGTGCCCGCGTGTCGTCCTCGGTCATCGCCAGGGCGGCGGCGGTGAGAAAGCCGAGGTGCGGCGAGATCGCGGGCAGTCCCTGGTCGCGGGCGGCCGTGGCATGCTCGCGCGCCTGTTCGGTGCGGCCGGTGTGCACGGCCGACTCCACCAGGTCCAGCAGGGTCCGCAGGGCCTGCTGCGAGTAGGGCGTGAACGTGCCGGGCGCGGTGAGGCCGCCCGCATAGGCGTACGCCCCTTCGAAGTCGCCGGCGGTGAGGTGCGCGGCGGCGCCGATGGCCTCGGCGAGCTGGGTGAGGTGGCCGACACCGCGCGGCCGGGCCCACCGGTCGAGGCGGTTCAACGCCGCCGCGGCGCCCTCGGTGTCGCCCCGCCAGGCGGCGATCAGTCCGAGGAAGCCGTGGTACTGGTGCGCGAACAGGGCGTAGCCGTGGGTGGCGGTGAGATCCAGGCCGCGCTTGCCGGTGCGCTCCGCGGCGTCCCATTCGCCGCTGTTGATCTGGTCGAGCATGACCAGTTGCAGCAAGGTCATCGCGTTGGTGACCGCCCCGCTGTCCGCCTCCCGGTCGGCGACCCTGCGCACCAGCAGACGCTGGTCGCCGAGCGCGTCGAGGTAGTACGCCGCGACCCCGAGCCGCATGACGTCCCACGGCTGTTCCTCGCCGAGCCGGGCGAACGCGTCCTGGACCTGTTCGCGCGCGCCCGCCCCGCGCCGGGCGAGATCACCGAACGCGTCACGGTAGAGCGAGGTGGCCGACGCGGCCGGGCCGGCGTCCACCAGGGCGTCGGTGACCGTCCAGAGGGTCGGATCGGCGGCGAACAGGCTGATGGCGAGCAGCAGGTTGAGCAGCCGGGTCCGGATCTCCGGGTCGCCGTCCGAGGGCAGTGACCCGAGCGCGGCGGCGACCCGGCGGTGCGCGGACCGGACGTCGCCGTCCCGGTAGAGCGCCGCGTAGGCCGAGGTGATCACCGCGGTGGGCGACTGGTGGGCGCCGGCCAGCCGGTCGGAGACCTCCCGCAGCTCCTGCGCCTGGTCGAGGAGCGCGGACTGCGCCGCCACGAAGGCCGCGTCGCCGAGGCGGCGGGAGCGCGGTGCGGAGCCGGGGCTCAGTTCGGCGGCACGGGTCAGCAGCGCGACGGCGGACGCAGCCCCGCCCCGTGCCGTGGCGGAACGGGCGGCCCGCTCCAGGACGGCGGCGACCGCCTCGTCGGGGTCGACGGTGGCGGCCGCGAGATGGGCGGCGTGGCGTTCGACGTCCGCGTGGTGCAGCCGGGCCAGCTCCGTGTGGGCGGCGCGCCGCTCGTTCGGGGTGGCGGACTGCAACAGCGCCGAGCGGACCAGCGGGTGCCGGAAGACCGGGTCGCCGGTGGCGGCGTCCACGGTGAGCAGTCCGGCGGCCAGCGCGCCCTCGACCTCGCTGAGCCGGTAGCGGGTCCGGTCGGCCGGTCCCGGCGCCGCGCCGGTGCCGTCGAGGGCGCCTCGCAGGAGCTCGGCGCGCTCGGCGGCGGCGAGCGTCCTGACCCGGTCCCCGTAGAGCTGTTCGAGGCGCCGGGACAGGGGCAGCTCACGGGGCCCGGTGCCGTGGGCGGTGCCCTCGCGCAGGGCGCGCGGCAGCTCCAGCAGGGCGAGCGGGTTGCCCCGGGCCTGTTCGAGGACCTGGCGGCGGGCGCCCTCGGCGAGATCAGGGGCGTGCGCGTCGAGCAGCAGGGCGGCCGCGCGAACGTCGAGGGCCGGGACCGCAAGTTCGGGGAGACCCGCCGCGTCCCACGCCGAGGCGACGTCCGCCCGTACCCCGATGGCCATCCGAACCGCGTGCGCGGACAGCCGGCGGGCGATGAACCGGCCCACCTCGGCACTCTGCGGGTCGAACCAGTGGGCGTCGTCGACGACCACCAGCAGCGGCCTGTCGCCGGACACCAGCGCCAGCAGGTCGAGTACGGCGACGCCCAGCGCCATCACCGAGGGCGCCTCGCCCGCCGTACGCCCGAAGACGGTGTCGAAGGCCGCGCGGGTGACCCGGTCGAGGCCGGCGGCCTTCGGGAGCAGTGGATGCAGGATCTGGTGCAGCCCCGCGAACGGCAGTTCCGACTCCGCCTCCACGCCGGCCGTGCGGACGACCCGATGTCCGAGGGCGAGGGACCGTGCCGCGGCCGCGTCCAGCAGGACGCTCTTGCCGACGCCCGCCTCGCCCCGCAGCAGCAGGGCCCGCCCCTCGGGCGACGCGGCCAGCGCGGACAGCTCGGCGAGCTCCGTCTCCCGGCCGACGATCGGCTGCTCGTCCGCCATGCCCTGCCTCTCGCTCGTGCCCCCGGCCGCCCGGTGGCCTCCTGCCCAGGAGACCACCGTCGTGCGGGCCCTCAGCCGGCGGCGTCGACGAGGGCCAGCTCGTGCAGGCGCTCCGGCGGGCCCGGCCGGGCGTAGTACCAGCCCTGGGCGGTGTCACAGCCCAGTATCCGCAGCTGTTCGGCCTGTGCGCCCGTTTCGACGCCCTCGACCGTGACCGCGAGGTCGAGGCTGTGGGCGAGCGAGACGATGCCCTCGACGATCTTGAGGTCGACCGGATCCGCCGGGAACTGCTGCATACCCTGGGTGAACGAACGGTCCAGCTTGAGGATGCTCACGGGCAGCCGGCGCAGGTTGGCGAGGTTCGAGTAGCCGGTGCCGAAGTCGTCGAGGGCGATGTCGACGCCCATCTCGGCGAGCCGGCGCAGCGGCTTGAGGAGGTCGTCGTCGGCGCCGATCAGCGCGGACTCGGTGACCTCCAGGCACAGCGCGCGGGCGTCGAGACCCTCGCGCTCCAGGATGTCCACGGTGTCCTGGACCAGACCCGGATGGGTCAGCTGGCACGGCGACAGGTTGACGTTGATCCGCAACGGGGTGGGCCCGGCATGCCGTTCCTGCCACTGGCGGGCCTGCCGGACCGACTGTTCCAGGACCCACCGGCCGAGCGGCACGATCAGCCCGGTGTGCTCGGCGAGCGGGATGAACTGGTCGGGTCCGAGCACGCCGTGCTGCGGATGCAGCCAGCGCACCAGCGCCTCCGCGCCGTGCACGCTGCCGTCGCCGAGGTGCACCAGCGGCTGGTACTCGATGAAGAACTCGCCCCGGTCGAGGGCCGCCGGGAGCGCCGTGGTGAGCCCGTGCCGGGTGATCGCGCGGGCGTCGGACTCGGGGTCGGCGAGCTCGAAGCGGTTGCCGCCCGCGGACTTGGCGCGGTACATCGTGATGTCGGCGCTGCGCAGCACCTCAGCCGGGCCGCGTTCGCCCGCGGGTCCCTCGACGACGCCGATGCTGCCGCGTACGGCCAACTCGCGGCCGTCGATGCTGATCGGGGTGACCAGGGCGTTCATGATGCGCCCGGCGAGTTCGTCGACCTCGCGCTCGGTGTCGGGGCCGGTGGTGAGGGCCACGAACTCGTCGCCGCCGAGCCGTGCGACCATCTCGCCCGGTGCGGTCGCGCAGGACTGCAGCCGGTCGGCGACCTCGACGAGCAGCCGGTCCCCGGCCGCGTGCCCCAGGCTGTCGTTGATGGTCTTGAAGCCGTCGAGGTCGAGGTAGCACAGGCCGAACCGCTGGTCGTCGCCCGCGGACAGCGCCTTCTCCAGGCGCTCGAAGAACAGGGTCCGGTTGGGCAGTCCGGTGAGCGCGTCGTGCGTGGCCTCGTATCGCAGCCGCAGGTTGAGCAGCCGGCGCTCGGTGGTGTCCTCCATGAGGGCGAGCTGGTACTGCGGTTCACCGTCCGCGTCGCGCAGCAGGGACACCGTCAGGTTGGTCCACAAGGCCGTACCGTCGGGCCGGTAGAAGGCCTTTTCGACGTGGTAGTGCTCGCGATCGCCGTTGACCAACTCCTCGTAGAGTTTCCAGACTTGGGGCGCGTCGTCGGGGTGCGTCCATTCGGGGACCCGACGGCCGCGCATCGTCTGCTCGGAGCCGCCGAACATCCGCAGGAGGGCTCCGTTGGCCTGGAGGATGTTGCCCTCGAGGTCGGCGATGGCGATCCCTATGGCCGCGCCCTCGAACACCGCGCGGAAGCGGGCCTCACTGGCGTGCAGTGCCTCCGCCACCGTGCTGCGCGCGTTCAACGCGGCCTGGTAGATGGCCTCTTGCTCGCTGAGCGTCCGCTCCCGCAGCGCCCGCGCGAATCCGGCGGCCATGCCGTGCTGCAGGCGCGCCGAGCGGGTACGCAGGGCTTCCTGGGGGCCGTCCTCGCCGCAGTAGAGCACCAGGTAGGCGTCCACGCAGTCGAGGGTGCGGCTCAGTGCCTCCGGATCGGTGCAGTGCGCGGAGACGATCGCGGCGCCGACGGCCTGCCCTTCGGTCGCCTGGAAGGTCCTTGCTCGCAATGCCTCGCTCAACCGCCGGGCCAGCGGTACGAGTTGCTGCTCGAACTCGGGCCGGGTCAGCGAGGTCGAGGTGACCGGGAAGACCGCCCGGCTCCAGATCGTCGCGAACCGGCGGAGTCTGTCCTCCGGCCCGTCCGGCTCCGCGGTCACGCCGTGCGCCCCACGCCCGCGAACCCGGAGAAGGAATAGGGATCCTCGTCCTCGGGCGCGGTGTCGGGCCGCCAGATCGGCATCGGCACCAGTCCGGGTTCCACCATGTCGTACCCCTCGAAGAACCGCGCGATCTCCTCGCGCGAGCGCATGATCAGCGGGTTGCGAATGTCCTTGTACACGTCGACCGCACCCTCGGTCCGCTCGGGCGGGAGCGGAATTCCCTCGTAGGAGGCGTGCGTGACGACGAGCAAGCTGCCGGGCGCGAGCGCGTCGCGCAGTTCGGCCACCGCAGCGTACGGGTCGTCCGCGTCCTCCACGAAGTGAAGTATGGCAACGAGCAACAGGGCGACCGGCCGGTTCAGGTCGATCAGCCGCTGCACCTCGGCGCTCGCCAGGATCTCCTGGGGCTTGAGCAGATCGGCCGCGACCACGTCCGTGTCGTCGACGTCCCGCAGGACGGCCTGGCTGTGCGCGACGGCGACCGGGTCGTGGTCGACGTACACGACGTGGGCTCCGGGGCGGGCCGCCCGCGCGACCTCGTGGACGTTGCCGAAGGTCGGGATGCCG
The DNA here is from genome assembly GCF_042887295.1 of Streptomyces sp. NPDC057950. Taxonomy (NCBI): domain Bacteria; kingdom Bacillati; phylum Actinomycetota; class Actinomycetes; order Kitasatosporales; family Streptomycetaceae; genus Streptomyces; species Streptomyces sp. NPDC057950. The sequence goes on from NZ_JBHVPP010000005.1 coordinate 61,265, forward strand.
GAGCCGATGTCGAGGAACTGCGAGATGCCCTCGTCCGCCGCGAAACGCACGGCCCGACGCATGAACGCCCTGTTCGCCTGCATGATCTTGGGCAGTCCGGGCAGGAACTCCATCGCCTTGCGAGCGGCTTCCCGGTCGACCTCGAAGTTGTGCGAACCGCCGAGGTAGTAGTCATAGATGCGGGACACGCTCGGCACCGAGATGTCAATGCTGCGTGGGGCCCAGGCGGGACGCTCCATCTATCTCTCCAAGGCGTAGTCGACGGCGTAGGCGATCCGGTGTTCGAGCTGAGGCTACTGATCGTCCGCCAAACCGGCGAGTCAAAACGGAAATTGACCGTCCGTTCACCGGCACTGCCTTCGGCATGTGCCGAATCGGCCGCCGCGCGGGGCCTTCGGACACGCCGTCGAGTGTCACCGCGAAATCGATGCGAAGCATTCCAAAAAGTTCCCGGGAGTCACGAAGCGTCGTCATGCCGTCCGGGGTGGCCGGTATCCCCGGTGTGGAAAATTCTCCGGCTCCCGTTCCCGTCCCGGTCCCGGTGCCGCGTCCGGTGTGGGCGCACACGCCGAACGGTCCGCCCCCTCCGTGCGGTGCGGAGGGGGCGGACCGGGGTCGCGCGCGATGTTCTGTTCGTCCGGCACTCTTGCCAGTTCCGATCCACTCTCCCTTCCGCGTTCCGTTGCTCTGCGGACGAGACGACCAACCCTGGGGAGGTGATCCTCTACTTCGCCGCGCCGACCGGCTTTCCGTCGGGGGCGACGGCGTACCACGTGCCGCCCACGCCCTGACCGTTGGTGTCCCCGGCCTTCGTGTCACCGGAGAAGGTGTAGATGGGCCAGCAGTTGACGGTCATCTGCTTGGCGCCGTCCGGGCGGGTGAAGCCCATCAGGCCCTTCTTCTGGACGCCCTTGGTGTCGGCGGCCTTGACCGGCGCGACGACGGGCCACTTCTCCAGGCAGGCGCCGACACAGGCGGACTTCGAGACCGGCCAGGCCTGGTCCTTCATGAAGCGGTAGACCGTCATGCCGTTCTTGTCGACGACGATCTCACCGAGCTTGGGGTCCTTGCGGGTCGACAGGCCAGGCAGGGCGGCCAGCGTGGCCTTCTTGCCGTCGGGGGCGGAGGCGTACCAAATGCCGCCGACACCCTGGCCGTTGGTGTCGCCGGCCTTCGTGTCCTTGGCGTAGCGGTACATCGGCCAGCCGCCGATGGTCAGCTGCTTGGTGCCGTCCGTGCGGGTGACCTCACCGAGCAGGGCCTTGTCCACTCCGGTGGCGGCCGTGGCACCGTCCGCGGGAACGGCGGGCCACGCCTTCGCGCAGTCGCCGTCACAGTTCGACTTCGGCGGCTCGGCGGTGTCCTTCTCGAAGCGGTACAGAGTGAATCCGGCGCTGTCCGTCAGCACCTTGCCCAGCGTCGTGCTCTCCGCGACGGCGAGCTGCCCGGCGGACTCTGCCTGGGCCGCCGCACCCTGCTGGTCGGCGCCGTAGCCGTTCGGGGTCGCGGTGCTGCTGACCTGTCCGTATCCGTTGGCAGCCGCGGCGGCGCCCACGTTCTGGCTGCCCGTCGACTGGGTGCCCGAATCCTGACCACACGCCGTCGTGAGCGCCAGCACGGCCGCAGCTGTCGCTACGAGGGAGGCGCTCCGCCAGGAGGTCTTCATTGGGTAACTCCCACTTTTCGCATAAGGGTTGCAGCGCCCTGCAGCGCCGCGCATGGCCCTAGGTACGGGCAGGGGTGGCCGTTGTGTTCAACCGGCCCACAAAAAACTTTCGGAACGCTGTGACACCGTCCGCCTCCGGAGCCTCGGACGGATGTCCACCACGCACCCGTTCCATTCTTCTCGCACATCTGCGCCCGGCCGGCCTCCGTCTCCCGCACGACCGTCAAACCGCCCCGGTCCACAAGTCCTCCGTTCGGGGCAATACCCCGCCACTCGGGCGTGCGCGCGGACGGCACGCCTCATGATCTCGGTCGTGCATGCACCACAGCGGACCCCGTCCGCCCTCGTCATACGGGTACTGGCGTTGCTGACGCTGACCTGGATCCTCGGCGGTGCGCCGGTCTCGTCCGCGGTCGCGGACGCCTGCGCGTACGCCTCCGTCGGCCCGGACGGCATCGACGCGGTGGCGGTCGCCGGCGACGGTCTCTGCACCGTCAGCCCGGCACCCCCCGCTCCCACGCCGACGCCCACCCCGAAGCCGCCACCACCTCCGCCACCGCCACCTCCACCCCCGCCGCCACCACCGCCACCGCCACCGCCACCGCCACCGCCCAAGCCGACGCCACCGCCCCCGCCTCCGCCGGCCCCGCGGCCTGTCGCCGTGGCACCGCCGCCGAGGCCCACGCCTCCACCACCCCCGCCGCCCACTCCGACACCCACGCCCAGGCCGACGCACAAGGCCCGCCCCCAGCCGTCGCCCACCCCGGTGAGCTACCCGGTGTACCGCGCACCGGCGCACAAGCACGCGGTCCGCCGCGGACCGTCCCTGGTCTCGCTCACCCTGCTCGTCACCGTGCCCGCGGTGCTCGCCGTCGCGGCACTGCGTCCGCGCTGACCCTTGGAGACAACTTTGTCGGATTGGCTTGTTCTCGTCCTTGCGATGGCGGCCGCGTGCCTCGTGGTCCTCGTCGTGGCGCTGCTGCGCAATCGGCGGGCCCCCGAGGACGAGGATCCGTCCGAGACCCCGGACGTGATCGAGTACATGACCATGATGATCGGCGTGGTCTATGCCATCGTCCTGGGGCTGGCCATCGCCGGCGTCTGGGAGGCCCGCAGTGCCGCCCAGGATCATGTACAGACCGAGGCTCAGGCCCTGCACGAGATCTCGGAGCGGGTCCGGGTCTACCCGGCGGACGTAAGGGACCGCATCCGCGGCGACGTGAAGGCGTACGTCGGTCATGTCGTCACGACCGAGTGGAAGACCATGGCGGACCACGGTCGTGTGACCGCCGAGGGCGGGCGGCTCTTCGACCGCATCCGCGCGGACGTCACCGACTACCAGCCGAAGACGGACTTCGAGGCCCAGGCATATCAGCCGCTCGTCGACCAGGTGACCGCGGCCGACACCGCGCGCAACTCACGCGCGGAGTCGACCGGAGCGACCATGCCGGGCGTGGTGTGGTTCGGGCTGATCACCGGCGCCGTCGTCACGATCGGGATGGTCTTCGCACTGCAGATCCGGCGCACCAGGCGGGAACTGATCCTGGCCGGGCTCTTCTCCGCCCTGATCGCCTTCCTGCTCTTCCTGATCTGGGACTTCGACGCGCCCTACAGCCGGGGCATCGCGGCCTCGGCGGAACCGTTCCTGACGCTGTTCCCCCACCTTCCGGGGTGACGGGACCGCACGGGAGACCCCGATAGCGACCGTGCGGCCGGGGGACGGGACACGCCGTGTCCGTTCCCCGGCCGCGCGCGTCGGGGCCCCCGCGCGGCCCGCGAGGCTTCCCCGCCGCGTCATCGCGATCGCAGCCCGCGCGTCCCTTTCAGATCCGCCGATCGGACCTTCGGCGCAGCCACAGGAGCGCGCCGCCGAGGACGGCCGCGGCCACCAGTCCGCTGCCGATCGCGATGTCGGTGGGCGTCGCTCCGGTGGAGGTGCCGCCCCCGAGACCACCCCGGACACCACCGACGACGGTGAAGGCGGCCGGCCGGGTCAGGGTCCGGCCGTCGCCGCAGCGCGCCGTGATGTCGTAGGACCCCGGCCGCACACCCCGGTCGACGAAGACCCGCGCGGTGGCCGTACCGACGTCCGCGCGTCGCAGCCGGGTGGTACGGAAGGCCCGCGACGAGACCGTACTGCCGTACCCCCGGCACGAGTCGCCGTCGACCGCGACCGTCAGCGGGCCGCCCTGGACGATGACACCGGGCCTGGCCCTGATGTTCCTCGGACCGTCGTCCCGCCGGCTCCCGCCGCTCCCCCGGCCCCAGCCGTCCTCCGGACTCTCGTCGTCCCGGCGCCAGTCGTCGCCGGAGGCTCCGTAGTCGCCGGGGTCGGTGTCGTCGTACACTCGCCCGCTGTCGTCCAGGCGTTCACCGGCTCCCCGTTCGCCGTGGCCCGGTTCGCTCCAGGCCATGGCCGCGGGGGCGGCGAACCCCAGCGCGGCGACCGCGGCGGCCGAGACCGCCAGGGCACGGATGGTACGCATGTGATCCTCCGCGGAAGACACCCCGGGACCCGTCCCCGGTCGATCGGCGAGAAGCGCCTCCCAGACAGACCCTCAGTCGTGTCGCGCGGGGCCGCATTTCGAGAATGGTCCGTACCGGTGAGAAGACACGCCGAATGACTTACACATAATCAGATATTGCCGCAGGTCACGAACTGCCAGAAATATCCTGCACTCGGCAACTCGGATGGCGCACCGCCGTGGTGCTCCCCCGTCCATCCGCCCATGCCCCGTAGGCCGCCGGGCATGCTCCACTTAGCTTTCCCGTATGCGCGACGGACGCGGTGACGGCCGTGTCGAGAGGGGTTGGCGAATGTCTTCGTCCGCATGGCCGGAGGAGGAGGAGCGGCAGAGGAAGCGGGTCCCCTGGGGCGTGATGGCGCTTGTTCTGCTGACCGGACTCGCACTGATCCGCAACGGCTCCGGCGAGTTCGACGTGGGCCCGCCACAGCCCGCGGCGGCTGCAGCGGCGGCCGACGGCCGGACCCCCGCGGGCGCCCACGCGAAGGCGCCCGCCGCCTTGCCGTACTCCATGGTGGACCGGGTACGGATCCCGGCGATCCGGGTCGACGCACCGGTCGTGCCGGTCGGTCTCGACACGGACGGCTGGGTCGGCGCGCCGCCCCCCGACGACCCGAATCTGGCGGGGTGGTTCACCGGCGCGGTGTCGCCCGGCGAGAAGGGCACCTCCGTCGTCGTGGGCCATGTGGACAACGCGCGGGGCCCCGCCGTCTTCTACGGACTAGGGGCCCTCAAGAAGGGAAACCGCGTCGAGGTCCTGCGCAAGGACGGGAAGACCGCGGTATTCGAGATCTACGACATCCAGGTGTTCCAGAAGAGCGCCTTTCCCGGTGACCGCGTGTACGGCAGCAAGGGCACCCCGGAATTGCGCGTCATCACCTGTGGAGGAGGTTTCTCCGAGGAGCACGGCTACGACGGCAACGTGGTCGTGTTCGCCCGTCTCGCGGGCGCCCGCTGAGCGTGTCGCCCGGAATCCTCCGGGGCCTCTCCGGCGCGGCGCGGGGGCCGTTCGGCCCTCCCGGGGTCAATGGATCGGACGGGGTGCACAGGCCGGCCGGCGGTCCCCCGTCCGCCTCGGGCCGGCTCGCCGGACGGCCCCCGCGGTCTCAGGCGTAGCGTCGTCGCGGCACGGTGAAGTGGTAGCCGCTGTCCAGGAGTTGGGGCAGGTAGTCGCGCAGCGCCCGTACGGACTGGGAGCGGTCGCCGCCCGCGTCGTGCGAAAGCACGATGACGCCCGGGGCGGCGCCGTGCTCCACCCGGTGGACGATGGCGCCGGTGCCAGGGGTGGTCCAGTCGCGGGAGTCGACCGTCCACGCCACCGGTTCCATGCCCAGGTCGGCGCCGATCTGGAAGGTCGCCCGGTTCCAGGCACCGTAGGGCGCGCGGAACCACAGGGGCCGCTCACCGTAGGCGTCCTCGATGACGTCGCAGGTGCGCTCGATCTCGGAGTGGATCTGCGGGCGCCGGAGCTCGGTCAGCAAGGGGTGCGTCCAGGTGTGGTTGCCGACGACGTGCCCGTCGTCGGCCATCTCGGCCAGCAGGTTCTTGTTGGCCGCGGCCATCCCCCCGCAGACGAAGAACATCGCCCGCACGTCGTACTTGCGCAGGGTCTTCAGGATGGTCGGGGTGTAGCGCGGATCGGGTCCGTCGTCGAAGGTCAGCACCATGGTGCGGCCACGCCCGGACACGTGCAGGAGCGGCTCGCGCCGCACGGGGGGACGCAGGGGTCTGCTGCTCGGCGGGCCGTCTTTGGTCATGGGCAGCAGGCGGAAGGCGGAAGGCTTGAGGGCCGGCCGGGCCGGCCGGGCCTGCGGGCCGGCGGCCGCCGGGCTCCCGGCCGGTTCGGCGGTGAGGGCGCGGGGCGTGCCCGTCGCCCCCGCCGCCCCCGCCGCCCCCAGGACGGCGGCGCCGGCGATCAATGCCCGGCGTCGCGTGAGCAACTGGTCCTTTTCCATGCCCCATCAGTCGCGCAACGGACGGGCGGCGCGGCTGAGAAACACCGGTGCGGTCCCGGGAAAACACCCGATGGGACCAGTTGAGCGATCAGCGACGACGCACCAGGGGGAAGGGCAGCGTCTCACGGATCGTCAGACCGGTGAGGAACATGACCGTCCGGTCGACGCCGATGCCGAGCCCGCCGGTGGGCGGCATGGCGTATTCGAGCGCGTCGAGGAAGTCCTCGTCGAGCTCCATCGCCTCGGGATCTCCCCCGGCCGCCAGCAGCGACTGCGCGGTCAGCCGTCGGCGCTGCTCCACCGGATCGGTCAACTCGGAGTAAGCGGTGCCCAGTTCGGTGCCGAAGGCGACCAGGTCCCAACGTTCGGCGAGGCGCGGGTCGGTGCGGTGCTGCCGGGTGAGCGGCGAGACGTCGGTCGGGAAGTCCCTGTAGAACGTGGGCAGTCGGGTCTCCGCCTCCACCAGGCGCTCGTACATCTCCAGCACGACGTCGCCGCGGCCGTCGTCCGTCCGGTACGGCACGCCCGCGCGGTCGCACAGCCCGTGCAGCACCTCCGTCGGGGTGTCGGCGTCGACCTCCTCCTCCAATGCCTCGGAGAGGGCGCCGTACACCGTCTTGACGGGCCACGGGCCGGAGATGTCGTACTCGGTGCCGTCCCTGCGCGCGACGGGTGCCCCGAAGGCGGCGGTCGCCGCGCCCTGGATCAGTTCGCGGGCCAGGTCGAGCATGACGTCGTAGTCGGCGAACGCCTGATATGCCTCCAGCATGGTGAACTCGGGGTTGTGCTTGTGGGAGACGCCCTCGTTGCGGAAGGTGCGGCCCATCTCGAAGACCTTCTCCAGGCCGCCGACGCACAGCCGCTTGAGGTACAGCTCGGGGGCGATGCGCAGATAGAGGTCCAGGTCGTAGGCGTTGATGTGGGTCGTGAAGGGGCGGGCGTTGGCGCCGCCGTGGATCTGCTGGAGCATCGGCGTCTCGACCTCCAGGTAGCCGCGGTCCAACAGCCCCTGGCGCAGCGCCTGAACGGCGGTGGAGCGGACCCGGACGACCTGACGCGCCTCGGGGCTCGACATCAGGTCGACATGGCGGCGGCGTACCTTCGCCTCGGGATCGGTCAGGCCCCGGTGTTTGTCGGGCAGCGGGCGCAGGCACTTGCCGGTGAGCTGCCAGTCCGTCACGAAGACGGTGAGAGCTCCGCTGTCGCTGGCACCGGAGACGCCGTCGGCGGTGAGGTGGTCGCCGATGTCGACGTCCGTGCGGAACCGGTCGAGGGCGGGGCCCGACCGGGAGCGGGTGAGGGCGATCTGCAGGTCGCCGGACCAGTCGCGCAGTACGGCGAAGACCAGGCCGCCGAAGTCACGTACGAGGACGACCCGTCCGGCGACGGTCACCCGCTGTCCCGCGCGCACCTCGGCGAGCGTGTGGGTGCGCGCCGTGACGCCCACCGGGTACGGATCGGTGCCCGCGGCGCGGAGCCGTTCGAGCGTGCGGTGCCGGACGCGGACCTGCTCGGGCAGGCCCGCTGTCGGATCGGGGACCCCGGCCGGCCCCTCTCCGCGGGGGCCGGGAGCCGCCGGTGCGGGCGGGCCCTCGGGGAGTACGGGTGCGGTCCGGGCCTTGGTGCGTCCCTTGCCCCACAGTTTGCGCAGCGAAGGCACGGAGACGAAGCCCTCGGCGATGCCGGACGCCATGCCGATACGGGCGAGGGAGCCCGCGTCTCCGTAGCAGAGGAAGCGGGGGTACCACTCGGGGTGGTACTTGGCGTTGGACCGGTACAGGGCTTCCAGTTGCCACCACCGGGAGAAGAACAGCAGCAGCTTGCGCCAGAGCCGCAGCACCGGTCCGGCGCCGATCCGGGCGCCCTCCTCGAAGACCGACCGGAACACCGCGAAGTTGAGGGAGACACGGCGTACGCCGAACTTCCCGGCCACCGCGCACATCTCGGCGACCATGTACTCCATGACGCCGTTGGGGGCTTCGCGGTCACGGCGCATCAGGTCGAGCGAGATGCCGTCGTCGCCCCAGGGCACGAAGGAGAGCAGCGCCAGGAGCCTGCCGTCGGCGTCCATCGCCTCCACGAGGAGGCAGTCTCCGTCCGCGGGGTCGCCGAGCCGGTCCAGGGCCATGGAGAAGCCCCGCTCCGTCTCGGTGTCGCGCCAGGCGTCGGCCCGGTCGACGACTTCCTCCATCTCCTCGTCGGTGAGGGTGGAGTGGCGCCGTACGCGGCAGGTGGCCCCGGTGCGGCGCACACGGTTGACGGCCTGACGGGTGACGCGCATGTCGCGGCCGTCGAGGTCGAAGTCGGCGACGTGCAGGATCGCCTCGTCACCGAGTTCGAGTGCTCCGAGGCCGGCCCGCACGAAGGTCTTGGCGCCGTCCTCGGAGGCGCCCATGACGGCGGGCACCCAGGCGTAGCGGCGGGCCAGGTCCAGCCAGGCGGCGATGGCGTGCGGCCATGCCTCGCGGTCGCCGACCGGATCGCCGCTGGCGAGGCAGACCCCGGCCTCGACGCGGTAGGTGACGGCGGCCTTGCCGCTGGGTGAGAAGACGACGGCCTTGTCCCGGCGGGTGGCGAAGTAGCCGAGGGAGTCGTCGGCGCCGTAGGCCCGCAGCAGCGAGCGGATGCGGGCCTCCTCGTCGCCGTGCAGGGCCGCCTCCAGCCGTTGGGAGCGGAAGAGCGTGGTGGCGGCGTTGAGCAGGGCGACGGCGCCGAAGAGGCCGAGGAAGAAGTAGACCTGGTGGGGTGGGCGTCCGCCGAACGAGTCGGCGGAGACGAGTCCGCCGCACACCCGGCCGGCCGCCCACGTCAGCCGGTCGCCGCGCGGCAAGGTGCCGGGGAACAGCTCGACCAGGCCCCAGCCGAGCAGGATCGCCACCACCAGCCCGGCGACCAGGACGGCCAGGGCCCGCCACACGGCGCCGCGCCGGGAGTCGGCGTAGAACTCGCGGCGCGCCACCACCAGGAGCACCAGGGCGGTTCCGCAGACGACGAAGGACGGCAGCGACTCGGCGTACAGGCCCATCGAGAGGCCGACGACGTCGGACAGGACCAACAGGCCGAGGTAGACGACGACGAGCCACCAGGCGACCTTCTTGCGGGCGGCGGTCGCGGCGGCGAGCAGGAAGAGGAAGGCCGCGTAGGCGAGGTTCGCGCTGACCGGGACGATCAGCCGGTCGAGGAAGTCCACCACGGGGCGCAGCAGGCGGCGCAGGGGCTCGATGAAGGCCAGCACGACGCAGAGCGCGCAGAGGGCGCCGAAGAAGGCGCCGTAGCCCTCGGGCACCTTGCTGAGGAACCCGTCCCGGCACGGCCGTACGGGGCCTTTGGCGCCCTTGGGTCCGCGGGCCTCGACGGTGGCACTCATGGTCCGACTCTAGGAAGAGCCGGGCGGCGCCGCCCGTCGAGCGATCCGGTGCCCGGCAGTGCGCCGCGCGCGGGCGCCACCCCTGGCGTACGCCCGTTGGTGCCTGTGGTGCCCGGTGGCGCGCGTCCGGTCGCGCGCCGGAGCGACCTCAGGCGTACGCCCCCGCGAGTCGTCCGGAGGACACTCCCGTGCGCCGGCCCGGGTGCTTCGTCCGGTGATCACCCGGTACGCCGGACCGGACCGGGTGTCGTCCGGCCGTCGGTTCGGCACCGGCGGCACACCGTCCCCTTGCGCAGGCACGGCCGACACGCCGTCCCCCTGGTATCCACACGCCCCACGCGCCTCCCGGACCTGCGGCTACCGATAGCCTCGGCTGTGTGGCGGAACAGCAACCCTCGCACCAGTTCGAGCGCGGCACGGACGGACCCAAGGTCATCGTCGTCGGCGTGGACGGCTCCGACTCCTCGCTGCGCGCCGCGGCGTACGCGAGCGGCCTGGCCAGGCGGCAGAACGCGCTGCTCGCCGTCGTCTACATCCAGCCGGTCATGGCCGCGGGAGCGGCCTTCGGGGCGCCGGTCGCGGAGACGACGGACCGGATCGCGGAGGACCTCATCGCGCAGATCCGCGAGGCCGCCGGACGGCTCAAGGGCATATACGCGGTGCGCTGGGAGTTCCACACCTTCCGCGGCGACCCGTACAACGGCCTGGTGAAGGCGGCGGACGAACTCACGGCGGACGCCGTGGTGGTCGGCGCCTCCGAGCAGGCGGGGCACCGCATCGTCGGTTCGGTGGCGATCCGGCTGGTGAAGGCGGGGCGCTGGCCGGTCACGGTCGTCCCGTAGCGGCCGGGGCCGTGTGCCCCTCACCGGCCCTCACCGGCCTTCACCGGTCGTCGCCCTCATCCGGAGGCGGTGCCCTTCGACCGGAGGGCGCCCGGGAGCCGAGGAACCCCGAGGCCGGGGCCCGTCCGTCCCCCGCCGGCGCGCCCGTCGACGGGAGGGGCGCGCGACCGTCCGGGGCCCGCTGAACCGTTCACCGTGCCGTTCACCGACTGCATCGACCGCCCACCGCAGACCCGTGCCCCGCCCCTGTCCGAGCGGCGCGCCAGCCGCTGGCATACAGGCCATGACGGCCGGAACCACCACCAAGACGACCGCCGAGCACGAGCTGGCCGCGCTGCAGCGCGAGCACGGACGGCCCCTCTTCGCCTTGCTGCTGCGCCTGTCCGACGGCGACCGGCAGCGCGCCGAGGATCTGCTGCAGGAGACGTTCGTACGGGCCTGGCAGCATCCCGAGGCGTTGCGCGCCGACGACTTCGCCTCCGTACGCCCCTGGCTGCTCACCGTGGGACGACGGCTCGCGATCGACGCGCGGCGGGCCCGTCAGGCGCGGCCCCCCGAGGTGGGTGACGCGGTGCTGGACAACGCCCGGGTGTGCGCGGATCACGCCGAAAGGTCGGCGGCGACGCTCGATGTGCGGGAGGCTGTGAAGACTCTCACTCCCGAGCACCGTGAAGTCCTGGTGCAGGTGTACTTCCAGGGGGCGAGTGTGGCGGAGGCCGCCGCCGCGCTCGGAATTCCGCCCGGTACCGTGAAGTCGCGGGCCTACTACGCGTTGCGGGCCCTGCGCCGGGTCCTTCCGGGATACGCGGCCGACCTGCGGTGAAACCGAGCGCCGGGTCAAGCCTCCGTAAAGCGCCTGCCAAGGACCATGGTTGAGTATTCCGCTTGTCCTCATCCGTGTTCCGACCGAGAGCCCGGGTCGGGCGACGCGCACGCACCGGAGGAAGGCAGGAAGGGATGCTGCACAGAGGTCAAGAGAGCACGGACGGCACCGGCGGGGGGGAACTCACCGTCCCCATGGCCTGGTTGTACGCCGAGTACATCGCCGACGAGTTGTTGCGGACCGGCGACCTGATGCCGCCCACGTCCTTCGAGTTCCGCGCCGGGCGCGACGCCCTGGCACTGACCATCTTTCTCTCCGACAGCGACGGTGAGCTCTCGGGCATCCGGGTCGTCTCGCAACTGGACACCTGGCTCTCGCTGACCGCCTACGACCAGCCGTGGCAGGACTGGGTGCGTGAGCACATGGCCCGCCTCGCGGCCGAGGCGGGCGACCGCGGGGGGCCCGCCCCGGACCTGGAGCTGGCCACGGCGGCCTGGCGCTGGCTGGAGGAGACCGAACTGCTCGCTCCCGACCTGGACGCCGTACCCGGCGGGGGGCCGGTCCCGGGCGAGGACGACGGGCCCAAGGTGTGGACACCGGCCTGGCAGCTGGGCCTGCCACTCGGACACCTGGCGATCCATCTCTTCTGACTTCTTCCGCCCGCGCCCTCCGAGCCTCCGAGCCCCATCCGATCGGCCGTCCCCGCTTCCGACCTGCCGACCTGCCGACCTTCAGACCTTCAGACCCTTCGACCTTTCGACCTTTCGACCTTTCGACCTTTCGACCACACTCTTCGATCCCCCGTCCGACCGGCCCCCTCCCCTTCCGACCGCGCCCTCGATCCTCCGTCCGCACCCTTCGAACAGTCCTTCCCTCTTGCCGAACAGGCGTTTCGTCCTGCGACAGACCCCCAGCGACCTCCGGGCAGCCGTCCCGCGGACGCGTCCCGGGCAACTTTTCCGGGCACGCACCAATCCGCGGGCGCGCTCGCTCCGAACGTCTTCGTCGCGATTCCGGACGGGCTTGAGTGATTCGGCGGTCTGGTCCGTACCGGTGGGCAACAGCAACACCACCCCCACCCCGCTCGATCGCCACGAGGATTCGGTATTCGGTATGAGGTCCCTGGAACGGCATCGTGACGTCGGCGCCTACGCGCTCGGCGTGCTGGACGAGGCGGATGCCTTCCGCTTCGAGGATCACCTCATGGAGTGCCCCCAGTGCGCGGCGCACGTGAGTGAGTTCCGACCCGCCGCACGGCAGATGATGCTGTACCGGCGGGCCACACCGCGCTCCGTGCACCCGTTCGCGGCACCCGGCCCGCGGCTGCTGGACACGCTGCTCGACCAGGTGGCGGCCCGCCGGCGGGCCGGCCGCAGGCGCTGGCTGTACGCGGTGGCGGCCGCCGTGGTCTTCGCGGCGGGCGGCCCCGCGATCGCGATGGTGACCTCCCACGACTCGGCGTCCGGCGGCTCCGTGTCCAACCAGGCCGCCGCGACCGACGCGGACACCGGCGTCTGGGCCCGGATCACCACCCAGGACCGGGTCTGGGGCAGCGAGGTCGGCGTCGAGGTCAAGGACTCCGGGGGCCCGCGGCCCTGCCAGCTCGTCGCCGTCGGCAAGGACGGCTCGGAGCAGACGGTCACGAGCTGGATGGTGCCGGGGCACGACAGAGCGTCCACCAGCATGCGCGGCGGCGCCTCGATGCCTTCCTCGGACATCAGCCGGTTCGAGGTGCGCACAGCGGACGGCAAGCATCTGGTGACGGTCAAGTCGCCCTGAGCAGAAGCTATTTGAGCAGCCGGGACATCCGCCGGTCGGCCAGTGGCCTGCCTCCCGTCTGACAGGTCGGGCAGTACTGCAGCGAGGAATCGCTGAAGGAGACCTCACGGATGGTGTCGCCGCACACCGGACAGGGCTCGCCCGCTCTGCCGTGCACCCGCAGCCCGCTCTTCTTCTCCCTCTTGAGACGGCCCGCGGCCACCCCGCGGGAACGCTCCACCGCCTCGGTGAGCGTCCCGCGCAGCGCCTCGTACAGCCGGCCGGTCTCCTCGGGCGTCAGTGAGGAGGCGAGCTTGAACGGGGACATCCTGGCGGCGTGCAGGATCTCGTCGCTGTACGCGTTCCCCACGCCCGCGATCAGGCCCTGGTCCCGGAGGGCGCCCTTGAGCCGGCGCCGCTCCCCCTCGAGCAGCCCCGCGAACCGTGCCTCGTCGAAGTCGGCGGCGAGCGGGTCGGGGCCGAGGCGCGCCACGCCGGGGATCTCCTGCGGGTCCCGGACCACATGGACGGCGAGTCTCTTCTGGGTGCCCGCCTCGGTGAGGTCGAAGCCCTCGCCGTTCGCCAGGGCGACGCGCAGCGCCAGCGGGCCCTTGCCCGGTCTGGGCGGGCCGTCGGGCAACGGGTCCCGCCACTGCAGCCAGCCCGCGCGGGCCAGGTGCGTCACGAAGTGCAGGCCGTCGGCCTCGATGTCGAGGAACTTGCCCAGCCGGCGCACGGCGGTGACCTCGCGGCCCTCGAAGGCGGTGACGGGCGGGTCGTAGGTCTTCAGGACACTGATCGCGACGGGCAGCACGCGCACTACCTCGTGGCCGACGAGATGGTCGGCCAGGAAGTCCTTGAGCGCTTCGACCTCTGGCAGTTCCGGCATGCGTCCAGAGTGCCACCCGGCACCGACACCACCATCCGGATCACCGGCCGCGCCACGCCCCTTCCGCGCCGGGCCGAGCAGCGGCCGCGCCACGCCGTCGGTCAGTCCCGTCCCGGGACGAGGAACTCGCACCACACGCACTTGCCGCCGCCCCGGGCCTCCACGCCCCAGACGTCGGCGAGCCGGTCGACCAGCAGCAGGCCACGGCCGGAGACACCCGACTCGCCCGCCTCCCGTCGGCGCGGCAGGGCACTGGAGGAGTCCTCCACCTCGACGCGCAGCCTGCGGTCGGGGCCGCTGAGGACCCGCAGGGTGACGATCGCGGGGCCCTCGGTGTGCATGAGGGCGTTGGTGATCAGTTCGTCGGCGACGAGTTCGATCTCGTCGGCGCGCTCCGCGGCCCCCCAGGCACGGACCGCCGCCCGGATCATGTGCCGGGCCTCGGTGAGTGCCTCGGAGTCGCCGGGCGCGACACGCTGCTGGAGCCGGCCACCGGACTGCCGGAGGCCGGGGCCGCGGCGGCGCAGGAGCAGCAGGGCCACGTCGTCCTCGCCGCCGCGTTCCTCGGCGACGTCGATGAGCCGGTCGGCGAGATCGCGTACGTCCTCCGGACCCGACCGGATCAGCTCCATGAGGGTGTGCATCCCCTCGTCGAGATCGACGCCGGGCTGCTCCACGAGGCCGTCGGTGCAGAGCATCAGGGTCTGGCCGGGATCGAGTTCGACCGTCTCGACCGGATATTCGAGGCGTCCGAAGAGGGCGGACAGGCCGAGCGGCAGACCTCCTTCGACGGACAGCCGGCGGCAGGTGCCGTCGGTCTGCCGGACGAGCGGGTCGATGTGGCCGGCCCGCACCAGCTGGACGACTCCGGTGGACAGGTCGGCCTCCGCGTACAGGCAGGTCGCGAAGCGTTCGGTGTCGAGTTCGTGCAGGAAGACGGAGGCACGGGCCATCACGGTGGCGGGGGTGTGTCCCTCGGCGGCGTAGGCGCGCAGCACGATGCGCAACTGGCCCATGACGGCCGCCGCGTGCGTGTCGTGGCCCTGGACGTCGCCGATGACGGCGCCGACACGGCCGCCCGGCAGCGGGATCAGGTCGTACCAGTCGCCGCCGATGTCCCGGCCGAGGGAGGCCGAGCGGTAGCGGACGGCGGTGTCGGCGCCGGGCACGCTGGGGATGCAACGCGGCAGCATGGCCTGCTGGAGTCCCTGGGCGAGGTCCTTCTCCTGCTCGTAGAACATGGCCCGTTGCAGGCTCTGCGCGATGCTGCTGCCGAGTGCGACGAGGACGTTGCGCTCCTCGGCGGAGAAGCCGTACCGGTCGTTGTAGAGGAGGCCGAGGGCACCGATGGGACGGGCCTGCGCGATCAGCGGCAGGTAGGCGGCCGAGGTGATCTCCAGGTCGGTGATGTGCGGCCACAACCGCGGGTACGACGCGGCGAAGTCGTCGGGCGACTCGATGAAGCGCGGGGCGAGGGTGCGCACCACCTCGCTCATCGGGTACTCCTCGTCGATCCGGGTGATCAGGGTGCCGGGAACGAAACTTCCCGCGGGTCCCTCGGCGACGAGCCGGATGCGGCCGGCCTCGACCAGTCCCATCACCATGCTCGTCGCCCCGAGATGGGTGAGGCCGTGCGTGTCCTTGAGGATGTCGATGACGTCCTGGACGGTACGGGCGTGGGCCAGCGCCGCCGTGGTGATCTGCACGACGCTGGTCTGCTGGCGGCGGGCCTCGTCCTGGACGGCGAGCTCGTGGCGCGCCGCGCCCTCGCTCAGTTCCTGGGTGGCGTCGCGCACGATGCCGATGATCCGGCGCGGCCTGCCGGTCCCGTCGCGCCGGATGCAGCCCTGGGTGTGTGTCCAGCGCAGGGAGCCGTCACGGCGGCGGACGCGGAAGTAGGCGCCGTAGTTCTCACTGCCGTCCTTGATGGCCTGGGACACCACGGTGTCGAGGCGTATGCCCTCCGCCGGGGGCATCCGCACCGACAGGCCGTCGGGGGACCCGTCGAACTCGCCGGGGCGAAGGTCGAAGATCGCGTGGGCCTGGGCGTCCATGTGGAACAGGCCGCTGTCCAGGTCCCAGTCGAAGCTGCCCATGCGATTGAGCGCCAGGATCGGATCCGGGTGGGCGGGCCAGTCGTCCGGGAGGGACAGGGAGCTCGCTCCCCGATCAACCATGGGGCCACCTTGCCAGGATTTGCCGGATTATTCGACTTCTGGGGAGCCCGGTTCCGGGCCCTCCGAGGCGCGGGCCGGGGGCCGCCGTACTGGCGGCTTCCCGCCCGCTCAGCTGTCGAAGACGTCGGTCGGGGCGTCGAACACGGTGCCCCCGCCGGGTGGCTCGTCGGGCACCGGACCACCGCCGTCAGGCAGCCCGGGGAGTTCCGGAAGGGTGTCGGGTCCGGTCCCCTCGTCCGGCCCGGGAACGGTGCCCTCGTCCGACGGCCCGGCTGTGGGCTCGCCCACGGTCGGGGGCGGGGAGGTGACGGTGGCCGTGGGGCAGTCCGGGGGCGCCAGCACCGGAGTCTGCGCGGGCGGCACCTCGTCCGGGACGCTCCCGGTCGGACCGGGCGGGACGGTCACGGTCGGCGTCGCGCAGTCGGAGTCCTCGGGCGAGCGGCCCGTTCCGCTCGGCGGGTCGCCGGGGCCGGAGCCGGACGGCGATGCCCCCGGGCTCGTGTCCGGGCCCGGGGGAACAACGGGCGGCCCGATGTCGGGTGCTCCGGTCCCGGGCGGCCGCACGGCGAGGTCGCGGTGCCCGTCGTCGCCGGTCCGGCGCTCGATCCAGGTGTTGTCGTCGAGGTCGAGGAGGGTGACGCTGCCGAGTGCCGCGGGCGCGGGTGTCACCTCGATGACCTTGTCGGGCCGGTAGGCGGACCAGGACTGCCCCCGGGTGGCCGCGGTCCCGCGCGGGGCGACCGGCGGATTCAGCGGGTTGCCGCAGGCGCAGCGGAGCCGGGGCACGCCCCGGTCGTCGACGAGGACGGCGGTGCCCGCCTGCAGCACGGACTGGAAGCCGCTCGCCCGGCCGTCCCGGTAGCCGTGGTCGGTGACCCGGGTGTCGGCGCGCAGGACGACGGACGTCAGCCCCCGCAGAAAGTCCGGGACGGCGGCCTGTGCGATGCCCGCGGCCCGCGCGAAGGCCCGCGCCCTCGGGGGGTCGGCGGTGAGCAGTCCGGCCTGCCGGTCGACGTCGCAGCTGCCGGCCGCCCGGGTGCCGCCGTACAGGCCCGGTGTACCGCCCGGGAAACGGGCCGGGCGTGCCGCGGTCGTGGTGTCACCGGGCGTCGAGAAGTCCTCCGCCCTCGACTGCGGTGTTCGGGTGACGGGTGGCGGGGTGACGGATGTGGTGACCGTCGAGCCGGTGAAGGGGTCGGGCCCCCGGGCGGTGACCGGCTGGAGGAGGATCTCGCCGTCGGCGGCGTCGGACACCGTGTTCTCGTCGGTCCCGCCACCGTTGCCGCCGCACCCGGCGAGGAGGAGGGCCGCCGTGAGTGCGCAGGCCGTGACGAAGGTTGGGGTGGATATGCGCACCGCGTTCTCCCGTTCATCCCGGACAGGTCGATGACCATTGTCTGCGGCGCCCGGTTCGCTCACGCAAGCGGAGACGATCACCCAGCGTCACAATGGAAGGGAGAGGAGCGACCTGCCGTGGAGTGGTTCACCGCCCCCGAGTACTGGCTGAGCCGACTGGTCTTCCAGCGCGCCCTCGCCGTGGTCTATCTCGTCGCGTTCCTCGGCGCGGCGCTGCAGTTCCGGGCGCTCATCGGGGAGCGGGGGATGCTGCCCGTGCCCCGTTTCGTGGCGCGGGTGCCGTTCCGGCACGCCCCGAGCGTGTTCCACCTGCACTATTCGGACCGCTTCTTCGCGGTCTGGTCCTGGACGGGCTGCGCGGTGTCCGCCGCCTTGGTGGCGGGTCTCGACGGGTACCTCCCGCTCTGGGGCGGCATGGTGCTGTGGCTCGTCCCCTGGGTGCTGTATCTGTCGATCGTCAACGTCGGCCAGACCTGGTACGCGTTCGGCTGGGAGTCGCTGCTCCTGGAGGTGGGCTTCCTCGCCGTCTTCCTCGGCAACGACGAGGTCGCTCCGCCGGTCGTGGTCCTCTTCCTGCTGCGCTGGGTGCTCTTCCGGGTGGAGTTCGGCGCCGGTCTGATCAAGCTGCGCGGCGACGCCTGCTGGCGGAAGCTGACCTGCCTGGACTACCACCACGAGACCCAGCCGATGCCCGGCCCGTTGAGCTGGTTCTTCCACCATCTCCCCAAGCCGCTGCACCGGGTGGAGGTGGCCGCGAACCACGTCACCCAGCTCGTCGTCCCCGTCCTGCTGTTCGCCCCGCAGCCGGTCGCGACGGCAGCCGCCTCGCTGATGGTGCTGACGCAGCTCTGGCTGGTGCTGTCGGGCAACTTCTCCTGGCTGAACTGGACGACGATCGTGCTGGCCCTGGCCGCCGTCGAGTTCCCGGCCACTCCCCCACGGGTGCCGGGGCCGCCCCTCTGGTACGAGGTCGTGGTCCTCGCCGTCGCCGCCTGCCTGGTGGTCCTCGGCTACCGTCCCGCCCGCAACATGGTCTCCCGGCGCCAGGTCATGAACCGCTCCTTCGACCCGCTGCGCCTGGTCAACACCTACGGCGCGTTCGGCAGCGTGAGCCGGGTGCGCCACGAGGTGGTGGTCGAGGGCACCTCGGACGCGGTGCCGCGCGAGGACTCGGACTGGCGGGAGTACGAGTTCAGGGGCAAGCCCGGTGATCCGCGCCGCTGGCCGCGCCAGTTCGCGCCGTACCACCTGCGGCTCGACTGGATGATGTGGTTCGCGGCGCTCTCCCCCGCCTACGCCGGTTCCTGGTTCACCGGTCTGGTCGAACGGCTGCTGGAGAACGACCGCGACACGCTGCGGCTGCTGCGCCGCTCCCCGTTCCCGGCGGACGCGCCGCCCCGGTATGTCCGGGCCCGCCTGTACCGCTACCGCTACACGACCTGGCGCGAGCTCCGCGAGACGGGCGCGTGCTGGCACCGGACCCATGTGCGGGAGTTCCTGCCGCCGACGCGGCTGGAGTGGGGCGATCAGAGCCGGTAGACGCGCAGGGCGGTACCGCCGAACACGTCGGCACGCTCCCCCTCATCAAGCACATCGGTCAACTCCTCCGTGGCCGCGACGACTTGGGCGTACGACGCGGCCAGAGTGCACACCGGCCAGTCGGAGCCGAACATCAGACGGCCGGGGCCGAAGGCCGCCAAGGCGGTCTCCGCGTACGGGCGCAGGTCGTCGACCGTCCACCGCGCGAGGTCGGCCTCGGTGACCAGGCCGGAGAGCTTGCCCACCGTGTTGGGGAGCGCCGCCAGCGCCCGGACATGTCCCGCCCACGGGTCCAGGGAGCCGGCCGCGATCGGGGGCTTCCCCAAGTGGTCGAGGACGAAGGTGAGTTCGGGGTGTTCCATGGCCGCGCGGACGCAGCTGGGCAGTTGGTGGGGAAGCACGACCAGGTCGTAGACCAGGCCGGCCGCCGCGACGGCCGCCAGCCCGCGTCGCACGTCCGGCCGCAGCAGCCACTCGGGTTCCGGCTCGCCCTGCACCTGGTGACGGATGCCCTTGAGGTACCGGCCGCCCGGCAGCTCCCGCAGCCGGGCCAGTTCGTCGGCGACGTCCGGCCGGGTCAGGTCGGTCCAGCCCACCACTCCGGCGATCAGATCGCTGTGCCGGGCGAGGTCGAGGAACTCCGGGGTCTCCTCGGCCACGGTGACGGTCTGGACCAGGACGGTCCGTCCGATGCCGGCCGCGGCCGCCTCGGGCCGGAGGTCGTCAGCGGTGAAGTTCCTGCGCAGTGGGCGGAGTCCGGGCCCGGTGATCCAGTCCTGGTCCCGGACGGAGAGGTCCCACACGTGGTGGTGCGCGTCCACCCTCACGGCAGCTCCCACACGACGGGCAGCCCCGCCGCCGCGCCCTCGTCGGAGTAGTCGTGCACGACGTCGAGGAGTTCGGCCATCCGTGCCTGCCAGGCGATGTTGGCCGGCAGGCGTTCCAGTTCCGCGAGCATCCGGCCGTAGTCCTCGCACTCCAGGACGTGGAACAGGTCGGTGCCGCTGCGCCAGATCGTCCAGGAGGTGGCTCCGGCGGCCCGGATGGCGGCGGCGAGCTCCGCGGGAACCTTCCGGTGGGCGGCCTCGTACGCGTCGACGCGGTCGGCGCGCACCTTGGTGTGCAGGGCGATTCTCATGACGGGTCCTGTACGGGCACGGGGGCTTCCTCGGGCAGCAGTCCCGCCTCCCGCAGCTCCCGCCAGAACGCGGCGGGCACGGGAGTGGCGAACTGCTCGGCGCAGTCGCGGACCTCGTGTGCCGAGCGGGCGCCGACGAGTACGCTCACGACGGCCGGGTGGGCGGCGGGGAAGGCGAGCGCGGCGGCGCGCAGGGTGGTGCCGTGCCGCCCGGCGATCTCCTGGAGCCGCAGGGCCCGCTCCAGCGTCTCCTGGGGGGCGGTCGCGTAGTCGTAGGTCGCTCCCGGCCGCGGGTCCGCCAGCAGGCCGGAGTTGAAGGCGCCCCCGACGACGACCGAGGTGCCGCGTTCCAGGGCGGCGGGCAGCAGTTCGGCCAGCGCGCGGTGGTCGAGCAGCGTGTAGCGTCCGGCGCAGAGCACGACGTCCACGTCCGTCTCTCGGACGAAGCGGGTGAGCATCCCGGCCTGGTTCATGCCCGCGCCGATCGCGCCCACCACGCCTTCCGAGCGGAGTCTCTCCAACGCCGGGTAGCCCTCCTGGAAGGCCTGTTCGGCGTGGTCGTCCGGGTCGTGGAGGTAGACGACGTCGACGCGGTCGAGGCCGAGCCGTTCGAGGCCGGCCTCCAGGGCGCGTCGTACCCCGTCGGCGCTGAAGTCCCAGACCCGGCGGTGCGTGGCCGGCACGGCGAATCCGTTCGCCAGGTCGTCGCCGCCCGTGTCGGCGGGCTCCAGGAGACGGCCCACCTTGGTGGAGAGGGTGTACGCGTCGCGGGGCCGCTCGCGCAGAGCCGCTCCGAGTCGCCGCTCGGAGAGGCCGAGGCCGTAGTGAGGTGCGGTGTCGAAGGAGCGAATGCCGCCGTCCCAGGCCGCGTCCACGGCCTCGTACGCCTCCTCGTCGCTCAGCGCGGTGAACAGGTTGCCGATGCCCGCGGCGCCGAAGGACAGGGCGCTGACCTCGACACCGCTCCTCCCGAGAGTTCTCACCGGCCCACCGACCGCAGCCGCAGTCCCTGCATCCCGCCATCGACGGCGAGCGCGGTGCCGGTGGTGGCGCCGGACAGCGGGCTCGCCAAGTAGGCGACGGCGCCCGCGACTTCGGCGGCCGAGACGAGGCGCCCCGAGGGCTGGCGGGCCTCCAGGGCGGCGCGCTCGGCGGCCGGGTCGGGGGCGGCGTCGAGGAGCCGGCCGACCCAGGGGGTGTCGGCCGTGCCGGGGTTCACGCAGTTGACGCGGATGCCCTCGCTGAGGTGGTCGGCGGCCATGGCCAGGGTGAGGGAGAGGACGGCACCCTTCGACGCGGAGTACGCGGCGCGCTGCGGCAGTCCTGCGGTGGCGGCGATGGAGCAGGTGTTCACGATCGCCGCGTGCGCGGATTCCCGCAGGTGCGGCAGGGCGGCGCGGGTCGTCCGCACCATGCCGAGGACGTTGACGTCCAGGACCCGGTGCCACTCGGTGTCGTCGTTGTCCTCGACGGTGCCCTGGGCGCCGATCCCCGCGTTGTTGACCAGGACGTCGAGCCCCCCGAGGTCCTGGGCCGCCGCGGCCACCGCCGTGCGGACGGAGGCGTCGTCGCCGACATCGGCGCGGTAGCCGAGCAGCGGCTTCTCGACCCGCGAGGGGTCGAGATCGAGGACGGCGACCTGGGCGCCGCGGGCCGCGAGCAGCTCGGCGGTGGCGCGGCCGATGCCGGAGGCTCCTCCGGTCACCAGCGCCTTGAGGCCTTCGAAGTCCGCGGTCATGCCGCTTCCCCCTTCTGACGGTCGGGTTCCTGCCGGGCGAGGTCGGCGGCCCAGAAGGTGCCGCCGGGGTAGGTGAACTCCGCGATGGACTCCGGACGCATGGTGGCGGAGAAGCCCGGCGCGGTGGGTGCCGTGTAGTGACCCTGCCGGATCACCACCGGGTCGAGGAAGTGGTCGTGCAGATGGTCGACGTATTCGATGACGCGGTCGTCGGTGGTGCCGGAGAGCGCGACGAAGTCGAACATCGACAGGTGCTGGACGAGTTCGCACAGGCCGACGCCGCCGGCGTGCGGGCAGACGGGCACCCCGAACTTGGCCGCGAGCAGCAGGATGGCGAGGTTCTCGTTGACTCCGGCGACCCGGGCCGCGTCGATCTGCAGGATGTCGACGGCGCCGGCCTGGAGGAGCTGCTTGAAGACGATGCGGTTCTGGACGTGCTCGCCGGTGGCGACCTTGACGGGGGCGACCGCCTTGCGCACGGCGGCGTGTCCGAGGACGTCGTCGGGGCTCGTGGGCTCCTCGATCCAGTACGGCTCGAACTCGGCGAGGGCCCTGGTCCAGTCGATGGCCTCGTCCACGTTCCAGCGCTGGTTGGCGTCGATCGCGATGCGGATGCCGGGGCCGACGACGGAGCGGGCGACCCGGCAGCGCCGTACGTCGTCCGTCAGGTCGGCGCCGACCTTCAGCTTGATCTGGGTGAAGCCGCCCGCGACCGCCTCGGCGGCCAGCCGGGAGAGTTTCTCGTCGCTGTAGCCGAGCCAGCCGGGTGACGTGGTGTAGGCGGGGAACCCGTTCTCCCGGAGGGCCGTGGCGCGCTCGGCGGCCCCCTGTCTGCCGCGCCGCAGCAGTTCCAGGGCCTCGTCGGGGGTGAGGGCGTCCGTGAGGTAGCGGAAGTCGACCTGGCGTACCAGCCACTCCGGTTCGGCGTCGGCGAGCAGTTGCCACAGCGGCTTGCCCGCGCGCTTGGCGGCCAGGTCCCACACGGCGTTGACGACGGCTCCGATCGCCATGTGCATCACGCCCTTCTCGGGCCCCAGCCAGCGCAGTTGGCTGTCACCGATCAGGTCCCGGGCGAGGGAGCCCGGATCGGCGCACAGTTCCTCGACGGACCGTCCCACCACGTGTCCCCGCAGTGCCTCGATCGCCGCGACCTGGACGTCGTTGCCCCGTCCGATGGTGAAGGTGAATCCGTGCCCCTCTGGACAGTCGGCCGTGTCGCCGCGCAGCACGACGTAGGCCGCCGAGTAGTCGGGGTCCGGGTTCATCGCGTCCGAGCCGTCGAGCTCGCGCGAGGTGGGGAAGCGGACGTCGTAGGTGTCGACCGCGGTGATGCGAGCGGCAGTTGGGGACACGGAAGGCCTTTCGGTCCGGAACAGGGGGTACGGAGGGGTCCGTACGAGAGCGAGGGGGCGGTCAGTCCTGGGCGCGTCCGGTGGTCACGCGGGCGATCATCAGGGCGACCAGGATGATTCCGCCGTAGATCGCCTGGATCCAGAAGGACGGCACCTGGGCGAGGGTCAGCAGGTTCTGCACGACGCCGAGGAGCAGGACGCCGGTGAGGGCGCCGAACATGGTGCCCCTGCCGCCGTCGAGGCTGATGCCGCCGATGACCGCGGCCGCCATCACCGTGAAGATCATGTTGTTGCCCTGGTTGGCGCTGTTCGCGCCGACGTAGCCGGTCTGCATGATGCCGCCGACCGAGGCGAGGACGCCCGCGACGACCGACACCCCGAGCAGGACCCGGTCGACGCGGATGCCGGCCGCGCGGGCGGCGTCCGTGTTGCCGCCGATCGCGTACAGGGCGCGGCCGATCCGGTGGTACTTGAGGATCAGCCCGGCGACACCGAAGGCGACCGCCGCGAGCCACACCGAGAGCGGAACGCGCAGGAAGGTGGAGGTGGCCAGGGAGAAGAACGCGTCGGGCATGCCGAACAGCGTCTTGCCCTTGGTCGCGCCGACCAGCAGTCCGCGCAGGACGATCAGCATCGCGAGGGTGACGATGAAGGCGTTGAGCTTGAACTTCACCACGAGGACGCCGTTGAAGGCGCCGATGACGCCGCCCACGACGAGGACCGCCACGAGGGCGAGCCCGGCCGGCCATTCCGTGCCCCAGCCGGACTGGGCGGCGGGCAGGACCAGCAGGGCGCCGACGGCGGGCGCGATGCCGACGACCGACTCCAGCGACAGGTCGATCTTTCCGGTGATCAGGATCAGCGACTCGGCGAGGACCACCATCGCGAGGGCCGCGGAGGCACCGAGGATGGAGATGAGGTTGCGCTCGGTGAGGAAGGAATCGTTGACGATCGCGCCGAGCACCATGAGCAGCAACAGGGCGGGTACGAGGGCGAGTTCGCGGGCCCGGCGGAGCAGTACGGTCTTGGTGGCACGCCCGTCGCGTACTGCCGCGGCGGCGAGCGGCGGGGCCTTCGACTCAGCCATCGGGGCCTCGCTCCCCTCGGCCCGGGGTCCGGGGTTGACCCCCCGGGGAGATGCCGTAGCCATGGTCCACTCCTTCGATGGAGGCGATCAGCTCGTGGTCGTGCCAGCCCGCCGGATGCTCGGCGACGACACGGCCGTGGAAGAGGACGAGGACGCGGTCGCAGCGGCGCAGGTCGTCGAGTTCGTCGGAGACGACGAGCACGGCGGTGCCGTCGTCACGGGCGCTGTCCACGCGGGACAGCAGCGACTGCTTGGACTTCACGTCGACGCCCGCGGTGGGGTTGATGAGGATGAGGAGCCGGGGGTCGGAGGCGAGGGCGCGGGCCATCACGACCTTCTGCGCGTTGCCGCCGGAGAGGTCGGAGACGGGTTGGTCGGGTCCTTCGGCGTGGATGTCCAGGCGGTCGATCAGCTCCTCGGCGACCCCGCGCCTGCGGTCGGTGGCGATGAAGCCGTAGCGGCCGAGCCGGTTCAGGACGCTCAGGGTGGTGTTGTCACCGACGGTCATGCCGGAGACCAGCCCCTGCTCGTGCCGGTCGCGCGGCACACAGCCGACGCCCGCCCTGAGCGCGGCCTGCACATCGCCGAACGGGAGCGGCTCGCCGTCGAGTCTGGCCGTGCCGCCGGTGGGCCGGTGCAGACCGGCGAACGACTCGGCCAGTTCGATCTTGCCGCTCGCGCTGGAGCCGGCGAGCCCGACGACCTCGCCGCGGCGCACGGTGAGGTCGATGGCCTCGTACGCGTCCGAGGTGAGGCCCTCGGTGCTCAGCACGACGGGGGCGTCCGCGGGCGCGGCGTCCCGGGCGGCCGTCCGTTCGGCGATCGCCTCGCCCGCCATGGCCTCCACCAGCGCCGGCCGCGGGAGTTCGGCGACCGGCGCGGTGGTGATCCAGCGGGCGTCGCGCAGCACGGTGACCGTCTGGCACACCTCGTACACCTCCTGGAGGTGGTGCGAGATGAACAGGAAGGTGACACCGGACTCCTGGAGCGCGCGCATCCGGGTGAAGAGCCGCTCGATCTCGCGGTTGTCGAGCTGGGCCGTGGGTTCGTCGAGAACGATGAACCGGGCGCCGAAGCTCAACGCCCGTGCGATCTCGACCATTTGGCGGTCCTCGACCTTGAGGTCGGCGGTGCGGGCCTCCGGGTCGACCCGCACGTCCCAGGTCGCCAGGACGTCGGCCGCCTCGGACCGCAGTCTGCGCCAGCTGATCAGTCCACCGCGTCCCGTCGGCTGCCGGTTGATGAAGAGGTTCTCGGCGACCGTCAACTCCGGTACGACGGTGGGTTTCTGGTAGACGCAGGCCACCTTGCGGCGCCAGGCGTCGCGGTCGGTGAGCGGGGGCGCGGGTTCGCCGTCGAAGCGGACCGTGCCCTCGTCAGGGGCCTGCAGACCGGTCAGGATCGTGACGAGGGTGGACTTGCCCGCGCCGTTGCGCCCCACGAGGGCATGGGACTCGCCCGGCAGGACGGTGAGCCGGCCGTCTTGGAGCGCGACGGTGGGGCCGTACCGCTTGGCCACCCCGCGCGCCTCCACCAGTGGGGTACTCATTTGACCGTGTTGCCCCAGAGCTCGGGGTCGTCGACGTTTTCCTTGGTGACCAGCGGGGCGGGCAGCTGGTCCTCGAGGATGCCGCTGGGGAGCTTGACGATCGTGGAGTCGTGGTCGGTCGGACCGGTCTTGAACGTCTTCCCCTGCATGGCCGCCTTGATGTAGTACATGCCGTACTTGGCGTAGGCGTCGGCGGGCTGGGAGACGGTGGCGTCGATCTCGCCCTTGCGGATGGCGTCGAACTCCTGTGGGATGCCGTCGTTCGAGACGATCGCGATGTGGCCCGCCTGGCCTGCCTTCTTCAGCATCCCCTTGGACTTCAGGGTCTGCAGGGTGGGCGCGAGGTAGACACCGCCCGCCTGCATGTAGATGCCCTTGATGTCGGGGTTGGCGTTCAGCAGCGTGTCGAGTTTGGAGGCCGCGGTGTCGGACTCCCACTTGGCGGGGATCTCCAGGACCTTCAGCTTCGGGTAGTTCTTCTTCACGCAGGAGCGGAACGCCTCGGAGCGGTCACGGCCGTTGACCGAGGCCAGGTCTCCCATGATCTGCACGACCTTGCCGGAACCGACCTGCTTGCCCAGGAACTCGCAGGCCTTCTCGCCGTACGCGACGTTGTCGGCGCGGACGACCATGGCGACCTTCCCCTTGTCGGGGGCCACGTCGACGGCGACCACGGGGACGCCCTTGCGCTCGGCCTGGTCGAGACCGGCGACGATCGCGGCGCTGTCCAGGGGGGCCACGACCAGGCCCTTCACACCCTGGTTCAGCTGGTTGTTGATGTCGGTGATCTGCTGCGACGGATCACTGTTGGAGTTGACGGTCTTGAGGGCGTCGACGCCCTCGGACTTCGCCAGCTTCGGCACGTAGTCGTTGTAGGACTGCCAGAACGGCGAGGTCAGCAGGGGCAGGATCACTCCGACCTTGCCGCTGCCATCGCCTCCCCCGCCGCCGGAGGCGACGTCGTCCTTGGTGCTGCCGCATGCCGCGAGCAGGAGGGTCGCGCAGGCGGCCACAGCCGCCGCACTCACTGCCCGCGACGGGATTCGCCTGTTCCGCACTGTTCTGCCGGCCATCTGACGGCTCCTCATCGAGCGAGATCGAGCAGGACGCGTGGCCGGAGTCCCTCTTCCAGCCGGGACGAATATTTATCAGACCACTTTGGGTCCGCAACACCCTGCGGAGCCAAGTTTTCCTGGTTTTCGGCCGTAGTGGTCCGACCACATTGGTGGTTAGACTGCGGCGCACCCGGCAACAGGAGGAAACGGCGTGGACGAGAGCCTGTCCCACGGGACGGAGGGCGCCCCCCAGAAGGGCACCGTGACCGAGCGCGCCATCGAGCGGATCAAGGCGATGATCAAAGAGGGCAGTCTCGAGCCCGGCCAGCGGTTGCCGACGGAGCGCGATCTCGCCGCCCAGCTGGGGATGTCCCGCAGCTCGATGCGCGAGGCGATCCGCGCGCTCACGGTCCTCGGCGTGCTGGAGGCCCGGCACGGCTCGGGCATCTACGTCACGCAGTTGGAGGCCGGCGACCTCCTGGAGACCTTCGGCGTGGTGGCCGACCTCTCGCGCGGTCCGCGGCTGGTGGAGCTGCTGGAGGTGCGCCGGATCCTGGAGTCGACGGCGACGGCGCTGGCCGCCGCGCGGATCACCCCCGACCAGCTCGCCGAGGTGGAGAAGCACCTCGCGGCGATGAACGCGACCGACGACCCGGAGGAGATCCTCGCCCACGACCTGGCCTTCCACCGGGAGATCGCGGCCGCCGCGGGCAACGAGACGATGGCGGCCATCCTGGAGGGGCTCTCCTCGCGCACCTTCCGCGCCCGGGTCTGGCGCGGCTACCAGGAGGAGGGTGCCTTCGAACGCACCCGCCGCGAGCACGCGGCGATCCACCGCGCGCTGCTCGCCCACGACCCGGAGGCGGCCAGAGCGGCCGCCGCCGCGCACGTGGGCGAGGTGGAGCAGTGGCTGCGGACCCAGCTCGCTCCCTGAGGGCTGTCGCGTAGGGTGGTCAGGCCCTCTTCAGCCGCAGCGTCACCAGCTCGAAGGGACGCAGCGCCAGGGTGATCCGGTCGCCGTCGCGCTCCGGCGGCACGGCGTCCGCGAGGGGCCGCTCCAGCAGGTCGGTCACCGTGACACCCCCGGTCGCGAAGCCCGCGGTGAGCGTGGCCCGCGTCCGGCCGCCGCGGGACTCGTGGAAGCGTACGACCACGTCACCGCTGCCGTCGTCGGCGAGCTTGACGGCGGTCACCACGACCGCGTCCTGCTCGACGCCCACCAGCGGCTCGACTTCGCGCGCGCCCGTCAGAGGCCGCTCGGGCAGGTTGATCCGCCATCCCTCCCGCACCGCGTCCCCGATCCCGGCCCCCGGAACGAGCGCGTGCCGGAAGCGGTGGACACCCTGGTCGGTCTCCGGGTCGGGGAAGCGCGGGGCGCGCAACAGGGACACGCGCACGGTGGTGGTCGTACCGGAGTCACGCTCGCGCACGGTCCGGGTCACGTCGTGGCCGTACGTGGAGTCGTTGACGACCGCGACACCCCAGCCCGGCTCCTCGACGTGCACGAACCGATGGTTGCACGCCTCGAACTTGGCTGTCTCCCATGAGGTGTTGGTGTGGGTGGACCGGTAGAAGTGTCCGAACTGGGTCTCGGACGCGTACCGTTCGGCGTGCACGTCGAGCGGGAAGGCGAGCTTCAGGAACTTCTCGGTCTCGTGCCAGTCGACCTCGGTGTCGATGTCGAGCCGCCGCTCCCCCGGTGCCAGCGACAGCACCTGGGTGACCCGCGACGTGCCGAAGGACCGGACGATCCGGACCGACTCGCCGTCCGCACCGGGCCCGACCTCGTCGGCGTCCACCAGATCGGTGACCGTGTTGCGGTAGAACTCGTCGACGTCCCAGGCGTCCCACATGTTGGGGAAGTCGGGGTGGATCTGGAGCAGGTTCGCGGCCCGGTCCGGTGCGATCGTCTCGCGGCCGGCCTCGATGTCGTACGCCGAGACGACCAGTCCCCGGGCGTCGACCTCGACCCGCAGCAGGCCGTTGTCGAGGACGTGTCCACCCGCCTCGCCGGGGGCGAGCGAGACACCGCCGGGGTCGGTGGCCGGGCGGGCCGCGCCCGCCGGGACCCCGTCGCGGGTGTGCGGAGCGGAGTTGAACACGAGCCGGGTGGATCCTTCACCGGCGAGCGCACGCTGTGCCGCGCCGATGACGCCCTCCAGCTCCTCGGCGACCCGCTCGTAGGTCCGCCGGGCCTCCCGGTGCACCCAGGCGATGGACGAGCCGGGCAGGATGTCGTGGAACTGGTGGAGCAGCACCGTCTTCCAGATGCGGTCCAGGTCCTCGTACGGGTAGCGGAACCCGGTCCGCACCGCCGCCGTCGCCGCCCACAGTTCGGCCTCGCGCAGCAGGTGCTCGCTGCGGCGGTTGCCCTGCTTGGTCCGCGCCTGGCTGGTGAGGGTCGCGCGGTGCAGTTCGAGGTACAACTCGCCGACCCAGACGGGTGCTTCGGGGTGTTCGGCCTCGGCCTTCGCGAAGAACTCCGCCGGGGTCTCCCACACGACGGTGGCGGAGCCCTCCAGGTCCTTGAGGCGGGCCGCCTTCGCGACCATCTCGCGGGTGGTGCCGCCGCCTCCGTCGCCATAGCCGGTGGGTGCGAGGGAGTGCCGGGCGACCCCCTTGTCCTTGAAGTTCCTGGCCGCGTGGGCGATCTCGCTGCCCCGCATGGAGCAGTTGTAGGTGTCGACGGGCGGGAAGTGGGTGAAGATACGGGTGCCGTCGATGCCCTCCCAGCGGAAGGTGTGGTGCGGGAACTTGTTGGTCTGGGACCACGAGATCTTCTGCGTGAGCAGCCACTTGGAGCCCGCCGCCTTGATGATCTGCGGGAGTCCGGCGGCGAAGCCGAAGGTGTCGGGCAGCCAGGCCTCTTCGTTCTCGATGCCGAACTCGTCGATGAAGAACCTTTTGCCGTGGACGAACTGACGGGCCATCGCCTCCGAACCGGGCATGTTCGTGTCCGACTCGACCCACATGCCTCCGGCCGGGACGAACCGGCCGTCCGCGACGGCCTTCTTCACCCGTGCCCACACCTCGGGCCGGTGCTCCTTCACCCAGGCCCACTGCTGGGCCTGCGACATCGCGAAGACGAACTCGGGTTCGTCCTCGATGAGCGCGGTCATGTTGGAGGTCGTGCGCGCCACCTTGCGGACCGTCTCCCGCAGCGGCCACAGCCAGGCCGAGTCGATGTGCGCGTGCCCGACGGCGCTGATCCGGTGGGCGGAGGGCACGGCGGGTTGCGCGAGGACGCCCTCCAGCCGGGCGCGGGCCGCGGCGGCGGTGGCGCCCACGTCCTGGAGGTCGACGGCGTCCAGCGCCCGCTCCACCGCGCGCAGGATGTCCCAGCGCCGCGCGGACTCCACCGGGAGCTCGGCCATCAGCTCGCCGAGCACCTCCAGGTCGAGCACCAGTTCCCACACGGTCTCGTCGAGGACCGCGAGGTCCATCCGGGTGAGTGTGTACTGCGGCTCGCTGCCCGCGGTCTCCTTGTCGCCGAGCTGGGTGGGCAGGAAGGGGTGGTAGTCGAGGATCACCGGATTGGAGGCGGCCTCGACGTGCAGCCGGACCTCTTCGCCGCCCTCCACCGGCGCGCCGACGCGCACCCACTGGTTGCGTGGGTTGAGTCCCTTCACCGGAGTGCCGTCGGGCCGGTAGACGAGCCCCTCGCACTGGAATCCGGGCATGTTCTCGTCGAACCCGAGGTCGAGGACCGCCTCGACGGTCCGGCCGGCCCAGGACTCGGGGACGGTCCCGGTGACCCGGAACCAACTGGTGCCCCACGGAGCACCCCAGCGCGCGCCCACCTCGATCGGCTCCGGCACGGCCGCGAGCCCCTCGGGGACCGGGACCGGCTCTCCGGGCGCGTTCCACACCGCCACTTCCAGCGGCACGGACTCGGGGTACACGGCGGGTCGGATGCGCTCGTCGAGGACACGCTTGAGGCGGGCCTCGACCAGCGTGCGGTCGTCATGCATGGGTGGGCTCCGTGGGGTGAGGGGTGCGGGTTACCAGGTGTGCGTGGTCGTGGCGGGGGTCGAGACGGTGAACAGCTCCCCCACCGCGCGCAGTTCGAATCCTGCGGCGGCCTCGCCCCGCTCGGCCGTGAGGCCGCCCGCGAAGAACGCGGTCTGGCAGGTGCCGCCGACGAAACGACGTGTGCCGTCGGGGAACGTCCGGTACAGCTCGTAATGGCGTACGTCGCCGGCGGCACTCTGCCACGCGAAGCGCAGGTTTCCGCCGTCGGCGTCGGTGACGCGCAGGCCGGCCGGCGCGTCGGGGGTCACCGTCGTGTCCCGGACCGCGAGCCGGCCCAGCCGCCAGTCGACCGGACCGGATCCCGGGGCCAGCCGGACGCCCAGCGCGTGCACGGTCCCCGACAGTCCGGTCAGCCGCACGGTGGACGTCTGCCAGCCGTCGCCGCCGGTGGTGGGCACGGACAGGAAGGTGTACGGGGGTGCCCCGCCCGCCGCGCCCGGCTCCGCGGTGGCGACGGCCAGCTCCAGGGAGGTGCTGCCCGCGTCCGTACGGTGGGTCAGCTCGACCACCGTGCCCGCGCCGAGCGGCAGCCGGGTCGTGTACAGGTCCACCGTCGTCGGCGCGTCGAGGGTTCCGGAGACCAGGAGGCTGCTGCCGCCCCGCCAGGCGTCCGCGAAGTCGAAGGTGACGGTGGGGCGGTGGCCGGTGGTCCGCACGACCCAGCGACGGGAGGGCAGCCGGTCCTGGAGACCCAGGTGGTTCCAGGCGGTGTCCGAGGTGACCTCGCCGTCCTCGTACCACCTCAGGCCGTGGCCGGTGTTGAAGACGGTCGCGAACGGCAGCGCGCCGACGGTCGAACGGTCGGCGACGGAGACCGCCGGGGCGCGCCAGGCGGCGTTCGTGGCCGGCCGGGAGGGGTCGAGGGAGGAGCCGGTCCAGAACAGGTCGTCGGCGGCGTGGAAGTCGCCGGGGGTGCGGCCCGCGGGAAGGTGGTTGCGGGTCCACTCGGGCCGGTAGAAGCCGATCGACGTGGTGTGCGCCCTGGCGGTCGGCACGATGGCGTCCCAGTTGACGAACGCGTCGGTGCCGCCTGCCTCGACGTCGACGCCAGCCCACAACTCGTAAGGGCTACGGCCGAGTTGCCGCGCGGTGGTGGCGGAGGAGGCCAGACTGCTCTGCGACCAGCGGAAGTCGACGAACATCGAGTCGGCGGCCTGGAAGAACGCCTTGTTCTGGTTGTCGAGCGCTCCCTGCCAGCCGACCGAGCCGCTCACGGTCATCGCGTCGTACCAGGTGACGCGCTGTCCCCGGGCCGCGCCGAGCGCCTTGAGCTCCTTCAGGAAGCCGAGCACCGCGGTGGCGAGCGCGGTGTCTCCGCCGCTGGTCTCGGCGTTGACGAACCAGCCGTCGAAGCCGTACGCCGCCGCGACCGCGACCAGTCGGTCCGCGAGCGGGTAGTGCCCGCTCGCGTCCTTCTGCACCAGGTCGCGGGTCCACTGGAGACGGCCGCCGTAGGCGACGGGCGGCAGGAAGACGTTGCCGAGCACCGGCACGCCGTGCCGGTGGGCGGCGTCCACGATCGGGGCGTTCGGCGCGAGGATCAGGCCCTCGCCCGACGAGCCGCCCCAGAAGACGAGTTCGTCGAGGTAGGCCCAGTGGGTGAGGGCGTAGTAGTCGGCGTCGGCGGCGCCCTGGGAGGGGTTGGCCGACGTGGGCCCGAAGGAGACGAGGGACTGGACACGAGCCTGGCCGGCGCGGGCCGTGGTGTTCACGGGGGTGGGGGTGAAGCGGGCGGCGAGGGGCACGGAGGACGCGTTGAACGCCAGGTCCTTGTCGGCGTCGGCGCTCCATGTCCTCAGGCTGCGCCATGTGATGCCGGCGCCCGGGGTGCCCGGGGGCAGCGAGTCCGGGTACCAGTAGGAGGCGTACGGCTGGAGGTCGCGGCCGGCCGCCGCCGCGCGGCCGGGGACGCCGGGAAGCGCGGGGGTGAGCGCCGCGGCGGCTCCGGTGAGCAGAAGAGCGCGTCTGGTGAGGTTCACTGTGTGCTCCGTATCGTCGTGAGGACGGGTGGGGACGGGCTACTCGGTGACCTGATCGGGTGTGACGACTTCGGTGATGCCACGGGCCGCGAGGTGGTCCTTGTCGTCGGCGCGGCTCGCGAGAACGGTGGTGGGACGGGCGCCGTCGGCGGTGAGCCGGGCGAATGCCTCGAAGACGGGGCCGCCGGGGGCGCAGACGGAGCGGCCCGGCGCGGTGTCGACGACGAGCGCGGTGGTGCGTGCGCGGGGCCGGTGTGCCCGTCCCTCGCGGACGATGCGGGCGAGGGTCCGCGCGGCGGGCTTGGGCTGCCGGTCGCTCGTCAACAGGCCCAGGCTGTACTCGAGTTCGGGGAAGTCGGCCAGGTCGCGGCTGACGTCGTGCGAGCACCACCAGGTGACGCCCCACAGGTCGGGGCAGTCGAGCGCGTTCGTGACGGTCGCCTCGGTGAAGGCGGCCGCGTGCTCGGCCGGGATCAGCGGGGCGGGCGCGCCGACCTCCTGGAGCCAGACCGGGCGGCCCGGATCGTCGGCCCATGCCTTGGAGAGCTCGACGAGGTACGCGGCGTGGTGCTCGGTGGCGACGCCCCGGCGGCCGTGCCGCTGGGCCGTCCCGTTGAACACCCAGGAGTGCACGGCGGTGAGGGCGCCGAGCCGGGCCGAGTGCTCGGGCGTGAACGGCTGGTCGTCCTGGTACCAGGCGGCGTCGTAGGAGGCGTGCAGATGCGGCTTGCCGGGAGCGCCCTCCTCACAGGCCGCGAGCATGCGGGTCAGCCATGCCCCGGCCTGCTCGGGCGTGACGCGGTCCGGGTCGGGGTGCGGCCCGGCGGCGAACTGGTTGACCTCGTTGCCGATCGTCATGCCGATGAAGTTCGGCCGGTCGGCGAGCGCGGCGGACAACGTGCGCAGGTACTCGGCCTCCCCTTCGACCACGTCCGGGTCGGTGAAGATGTTCCGCCGGTGCCAGGTCCGTGTCCACGCCGGCAGGAAGTCGAAGCTCGACAAGTGCCCCTGCAGTCCGTCCACGTTGACGTCGAGTCCGCGTTCGGCGGCGGCGTCGGCCAGCGCCACGAGCTGTTCGACGGCGCGCGGGCGGATCAGGGTGCGGTTGGGCTGGAAGTAGGGCCACAGCGGGAAGACCCGGATGTGGTCGAGGCCGAGGGCCTCGATCGAGTCGAGGTCGGCACGTACGGAGTCGAGGTCGAAGTCGAGCCAGTGGTGGAACCACCCCTCGCTCGGGGTGTAGTTGACGCCGAAGCGCACGGCAGAGGTCATGCGGGATCCTTGCGAATCGGAAGGACGGACGGTTTCAGCCCTTGACCGCGCCCTCGCCCACACCGCGGAAGAAGTACCGCTGGAGACAGGCGAAGAGGGCGATCAGCGGTGCCACGGCGATGATCGTGCCCGCGGCGACGAGCCGTTCGTCGTTGGCGAACGTGCCGTGCAGGTAGTTGAGGCCGATGGTGAGGGTGAACTTGGAGGGATCGCTGAGCACGATGAGCGGCCACAGGAAATCGTCCCAGGCGCCCATGAAGGCGAAGATGGCGACGACGGCGAGGGTGCCCTTCACCGACGGCAGCGCGATCCGCAGGAACCGCTGCCAGACGTTCGCCCCGTCGACGTAGGCCGCCTCCTCGATCTCGTAGGGGAGGTTGAGGAAGGCGTTGCGCATCAGCAGTACGTTCATCGCGCCGACGCAGCCGGGCAGGACCACACCGATGAGCGTGTTGTTCAGGCCGAGTTCACGCATGGTGGTGAACTGGGCGATGATGATGCCCTCGACGGGGACCAGCATCGCGAGGATGAAGACGAGCGTCACCACCCGGCGGCCGCGGTAGCGCAGCCGGGCCAGCGCGTAGCCGGCGAGGGCCGAACCGACGCAGTTCGTCACGACGTTGGCGCCCGCGACCTTGAGGGAGTTCACGGCGTAGTCCCAGACGGGGATGGTGTCGGCGACGCGCTGGTAGTTGTGCAGTGTCGGGTGGCCGGGCAGGAGCGCCGGCGGCGAGTCGAAGATGTCCTCGGTCGGGCCCTTGAGCGAGGTGGACAGCTGCCACAGGAACGGGCCGACGGTCAGGGCGAGGACGGCGAGCAGCAGCAGGTAGCGCAAGGCGAGTTCCCACACCCGGATCCGGCGGCCGTGCTCGTCCGCGGCGCGGAGGCGGGGGTGAGGCCGGCCCCGCGGCGCCGGACGCCGCGCGGGTCGTGCCTTCTCCAGCACGCTCACGCGTCCTCCTTCCGGTCGGCGCGCAGCACGAGGAGCATCAGCGCGACGGTGACGACGAAGACGACGACGGAGAGGGCGGAGGCGTAGCCCACCCGGCCGGTCAGTCCGGTGCCGGTGCGCTGGACCAGCATGACGAGGGTGGTGTCCTCGCCCGCCGGTCCGCCGTCCGGGCCCGCCATCAGGTACACCTCGGAGAACACCTTGAAGGCGGCGACCGAGGAGAGCGCGCCGACCAGCACCATGGTGGAGCGAACGGCGGGCACGGTGACGGTGAGGAAGCGGCGTACCGCCCCCGCCCCGTCGACCGACGCGGCCTCGTGCAGCTCGCGGGGCACGTTGGCGAGCGCCGCCAGATAAATGATCATGTAGTAGCCGAGGCCCTTCCAGACCGTGACGGCCATGGCGCTCAGCAGGAGCAGCCACTGGTCGCTGAGGAAGCCGACCCTGCCGATGCCGACCGTCTCCAGCAGCGAGTTCACCAGGCCGCGTTCGTCCAGCAGCCACACCCAGATCAGGCCGACCACGACGATGGAGGCGACCACCGGGGTGTAGAAGGCCGACCGGAAGAAGGTGATGCCGGGGATGTTCTTCTCGACCAGCAGAGCGAGCAGCAACGGCAGCAGGACGAGCGCGGGCACGACCCCGACGACGTACAGCGTGCTGTTGCGCAGTCCGATCCAGAACATGTCGTCGTGGAGCAGTTCCCGGAAGTTGGCGAGCCCCACGAACGTGCCGGGGATCAGGGTGCGGCGGTCGGTGAAGGAGTTGACCACCGTCGAGACGAACGGGTAGAGGATGAAGACACCCGTGATCAGCAGCCCCGGTGCGGCGAACAGCCAGGGGCTGGAGGGCAGCTGGCGTCGCACCCGGGAGGCGGCGCGGGGTGTCCGCGCGCCGCGCCGCGTGTCGCCGGACAGGGTCGAGGGGCTCGCCATACCGGATCAGCCCTGCTGCTGGAGGAGCCGGTCGCAGGCCCTGACAGCGTTGTCGAGGGCCGCCTTGGGGCTCTCCTTGCCTTGGAGTGCCTTGGCGACCTCGTTGCGCAACGCGGTCTTCATCTGCTCGCTGAAGAGGACTGGCGTGTAATTGACCGCGTTCTTCAGGGACTTGGCGGCGGCGATCCGCACCCGCGTCTCGTCGGTGCCGTCCTCCTTGGTGAAGTACGGGTCGTCCAGCGAGCCGGCGGTGCTCGGGAAGATCGCGACCTTCTTGGCGAAGGACATCTGGTTCCGCGCGTCGGTGACGAAGTGGGCGAAGGCGACCGCGGCCGGAGTGTGCTTGGTGCGCGAGTTGACCATCACGCCCATGACGTACATGTTCACCTTGCCGGTGCTGGTGATCTGGTCCGTGATGCCGATGTTCCTGTACAGGTTGGGCGCCTGCTTCTTGAAGTTGCCGAGGTCCAGGGCGCTGCCCGGGTTCATGGCGACGGCGCCGGTGAGGAACTTCTTGCCGGACGACTCCGGGGTCGCGGTGAGCGCCTGCGGGTCGAGCGCCTTCGCGTCGTACAACTCCTTGTACTTGGTCAGGAGTTCGACGCCCTTGGCGTCGTCGAAGGCGAAGGCGGTGCCTTCCTTGTTCATCAGCCCGACGCCGTAGCGGCCGAAGTCCTCGATGGTGGGCACGTTGGCGAGGGTGGCGACCTTTCCGCCGCTCCTGTCGGCCAGCCGCAGCGCGTCGGAGAACAGTTCGTCGTAGGTCGTCGGCGGTTCGGAGGCGTCGAGTCCGGCCTCCTTGAACAGCGACTTGTTGTAGAACAGCGGGCCGGTGTTGAGGTACCAGGGGAAGGCGTACGTCCCGGTCATGCCCGGTATCCGATGACCGGCCCAGGCGCCGTCCAGGTACTCCTTCTTGTACTGGGCGGCCGACTTGTCGAGGTCCAGGGCGAGGCCCGCCTTGGCGAGCGGGGCGACGAGGTCCGGCGAGACGTTCACGACGTCGGGCAGGGTGCCGCCGGCCGCGTCCGCGCTGATCTTGTCGGCGTAGCCCTCGGCGGGCTGGTCGACCCACTTCACATGGGTGTCCGGGTACTTCTTCTCGAAGTCCGCGACCACACCCTCGAAGTACGGCTTGAAGTTGGCCCTCAGGTTCCAGGTCTGGAAGGTGATGTCGCCCTCGATCTTGCCGGAGGCGTCCGTCGAGCCACCGCCGCCGTCCCCGGAGCCGCAGGCACTCAACGGCAGGACGACGGCGACGGCGGCAGCGGCGGCGAGAACTCTGCGGGAGATACGCACGGATGGGGCTCCTCTGCGGTGGGGGGCGAGTGGTGCCGGGGCAGACCTTGCATGCAACTCGCCGGGCCAGTCAATGGATTTGGCCCAGCTAAACTCTTTAGTAAGGAAACATGGCTGGTCACAGACGTGCGACCAACCTCTTGCCATCGATCACTAATGCGCTTTAGATTGCCTCAGCTCAAGCGCATTAGTGCGTGGTCTCAGCAGAACGGGGAGCAAGGTTGCCAGCCAAGCGGCCACCCGCGCGCCGGCCGACGATGAAGGACATCGCGCAACGCGCCGGGGTCTCGCAGAGCGCGGTCTCCTTCGCCCTCAACGACCGGCCCGGAGTCTCCGAGATCACCCGCGACCGGGTGCGCCGGGTCGCCGAACAGCTGGGCTGGCGACCGAGCACGGCGGCCCGCGCGCTGTCCGGCGAGGGCGCCGCCACGGTCGGGCTCGTCGTCGCCCGTCCCGCCGACACCCTGGGCGTGGACTCGTTCTTCCTGCAGCTGATCTCCGGCATCCAGGAGGTACTCGCCGAGCGGCATCTGGGGCTGCTCTTCCAGGTGGTGGAGGACGTCGGCGACGAGTGCGCGGTCTACCGGCGCTGGTGGGCCGAGCACCGCGTGGACGGGGTCCTGGTGGTCGATCCGCGCACCGACGATCCGCGCCCCGACCTGCTGGAGGAACTGGG
Organism: Streptomyces sp. NPDC057950; assembly: GCF_042887295.1. Lineage (NCBI taxonomy): Bacteria > Bacillati > Actinomycetota > Actinomycetes > Kitasatosporales > Streptomycetaceae > Streptomyces > Streptomyces sp. NPDC057950. Next base: position 99,226 of record NZ_JBHVPP010000005.1, read on the forward strand.
CCTGCCCGCGGTGGTGATCGGCGGTGTGCCGGACACGCGCCACCCCGGGATGTCCACGGTCTGGGCGGACGACGCGGGCGCGATGGCCTCGGTGGTGGGCGAGTTGTACGCGCTCGGGCACCGCCGGATCGCGCACATCGCGGGCCTGCCGGGACTCGCCCACACCGAGCGGCGCATCCGCACCCTGCGCGCGGAGGCGGAGCGGCGGGGGCTGTCCGAGGTGCGGTCACTGACCACGGACTACTCGGACTCCGAGGGCGCCGCCGTCACCCGCCGGGTCCTGGAGAGCGGCGCGCCGCCGACGGCGCTGGTCTACGACAACGACGTGATGGCCGTCGCCGGGGTCGCCACCGCGACGGAACTGGGCTTCCTGGTGCCGCGTGACGTGTCCGTCGTGGCCTGGGAGGACTCGGCGCTGTGCCGCATGGTCAGGCCGTGGCTCTCCGCGCTCTCCCGCGACACCGTGGAGTTCGGGCGCACGGCCGCGCGGGAACTGACGGCGCTGCTGGACGGCGGCCCGGCACGGACGGTCCAGGTGCCGGTCCCCCGGCTGATCGGGCGCGAGAGCACGGGGGCCGCCGCCGGCCTCTGACGGAAGGGCGGCCGGTCTCCGGGCCACGCGTGCCTCCGCAGAAAACCGTTGGCGGCCCACGGGAACCCCTGCTACTTTTCCGGAGGCCGTGCGAGAGAACGAGGAGGTGGTACCCGTGGACACAGTATCGACATGGGTGCTCCCCTCCGGGGTCACGGTCGGGCGATAGGTCGTCCGGGAGCGCCGATCACGCGCACTCCCGAAAGGCACGACCATGCGATTCACTTCTGAACGGCGTTTCGACGACGGCGTCCTCGAACGCGAATTCACCCTCGGCGAGATCCCCGGCATCCTGTGGACGCCCGCGTCCTCGCCCACGCCCGCGTCCTCGCCAACGCCCGCGCCCACGCCCACGCCCACGCCGCTGATCCTGCTCGGGCACCCCGGCGGACTGCGGAGGATGTACCCCCGACTCGCGGCGCGGGCCCGGCGGTCGGCTGCGGACGGCTTCGCCGCGGTCACCGTCGAGCTCCCCGGGAGCGGTGACCGGCCCCGCCTGCCCGCCCTCGAACAGGCACGCGCCGACCTGCACCGGACGCTGAAGTCCGGCGAGCCGGTCGGCGACGAGATCATCGACGCGCTCGTCCTCCCGCTGGTCGAGAAGGCGGTGCCGGAATGGCGGGACAGCCTGGACGCCGTCCTGTCGCTGCCCGGACTCGGCGGCCCGGTCGGGTACTCAGGGGGAGTGATCTCCATCGGGACCCGGCTGGCGGTGGTCGAGCCGCGCATCTCGGCCGCCGTCCTGTTCGCCGGGAGCTTCGTTCCCCGAGCCATGTTCGAGGAGGCCCGACAGGTCACCATCCCCCTGCACGTCCTGCTGCAGTGGGACGACGAGGGGAACGATCGGCAGTCGTCCCTGGACCTCTTCGACGCCTTCGGCTCCAAGGAGAAGACCCTGAACGCCAACATGGGCGGGCACGCGGGTGTCCCGGAGTCCGCGGGCGACGCCGCGGCCCGGTTCTTCACCCGGCACCTGAGGTGAGGCCCGGCGGTCGGTGGACCGTCGGGTCGTCCGGCGGCCGGTGGACCGTCAGGTCGTCCGGCCGCCGGTGGACCGTCAGGTCGTCCGGCCGCCGGTGGACCGTCAGGTCGTCCGGCCGCCGGTGGACCGTCAGGTCGTCCGGCCGCCGGTAGACCGTCAGGTCGGACCACCGGCGGTCGGTGGACCGCATCAGCCAGGACGCCCTTCGTCGAGGGTGGGCTCCGGCTCTCCTCGACGGTGGCGGCCCGCCGATGCGGTACCGCTCCGATCGTGGCGGTACCGGCCACCGGCGGTACCGCCCGGCCGGGGCGGCATCCGGCCGGGCGATGCTTCCCGGGGGCCGGCCTCCGGTCACCGCTCCTCCCCGGTCCGGGGCCGCGTACCGGTCACCGGCGCTCGGCGGTCCCGGTCTGCCCACCCGTCACCGGTCCCCGGTCCGTGCGCGCCGTCGGCGGGGACGGCCGCCGGCGCGCGGACCGGGCGCGTGCGGACCATCCGCGGGCGGCGCCGTGGCGGTCACGGTCACGGCGCCGCACGCGCCCGGACCCACCCGCGTCGCGGGACCCGTCCCGTCCCACGGCCGTGCTCACCGGTGTCCGCCCAACCGCACCGGCGTCAGCTACGCCACTCCACCTTGAACACCCAGACGTACTGGCCGGACCTGCGGGCCACCGCCGGCACGTCGATCACCAAAGCCCCGTTGCGTACCGTCCAGTTGAGCGGCCGGTCGTGGCCGAGCAGGGTCACCCGGTCACCGCCGCGGACCGGCACCGGCGCCTCGACGGTGAGGGTGGCGCCCGGCTCGGTCAGCGAGTGGATGTAGAAGGCCTCGTTCTGCCGCACGGTGAACCGCAGGTCCTCACCGAGCTGCGCCATCCGCGACCAGTACGTCGTGTCGTAGATCGCCTCGCCGTTCACCTTCAGCCACCGGCCGGTCTCGCGCAGCCGGGTCTGCATGATCTCGGGGATGGTGCCGTCGGCGCGCGGCCCGATGTCGAGCAGGAGGTTGCCGTTCTTGGAGACGATGTCGACGAGGCTGCGGACCACCTCCTCGGCGGTCATGTAGGCGGCGTCGGGGGTGGCCCGGTTGTAGCCGTAGCTGAACGGGTCGAGGCCCCGGCTGGACTCCCACTTGGCGACGACGGTGTTCTCGTAGGTCGTGTACTCGGGGGTCGTGAAGTCGTGGAAGCCGATGCCCGAGCGATTGTTGACGGTGACCTCGTAGGGCTTCGGCCGGTTCTTGCCGTGGTTGAAGTACTCGGCGAGCACCCGCGGGCTGTCGTTGGCCCCGCCGATGTCGCACCAGATGACGGACGGGTCGTAGCCGTGGATCAGTTCCAGCATCTGCGCGGCCTGATAGTCCTTCACATAGTCCTTGCCCGCGGCGTATCCGGTGTACGGGACCGGTTCCCGGGTGTACGGATTGCGCGGGGCGTGGCCCGACCAGGGGTTGTCGGGGTTGAACCACTCGGGCATGGAGAAATACAGGCCGCGGTGCAGCTCGGGCGTGAACCGCCGTGAGGCGTCGAAGAGTTCGCGGACCAGGTCGCGCCGCGGACCCATTTTCACGGCGTTGCGGTCGGACACCCGCGTGTCCCACAGGGCGAAGCCCTCGTGGTGCTTGGAGGTGAGGACGTGGTACTGGGCGCCGGCGTCCCGGAACAACTCCACCCAGGCGCGCGGATCGAAGCGGTGGGCGGTGAACATCGGGATGAAGTCGTCGTAGGCGAAGTCCTCCCCGTACTTCTCCCGGTGATAGGCGTACACCGCGTTGTCCGGGTTCTGCAGGTTGTTCCAGTACCACTCGGCGTACTGCTCGCCCACAGGTGACCAGGCGGGTACCGAGTAGACGCCCCAGTGGATGAAGATGCCGAACTTGGCGCGGTGGAACCAGTACGGGGCCTGGTGACCGGCGAGGGACTCCTCGGTCGGGAGGTAGTCGGGCACGCCGAGGGTCAGTGTGCGGCCGACGCTGGCCGCCTGCCGGCCGCGGCCCTCGACGACCACCGTCCCCTCACGCGCGGTGCCGGGTGCCGTGCCCACCCGGTTGCGGATGCCGACACGGACCCGTGCCTGCTCTCCGGGGTCGAGGCGGGTCACCCGCGCGGGCTCGACGGTGCGGGCACCGGGCACCTCGACTCCGACCGTCACCCGGTCGCCCGCGAGGACGGCGACCGTTCCGGCGTTGACGACGGTGGCCTCCACGCTCTGCGCGCCGCTCGACTCCAGCAGCGAGAAGGTGGAGTGCGCGTCCCGCAGGGCCAACGCCCGCCCCTGGGCCACCGGTTGCAGGGAGAGGGCGAAGACGTGCAGCGCGGTCTGGTTCTCCCCGGCGGGCCGGGTGGTCGGCAGCGTGAGGGCGACCGCCTCCCGCCGCGGGTCGATCCAGACCTCCGCCGTGCCGATCCCGACGCTGTGCTCGTCCTTGCCGCCGTCCGGCCGGTAGCGGTACGGGGCGGACAGCGAGCCGCCCGTCGCGTACCAGTCCGCGCCGCCGAGCCCGGCGGTCGTCGTCGAACCGTCGGCGTAGTGCACGGTGGCCGTGCCGGAGGCGTCGCCGTAGCTGCCCGCCGTGAGGAACAGGGCCGAGAGGTAGCGGCCGCGGGGGAGGTCGATGCGTTGGCCGAGGGCGACCACGTTGTTCCGGGCGCCCGCGGCGGAGGACGGGAAGAGGAAGGCGATGCCGTCCACCTCGACCGGGCCTTCGGGGAGTTCCTCGCCGGGGAAGCTGTAGCCCGAGCCGTCGAAGTCGCCGCCGGGGGCGGCCGCGCGGCCGATGCCGTCGTTGTCGAAGTGGGCGTCGAGCGGTACGGGGAGCGGGGCGGGGACGGGAACCCACTGCCCCGCCCGCCCGTCGGCCGGTCCGGCGGCTCGCGCCCCGGTCGCGGCGGTGAGGGGAAGAGCCGCCGCGGCGGCGGCGGCCGCGGTGGCTCCCAGAACCTGACGTCTTGGATACGTACTCATGAGCGGCTCCAATTCATCGGATGTCTGATGATGAGACGGGTTCCGATGACTGTCAACGAGGCCCGAAGAACGGAGAGTTGGCGTAGTGGTCGGATGACCTGGTGCCGCTGACGGCCCGCCGGACGGTCGCCCCGTGAAATGTCCACGGGAACCGGGGTGAATGTCCCAGCGCGTCAGCCCTCGACGCGGCACCCCGCGCCCCGGCACAGTGCTCCTCGTACTCACCAGTAATTCCGCGTCCCCGAGGAGCATCCGTGAGCAGTTGGGCCGGCCGGACCGCCACCGAGATCGCCGCAGCCGTCCGCGAGAAGCGGATCACCCCCCGCGAGGTGGTGGCCGAGCACCTCGCCCGGATCGAGCGGCTCGACACCCGGGTCGGCGCCTTCCGGCTCGTACGGTCCGAGGCGGCGCTCGCGGAGGCCGACGCGCTGGCCGCCCACCCGGACCTGGCCCGGCTCCCCCTCGCGGGCGTGCCCGTGGCCGTCAAGGACAACCTGCCGGTGCGCGGCGAGTCCTGTCGGCAGGGCTCCGCCGCGACCCCGGACGCCGCCGCCGAGGAGGACCATGTCACCGTGGCGCGGTTGCGCGCGGCGGGCGCCGTGGTGGTGGGCCTGACGAACGTGCCCGAGCTCTGTGTCTTCGGCACCTCGGACAGCGTGTACGGCATCGCCCGCAACCCGTGGGACACCTCGCGCACGGCCGGCGGTTCCTCGGGCGGCGGCGCGGCCGCCGTCGCAGCCGGGATGGTGCCCCTCGCGCTGGGCAACGACGGGATGGGGTCGCTGCGCATCCCGGCGGCCAACTGCGGCCTGGTCGGGCTGAAGCCGGGGCACGGCACGGTCCCGGCCGGCATCGGCCACGGCGACTGGTTCGGGATGTCGGAGAACGGGCCGCTCGCGACCACCGTGGCGGACGCCCGCCTGATGCTGGCGGTCCTGGCGGACATCGAGGCGGTACGGCCCTCCGGGAACCTCGTCCGGAAGGTGGCGGTCTCCGTACGCAGCCCGCTGGCCGGTGTGACCGTCGGCCACCGGTACGCGACGGCGGCACGGGAGGCGGCCGCGCTGCTGGCCGGGGCGGGTCACCAGGTGCGGCCCTCCGACCCCCCGTACCCGCTCTGGCTGGGCACCACCTCGCTCGCGCACTGGACGGCGGGGACCGCGGTGGACGCCGCGGACCTCGATCCGCGCCGGCTCAGCCGCCGCACGCGTGTGCACGCCGCCGTGGGGCGCCGCTTCGTGGCCGGTGTGCGCACGGGTGAACGGCGTGAGCAGTTGCGCGCACGCCTGACGCCGTTCTTCGAGGAGCACGACGTGCTGCTGACCCCCGCGCTGGCCCGGCGGGGACCTGCCGCCGCGGCCTGGCACGAGCGGGGCTGGCTGCGCAACCTGCTGGCCAACACGAACTACTCGCCGCTGACTCCGCCCTGGAACCTCACCGGGTGGCCCGCGATGGCGGTGCCGTTCGGGACCCTGCCGAGCGGCGCCCCGTGCGCCGTCCAGCTGGTCGGGCGGCCGGGCTCCGAACTGGAACTCCTGGAGCTGGCGGGACAGTTGGAGGAGCTGCGTCCGTGGAGGCGGACGGCGCCGCTGGACTGAGACCGCTCAGTGTCACCGGCCCGCCGGGAAGGGACGGCCATGACCACCGGGAGCCGCTCCGGCCATGGACCGCCATTCAGAGCGCGCGGTACATGATGTGCAGTCCGACGCGCCCGTGCCGGGGGTGCTCGTAGGCGTCCGGCACGGTGGCCAGCACGGTGAAACCGAGCGAGGTCCACAGTGCGACGGCGGGGTTGGTCTCCACGACGGCGTTGAAGACCATGCCCCGGTAGCCGTCGGCCTTGGCGACGGTCAGGACGTGCTCGGCGAGCGCGCGGCCGATGCCGCGCCCCGCGTGGTCGGGGTCGACCATGAATCCGGCGTTGGCGATGCGGTCGGCGGGGCCGCCGTAGTTCGGGGTGACGAAGGCCGAGCCGACGACCGTGCCGGCGGCGTCCTCGGCGACGTACACGCGCTTGCCCGGCGCCATCCACAGGGCACGGGCCGCTTCGGCCGGGGTGTCGGGGTCCCAGGTGTAGCTCTCGCCCGCGGCGACGATGCGGTGCCAGAAAGGCCAGATCCGCGGCCAGTCGTCGGTCACGGCTTCTCTGATCGGCATGGGCGTGAGTCTGGCACGCCCATGCCGTCAGCTGTCGCGAGGGGGTCTCGCGCCGGGTCGGTCAGTCGACGCTGGGCAGGATGTGGGGCTCGGCGAGGTCGTCCTCGTAACCCGCGAGGCGGATCGGCGCGGACCTGGCCCACACGTCGAGGCTTCCCAGCTTCTTCTCGGGCCGGCGGCCCGCGCGCTCCGTGCGTTCCTTGGGGCGATCGCTATTCGTCTTCTCCGGTGTCACCGCGCACTCCTTATGTGTCGGGTCACCCTCGGGACGTGCAGGGGCCAGTCTGTTTCCGGCCGCCTGACGCCCGCTCGGGTCTGAGTCGAAGGCAGTTAGGGACGCGGTGGCGCCGGTAACTCGTGTGAGAGCAGGCCGTGGTGACCGGCTGTCCCGGGACGGACCATGGGTGTGGGTGGGACCCCTTCAGGCTGTCCGTCGGTACAGGGTAACCAAATGAGCGGATGCCCGCTCTATGGGGCTGAAAACACGAGGTAACCGTCTCGCGTCGATCGGCGTTCCCCGTTCGCTGATCTGCGTCTATTTGACGACTTGTCTCCCGTTCACATCACTCGTTCGGCGTAGCGAAGGCACCCACCTCCCCTCGGGACGAATCCGCGGATTCGCGCCGGCACCCCCGCCGACCCGCCGGAACGCTCCGATTAATACCCCCAGGGGGTACAGTCGCGCGGACAGCCCGGAAGTAGCCCACTGGGAGGGAGCGAAGCCGATGCACGCGATCCTGCACGCGCTGTCCATCGCCGGGTCGATGACCTGGGAGATCACCTGGGCGCTGATCCTGGGATTCACGCTGTCCGCCGTGGTCCAGGCGGTGGTGCGGCGCGCGACGGTCGCACGGCTGCTCGGTGACGACCGGCCGCGGACGCTCGTCCTGGCCGCCGGCCTCGGCGTGGCGTCCTCGTCCTGCTCGTACGCGGCAGTGGCGCTCGCGCGCTCCCTGTTCCGCAAAGGCGCGAACTTCACCGCGGCGATGGCGTTCGAGATCGCCTCCACCAATCTCGTGGTCGAACTCGGCGTGATTCTGGCTCTGTTGATGGGCTGGCAGTTCACCGTCGCGGAGTTCGTCGGCGGCCCGGTCATGATCGTGGTGCTCGCCGTGCTCTTCCGGATGTTCCTGCGCGAGCCGCTGCTGCGGCAGGCCCGGGAACAGGCGGACCGGGGACTCGCCGGGTCCATGGAGGGCCACGCGGCGATGGACATGTCGGTGCGCGGCGAGGGCCCTTTCCATCGCCGGCTGTTCTCCGGCGCGGGCTTCACCTCGGTCGCGCACGTGTTCGTCATGGAGTGGGCGGCGATCCTGCGCGACCTGGTGGGCGGGCTGCTGATCGCCGGCGCCATCGCCGCCTGGGTGCCCGACTCGTTCTGGCGCTCCTTCTTCCTCGACGGACATCCGCTCGCCGCGAAGCTGGTCGGGCCCCTGATCGGGCCGCTCGTGGCGATCGCCTCCTTCGTGTGCTCGATCGGCAACGTGCCGCTGGCCGTCGTGCTGTGGAAGGGCGGCATCAGTTTCGGGGGCGTGGTCGCGTTCGTCTTCGCCGACCTGCTGATCCTGCCGATCCTGAACATCTACCGGAAGTACTACGGCCTGCGGATGACGGGCTTCCTGCTGGTCACCTTCTACGGGGCCATGGTGGTCGCGGGGTACGTCGTGGAGATCCTCTTCAGCGGCCTCGGGCTCGTCCCCGACCAGGCCGACGCCCGGATTCCCATGGAGGGCGTCTCCTGGGACTACACGACCTGGCTCAACATCGCCTTCCTGCTGCTCGCGGCGGCGCTGGTATGGCGCTTCCTGCGCACCGGCGGCCCGATGATGCTGCGGACCATGGGCGGCTCCGCGGAAGCGAAGGAGCGCCCGGACCACGCGGGTCGTGACCACCCGCACGGCCACCGCTGAACACGGCGCGCAGTTCAGGTCCCGTTGGCCGGTTCGCAAGCCGGCCATGCTGTGCTGGCGCCCGGCAACGGCTTTCTCGCGGAAGGACCGACGCATGGAGCTGCGCAGCGTCGAGGAGCTGATGGATCTGCTGCACGCCTGCCGGGACACCCGGCCCGCCGCGGACGGCAGCGGCGGCCCGGTCGATGTGCACGACCACGCGCTGCAGACCGCGGCCCTGTTGCGCCGCAGTCATCCCGCCGACAAGGAACTCCAGGTGGCGGGTCTGGTCCACGGCATCGGCCGGCTGCTGCGCCCCGGCGACGCCACCGCGCACGCCCGGCCGGCGCCGGAATGGGTGCGGCCGCTGCTCGGCGACCGCGTCTCCCGTCTGGGACGCCTCCACTCCGGCGGACGGCCGGACCCCCGCGACGCCGACGACGCGCTGAGCCTGCGCCATGCCTGCGACGCGGGCCGGGTCGCCGGACTGCACGCCGGGGTGCTGGAGGACTGGCGCACCGTGGTGGAGCTGGTGGCGGCGCGGAACTCCCGGCTCGGGGCTGTCGACTGACGGTCCGTCATGAGACGGTACGCGGATGACGTCACCGTACGGACTGCGGGGCAGGGCCGCCATCGTCACCGGAGCCTCGCGCGGGATCGGGCTGGCCGTCGCCGAGGAACTCCGCCGGGCGGGGGCACGGGTGTGTGTGACCGCCCGGGACGCGGACGCGGTGCGCCGGGTGGCCGAGCGGCTCGGCGGGGTCGCGCTCGCCGGTTCGGTCGCCGATCCGGCGCATCTGAGAGCCGTGACCGAGCTGGCGCTGCGCGAGTTCGGGCGCATCGACCTCGTGGTCAACAACGCCGCGACCAATCAGCCGTACGGCCCGCTCATGGACGTCGACCCGGACCGCTGGCGGGCGGCGTTCACCGTCAACGTCGAGGCCGCGCTGCGGTTGGCGCAGTACGCCTGGCACGGCTGGATGGGTGAGCACGGCGGCGCGATCGTGAACGTGTGCACGGAGGGCGCGGACCACGCGGGGCCCCACGTGGGCGCGTACGGCACCAGCAAGGCGGCCCTGCTGCACCTCACGCGGCAGCTCGCGGGCGAACTGGCACCGGGGGTCCGGGTCAACTCCGTCTCCCCCGGACTCGTCCGCACCGAGATGGCGCGCTTCGTCTGGGAGGACGCCGAGGACGAGCTCGGGGCCGGGCTCCCGCTCGGCCGTATCGGCCGGCCCGAGGACGTCGCGCGGGCGGTGGTGTGGCTGGCCTCCGACGCCGCCGAGTGGATCACGGGCGCCGATCTGCTGGTCGACGGCGGGACCCGGGTCCGGGCCGCGCGCGGGGCCGGCTACGCCCTGCACGACCGTTTGCGCTCCCGCGCACCGGACGGCGGCCGCTGAGACCCGCGCGGGCGCCGTGCGCACGCCGTCCCGGGCCCCGCGGCACCTTCCCCGGGGTCCGGTGGTCCGAAGGCGCGGGAGATGACCGCCGACGCCTTCGCGGGGAACGGTCCGGGCGCGGCCTCACCCGCCGCCCGTGACCACCCGCGGCCCGCGCACGGGCCGGACCAGCACTTGCCGGGCCGGACCACCGCTTGACGGGCGGGACCAGCACTTGACGGCGGGACTACCACTTGCCGGGCGCGTAGTCCTTCATGAAGACCCCGTAGAGCTCCTCGCCCTGTTCGCCGCGCACGATCGGGTCGTACACCCGGGCCGCGCCGTCGACGAGGTCGAGGGGGGCGTGGAAGCCCGCGTCGGCGAGGCGCATCTTGTCGGGGTGCGGACGCTCGTCGGTGATCCAGCCGGTGTCGACGGCGGTCATCAGGATGCGGTCCTTCTCGAACATCTCCTGGGCGCTGGTGCGCGTGAGCATGTTCAGCGCGGCCTTGGCCATGTTGGTGTGCGGGTGGCCCGCGCCCTTGTAGCCGCGGTTGAAGACGCCCTCCATCGCGGAGACGTTCACGATGTACGTCCGCTCGGCCCGTGCGGCCGCCATCGCCGCGCGCAGGCGGCTGATCAGGATGAACGGCGCGGTGGAGTTGCAGAGCTGGACCTCGAGCAGCTCGACCGGTGTGACCTCCTCGACGGCCTGGATCCAGCTGTTGGTGTCGTGCAGGTCCGGCACGAGGCCGCCGGCGTCGATGGCCGTACCGGCCGCGATCCGCTCCAGCGACGCGGATCCGGAAACCAGCGCGAGGTCCGTGACGTCCTGGGCGGTCAGCGCGCCGCCGCCGGGGACCGGGAGCGCGGCCACCGCGCCGGAGCCGAAGGTGCCGATGACCTCGGCGGGCGGCAGCTCGCCGGCGGGCAGCGGGCCGGACTCGGCGGCGAGCAGCTCGCCATAGGCCTGGGGCGAGCGGCGTACGGTCTGGGCCGCGTTGTTGATCAGGATGTCGAGCGGGCCCGCGGCGGCGACGGAGTCGGCGAGCGCGACGACCTGCGCCGGGTCGCGCAGGTCGATGCCGACGATCTTCAGCCGGCCGATCCACTCGTCGCTGTCGGGCATGGCCTTGAAGCGGCGGATCGCGTCGTTCGGGAAGCGGGTGGTGATGGTGGTGTGGGCGCCGTCGCGCAACAGCCGCAGCGCGATGTACATGCCGATCTTGGCGCGGCCGCCGGTGAGCAGCGCGCGCTTGCCGGTGAGGTCGGTGCGGGCGTCGCGGCGGGCGCGGTTCTCAGCCGCGCAGTCCTGGCAGAGCTGGTGGTAGAAGTAGTCGACCTCGACGTAGCGCGTCTTGCAGATGTAGCAGGAGCGCGGGCGCTGGAGTATCCCCGCGATCTCGCCGGCCTCGGTGACGGACGAGGGCAGGATGCCCTCGGTCTCGTCGTCGATGCGCTGGGCGGAGCCGGTCGCGGTGGACTCGGTGACGGCCTTGTCGTGGGCGGTCTTGGCGGCCCTGCGATCCTGGCGGCGGCGCTGTTTCACCGTGCGGTAGATGCCCGCGGTGGCACGGCGCACGGCGATGGCGTCGGGGTGGTCGACGTCGATCCTGTCGAGCTCGTCGAGCACGCTGAGGCAGACGGCCAGCCGCTGCGGGTCGATGCCGGGCCCGTACGCCTCCGCTGCCGTGTCGACGGCGGAAGCCGCCCGGTCGTCCTCTGCCGTGTCCACGGCGAGAGCCGCCTGGCCGTCCTCTGTCACCGTCATCGCCGTTGCCGCTTCCTGGGGTTTTCGCGCCGCGCTCGAACCGCGCTCGCTTTCGAAGGCGGAATTTTACGGAGCAAGGGGGCAAGGCGCCAAACCCGCGGTGATCACCGGCCGCTCAGGAGCCGCAGGCGATGATCAGCGTCTCCACCTCCTCGGTCAGCGCGCGGGCCAGCCGGTGCAGGTCCGGTACGGCCTCCCCGTCGGCGACGAGCCCGTAGTGGACCCGCCCGCGGAACGTCGAGACCGCCACCGCCAGTGCCTGCCCGCGGGCCAGCGGCGCGAGCGGATAGACCTCGGCGAGCGGGCAGCCGCCGAGCTTCAGACCGAGGCTGGGCAGCGGCACGCTGGTGACGAGGATGTCGAAGAGCAGCCGGGCCGCCTGGCCGACGACGGGGCCGCCGAGACGATGGCCGAGCGGCGGCACGTGGTCGGCGAGCAGCGCCACGGCGCCCGCTCCCCGGTTGGGGCCCGCGTCCTTGTTGCGGTCCATGGCCGTACGCACCGCGCGCAGCCGGCCGACCGGGTCCGGGTCGTCCACCGGAAGCCGTATCAGGTAGCCGGAGAGCCGGTTGCCCTGTGGGTGCGCGGTGCGCGGGCGGCGCCGGGAGACGGGGATCAGGGCCCGGGGGGCCACGCCCTCGCTGCCGTCGCCGCGCTCGTCGAGCCAGGTGCGCAGGGCGCCCGCGACGACGGCGATCAGGACGTCGTTGACGGTGCCGCCGACGCTCTTGCGCACGCGGTGCACGTCGTCCAGGTCGAGGGAGACGCCCGCGATGCGGCGGGTGCCGGTGGGGCGCGAGGTCAGTGCGGGTGAGGAGCGGACGCCGAGGGTGGCGCGGGCGACCGAGGTCCCGATGTCCAGGGCGCGGCCCACGTCGGAGAGGGTGCCGCGGACGAGTCCCGGCAGCCTGCGGACGTCCGGGAAGAGGCTCCGTGGCGGCTCCGCGGGCCGTGGACGGGGTTCCGGCATGTCCACCGGGTCCATGAGGGCGGCGGCGAGCATCAGCGCCCGCAGCCCGTCGGCCAGGGCGTGGTGGAACTTGAAGAACACGGCGAACGAGGTGCCGTCCTCGCCGGGCAGGACGTGTGCCTCCCAGGGCGGCCGGCCGCGCAGCAGCGGGCGCTCCATGAGCCGTCCCGCGTCCGTGTGGAAGTCCGTGGTCGGCGCGTGCAGCCGGACGTGGTCCAGGGGGTCGAAGTGGGGCGCGGGTTCCCGGGTCGCGCTTCCGAAGGTCGGCGGATAGACGAGAGGCTGCCAGACGTCGCGGATCCGCATGCGCAGCCCGGGGACCCCGGCCGCGCGGGCCGCGAGCAGGTCGGCGGCGTGCGCGCCCGCGGTGGGCGAGTGCGCCGTGAAGACACCGAGGGCACCCAGGTGCATCGGGTGCTGGGCGGACTCGATGTTCCAGAACGCCAGGTCGAGTGGTGCGAGGAGATCGGAAGTCAAGGGCTTGCTCTCGCGTCGACGACGGTTGAGCAAGCAGTCAAACCCCGAGAGGCGATTACGGTCAAGTACGATCAAGCTACGCACAGTTAACAGCAGATTAAGCCCGGCCACTAAAAGGAGGGTCGGACACAAGGGACACTTGATGTCAGTTCACACCCAAGGGCCCCAAAGATCCCCCAGAACCCCAGCCGGACGGCTCAGCGCCGAGAGTGAACGCGTCGCGCCGAGACGGCACTCGGCGGCAGGGGCCGGATCCGCACGCCCACGCGAAGCGCTCGCCACGCACGGCCGTACGGGGCATCAAAACCGTACGGCCGTACGAGAGTCGGTCGGATCTCCGGATGTCCGCGCACTCCGGCGGCCCGGACCGGGCGGCCGTCGGTGCGGGCGGCGGGTCTACGACACGAGCCGGCCCTTCCCGAGCGCGATCACCCCGTTCCCGGAGACCGTGTACAGCTCCCCGTCCCGCTCCGGGTTGACGCCGATCGTCGCGCCCGGCGGCACCTCGACGTTCTTGTCGAGGACCGCCCCGCGCACCACCGCGCCACGCCCTATGCGGACGTTGTCGTGCAGGACGGAGCCCTGGACCACGGCGCCCGGATCGACGAGGACCCCCGGCGAGAGCACCGACCGCGTGACCTGCCCCCGGATCAGACAGCCCGCGCTGACGATCGACTCGCTCGCGATGCCCCCGGCGCTGAATCTCGCCGGTGAGAGCTGACCGGAGTGCGTGTAGATGGGCCACCTGCGGTTGTAGAGGTTGAAGGCGGGGCGTTCGGCGATCAGGTCCATGTGGGCGTCGTAGTACGCGTCGAGCGTCCCGACGTCGCGCCAGTACCCCTGGTCCCGGGTGGTCTCCCCGGGGACGTGGTTCTCGCTGAAGTCGTACAGCCGCGCCTCGCCGCGCTCGGTGAGCATGGGCAGGATCGACCCGCCCATGTCGTGCACCGAGTGCTCGTCCTCGGCGTCCCGCTGAAGCGCCTCCACCAGGGCCTTGGTGGTGAAGATGTAGTTGCCCATCGAGGCGAAGACGCAGCCGGGGTCGTCGGGCAGTCCCGGCGGATCGGCGGGCTTCTCCAGGAAGCCCCGCACGGTCTGCCCGTCGGAGCCGGGGGTGATGACACCGAACGAGGAGGACTCGGCGCGCGGCACCCGTATCCCCGCCACGGTCACGCCCGCGCCGCTCTCGATGTGCTGGGCGAGCATCTGCCGCGGGTCCATGCGGTAGACGTGGTCGGCGCCGAACACCGCGATGTAGTCGGGCCGTTCGTCGTACACGAGGTTGAGGGACTGCAGGATCGCGTCCGCGCTGCCCAGGTACCAGCGCGGGCCGAGCCGCTGCTGGGCGGGGACCGGCGTGACGTAGTTGCCGAGCAGGCTCGACATCCGCCACGTCGTCGTCACATGCCGGTCCAGCGAGTGCGACTTGTACTGCGTCAGGACGCAGATGCGCAGGATGTCCGCGTTGACGAGATTGGAGAGCACGAAGTCCACCAGGCGGTACGTGCCGCCGAAGGTGACCGCGGGTTTCGCGCGGTCCGCGGTGAGGGGCATCAGACGCTTGCCCTCTCCGCCCGCGAGTACGATGCCCAGTACCGAAGGCCCCTCCCCCAGGTCCCGGCTCCACTCGCCCAGGGGGTGTCCCGTTCGCCGCATGCCGCCGCCCCTCTACGCCCGCTCGGGCCGCGTCCGGTTGCCGGACGGGGCCCTGTTGCCGAAGTACGCCTCTTCGATGGTTACCCCGCTTTGAGGACTTCCTCGTACAACTGGACGGTCCTTCGGGCCACCGCGTCCCAGCCGAACTCCCGTACCGCGCGCTCCTGTCCGGCCTCGCCCATCCGCCGGGCGGCCAGGGGATCGGCGAGAACCGAGTCGAGGGCGCGTGCCAGCGCGGCCTCGAAGTCCTGATCGACCGTCACCAGAACACCCGTCACCCCGTCCTCGACGACCTCGGGAATGCCGCCGACCCGGGACGCGACGACGGCCGTTCCGCAGGCCATCGCCTCCAGGTTGACGATGCCCAGCGGCTCGTAGACGGAGGGGCAGACGAACACGGCCGCGTGCGTGAGGAGTTGGATCACGTCCTGGCGCGGCAGCATCTGCGGGATCCAGTGCACCCCCTCGCGGACGCCGCTCAGTTCCTGGAAGAGTTCGCGGAACTCCCGGTCGATCTCGGGGGTGTCGGGGGCACCGGCGCACAGCACCACCTGCACGGCCGGATCGATGTCCCGCACGGCGCGCAGGAGTTGGGGGACGCCCTTCTGCCGGGTGATACGGCCGACGAACAGTACGTAGGGGCGGCCGGTGTCGACGCCGATGCGGTCGAGGACGTCCGTGCCGGGATCGGGCCGGTAGAGGGAGGTGTCGATGCCGTTGTGCACGACCCGCACTCTCGCCGCGTCCAGGGCCGGATAGCAGGTAAGGATGTCCTCGCGCATGGCTCCGGAGACGGCGATGACGGCGTCGGCGGACTCGATGGCGGTGCGCTCGGCCCAGCTGGAGAGGGCGTAACCGCCGCCGAGCTGCTCGGCCTTCCAGGGGCGCAGCGGCTCCAGGGAGTGCGCGGTCATGACGTGCGGGATGCCGTGCAGCAGCTTGCCGAAGTGGCCGGCGAGGTTGGCGTACCAGGTGTGCGAGTGGACGAGTTCGCGGCCTTCGAGGGCGGCGGCGATGGCGAGGTCCACGGAGAAGGTGCGCAGGGCGTCGTTGGCGCCGTCGAGCGAGGACCAGGGCCGGTGGCGCACGACGCCGTCCGCCGAGCCCTCGCCCCAGCAGTGCACGTCCAGCTCGGTGAGCGCGCGCAACTCCCGGGCGAGGAACTCGACATGGACGCCCGCGCCGCCGTACACGTCCGGCGGATACTCCCGGGTCAGCAGTCCCACTCGCACACAGAACCCCCCGTCGTTCCGGTCGGTGTCCCTCATGGTCACCCACAAGGAGCGCGCGCGGAAGACCACGGCCCTCAGGAACGGGGCGTTGTTCCCCCGCGGCCCCCGGTGCGGTCCGGCGGCCGGTCGAAGCAGCAGTCGCCGCAGAGGCCGCCGCCGGGCAGGCGGTAGTAGAGACAGCAGCTGCGGCGGCGGAGGGTGCGCGGGTCGAGGGTGCCGGCCGCACCGGGCCCCCGGAGGAGGCCGACGGCGAGGGTGCGGGCCCGGTCGGCCACGTCCGTGCGGCCGTGGGTCCGGGCCCAGCGGTCCAGCTGGCGCCAGGCGCCCGCCAGCGCGGAGGCCGCGTTTCCCCGCAGCAGGCCCCGCGAGACGCGGTACCGGGACCGCAGGGCGGTCTCCAGCGGACGGAGATGGCCCTCGCCCACGACCGTCCCGATCGCGGTCACGGGCAGGACGCGCACCTCGGACAGCCACAGGTCGTCCGGAGCGCTGCCGTCCGGGTCCCAGCGCAGCAGTTCCGGATCGAGGTCGGGCAGGTGCCCGTAGACCGCCGCGGCGCCCAGCGCGATCGACCAGAGGCGGGCCGCCAGCGCCTGCTGCGCCACCGACACCGCGACGCGGGGTTCGGGGGCCCGCAGACCCTCCGCGACCTTCCGGACACGGAAAATTATCGGATCTCCGTAAACCTCTCCGGGCTGATCGACTTCCGGCGCCGCGTACGTCCGGGCGAGGGTCGGCAGCGGCCCCCGCGGCGGCACGCCGGTGCGTAGTACGGAGAAGCCACCGAGCGCGTCGAGCGCGGCGAGATCGGGGTCGAGGTCCACGAAAACCAGTAGTACCAAGTCCCCTAGGGGATTTCACCGGCGGGCCTCCCCCTCCTGTCGCCCACCCAGGGGAGGACACGGCGCGTGTCGTACTCCATCGGCAGTAGTACGCATTGCCTGCTCAGGTACGACGACGTGAAGGGCCGAACGAGGGATCGTAGTCACCATGAAGGCCGACCGTTCGCCGCACCGGGCACCGCGCCCACGCCGCACGCCGAGGAGGGACTCATGAGCGCGCTCGCGCTGTCCGTCCTGCTCTCGTTCGTCTCCGCCGTCGCGTACGCGGGCGGCGCGATCGTGCAGGAGCAGGTCGCGCTGACCTCTCCCGACCAGACGTACGCCCCGCTGCGCCGCCCCGGCTGGTGGGCGGCCGTCGCCCTGTCCGGCCTCGGCGGCGTGCTGCACGTGGTCGCGCTCGCCTACGGGCCGCTGAGTCTGGTGCAGCCGCTGGGCGCGCTGACCATCGTGTTCGCCCTGCCGATGGCGGCGGTCTTCGTCGGCCGCAGGGCCGGGGCGACCGCCTGGCGCGGCGCGATCATGGCCACGGTGGGTCTCGCGGTCCTGCTCGCCCTGGTCGGTTCGGCCGACGCGCAGTCCCTGAGCAGCACCCAGCGCACGGTGCTGGCCGTGGTGGCCGGCGGCGCGGTGGTGGCGTTCATGGTCGCGGGCCGGGCCGCGCACCGGCACCCCGCCGTGCGCAGTGTGCTGCTCGCGGTGGGATCGGGCACGGCCTTCAGCATGTCCTCGGTGTTCACCAAGACGGTCGCGGTCGACTGGGAGCACCAGGTCTCGCTCTCCGACCTGCCGAGCCTCGCGCTCATCGGCGTCTTCGCGACGGCCGGGATGCTGCTGTCGCAGGCCTCCTACCGCGGTGGCGGCCTCGCCGCGCCGCTGGCCACGCTGACGGTCGTGAACCCCGTCGTCGCCGCCGCCGTGGGCATCACGATGTTCGGTGAGACGTTCCGCTACGGCGAGACAGGCACCGTGCTCGCACTGGCCTGCGGGATCGTCGCCGCGGGCGGTCTGATCCTCCTCACCACGGAGCAGATCGGCAGCACCCCGCGTCCCGCCGAGGACGTCCCGGCCGAGGACGCGGCGTGCGCCGGGCCGGACGACACGGCCGTCGCCGTCCCCGCGACGCCGAAACCCGTCCCCGCGACGCCGGACCCCGTCGAGGAACTGCTGCTGCTCGCCGTCCTTCCCGGCCGGGCCGTCCCCCCGGCCCGCGCCGGCGACGTCGGGCACGGGATGGCCGCGGGGCACGGCGAGGACGCCCTCGTACCCCCCGTACCGGCGTCGGTGACGGCGCCGTCCCCGGAGAGCGAGTCACCGCGGGACGCGCCGTCCGGGGGTGTGGCTGGTTTTGGCCCTCTGTACGCGCCGTACATACCGACGACGCCGCTCCCGAGGCCCCGGCGCACCCGCGTCAGATCCTGACGCCGCCCGCCCGCAGGTACGCCAGCGGGTCGACGTCGGTACCGAAGCCGGGCCCGGTCCGCACCTCGAAGTGCAGATGCGGGCCCGTGCTGTTGCCCGTGGACCCGGAGCGGCCGATGCGCTGCCCCTCCCCCACGCTCTGGCCGTCCTTCACGGAGATCGCCGACAGGTGGGCGTACTGCGTGAAGCGGCCGTCGGCGTGCCGGATGACCACCTGGTAGCCGAACGAGCCGCCCCAGCCGGCGCTGACGACATGGCCCGCGGCGACCGCCTTCACCGAGGTACCGGTGGGCACCGGGAAGTCGACGCCCGTGTGGTAGCCCTTCGACCAGGACGCGCCGGCGGCGTGGTACTGCGTCCCCGTCGCGGCGTTCACGGGGGCGACCAGCGTGTGCTGCTTGGTGGAGTGGTCCGGTGTGGTCCTGTGCGGCGTCGTCTTGTGCGGGGTGGCCTTGTGCGGGCCGGCCTTGTGCGGGGTGCTTCCGTGATCCGCGGGCTGCTTCGCCGGTGCGCCCGGCGTGTGCACGGGCGCCTGGGCCTTGCCGTGCAGGTCCAGGCGCTGGCCGGGGAGGATCAGATCGGGGTCGGAGCCCACGGTCGCGCGGTTCGTGTCGTACAGCCGCTGCCATCCGCCCTCGACGTGCCGGGAGCCGGCGATGCCGGAGAGCGTGTCACCGTGGACGACGGTGTACATCTCGGCCGTGCCCGCGTGCGATTGGGGCGTGGTCTGCGGCTTCACGTCACGGACCGAACGCTTGGCCGTCTGCGGCGAGGTGCTCGCGGTGGCCGGCCGCGAGGAGCCGCCGGACGGGTCGACGGCGGGCGTGCCGCCGCCGCGGGTGAGGCCCGCGCGTACCGAGCAGACCGGCCAGGCCCCGGGCCCCTGGCCCTTGAGCACCTTCTCGGCGATGGCGATCTGCTGGTCCTTGGTGGCCTGATCCGCGCGGTGGGCGTAGACCTTGCCGCCGTACGCCTCCCAGGTGGACTGGGTGAACTGCAGCCCCCCGTAGTAGCCGTTGCCCGTGTTGATGCTCCAGTTGTCGCCGGACTCGCAGGCGGCGACCTTGTTCCAGGTGTCCACGTCGGCCGCGTGCGCCACGCCGGTGGCGATGAGCGGGAGGGCCATTCCGGCACCGCCCGCCGTGACGGTGAGTGAGGCGCGGTTGATCCTGTTCGGCTGATACCGGCGGTGCCGGCCGCGTACGGCCATGTGGGAGCCCCCTCGACATGCGTCAGGAGCGGCAAAAGTAAACGCTGCGAACAGGCCAGGACAAGACGGCAATCAGCCGTGCTGCGCCGGGGATTGGCCCGGTGGCCGGCGGCCCGCGAGCGCCCTCCCCTCCAAGAGCGCCACTCGCGGCAGAGCGGCGTGCGCGGCGATCCGAAACACCGGGTGATATCTCTCGTGTGGAGATCGCCCCCGCCTCACCGCGTCGACGGCTGAGGTACCGAGGGGTTGTTCTGCGTACACATCCTCGACGCGTCAGGATGGCCAGAGGCGATGATGGCCAGAGGCGATACTGACGAGCACGACCGGCACTACCGAATACAGGACCTCTTACAGGACCTTTAGGAGCCAACCGTATGAGCACTTCAGCCCAGATCGGCGTCACGGGTCTCGCGGTCATGGGGCGCAACCTCGCCCGCAACTTCGCACGCAACGGCTACACGGTCGCCGTGCACAACCGCACCGTGGCCAAGACGAACGCGCTGGTGGAGGAGTTCGGTCACGAGGGCAGCTTCGTGGCCGCGGAGACGGCGAAGGAGTTCGTGGCCGCGCTGGAGCGGCCGCGGCGCCTGGTGATCATGGTGAAGGCGGGCGAGCCGACCGACGCGGTGATCCAGGAGTTCGCCCCGCTCCTCGAGCCCGGCGACATGATCATCGACGGTGGGAACGCGCACTTCGCCGACACCCGGCGCCGGGAACGCGAACTGCGCGGACAGGGCATCCACTTCGTCGGCACCGGTGTCTCCGGTGGCGAGGAGGGCGCGCTGAACGGGCCGAGCATCATGCCCGGCGGCTCGCCGGAGTCGTACGAGTCGCTCGGCCCCATGCTGGAGAAGATCTCCGCGAAGGCCGAGGACGGCGCCCCGTGCGTGACGCACGTCGGCCCCGACGGCGCCGGACACTTTGTGAAGATGGTCCACAACGGCATCGAGTACGCCGACATGCAGCTGATCGGCGAGGCCTACCAGCTGCTGCGCGACGTCGCCGGGTACTCCCCCGCGCAGATCGCCGACATCTTCCGCACCTGGAACACCGGCCGGCTCGACTCGTACCTGATCGAGATCACGGCGGAGGTCCTGTCGCACGTGGACGCGGCGACGGGCAAGCCGTTCGTGGACGTGGTCGAGGACCGCGCCGAGCAGAAGGGCACGGGCCGCTGGACCGTGCAGATCGCGCTCGACCTGGGAGTCCCGGTCTCCGGTATCGCGGAGGCGGTCTTCGCGCGCTCGCTGTCCGGGCACGCCGATCTGCGGGCGGCCTCGCGCGGCCTCGCGGGCCCCACGGCGGAGCAGCTCGACGAGGTCGACGCGGCGGCCTTCGCCGACCGCGTGGAGCAGGCGCTGTACGCCTCGAAGATCGTGTCGTACACGCAGGGCTTCCACGAGATCACCGCCGGCAGCGACGAGTACGACTGGAACATCGACCTCGGCGCGGTCGCCTCGATCTGGCGCGGCGGCTGCATCATCCGGGCGGCGTTCCTGGACCGTATCCGCGCCGCGTACGACGCCCGGCCGGACCTGCCGAGCCTGCTGTCCGACGACACGTTCGCGCAGGAGATCGCGGCGGCCCAGGACGACTGGCGCGAGGTCGTGGTGGCCGCCACCCGCCAGGGCGTGCCGACGCCCGGATTCTCCGCGGCCCTGGCCTACTACGACGCGCTGCGCGCCGAGCGGCTGCCCGCCGCGCTGACCCAGGGACAGCGCGACTTCTTCGGGGCGCACACCTACCGGCGTACGGACCGGGAGGGCTCGTTCCACACGCTGTGGGGCGACGACCGGTCGGAGGTCGAGGCGTAGGCGTCCGCACCACCGAGGCCGTCACATCCCCGGGCTCGGGGATGTGACGGCCTCGTCGTCGTGCGGATCGCGGGGTGTCTTCGTCCCACCCCGCCGGATTCCCGTTCGCCGGATTCCCGTCCGCCGGATCACCGTCCACCGGATCACCGTCCGCCTGGCTGCTCAGGAGAGGGGTGGTCCCGGTTCGGGCTGCGGTACCGGCTCGGGTCCGGGCGGCACCGGTCCCGGTCCCGGCGGCGGAGGAGCGGGGGACGGCGGCGGAGTGGGTTCCGGGGTGGGACGGGGACCCGGGTCCGGCGTCGGTTCGGGGAAGGGGTTCGGGTCCGGGAAGGGCTGCGGGCGGTCGGGCCCCGGCCCGGGGGTGGGACCGGGTTTCACCGGTTCGGGGTGCGGATGCGTCATCGTGTCCTCCAGCCAGTCGGTACGTGCCAGTCGGTACGTCCCTGTCGGTACGTCGGCTCTGGACTTGTCCCACGCGTACCCGGCCCCCGCGCGCCCACTCACCCCGTCGCGCGAGGGATGCGGACCGGTTGGTTCTGCGCGCTGACCGGTCGGGTCCGCGCGAGCCGTACCGCGTCCGCCCCGGCCGCGAGTCCCGGGCGGGGACTCGACAGGACCGGAACCACGGTCGTGGCCAGCCGCTGGGCCGGCGCCATGGACGCCTGGGCGAGGACGATCACATCGGCGCCGGTGACCGAGTCCGCGCTCGCCGCGACCGCGGCGGCGAAGCCCTCCCGGTCGCCCGACTCGAAGCGGGCCCACGCGCCGTGGGCCAGCAGGGTGCGGACCGTCACGGGCCGGCCGGCGGCGCGGGCCTCGTCCTCGACGAGGGCGACCGTCGGCGCCAGGGTGCTCTCCAGCGCCGCCACCACCGTGACACGCGGGCCGATGGCCACCGCTGCGGCGGCCATCGGGCGGTCCACCCGCAGCACGGGCACACCGGCCTCCGCCCGCTCGGCGATGCCGCCGATCGTCGAGCACGTGCACAGCACGGCGCCCGCCCCGTCCGCGACGGCCCGGCGGAGCGCCTCCCGCACCTCGCC
The DNA here is from genome assembly GCF_042887295.1 of Streptomyces sp. NPDC057950. NCBI lineage: Bacteria > Bacillati > Actinomycetota > Actinomycetes > Kitasatosporales > Streptomycetaceae > Streptomyces > Streptomyces sp. NPDC057950. Next base: position 121,626 of record NZ_JBHVPP010000005.1, read on the forward strand.
CGCGACCGCGGCCGGGCCCTCGATCCGGGCCCGGGCCAGCAGTTCCTCGTCCACCGTGTGCCGCAGTTCCAGGCCGGGACGGTCCTCGTCGCGGAGCGCGTCGAACACGGGAACGTGCACGGGCGAGGTGTGCAGCAGGGCGAGCACACCGCCCGGGACCGGCCTCCGAGGCGTCAGATGCCTCCGAGGCGCCTGAGGCATCAGAAGCGTCCGGGATGCGCCTGGAGCCACTCCATCGCCGCGTCCAGCAGCTCCGGGTCGGCCGCGGGGGCCTCCTCGGGGTGACGCGCCGCCCACTTCACGACGTACGGGCACAGCGGCGCGACCACGACGCCCTCGCGTGCGGCGATGGTGTACAGCTCACGGGCGAGGGAGCCCGCGATGCCCTTTCCCTCGTGCTCGGGCTCCACGATGGTGTGCACGGGGACGAGGGCGGGCGCGGGGGCTTCGAGGACGAAGTACTCGATGTGGCCCACCACCTCGTCCCCGGCGAGGGCCTCCAGACGCCCGGCCGGCCGGTCGTCACGGATCACGATGTCGCTCATGGGTACTCCTCGAGTCCTGGTTCCTCGGGTCCTGGTTCCTCGGCCCCGGCCCGCGGATCCGCCGGTCGGGCGGACGGCCTCGGACGCCCCCGGACTTTCTCGGCGGGGGCTCAGGCGGTGACCGCCTGGGGGCTGCGTTCCTGGTCCGAGCCCGGCACCGGCGCGGACGGATCGGCCCCCAGGGCCACGATCCGGTTGTCGCGGTCCACGTGCACGACCCGCGGCCGCAGTGCCCGCGCCTCGGCGTCGGAGACCTGAGCGTAACTGATGATGATCACCAGATCACCGGGGTGGACGAGATGGGCCGCCGCACCGTTGATCCCCACCACCCCGGAGCCGCGCTCGCCCTCGATGACGTACGTCTCCAGGCGCGCGCCATTGGTGACGTCGACGATGTGGACGAGCTCTCCGGGCAGCAGATCCGCGGCGTCGAGCAGATCGGCGTCGATGGTCACGGACCCGACGTAGTGCAGGTCGGCCTGGGTGACCGTGGCACGGTGGATCTTGGACTTGAACATGGTGCGCAGCATCGAGGGCACTCCTGGACGTAGGCTCCCTGCCTGCTTGTCGCAGGTCAAGGGCTTTCGTCACTGTACCCCGGCACGCCTCCGTCCCGGCATGCCTTCGCCTCGAAAACCTTGCAGAACATCGTGCGCTGCGGTGGGGAGGCTTTCCGCCTGCGCGACTTGCGGAACTCATGCTGCCACGAAGCCGTCAGCCATAGGCACGTACGGAAAGCCGCCTCGAGCGTTCACCGGTACATCGTGGATCACGACCATGGACTGCTCGTCGCCTGGAGCGCGACGGCGTGAACCCCGTCGCCCACGAGGCGGCGATACGGGCCCTGCGCCGGGACATGCCGGGACTACTGCGCGGTCACCGATTCCGTACCGAGCAAGACCGTCGCCGCGCTGGAGAAGACCGGTACGTGAGCGTCCGCAAGGGCTGCTTCGGCAAACGGCCCCGCACCTGGGTCGCTCCCACCCCCACCGGCCGCAAGTCGCTCGCCGCCACCTGGCCGCCCTGAGGACGCCAACCGGAGCCGCCCGCCGGGCCGGAGCCGAGGTGCCGGACGCCGGTGGTGCCGACGGGGAGCGGACATGGAAATGCCGCTGGGCGCCTGAAGGGGCACAGGCGCCCAGCTTTGGCGCACCGCCCGCCAGCAGGCAGATGGTTCAGCAGCCCCGGTGCGCCGAGACGGAGACGCCGGCTCCGAACTCCGCTGCGTTGGTGCAGGCGGTGTAACCGGAAAGGAGCTGGTCTGTGGCGTTCAGGACGTTCCTTCGATGAGTGAGGTGTGAACCGCGGCCTCTTTCCCTCTGCACCTGTTCGACCGCACACGTCACAGGCCCGACCCGGCTACGGAACAGGGACCTTGATCGCGCCGAGAGCCCCGTCACTGAGGTTCGCGACCGCTCCTTCATCGACACCCCATTCACCCGGCTACTCCGAGCAGAACGCGGAGGTCAAGACGATCTCATGTAGCCGCCGTCCCCTCACGCCGACGCTGGTGGGAACGATCTGCGGCATGGACTTCGGCCACGTACGGCGACCGCACCTGCTGTTCGACCACGCCTTCCCGATCGGCCTGATGTGCTCGGTTTACCTGACCCTGTTTGTCTTCTTCAAGAAGCGGGACTGGCTGTAGGCGCGGAGGACTTGGCATGCTGACCGTATGACGGCTGTGGAGGGGATCGACATCGACGGCTTCCGTCACGAGATCCCTTTGACGGAGCTCTCCTGGCGGCCGAGCGTCTACGCGGTACTGCTGCGGGAGAACACCGTCCTGCTCGTTCCGCAGAAGGACAGGGGGTTCGATCTGCCGGGCGGCGGCGTCGAGTTGGGAGAATCACTTGCGGAGACAGCCGCCCGGGAGGTCAGAGAGGAGACCGGTCTGCGGGTCGACCCCGGTCCTGTCGTGGCGGTCCGGGAGTCCTTCTTCGTCTGGGCTCCGGACGACCCTGTCGCACGAGCGGCCTACCAGTGCCTGATGTTCTACGTCACCGCCACGGTGATCGGCGGAAGCCTGAGCACCGCGGGTTTCGACGAAAGGGAGCGAAAGGACGCGGATCTGGCCCGCTGGATCCCGCTGGACGACCTCGCCACGCTGAAAGTGGCGAGCAGCGCCGACTTCCGTCCTGTCGTCATGGCCGTTGCCGTCGAGCGCCGTTGAGAGTTCGAGCCCGGCTTTCTATGCTGGCCTCGGTACAGGTTCCTCCATCGCACGGCTTGACACACGTCCGGACCAGGCTGATGTAAGGATGTATCACACGTGGAGCCGTTGTCGCTGGTAGTTCTCGCGGGAGGGCGGGGAAGCCGCCTGGGCAGGCTCACCGATTCCCGGCCCAAGCCACTGGTAACGATCGGTGGTCGGCCCATCCTGTGGCACATTCTCAAAGCCTACGAAGCCGCGGGTGTCTCCCATGCCGTGATCGCAGGCGGCTATCGCTATGAGCAGTTGAGTCAGACCTTCTCCGGCGACGAGACGGTGGATGTGGTGGACACCGGCCAAAGCACGAGCACCGCAGGTAGGCTTCTGCGGCTCGCCGACCGACTGCCGGAGACTTTCTGCCTCACCTACGCCGACGGCCTCAGCGACGTTCCGTTGACCGAAGTCATCGGTCTCCACCTCAGTCGGCGACCGCAGGCAACCATCACCGCTGTGCATCCACCCTCGCGTTTCGGCACCCTTGCGCTGTCCGGGAGCGCAGTCACCAGCTTCGAGGAGAAGACGACGCTGGAGTCGATCTGGGTCAACGGCGGATTCATGGTGCTCAACAAGAGCGTCCTCGGTCTAGTGGCAGGTGACGGGACCAGCCTGGAACAGGAAGTACTGCCCAAGCTGGCCGCCAGTGGACAGTTGGCTGCGTACCGCCACGAAGGCTTCTGGCACCCGATGGACACCACGACGGACATGGAACTGCTGAACCGTCTCTGGCACGGCAGGGCGCCGTGGCGAACGTGGTAGTCCCGCTCAACTCCGGCGCCCGTACCCGGTGATCGCATTTTCCAGGGTGGCACACACACGGTCGATCTCGGCCATGGACATGTCGTGGTAGCTGGGCAGGTTGACGGCGCGCGGGGCGAAGACGCGGGCAGTGGGACAGACGTCCGAGGTCTGCTCGAACATCGGTAGCGTGGAGAGGCTGGGGAAGACGACACGGGCGTCGATGCCCGCGTCGAAGAACACCTCACGCAGATATTGACCACGGATACCGGCCGGCTCAAGGCATTCGGCAGTCGGCATCCAGGCTCCGAGCCTGTCCTGCTGCCTGCACGTGTTCAGACGCACGGAGAGGAGCCCGTCCAGACGCTCACGGTAGAGCTCGAGGATCCGCGTCTTTCTGCGCACCAGTTCATCAAGCCGCTCCACCTGCCCGAGTCCGAGCGCCGCCTGCAGGTTGGACATCCGGAACTTGTAACCGATCGTCTCCGGCACGAAGTCCGCGGCCCGCCCCGGCGCGCGTCCATGGTTGTTGAGGACGCGCACCGTACCCGCGAGGTCCGTGTCCCGCGTCACAAGCATGCCGCCTTCCCCGGACGTCAGCGTCTTCGTCCCATGGAACGAGAAGACTGAGAACCGGCCGAGGCTGCCGGCCCGGTGTCCGTCGATCAACGTCCCGATGCCCTCTGCCGCGTCCTCGATCAACGCGACACCTCGCCTCTCGCACAGCTCTGACAGCCCCACGACGTCACAGGGATTGCCGTAGAGATGTACGGCGATCACGGCACGGGTCCTGTCCGTAAATCGGGATTCCACGGATTCAGGGGTGACGCACCAGGTCACGGGGTCGATGTCGGCGAAGCGGACCGTCGCGCCGAGGTGGACGGCAGGGGCGACAGACGCTATCCAGGTGATGTCCGGAACGATGACCTCATCCCCCGGACCGATCCCCAGAGCCGCCAGGCCCAGATGGAGGGCGCCGGTCGCGCTGGAGGTGCTCACCGCACACGGAACACCCACATGGTCGGCGAATGCCCGTTCAAAGCGCCGAATGTAGTCGTAACAGTGTTCACCCCACCCATGCGTAGCGGCGTCCAGTACGTAGCCGATCTCCAGTTCGGTGATCGAGGGGCGGGTATAAGGGATCCCGTCGTACCGCGTCATGCCACCTCCCCGCTCTCGTAGGCCCTGATCATGTCCCGACACACAGCCAGCGGCTCCTGGCCCTCGTGGACGAGTCGGTACCAACGGAACGTCTCCCGAATGGCTTCGTCGACGCCGAATCTGTTGGCGAAACCGAGCTCTCGGCGGGCCTTCGACGCGTCTATCCTCAGCCAGTCCGATTCGTAGGAGGCGTTCTCCCCGCTGCCGAGGATCGCCTCCCCTTGCGGATACAGAGTCCGGGCTCGGGCTACCACGGAGGCCACGTCAACGGTGTCGCCGGCGCGTGGGCCGAAATTGTAGGGTCCGTCCGGAGCCTCTCCCCGGCAGAGTCTCTCGGCGAGAGTGAGATAGCCCGTGAGGACGTCGAGCACGTACTGCCAGGGGCGCACATGGCGGGGATTGCGCACGAAGACCGGCTTTCCCGCATGCCACGCCCGGACGATGTCCGGAACGAGCCTGGACTCCCCCCAGTCGCCACCTCCCACGACATTCCCCGCACGAGCGCTCGCGACCCGGATTCCGGCCGGGCGCAGGAAGGTATCGCGGTAACACTCCGTGACGAGTTCGGCGCAAGCTTTACTCACCCCGTACGGCTCGTTCCCGCCGAGCAGGTCGGCCTCCTCGTAGCCGTTTCCAGGACCCCGGTTCCGGTAGACCTTGTCGGTGGTCGCCACGACGACCGCGGTCGCCGCTCCGCAGCACCGCACCGCTTCCAGCAGCCCCGCCGTACCCAGCACATTGTGGGAGAGAGTGCCGAACGGGTCTGCGAACCCGCGCGCGACAATCGCCTGCGCCGCCAGGTGCACCACGATCTGGGGCCGCGCGGTCTCGACCGCCCGGTGGAGCGCGCGGACGTCTCGCACGTCTCCGCGTAGGTCCCGACAGATGTCCTGCACACCTGCTGCCGAGAACAGGCTGGGATCATCGACCGTGGGCAGGCTGTATCCGGTCACCTCAGCCCCCAGATGGTCGAGCAGGACGACCAGCCAACTGCCCTTGAACCCGGTGTGCCCGGTGACGAAGACCCGCTTCCCGGCCCAGAACTCCTCGCTCAGCAGCCCCATATGCACGCGTACCCCCAGGCATTCGTCAGTACGTCAGCAGACCGCCGCTCACGTTGAACACCGCTCCCGTCATGTACTCGGCCGCGTCGGAGACCACGAATCCCACAACCCGGGCGATCTCCGAGGGGTCGGCCGGGCGCTGCCAGGGAATGGCCGCGGTCTGACGCGCGAGCGCGTCCGGGGAGAGCTGGCCACGCAGCATCTCCGTGTCGACGAGTCCGGGCACGATCGCGTTGACCGTGATGCGCAGAGGCGCGAGTTCGCGCGCGATACCGCGTACGAGGGTCACTACGCCTCCCTTGCTCGCGGCGTAGGCGAGGGAGCCGTCGTATCCGCCCGTCCACCAGGCGTCCGAGGCCAGGGCAACGATACGGCCTCCGGTGCCCTGACGGCGCATGACCCGGGCGCATTCCTGCGCCAGGAAGAACGTGCTCCTGAGATTAGTGCGGAGATGCAACTCCCAGTCCTCCACGTCGACTTCGAAGAACGGAGTGCGCTTCAGGATGCCGGCCGCGTGGACCAAAACATCGACGCCGCCCAGTTCCCGCTCGGCGGCCTCGACCACTCGGCACGCCGACGGGACCGCCGAGAGGTCCTCGGCCACGCGTGCGACGGGTGTGTTTCCCCAGAGCTCCAGCTGACTCATGCTGCGGTCGACGACGCAGACCGCGGCGCCCCTGTCCACGAGCAGACGGGCGACCGCCGCACCGATGCCCCGTCCGGCTCCCGTCACGATGGCCCGCCTTCCGCCCAGGTCATACGTGCCGGAGTCGTCTCTGGCGTCAGTCCGCCACGACGCCATGGGCGTACCGTTCAGTGAGAGTCGAGTCGTATGCGGGTAGAACGACGGCACCGGAGCTCTCCAGGAACTCCTGCAGCCGGGAGGACTCGGCCAGCGACCGGGTGAGTCCCAGCGGAGTCCGCCTTCTGAAGTTCTCGTGATGGAAGATCCCGTCGGTCCAGACCACCGGTCCGTCCCGCGTGCTGATGGTGACAGCGAGGGATTCGGGGTGATGGACGCCGACGGCAACCGACGTGACCCCGGGCACGATCACATCCTGGTCGTCCAGGAGATTGACCCGGTTCCAGGCGTCGAACAACACGTACTCCACGACACCTCTTGGTACGGACAGCTCTCGTGCCTGCGTCTGGTCGAGCACGTGGGAACGTGACGGTGCGAGGAACTCGGCCCATCCCGACCGCAGCAAGTGCAACGTGGCTCGGGGGAACTCCCGTACGTCCGAGACGGAATATGCCTGGAACGGGGAGAGAACGATGTCGGTGACGGCCTCGGGGCCGATTCCCAGGGCACTGAGCTGATCGCGGACGGAGGTGCCGAAGCGCATCCTCGCTCTGGGATGGCCGGAGTACTCCTCCCAAAGCCGGTCCAATTCCGGATCGGCGCGTGACATCCCCGCATTGACGAGGATGCGGCGGGACGCGTTGCGGATCAGCACGGACGAAAAGGCGAGGGTGACCCATTCGTCCCAGTGACTCATCCAGAAGACCTCCGGTCCGCGGACGTCCGCGCGGCCGAACTCCAGTACCCGCACCCCATACCGGTCGTCCGTCATGCGCTGAATCCCCCGTCGACCAGAAGGGTCGCACCCGTGGTGAACGACGAGGCCGGGGACATGAGGAAGTACGCCGACTCGGCCACCTCACGGGGTGAGGCGTATCTGCCGAGGGGGTGGGCGGCCAACTCGGCCGCGACGGCCTCGGCGTAGGAAACCGGTCTGGACAGCATGTCGGCATGCTGCATCGGAGTATCCACGGCACCGGGTGCGATCACGTTCACCCGAATGCCTCGGGGAGCCAACTCCCTTGCGAGCGCCTTGGCGAACATCATGAGGCCTCCCTTGCTGGCGCAGTAGGCAGCGAAGTTCTCCGCACCGCGCAGCGAGGAGATCGACCCGGTGAACAGGATCGACGCGCCGCGGCCGAGGAAAGGGAGCGCCGTGCGCGTGACGAGGAACGCTGCCGTCAAATTGGTGCCGATAATCGCGTTCCACGTCTCCAAGGAGGTCTCAGCCAGGCCCTGGTAGTGCGCCACACCGGCGTTGCTCCAGACTCCGGACAAGTATGTCCCCGGCGGAACAACAGCGGCGAAGGCGTCCTTGACGCTGTCGGCGTCGGAGACGTCGCAGGTGACGAAAACGGCGTCCCCTCCGCGGTCCCGTATCTCGGCGGCCACAGCAGCACCGGCCTGCTCGCGGTCCAGTAGGGCGACGGCGACACCGCGCTCGGCGAAGAGGAGGGCGGCAGCGCGCCCGATCCCCGAAGCCGCCCCCGTGATGACCACTCGGTCCTGAGTCTCCACTCGGTCTCCCTCCGCGTTGACCGCACGTCGGTGATCGGGCCCGCGCGCCCGGTGTCGAGTGCCGCGGCGACCGTCAGGGCAGGTGGTCGGTGTCGTGCAACCAGCGCGGAGACTCGATGAGTTCCACCCGTACACCGTCGGGTCCGAGGACGAGGACGACCTTGCCGCCACAGATGGGACCGATGGTCGGTACGACCGGATCGGACAGCAACTCGTACCCGGCTTCCCTGACCCGCCGGCACATGGCGTCGACGTCGGACACGGCGAGGGCGAGGTGGGCAGTGCCGGGCGCCGCACTGCGGGCGTCCGCGGCCCGGACAGAGATGTGCCCGAAGTGCACGAGTTCCACCGCGAAGGTGGAACCGGCTACGCGCAGAACGACCGCCTCCATCTCGTACCCGGGATCGGCCAACAGCGTCCCGAGGTAGGGCGCGCGGGGTGACCAACGAAAGGCGACTTCCAGTCCGAGGACGTCCACGAAGAACGGAAGAGCAGCGTCGATGGACGTGACGTGGATGCCGATGTGGTGCGGCGCCACCACCCTCGGAGCCGACTGCTTGCTCGGTTGCTGTACCACCACGGCTCTCCCCCATGAGCATGACAGTCACTCGCCCGGCCTTCGCCAGGCTAATGGAGGCCTTCTGCCCTGTCGATGGCCCGGGATGCGGCACCCCGTCCAAGGCGGGACACGGCCGCACCTCCGTTGACTGGCGTGTCTCATCTACGACTGTCGCGGTGTCGCCGCACCCACTACGCCGACCCTAGAATTCGACGGTTATCCAGAAACGGCGGAAGGAGCCACCGTGGCCTCGGACGATCGGCAGCAGCCCCAGCACCTGAACACCGGCGGCGGAGCATTTGTGGGCGGCAATGTCGACACCGGCGGCGGCGACTTCGTGGGCAAGGACAGCGTCAAGTCCGTCGTCCACGGATCGGTGGGTCATCTGTCCGTCGGCACGACCGGCGCAGGAGCGGCCGGAAGCTCGGACGACGTCTCCGTCGCCGGGTTCCAGAAGGCGCTGGCGGACTTCGTGGAACAACTCGAGCGTGCGGAGCTGAGTCCCGGTCTCAAGCGATCCGTCGTCGAGGACGTCGAGACCGTCACCTCGCAGACCGAGGAGGACGAACCAGACACCGACCTGATCATTCACAAGGTCGATTCGATCAGTCAGCTGCTCGGAAGAATGGCCGGCACGGTCACATCGCTGACGGGTCTTGCCGAGGTCGCGCACCAGCTCGTCGGATGGGCCACTCAGTTGTTCCGGTGATCGCCGGAGCTGGCTCCCCTGGACCAGTGGTCGTCAGCACCGTGAGTTCGGGCACGGCCACAAGGAACGCCGTCCCGGCCGCCACCGAGGTCTGCAACTGCGCAACCACCTCGTCGGCCAGGTTCCAGGGCAGAATGAGGACGTAGTCCCAGTCACCGGCCCCGAGCGACGAGGGCGGCCTGATCGGGATGTGACTCCCCGGCAGGTACTTGCCCTGCTTCGAGGGTGCCGCGTCATACACGACGGGCAACAGGTCAGGGCGCACGCCGGCGAAGTTCAGCAGTGTATTGCCCTTCGCCGCGGCACCGTACGCGGCGACCCGCGCTTTTCGGCGTCTCGCGTCGAGCAAGAAGTGCAGCAGATCGTCCTTGATCCTCTCGGCTCTGCCCTGGAGTTGCGCGTAGGTCCCGCGCTCCTCCAAACCCGCCTCGGTCTCCGCCCGGACGAGTCGGTGCACGCGAGGGGAGACGGACCGGTCCGCACCCTGACGCTGAACATGGATACGCAGGCTTCCGCCGTGTGTGGTCAGCCGTTCCACGTCGAAGACCTCGAGCCCGGCCCCTTCCAACACATGGCGGGCGGACCGCAGCGACAGGTAGGAGAAGTGCTCGTGGTAGATCGTGTCGAATTGGGCATGGCGCAGCAGACTGAGCACGTGCGGGAATTCCAGGGTCACCACACCGTGCGGCTTCATGATGGCGCCGAGCCCCGCGGCGAAGCCGTTGATGTCCGGCACATGGGCGAAGACGTTATTGGCGACGACCAGGTCGGCCCGGCCTCGCCGTTTCGCGACGTCAGCCGCCAGATGCGCCGAGAAGAACTCTTCGATGATCTCCATTCCGGCTGCACGTGCAGTCTGGGCGGCCTCGGCGGCCGGTTCGATCCCGAGACTTGGAATCCCACGCGCGGCGAAGATGCCGAGCAGGTGCCCGTCGTTGCATCCGATCTCCACGACCTGGGACCGCTCGTCCAGACCCAGCCGCGCGATGGCCTCATTGGCGAACGCCGCCACGTGTGCCAGCCAGAACCGCGACGTTCCGGACCGGTAGGCGTAGTCGGGCGTGAAGAGCAACTGTGGATCGGAGTGGTCCTCCAGTTGGAGCAGTGTGCACGTGGTGCAGAAGCGTGCGCGCAGCGGCAGATGAACCTCAGGCTCACTGAGCCGAGCAGCCGACAGGTACGCGTTCGACGGCGGCGCGAAGCCCAGGTCGAGCACTGGGTCACCCAACGCGGACGCACAGGACCTGCATCTCATGGCGTCACTCCCGTGAACCCAGGATCGAGGAGAGGAAACGAGCTGTCCCGTTCTGACAGCCGACAGACCGGCAACGGCCATGTCACGCGGAGCCGCTCGTCCTCCGCGTGGAGTCCGCGCTCGTCCTGCGGCGCGTACGCGCCGCTGTGGAGGTACATCACGGACACGTGGTCGGACATCGCTTGGAACCCATGGGCGAAGCCCGGTGGTACGAGCATGCTGTTCAGCCTGTCTCCACTGAGGGTTCGCGCGCACCATCCGAGAAACGTCGGCGACCCGGTGCGGATGTCCACGGCGACGTCCCAGATCTCGCCCCGGACGCAGGTGACGAGCTTGGCCTCCGTGCTGGGAGGCACCTGATAGTGAAGCCCACGGACGGTCCCGGCTCTGGAGGTCTCGGAAAAATTCACATGGCCGATGGACCAGTGCCAACCGACGGTGAGCAGGTCTTGACTGTCGAAGATCCGCGCGAATCTGCCCCGCGCGTCCTCCCGTGGCGTCCGCGTGATTTCCACGAGGCCGTCCAACTCCGTGCGACGGAAGACCATCACACCCCGATGAAAGCATCCGCCGCCGACGCTGACAAGCGGACCAAAGTACTGACGATCCGTCATATCTGTTGCCCTGATGCTGCGTTGGGTACCTTGGACGGTACGCTCGCAGTGGCACAGCCCGCGCGCGTACACCAAAGAGCTGAGTCGGTACGGAAGTCACAGTCACAGCCACTCGCACGGGCGACAATGCCTCTCGAACCGGAACTCGTGCCCGTAGTATCCATGCCCGACGGAGCGCCAGCCCGCCTCCTGCCAAAGAGAGAGGGAAATCCCTGTAATGCCGTTGTTCCTCACTTCGATTGCCTGCGAGGTAATGGACCAGATCGTGGTCGAAATGGACCGTGATCCACATGAGCTGAAGGTGGCTTTCATCCCCACGGCTTCTAATCCCTCCACGAACAAGGAGGGCACCGAGAACGACCGTGCAAAGCTCAGGAGCCTCGGTTTCCACGTCACTGATGTGGACATCGCAGCCACCCCCCAGGAGTACCTCCGACAGGCTCTCAAGCAGGCCGATGTCATCTTCGTCGGTGGGGGCAACACCTTCTACCTGCTGCAGGAGGCACGCCGGAGCGGATTCGACACGATGCTCCGTGAGCTCATCGAAGACGGCACACCGTATATCGGCTCGAGTGCGGGCTCAGTTCTATTGGGTCCCACCATCGAACCCATCAAGATGATGGACGACCCGAAGGAGGCTCCGGAACTCGAATCGTACGCGGGTCTGGGGCTCATCGACTTCGTCCCGCTCGTCCATTATGGCAACGAGGAGTTCGTCGAAGAGTACAAGACGGCCCTGGCTGATCTGTACGCGGCGGGTCCGAGGTTCGTCCTCGTCCGTGACCATGAATTCCTGACCGTCCAAGGCGATCAGTGGCGGATCAACGGATAAAACCCGAGGACCCCCAGGACTAGGAGCAGTCGTGGTGCACCGACTGGCTGGAAAGGTCGCTCTGATCACCGGAGGCTCCCGGGGGATCGGCCAGGCAACAGCGCTGGCGTTCGCCCGTGAAGGTGCCGAGGTAGTCGTCAACTACGTCCGGAACGAGGCTGCCGCGCGTCGAGTCGCCGAGGAGGTGACGCGGTCCGGGGGCAGCGCGACTGTCATGGCGGCCGATGTCGCACGCCCTGCCGAGGTGTCGTTCATGTTCGGTGCCATCGAGGAACGGTTCGGCAGGCTCGACATCCTTGTCAACAACGCCGGCCTGTGGGAGCCCGGACAAGGCCTGACCATGGACGGATCGCTCTTGGACGGTCTCTGGTCGGTGAACCTCAAAGGTCCCCTTCATTGCGCGCAGGCCGCGGCCGGGCTGATGCGCCGCCACGGCCAAGGACGCATCGTGAACGTCGCCTCGGTGGCCGGACTCGGGATGGCCACGGCGGACAACACGCCGTATTCTCTCACCAAAGCGGCACTAATCGCACTGACCAAGCGTCTGGCCCTCGAACTCGGCCCCACGGTCACCGTCAACGCCGTGTGTCCCGGTCTGATCGACACCGACATGATGGACGGGGACCACGCACGGACCACGACGTCCGGGATCGTGGGCCGGACAATCCTGGAACGGCCCGGCAGGCCGGACGAGGTGGCCAACGCCATCCTGTTCCTCGCCAGCGACGAGGCGAGTTTCGTGACCGCGCAGGCCCTGACCGTGGACGGGGGCCGCACGGACTTCGTGTCGCGCTCGGGGTGAGCACAACGCTTTACAGCGACACCGAACGGTGGCACACCTACAAGCAGCGAGTTCCCGCCCCGGCGGCCTGACGGAACGAGCGGTATGTCTCCGCACAGAGGATTGCGCGATCATGTCCGAGCCTGAGTCGGTCTCAACCGAAGGTGGCGCGGTGGTTCACGGTGACGTGGACTCTGGCACCTTCATCGGGCGAGACCAGATCGTCGTGTTGTCGGGCTACTCCCAGACGCAACTGGAGCAGGCCCTCGAGGGCATGGTCCGTATGCTCCAACAGCCCGGCACTTCGATCCGCTTCGCGGACGGCGAAGGCCGGCGCACGATGTCGCTCTCGGGCGAAGACACCGGGGCGACGGTTTCGCTCGAAGCCGCGACGGCTCTCTCATCCATGGTTGCCCGCAACCAGTCGTCCTACCTGGCATCCATGATCGTCAGCCCGGTACTGCGTCGCTGGGGCACCCAGTTCGTCCCGCTCTCCGGCACCTTGACAGTCGTGCAGGACCCGTCCGGAATACTGGAGGTCCACCCGGAGTTCAGCATCCTCCACGCCCGCGGCGAGGGAGCTGAGCGGCGTGTCTTCCGCGAGCGTGTACCCGACATCTCCACGGTGGCTCGCCGGTACGACACCTTCGTCGTCCTGGGGGAACCAGGCGCCGGGAAGACCACCGTGCTGTGCAAGCTGGCGCTGGAGGCGGCTGAGACACGTCTGCGTACGGGTGCCGGCAGGCTGCCGCTGCTGGTCACCCTGGCCGATTACCGCGACTACACAGACCCCTACGCCTTCGTGGCAGACCAGGCGCGGCAGAGGCTCGGCGACTCCGTGTCCGTGCGTGACCTGCTGGCGCGCGGGGAGTTGCTTCTCCTGGTCGACTCCCTCAACGAGATGCCGCGGGCCGGCGATCAGGAGTTCCGTGGCAAGATCCGCTCATGGCGGGATTTCGTCAACCGGTGGCCGGAGAACCAGTTCATCTTCTCTTGCCGGCAACGGGACTACTCCGAACCGCTGGGAGTCCAGCAGGTGGAGATCGACCCTCTGGACGACGCCCGGATCCGGCTGTTCCTGGAGCAGTATCTGGGCGACGAATCCGCCCATTCGTTCTGGATGCGGATCGCAGCGGGGCGCGACAACCTCGTCAGCCTGGCACGGAACCCCTATCTCCTGACAATGCTCACGGCGATCTACCTGTTCGAGGGAGACCTGCCCACCAATCGGGCTCTGCTGTTCACCAACTTCATCGAGGTGTTGTTCCGGAGGGAGTCCAGCAAAGGTCACACCGACTGGCCACCCCAGACAGTGCTGTTCACGGCACTGGCACAACTCGCCTGGTCCATGTTGGCCAGCGGCGAGGGAACAAAGCTCTCCTACTCCGCCATGGCACGGCTGCTCAGACACCAGGTGGACGCCCCGCTGGACAGCGGTTACACGCCGTCCGACGTGATAATCCAACTCGGTTTGGCGACAAGTCTTCTCGAATCCCACGCCGGAGCCGAGGGCGAGGAGGAGATCTTCTTCTACCATCACCTGCTCCAGGAGGCCATGGCCGCGCGCGAGATGCTGCGCCGTTGGCGGTCGGGGGAGGACTTGACGCCACAGGTGGCCGTCCCCCGACTGGCAGTGGAAATGCCCGATGCCGGACCGCTCGGACCGAATGAGCCCCTGCCTCCCCCACCCTCGAGCGGTTGGGAGGAGACGACCGTCCTCGCGGCCGGCCTGGCGGAGGACCCCTCCGCGTTCATCGAGTCGGTCCGCGGGGTCAATCCGATCCTGGCCGCCCGGTGCGTACTGGAGGCGGGCGTCGCGACCGCAGTGTCCTTGCGATCACTGCTGGTGGCGGACCTGCAGCGGGAGATGTCCGATCCCGCCGTGCACCTCAGAGCCCGGATCGCGGCAGGAAACGTACTCGGAGACCTGGGCGACGGGCGGTTCGAACAACTGACGGTCGACGACCGACCCGTCTGTCTCGGCCCGCTCGTCGAAGTCCCCGGCGGCAAGACCCGGATCGGCAGCACCGGACGGGTCACCCGGCAGCTCTCCCGTGAGGGGCACGGTTTCGGAAAGGAGGAGGAGCCGCGGCACTCTGTCCGCCTAGTGGTCTACCGCATCGGCGTCCACCCTGTGACGAACGCCGAGTATGGCCGGTTCGTGGAGGACGACGGCTACCGCAAGTTCGGGTGCTGGACGGAGGCGGGCCGTGCCTGGCTGCGAGGCGAGAACCCCGGAGGCGGCCCGGAAGCGGAGTTCCTCAATCTGCGCCGCCATCTCAGCGTCGATCCCGGCACCTTGGCACGCTGGCAACAGACGCCGGGGGCGTCCAAGGAGATCTCGGGCTGGCGAGCCCTGGTGTCCGAGTCGGACCAACGGGCGATCGTAGAACTGGAGGAGTACTACGCGAGAAGGTCAAGAACCCGACCAGCCTTCTGGGAGGACGAGCGGTACGGTCGGCCCAACCACCCGGTGGTGGGGGTGACATGGTACGAGGCGATGGCCTACTGCGCCTGGCTCACCGTACAACTGAAGCTGGCGGGCCGCCTGGACCAAACCCACACCGTCCGGCTCGCGACCGAGATCGAATGGGAGCACGCGGCTAAGGGACTCGGTTCGCCTGCCTACCCTTGGGGTCGGAACGGCGACTCCCGGTTCGCAAACACGCGGGAGGGCCAGGTCCTCGGACCGACCCCGGTCGGAGCCTATGCGGTGACACGTTCCCCGTTCGGCTGCGCGGACATGACCGGGAACGTGTGGGAATGGACCAGGAGCCTGCACCGCTCCTACCCGTATGATCCGGCTGACGGGCGCGAGGACGAGAACGACCACGGCTATCGCGTCGTCCGGGGCAGCTCCTGGATCGACCCGCAGCTCTACGGGCGCTGCGCCTACCGAGGGCGCCACCCACCGGACTTCTTCGACTACGACCAAGGATTCCGGGTGGTCGTCTCGGGGCGTCTGGAGTGATGGCGGCTACTCGTGCGACAGCGTTGGTCCGCGCCTGCTGCTGGGAAGATTTTCCCTGCTGATCGCATCGGCGACTCCCGACCGTGCGCGAGGGAAGAGGGTTCCGAGACGCCTGTGTCGCGAGAAGAGATCGGGCGGTCGCTCGAAGAGAGGTACGAAGCGACCGCCTAGCCTCGCCATACGCTGACCACATGACGGCCAACGCCAGAAGTCAGAAGTCACGGCTTCCACCCGGCTACCTCCGGGAAGGGAAACCGTGACTTCTGTGGATCAATCCCTCTGGGGCATCGGGAAATCACGCTCCATGACAGAGCGCACTTCGCCGATCTCACACTTCCATCGATCACTCTTCAAGATCGCATCGTCCCAAATGGCCACAGGAGCAGCACCCGGAACGCAGTATCCGTAGATCTTGTCCGCGACGTCATCCGTGAAGAGGTGTTCGTAGTGGAAGGAACCCTCGAACGCCAGCCATGCGATCCCTGCCGCTTCCGCGGAGGCCCTCCGCAAGCACTCCCGCAAGTAGGGGACGAAGTCGTGGTCGTCGTCTTCGAACGTGAGGTCGTACGACTGGACGACTCCTCGCTGGCCCTCGGGGTCCGCGCCGAGCCGGAACGGTTCGACGTCGTCCGGCTTCATGCCCGCGACCTCGAAGTCGTTCTCCTCAAGGAAGGATTCGGATGTCCCGAGTGTGAACAGGACGACGACGGCAGGGCCACTCCACCTAATGGCCTCTTCGATGTCGTTCACCAGAGATCCCACTTCGTCATGTTCTTCGCGCCGGGCACCACCGAGCTAAGGATCTTACCCGCGTACTGCCCCTCTTTCGCGACAAAGACCACTACAACCTTGCCGTTGACCTTTCGCGCGAAGCCCTTTGCCTGCGTGCCACCGATCTTCCAGTCGAACGTCTTCTCCGGCGCTGTCAGAATCTGCGAGAAGTTGTCTTGGAAGTACTTCACCTGGGAGGCGACGCTTCCCTTGTTCGGGATCAACCCTTCCTTGATCAGGTAGCGGACGGCGTGACCGCCTCCCTTGTTCATGCCCGTGAAGGCATCCGCGACCGTGTCGGCTGTGAAGCCGATGGAGCAACCTGAATTGTGGACGAGAACAGGCGTCCGGCCCGCCACGACGTAGTAGGTGTGGAGGTCGGCGACCGTCAGGTTGTGGACACGCTGGTCCTGCGCGGTCCATGCCTTCACCGCGGTCACTCGCGTGCGAGCGCTCGTTGGCGTCATCAGCTGCGTGCCGGGCGCGAGACTTCCGGCATCGCTCCAGGCACGGGCCTCCGGGAGCCAGAACGGGTGCCTCGCTGTCGCGGTCACCGTTCCGTCTCGTCCCGACCTCTTGCCCGCGACAGTGACCTTCACAAGCGACTTCTCGCCCTGACCTGTGATGGTGGCCTGCACCGGCTCCGGCTGGGTGCGTCCGGACACTGGATCGGTGGCGAGGACTTTCTCGCCGACACGGATGTCCTCGATCGCCTTGGTCCGACCGTCACCGAGCAGCACCCGTGTGCCCGGGGCAAAGCTGTTCTTCTCACACGGGAGCTTCTTGAGGACCTTGAGCTTGAGGGCGGCCAGGGCGAGTCCCGCGAAGCAGGACGGCTTCGCGTCGTGAAGGCATGCCTCGATCTCGTCTGCGCCGACGTACCAGGCGATCAGGCGGTCGAGATAGGTGCTGGTGATGCACCCCATGCCGCCCGCGCCGTCTCCTCCGCAGACCAGCAGCGTCTCACCCGGCTTCAGGTCTCCGTTCTCAAGGACATCGCCCCGGTACATGACCAGCCGCTTTTCCAGGGCCTTGCGGAGTTCCTCATCGGTGACCGGCTTGCTCGCCTCCTGGAGTTCCTTCTTCACCTGGGTTTTCAGTTCCGCGACCAGCTTGTCCGCGGCGGCCTTCATCGCCTCGGAGGACGCCTTGGCTGCCGCCACAGCATCCTCACCTGCTGCGGCAGCGGACACCCCTGCGTCGAAGGCTGCTGCGTCGGCCTCAAAAGCGTAGTTCCGCGCAACGCCGGCGGAATGCTGAGCGCTTATGGCGGATCGGGTGGCCGACTGAGCGTCCTCTCGGGCGGAGGCGGCCGCTGCGCGGGCCGTCTTGGCGGACTGGGCGGCGTCTTCGGCCGACTTCTTCGCCTGGTCGGCGGACTTGTCCGCCTGCTCGGCGTACGTGTTCGCCTGCTCCGAGGAGTGTTGCGCCTGGTCCGACCAGTAGATGGCCTTCTGGGCGTCCTTACGGGCTTGTGCGGCCACCTTCTGAGCTTCGGCGGCGTCCTTCTGCGCCAGCCACGCCGACTTGTACGTGGCACTGAGCAGGGTGCCGACCTCAGCGATATGTGCGGCGGCGTTGGCGTCACGCTGCCGCGCCTTGTAGAGACCGACCTCCAGGAAGGAACGCAGTCCGGACGGTGGACCCGACAGCACTGCTTGCGCAGCCGCCTGGACTTCGGGTCCTCCGTTCGCGAGGGCCTCGGTGACCGCCACGCGGTCGTCGTCCTCCTGCGCCTGGTACTGCCCGGTCTGCAGGAACTGGGCGACATCGGCAGCGCTACCGTCCAACGCCTGGCTGGCGGCGGCCTTCACTCCCGGGCCGCCCTTGGCCGCGATCTGCGCCAGGGCGACGCGGTCGTCGTCCTCCTTGCCCGGGTAGGAGCGTGTTCGCAGGAACTCACGGACCTTGTCGACCGGCTGATCCACCGTGTCCACGGCGGCCTGCCGCTGCGCGGGGATGTCGGTAGTGGCCGCGACGTGTGCCACGCTGGCGCGGTCGTCCTGTTCCATGGCCACCGACAGCCGGGTGCGCACGAATTCGGCGACGTCTTCGTCCGTGCCGGACAGTGCCTCCTCAGCGGCGTCCCTCACCCACGTCCCGCCGCTGCTGAGCAGGGTCACCGCGGCCTGCCGTCCCTTTGCGGCCGTGACGGTGGGGTCGCTCGCCGCTTCGGCGTCCTTCAGCAGTTGCTGCGTATCGGAGTCGAGCTGCTGGAGGCGGCCCACCTCCCATTCGGCGGTAGCGACCTCGGCGTCGTGGGCGCGGCTCGCCTCATCGGCTTCCAGTACGGCCTCGTCCTGCTGCTCGGTCAGCCGCTCGGCGTCAGCCTTGCGGGCCAGGTCCGTCACGGTGGACGCCTGCTCGGCTGCCGTCACCGCGTTGTCGGCGGACTTGGTGGCCTCGTTCGCGGCGGCTGTGGAGTCCCCTGCGGCATCGACTGCCTTGCCGGCTTCGTCGGCTGCCTTGTCCGCCGCGGCGGCTGCTGCCTCGGCATGCGCTGCCGCGTCGTTGGCCGCGTCACGCGACTCCCTGGCGGCTTTTCCGGCCTGCTTGGCGTTGGATTCTGCGGAGGCCGCCGCGCGAGTGGCCTGGCCGGCGAGCCGCTTGGCCCGGGCGGCCGCTGCGGCCGCCTCGTCGCCCTTGGCACCCGCCTCGCCGGCCCAGCGGCCCGCGTCGGCTGCCGCTGCGGCCGCCGCTGCGGCGTTTTCGCCGGCGCTGGCCGCGGATGCGGCCGCTTTCGCGGCGTTGTCGGCGGCGATACCGGCCTGGTCAGCGGCGTCAGCCGCCTTGCGGGCTCCCTTAGCCGCGTCGCGAGCCTTCTGCGCGGCCTCCCGTGCCTGCTTGCCCTTCTGGGCATCGCCAGCAGCCGAGGCCGCCGCCGACCTGGCCGCGGACGCCGCGCCCCCTGCTCGGGTGGCGGCATAGGCTGCCTGCGCAGCGGCGGAAGCCGCGACGCGCGCGGTCGCGTTGGCCGCCGCGGCCGCGGACACCGCCGTACGGGCCGCCTGCGCCGCCCGGTCTGCTGCGGCGGCCGCACGGGACGCGGCTGCCGCCGCCCTACCTGCCGAATCCTTGGACTTCAGTGCCTCGGCAGCCGCGGTCTGCGCCGCCGCCTTGGCCGCCTTCGTGGCCGTCTCCGCCTTGGCCGCCGCCTCCTTGGCGGTCTCCGTCAGCTCCTTGGCCCGCTTCTGCGCCGTGTCGGCGAGATCGGCGAGCTGAGAAACGCTGAGCGTCTCCTGATCGCGGGCGGCGGCGACCGCCCACCCGTCGTCCAGGAAGTCCTGTACGTCTTCGGCCGTTCCGTCGAGGGCTTGGCCCGCGAGTTTCTTGACGTTCGGGCCGCCGGAGAACATCAGCTGGGAGACGCGGACCCGGTTGTCATCCTGCCGGGCCCGGTACTGGCCCTTGTCCAGGAAGGCGCTCCAGTCGTCGGCGGTACCGTCCAGTGCCGTCGTGCCGGCCTTCTTCACCCCCGGACCGCCGGAGGCCATGACCTGCGCCACCTCGACGCGGAGATCCTCCTCGTGGGCCGGGACGAACGAGTCGTCGAGGAAGCCCTGCAGATCTTCCTCGCCGCCGCTCAGGGCAGCATCGGCGGCGGTGCGCACGGCCGGACCGCCGATCGCCATGACCTGGGCGACCTGTACCCGCAGATCCTCCAGTTGGATGGCCGGAAGATCCTCGTCCATGAAGGTCTGGACGTCCTCATCCGACCCCAGCAGGGCCGCCTCGGCCGCTCGCTTCACACCCGGGCCACCGTATTCCCATTGCAGGAGAACATCGGATCTGTCCCACTCCGGCGGCCCGTCCACGGCCTCAGCGGGACGCAGATCGATGCCCAGCACCATCACCAGGGCTATCAGTGTGGCCACGACGCCGCGCCATCCAGGCACGGCCAGCCATCTGGCATTCAAGGCATTACTCCCTTGCTTGGTCAACATTCGGCAGCTCGTACGACCCGAGGTCAGTGCCGGGCCGATTGCGGGGGCACCACGCCGGGTCCGATTACGCAGCCGCCAACGCCCAATGCCCCGAAGGAGCGGATCCTTCGGGGCCCTTGGCGTATCCGACGTGATCTTTCGCTACGCGGTCGCTCGAGTCAGCGAGCGGCGTGGCCGAAGCGGGCGCCGGCCGCGGGGAGACCGCCCTGGCCGGGCTGATAGGTCGTGATCGCGGCGTTGGTTCCGCCTGCGGTCACGTTGGCCAGCGGCAACGCGTGGAGTGCGCCATAGCTGGAGGGGCCGTAGGGCATACCGACGTAGAGCCTGGTTCCGGTGAAGTGGACGCTCGTGCCCAACTGCTGGTCGGCAGCCGGCTGGCCCGGGAGGCCGGACGTGCCGACCTCGATCCAGCGGTCGTTCGCGCCGGGCGACCCGATCAGCGAGAACGTGGTGATGGCGCCGGACTTGGCCGCGGTACCGACCGCTTCACCCGGGATACCGACGGCGAGTTTCATCGTCGCGGCGGTGCTGACCGCGCGAGGAGCGGTGTTGACGGCGGCCAAGGTCTGGCCGAAGCGGTCACCGGCCTCAGAGGTGCCGGACACGTCGTCGGAAGCGGTGCCCGAGTCGTAGTTGTTCAACTGGGTGAACGTACCGGCGGCGGTGATACGGAAGGTGAGTACGTTGCCGGCGTCCGCCTTGTCGACGCCGTCGATGTCCAGGTCTTCGCCGGGTGAGCCGACCGCGAGGATGGAGTCGGTGGCGGCGGCCGCTCCCGAGGGCCGGTAGGGCACCATCGCGAGGGACTTTCCGAACTGGTCGCCGGCTTCGGAGGCACCGGAGACGGTGTCCAGGTCCTGGTCGAGGCCGAACAGCGGGGTGGGTCGGCCTTCGGAGTTCAACTTGTGACTGAAGACCGCCAGATTGCCGGCGTTGGCGTCGGTGCCGATGGCTTCGCCGGGGGCTCCGATGGCGATGTGGTTGGCGTCGGCGGCGATGCTGCCGGCGAAGCCGTCGTTGGCCTCCACAGAACCAGGCACGCCCGTACTGTCCTGGCTGATAGCGACGTTGGCCGTTGTGATGCCGATGCTGCTGCTGTCACGCACATAGAACGCGATACCCGCCTTGGGCACCGATCCGATGCCCTCACCCGGCGCGCCGAAGACCAGGAACGGCTCTCCGGACATCGTGGTGCCGGCGGCCAGGGCCTGGCCCATGCGGTCGCCCGTCTCGGGGGTTGAGCCGGCGATCGCGCCGGTACCGGCGTCCTGCTCGAAGTGGGTGTCCTTGACCGAGCCGGTGCCGATTCCGTCAGGCGCCCCGTACAGAACGTCGACCATACCCGCGTCGGTGCTGTCGCCCAGGTCTTCCGAGGGCGTGCCCACGACGAGGTCGGTGCAGCCGTCCTGGTTGTGATCGGTGGTGGCGATGGCTTCCCCGAACCCGTCTCCGGCCTCGGCACCGCCCGGCACCCAGTCGAGATCCTGGTTGATCTCGGCCGTGCCCTTGTTGTTCCCGTAGACGATGCGGACGACGCCCGCGCTGTCGTTGCCGCCGACACTGGCCTTGGGGTCGGCGATCGCGATGTCCTCGGCGCCGTCACAGTTGAAGTCGGTGATGCGGGTGGCGCCTGTCGTACCGTTGACCCAGCTGGTGAGGTCATCGACGCGGGCGGCCACACCACCGGTGCGGGTTTCGGTCGCATTGATGCCGAAGCAACCACCCTGGAAGGACTGGCTGTTGAGCGCCACCAGCTGAGGCGCGCCACCTGTGGTGCGAACAACGGGGCCGCCGCTGTCGCCCATGCAGACCGAAGCACCGTCCTTGCCGGTGAACGCGGCCGTGGAGCCGGCGGCGGATTCGACTGCCAGCGTGCCGGTGTGCAGTTTCAGCGGCGCCCACTCGGTCTGAGTACGGCCGTAACCCGCAAACTTCAGCTGCTCGCCCGCTGTTGGTGCTGCAGTGGCAAGGGCGACCGGGGCGACGTTGGTCACAGACCGGTTCAGACGGGCCAGCACGACATCGCGGTCGCCGCGGGGCACGAGCTGCACGACTTCACGCGCCGCGCCATCGGATCCGTTGAGGTCGGAGCGGCCGACGATCGCGCTCGTCTTCAGCTTGGGCTTGCCCGCGGGCACCGAAATACCGGCGGCGGGGTTGTCGGCGAAGCAACTGGCGGCAGTGAGCAGCCACTCGGGATCGACCAGGACGCCGGAGCAGCCGTGGTCGTGGTCACCGACGACGATCTGCGCGGTGTAGGCGAACGTGGTGTCGGTGACAGCGGGGCCGGTGACAGCGGACGCGGATGCAGCACAGAGTGCGATCGGACCTGTCGCCAGGAGTGCGGCGATGGCGAGGCGCGTCTGTCTGTAGTTTCGCAAGACGGAATTCCTTGAACTGAAGGTTGACGAAGGCTGAGGGTCAGGACCGATCCGTCTGCTGTGAGAAGGGCCGCGTGTCGGCCGTTCCGCAGTCGGAGGACAACGATCCGTGTGCTGCGACTACTTGGAGGACCTGATCTCCACGAGCAGGTGTTCGCGACCCTGCTCGTCCGCGCTCTCCCCAACAGGGGTCCAGGCGTTCTGATCGATGTCGAAGCTCTTCTCTTCGGACCCGACCGTCATGTCGACCTCAGTCGTGTAGTCGTTGCCGCGCACGGCGTACACCGACGGGATCTCCAGCGTCAGCCAGCCCGAGTTGCCGACCACCTGGAAGCAGATCTTGTCCTTTTCCCGCGCCCAGATCTCAAGGAGGCCGGTACCGCTCGCGCAGTCGGCGAGGGTGATGTGGCCATCGCCCTTCTTGAGACTGATGTTTTGTTCCGTCAGGATGCGCTGCGCATCTGGGTACTTGAAGTCCTCAACCGCGTAGGCGGGAACCTCTCCCGCCGCGGGGGCCACCGCCACCGGGTGAGCCCCACGCTGGGCAGGCATGCCGCTCGACATCACGGACCACGCCAGGGCGCCTGCCACCACCGCCGCCACGGCGGTTCCAAGGAGTCTCTTCCGGCGGGACCATGCCCGCGCTGCTGCACGTTCTTTCATTGCCATCCTTGCTCTTCCACGGACAGGCGAGCAGGAGCGCATGAAGCGCACGGGTGTGAGGGCGAGCGGAATTACCACACAGGTCCCCCAATTTCGACATGTGCTGACGTATAGAGACGCATCACGCCGAAAACCTGCTCGATTTAATGATCATGTAACCACACATACAACTTCCGTACACTTTACAAACGCCGCATAATTCACATCGGGCGCGCAGGACTTGCGTGAAGACGATCACAGACGGACACGGTTGCGCGGAGTGAGGTGAAGAAGACGTAACGACCGGACGGCTCGGTCGTGGAAATCCGCAGGGACTCAGCGATCACTGTGGCGTGCACGCCGACAGCGCGGGGCCCGGTGACGTGTGCGGCCAAATACAAGGTCACAGCGCGACGGGTGGCTGCGCGGCGACGGCCCAGTCGCCGAGTCCAACAGGCCGGTCCCCCCTACGTACAACGCGGATACAGCCGGGAACTCACCTGGCCACGCTTCGAGGCCCTCTCCAGGCGCGCCGAGGCGGAGTTCAGCACCGCGCGGGACTACTGGGGCGGCTTCCGCGACGGTCTCGCGGCCTGACAGCACGCTCAGGACGATGTCCTCTTGCCCTCCGTCAGTGCCACCGGGGCGGTGTGCGGGGGCGGTTCATCGGCTCACCAACTCGTGGTCACGCCAGGCCGGTTCCCAGCAGTACGGGCGAGTCCAGATTCCGGGCGGGCATGAGCGGGTCTCCCCTCGGCGTTAACTACGCCTCGGCGACGAGGGCCTCACGCCGACCGCCGTCGGTTCGCACGGCATGTCTCACCAGCGCCTCGGCCAGTACCTGGCAGTGATGTTTCCCCGAAGCTGATTCCACCCTTGCCCGAACGCGGGTCGCCCGGCTCCCGGGCAATGGCAGATCGATGCCTACCGCTGCCCGAACTGCGCGCACCTGGAACTGTTCGCCGTCGAGCGATTGAACCTTCGTGGGTAACGCCTCCTGAACCTGCCACGTCGGACCTCGCCTACAGCCGCGCGCCACAACCCATTGATGACGAGGAGCTGTAAAGCCCGGCCCAGCCGCGCACTGGCGGGGCGGGATTGACGGGAGCGGTCGGCACACTGCCGTGCTGGGCCGTTATCAACTCGGCGAGTGCGGCGTGCGGCGTGCGGCGTGCGGCGTGCGGCGTGCGGCGTGCGGCGTGCGGCGTGCGGCGTGCGGCGTGCGGCGTGATCAACGCGTCGTGTCCGGCCGGTGGTTCGCTGATGGGCCAGCCGCCGCGTTCCTGGGCGAGGTGGCGGTCGGACATGACCTCGCCGACCGTGCGGGATGTTCGAGGAGCTCTCGCCTACCCGGGTCCGGGCTCGCCCGTGCGGGCGCTCGAGGCGTGGGTGACCGCTTCGGTCACCGGAACGGATCCTTCGGCGAGTTCGAGGACGAGTCCCGCGGTGGCGGGAGTGTCGAGGAGGGCGGCGAGGACCTGTGCGACGTCGTCACGGGTGACTTCCCCGACGCTTCGCTCCGCGGTGAGCCGCACCCCGCCCGTGCCGGGTCCGTCGGTGAGGGCCGCGGGACGCAGGACCGTCCAGTCGAGGTCCTGGGCCATGAGGTGGTCGTCGGCGGCGGTCTTGGCGTGGATGTACGCGGTCCAGACCTCGTCGGCATGGGCCGGGGGCGGGCTGCCGGCACCCCGGGTGGAGACCATCACATACCGCCGGACCCCGGCGCGCAGGGCTGCTTCGGCGAGCAGGACGGCGGCCTGGTTGTCGACGGTGTGCTTGCGCGACGCGCCGCTGCCCGGCCCGGCGCCGGCGGCGAAGACCACGGCGTCCGCCCCCGCCACGACCGGGACGACGTCGTCGCAGGACGCCGTCTCGAGGTCGCGGACGACGGGCTCGATGCCGTCCGCCAACAGGTCACCGCTGTGGGCCGGGTTACGGATGATCCCGACGACGCCGTCCCCCCGGGCGGCGAGCAGCCGGCCCAGACGTCGCGCGATCTGGCCGTGGCCACCGGCGATCACGATCTTCATGAAACCCTCCTCGGTACGAGCTCTGCACGAAATATGCACAAAAGGGGTGCGAACCGGGCCGTGGACCGGCACCGCGTCGGTGGACGTGTCGCGGCGGCTCGATCATCACGAGCCGGTGGACGAAGCGCTCGCACCGGCCCGTGGGGACGGTCTCAGAACGCGATGCGGACCTTCAGGGCCGTGCGGTTGTCCATCGCCCGGTAGCCGTCCGGTACGCCGTCCAGGCCGACGGTGCGGTCGAACACGAGGCCGGGGTCGATGGCACCGCTGAGCACGTCCGGAAGCAGCTCGGGTATGTAGGCGCGGGCGGGGGCGACGCCGCCGGCGAGAGTGATGTTGCGGTCGAACATCTGGCCGATGTCGATACCGGCGGAGCCGCCGTGCGGCACTCCCACATAGCCGACAGCGCCGCCGTCGCGGGCGATGGAGATCGCGGTACGCATCGATTCCTCGGTGCCGACGGCCTCCAGGACGGCCTGCGCGCCCTGACCGCCGGTCAGCTCCTTGACCGCCTCGACAGCGGCCTCGCCCCGGTCCGCGACGACGTCGGTGGCACCGAACGCGCGGGCGATGTCCGTGCGGGCCTGGTGGCGGCCGAGCGCGATGATCCGGCCGGCGCCGAGCCGGTGCGCGGCGAGGACGCCGCACAGTCCGACCGCGCCGTCGCCGACCACGGCGACCGTGCCGCCCGGACGGACCCGGGCGGAGAGAGCGGCGTGGTGCCCGGTGCTCATCACGTCGGAGAGCGCCAGCAGGCCCGGCAGCAGCTTCTCGTCGCCCGCGGCCTCCTTCGGCAACTGGACGAGCGTGCCGTCGGCGTAGGGTACGCGGACCGCCTCGCCCTGGCCGCCGTCGGAGCCGACCTCGCCCCAGAATCCGCCGTGCGGGCAGGAGGTCTGCAGACCTTCCCGGCAGAAGTCGCACGTCCCGTCGGACCAGACGAACGGCGCCACCACGAAGTCGCCGGGCCGCACGCCGGAGACCTCGGAGCCGGTCTCCTCGACGATCCCGAGGAACTCGTGCCCGATCCGCTGCCCCGCGACGCGGGAGGCCACACCGCGGTAGGCCCAGAGGTCGCTGCCGCAGATGCAGGCGTTGACCACGCGGACCACGGCGTCGGCGGGGTGCTCGATCCGGGGATCGGGGACCTCGTCGATACGGATGTCGTTCGGGCCGTGGATCACGGTGGCGCGCACGGTCGGGCTCCTGACGTGGGTGCAGGTCACGGACTGGCTGGGCCGCCAGCGTCGCCCCCGGAGCCTGCCCGCGTCCAGCTACATCGTCTACAGAGGGCATTTAAGATGAACTAATGCTCGATGTTCGACGGCTCGTTCTCCTGCGCGATCTGGCCGCGCACGGCACCGTGACCGCGGTGGCCGAACTGCACGGTGTCACGCCCTCGGCCGTCTCCCAGCAGCTACGGCTCCTGGAGGAGGAGACCCGCACCCGGCTGCTGGAACGCACCGGCCGCTCCGTCCTTCTCACGGCGGCCGGGCACCGACTGGCCGAGGACACCGAGGGCGTGCTGGCCGCTCTCGAACAAGCCCGAAGCCGCCTGCACGACACCGAGGATCCGGCCGGGCCGGTGCATCTTGCCTGCTTCCCCAGCGCCCTTGTGCCGCTGGCGGCCCCGTTCGGCGACGCCGTGGAGAAAGCCCACCCCGTCCTCAGCCTGCACATCACGGAGGCCGAGCCCGAGAACGCCGTGCGTCTGCTCCTGCAGCGCCGCGTCGATCTCGCTCTGGTCTACCGCTACACCAACCTCGCCACCCCCGCGTACCCCGGCGTCGAGACCCGCCGTCTGCGGACCGATCCGCTGGTCGCCGTCCTGCGAAACGATCACCCGGCGGCGCGTCCGGAGGGAGATCCGATCGACCTGCGGGAGCTGGCGGACAGGCCCTGGATCACCGCACCCGCGCGAACGGCGTGCGGGGACGCCGTCCTCCAGGCGTGCCGGTCGGCCGGATTCACGCCCGATGTGCGGCACACCTGCACCGACTTCTCCGCGATGATCGCCCTCGCCGCGAGCGGGGGCCACCCGGTCCTCATCCCCCGCCTGGCCACGGCCCGTCTCCCACCGGCACTGACCGTCAGACCCGTGACGGACACGACGCTGGCGCGCACGATCGAGGTCGCCGTCCGCCACGCCACGGCGCGGGAGCCCGCGATCGCCGTCTGCCTCGACATCCTGCGCGACCTCGGCTCCGGCAGCGCGGTGGGCGACGCGGGGGCACCTTGACCCCGGTGGCGGGTCAGCTGCCGCGGACGTACGTGGATCGTCCACGCGGGCGAGCCAGGACGTGAGCGGTGATTCCCGCGACTCGGCCGCGGCGGTCCGTGTTCACCCGTCGGCGGGCCGGGGCTGTTGAGAGGTGAGGTGATCTCGGTGGCGGCCCAGCCTACGAGGCTCGGTGACGGCCAGCCGGCGAAGCTCGGTCGCGGCCAGCCTGCGAGGAGGGTGGAGCGTCATGCTCAGGGGTGCCGGGCGCGGCACGGTAGGACGCCGCCCTCGCCACCGTCAACGACTGACGGCCGCCAGCCGTCCCGACTCCGGCGTTGATGGGTGACGCCTGTGACCACACCCACGTCACGCTGCCGTCGCCGGTGGATCCGCGTTCCGCCGCCCCCGCACCCGGCGTTGCCGCGGGCTTCGCCCGGTGGGCGCTCCCGGCGCTCCGCGCCTCGACTCCCCCGGACCCGGCTGGACGCCGGTCCGTCCACGGCGTTGACTGTAGGCAAATGCCGTAGACATCCGGAGAGTGCCATGTTTGTCATCATTGGCCTCATCATCCTTGTTGTCGCAGTAGTCGTGGGCGTGGCCGGTGTGCTCGGCAACGCGGGCGGCGGGCACACCCTCGCTTCCGACGGCTTCACCGTTTTCGGCTACCACGTCACCGGTTCCACCGGCACGCTCTTCCTGTCCGGCATCGTGGTCGGGGCCGCCGCCATGATCGGGCTGAGCCTGGTGCTGACCGGATACCGCCGCACCGCACGTCGTGCCCGCACCGCGCGCCGCGGGCTCGACGAGTCCCGGCGCAGGACGGCGGCCGTCAGCAAGGACCGCGACGACCTGATCACCCGGCGTGAGACCGGCGGGGATCGGAGCGGGACCGACGGGGCCCGGAGCGACCAGCCGTACAGCGACGCCCGTCAGGGCGACGGTCACCACCACCGATGGCACCCGTTCGGACACCACCCGGTCCACCGATAACGCGTCCGTCTGCTGCCGGACCACGCCGCCGCGGAGCGGTAGGGGTTCATGTCAGGGGTGACAGGAAGCCGGTGGCCGGTCAGGGCTTGCCCGGCGAGTCCCTCCCGTCAGGGCTTGCCCGGCGAGTCCGTCCTGACGCGTGCGATGTGGTCGAGCATCGTGTCGAGGGCCACCTCCAGCGGCCGGACCTCCCGCTGGATCTGCGTCAGCAGCAGCCCTCCCTGCAGGGCCGCGAGGGTGGCGAGGGCGAGGTCGTCGGGGTCGGCGTCGAGTTCTCCCCGCGCGTGCATGGCCGTCAGGCCTTCACGGATCGCGGCCTCCCAGCGCAGGAAGCCCGAGGCGACGGCCAGCCGGGCTTCCGGGTTGCTCTCGGCGACCTCGCTGCCCAGCGTGCCGATGGGGCATCCTCCACGGCACTGCAGACGGCGCTGGTAGTCCACCAGGGAGTCACGCCATCCGCGAAGACCGGCCATGGTGTCCAGGCGGGCGAAGTGCGGTTCCTGCAGTTCCAGAACCGCTGCTGTCTGGAACTCGATGACGGCCAGGAGGAGCGCCTGCTTGTCCGCGAAGTAGTGGTAGATCTGCGAGCCGCTCACGCCGGCCGCGGCCCGTACGTCCTCCAGCGTCGCCTCGGTGAGGCCGCGTTCGTACATCAGTTGGGCGGCGGCGGCGACGATCCGTCGGCGGGTCGCCCGGCCCTTGGGGGTCAGGGGCTTCGCGGGGGCGCTCCGCAGGTTCCGCGCCGTCCGGTTCTGAGTCGTCATGGCTCCACCATAGAAGATTCTGGAGTGGACAACCCATTTTCCGGTGAGCAATCTGGGACGCACAACCCACTCCGGTCCCGTGACCGGATTCCTGGAAGGTGCTTCACATGGAACTCACCGGCAAAGTCGCCTTGATCACCGGCTCCACCGGGGGGATCGGTGGCGAGGCCGCCCGCCTGATCGCGGCCTCGGGTGCCCACGTGGTCGTCTCCGGCCGCAATCCGGAGCGCGGTGCGGCCACGGTAGGGGCGATCACCGAAAGCGGCGGCAGCGCGCGGTTCGTCCCGGCCGAACTCACGGACCTCGCCTCGCTGCGCCGGCTCGCCGCGGAAGCCGGCGATGTCGACATCCTCGTCAACAACGCCGCGCTGTTTCCCGGTGGGCCGACCACGTCGCAGGACGTGGAGACCTTCGACGCCGCCCTGGCCGCCAACATCCGGGCCCCCTACTTCCTGACCGCCGCGCTGGCGCCGGGCATGGTGGCCCGGGGGTCCGGCACCATCATCAACGTGAGCACGATGGCCGCGCGCGTCGGCATGGCCGGGCTGTCCGTCTACTCCGCGACCAAGGCCGCGCTGGAGTCCCTCACGCGCACCTGGGCGGCCGAGTTCAGCCCGGCCGGTGTCCGCGTCAACACGGTGGCTCCCGGCCCCACCCGCACCGACATGGTGATGGACACCATGGGAGAGGAAGGCGCCCAGCGGATCGCCAAGACGACCCTGCTCGGCCGCCTGGCGACCCCGCGGGAGATCGCCGAGGTCATCCACTTCCTCGCGACCGAACGCGCCGCCTACCTCACCGGCGCCACGATCGCGGCGGACGCCGGCCGCACGGCGGTCTAGGCACCCGCGCGGGACCACGCGAGAGGGCGGTCCGAGCCACAGTGCTCGTGCGCACCCTTACGTACCCACCACAGGCACGGACCGGAAGGGGCTCCTGGCCGGCGAACATGCCGGCCAGGAGCCCCTTCACCGGTTACACCTGGGGTCAGCCGTCGGATTCGGACGACGGGATGTAGGCGCCGGGCACGTCCTTGGGCGCGAAGATCTTCTTCTCGCCGGGGTACGGCCGCTGCCAGTTGTGGGTCTGGTACCAGGTGAGGTGGTTCATCTGTGCGGGGTTGGCGTAGTCGGGCACGGCATGGGTTCCGGTCAGCCGCTGCCGCGACTTCCAGGTGTCCCACTGCGACGCGAGCGGCCGCATGTCGGCCGGGACCTTCGTCGTCGGCACGGCCGCCGCCTCGGGATTCTGCGGCGCGGGGGTGTCCGTGCCGCAGACCGGCGGGGTCGCCAGGCCGTCGGTCAGCGAGGTGCGGTTGGCCAGGGCGTCGAACGGCGCGAGGTTCGCCTTCTTGGTGAACGCCCCGCTCATCGGGGTGGCCGCGCTGTCCTTCTGGTTCATCGGGTGGATCCCGAGGATCTGCTCGATGGTGCGGATCATCGTGATCTGCGAGTAGTAGTGGCTGTCGACGACGCCGTGCCGGGCGTAGGGGCTGATGATCTGGACCGGGGCACGGTGGCCGTCGACGTGGTCCAGGCCGGCCTGGGAGTCGTCCTCGACGACGAAGATCGCGGAGTCCTTCCAGTACTCGCTGTGCGAGATCTCGTCGACCATCCTGCCGACCGCGAGGTCGTTGTCCGCCACCTGGGCGGCCGGGCTCGCCGGACCGCCGGTGTGGTCACTGGAGAGCCAGAACATGTTCAGGTTCGCCGGCCCGTTCTTCTCGAAGTCCTGCTTCCAGATCTCCTCCCGGTAGACGTCCGGGACGCTGGTGTCGAACTTGGGGAAGGCGGGAACCGACACGCTGTTGAGCGAGGGGATCGGTGACGAGGAGACCAGGGAGTACGCGGACTGCTGCCCCGTAGCGCTCATGTTCTTGGAGTCGCAGTACAGGTTCTGCCAGGTCGAACCGGTCGGCTTGGTCAGGAACTGGTGGAACTCACCGAAGTCGCGGACCGACTTGTCCGCCGCCTGGGCGCCGGTCCACAGGAAGCCGGACCTCTGGTGGCCGAGAGCGTCGTCCTCGGTGTCGTAGCTGCGCAGGTACTCGCCGGCCGAGGACTCGGTGTACTCGGGATTGTCGGCCTGCATCAGCCAGTTGTGGCCCTCGGCGGAGTTCGTGCCGATGTCGTACGTGTTGTCGTACAGCCCGAACTGCTTCGCGAGCGCGTGCTGGTTCGGTGTCACGTTCTCGCCGAACTGCGTCAGCGACGGGCTGCCGTTGCCCTGCGGGATGTCACCGAGGACCTGGTCGTAGGTCCGGTTCTCCTTGACGATCATGAAGACGTGCTTGATCGTGGAGGGGTCGCCGAGCTTCGCCGGGACGGGTACCGGCTTCGCCTTGCTCCTGCCCTTGGCGAGCTTGACCGAGTTGCCGGTCCAGCCGTTCTGCTTGAAGACCTTGCCCGTCTCGGACTTGATGACCCTGTCGCCGGGCAGCGTGAAACGGGTCAGGCTCGACGTGGTGTCGTGGGTGCCGTGCCCGGCGCCGGTGGTGGTTCGACGGGCGTCGATGCCACGGGTGTTGGAGACCACGACCTGGTCGCCGACCGTGGCGATCTCCGCGGGGAAGTAGTCCGTCGGAAGCAGTCCGACGAAGCCGACCGGCTCCTGCGGGCTCGTGTACCGGTAGACGGCGACCGCGTTCGCGCGACCGAGCGTCACCAGCAGATGGCCGTCGTCGGTGAGCGTCACCGCGTCGGGCTCGTAGCCCACCGACGCCTCCGGCCACGGCTGGGTGGCGATGGTCTGTACGACCTTGTCGTTGGCGGTCTTGATGACCGACACGTCGTTGGTGGCGGTGTTGGTGACGAACAGCGCCCCCTTCTTCGCGTACATCGCGGTCGGATGCAGACCGACGTTGATGCTCGCGACGGCGGCGTCCGGCATCTTCAGGTCGATGACACTGACCGTGCCGGTGGTCGTGGCACCGGTCACCGGGTCGGCCGGCACCTGCGTGTTGTAGGAGTTGATGGTGGTCTCGCCGGGCCTCGCCGGGCGGCCGCCCTCGTTGCTGACGTAGAGCTTGCCGCCGACCTGGACCATGTCCCGCGGGGCGTTGCCCACGGTCCAGCTCCGCTGGATGACGCCGGTCGCCGCGTCGAGGGCGACCACGCGGTTCTGTCCGTTGACCGCGGAGTACACGGTGGCCCCGTCGGGGGAGAACACCGCCTCGCCCACCAGTGCGTGCCTGGGTCCGTCCGCCGGGACCGGGATGTTGACCGGGCCCGCGACGCTGCCGTCCGGGTTCACGCTGAATCTGGTGTATCCGTCGGTCCGGCCCAGCCACAGCTGCTTGCCGTCGGGCGAGTAGGTGGGGCCTTCCTGGCCCACGTCGTTGCCGCTGATGCGCGGAACCGACGACGCGGCGCTGCTGACGAGCTGCTGCACCTTCCAGCTCTTGAGGTCCACGATCGACAGCGCCGCACCACCATCGGTGACCGAGGCCGCGAGATGGGTGCCGTCCGGGCTGACCGACGACGACATGATCTTGCCGTTGCCGATGACCAGACGGTCCCCGTACGGAGCGATGTACTGGTCGCTGGAGACGACCTGACCGTCATGGGTGGTCTGGCCGACCTGTTCGGTGCCGAACTGCCGTGTCTGGGCGAGAGCGGTACCGGCGGCGGCGACAGCGAGGGCGGTGATGCCGGCCGTCACCAGAGGTATCCGGCCGACGCGTCTGCCGAGAAGGCCCGGACGGCCCTTCCCGATCCGCCTGCGGCGTGTTACCTGCATGGAGTCATCCCTTCGTGGTGCCCAGCAGTTCGACGTTGCCGTCGAACTGCCAGAGCGGGTTCGGTGCGTCCCCGACCGGGGTGCGCACCAGGAAGAAGCCGTTCACCTCCTTCGGCCCGTCACCGTCGGCGACGAACCGCCCGTCCGGGGTGACGTCGAGCTGGTAGATCGCCGTGCCGGTGGCCACGACGTCGGGAAGATGCCAGGACACGACACAGCGCCAGTCGTTTCCCGCTCCTCGCGCACCGTCCGCGACGTCGCCCTTCGTGCACGCCGCACCGGTTCTCAGCTGCGCTTCGGTGACGGCGGGGCGGTTGAGCTCCTCGGTCTGCCTGCGGTAGAGATGGGCGAACGCCACGGCTACCGAGTCCTGCACCTTCGTCCGCTCGATCCCGGAGCCCATGGCCCCGGTCGTCCCCGCGACGACCCCGATCGTCAGGGCGAGCAGCGCGGCGAGCGGCAGTGCTCCGGCGACGAACGCGCGGCGGGGCGACCCGTCGTCGGTGAGATTGGTGAAGTCCCGTCGCAGGAACAGCAGACAGGCAAGCCCCGTCGCGACCACGGCCCACACCAGACCGACCACGATGCCGATCAGGAGCGGGTCCAGCTGCGCCGTGCCGGTGAACAGGCCGTTCCAGGAGATGAAGGCGTACCCGGGCAGGGCGAGGCGCACGGCGACGGGCAACGGCAGCATCTGCGCGAGCTGCATCGCGAGCGCGACGAGCGCCGGGAGCAGCAGCCCCATCGGGGAGCGCCCCAGCGTGACGGACCCGAGCAGTCCGATCGCCGCGAGGGCGAGCGTGGGGGCGAGTGCGCAGGCCCAGGCGAGGAAGACCGTCCCGGCGGCGTCGCCCGCCGACAGCAGGTGACCGTCGAGGCCGACCAGCGGCTGGTTCCCTACCGCCGCCACCCCGCCGATCGCGCTGGAACAGGCCAGTCCGGTCACGAGCGACAGGATGACGGTGAGGCTGGCCAGGGCCTTCGCCGCGAAGATCCGCCGGGGTGAGCGGACCGCCACCAAGAGGTGGCGCCAGGTGCCGAGGCGGTCCTCGGATGCGAACACGTCACCGGCGACCAGTGAGGTCAGCAGCGGAAGCGCCCAGGTTCCCGCGAATCCGAGGACCACCAGGGGTCCGGCCCACCCTGTGGCGTGCATCCAACGGCCGAAGAGCGTGTCGACGGGGAGCGAGTCCTGCCGGCTCACCGCGGCGACGAAGAGCGCCGGCGCGATCCAGCAGGCGAGGATCACGAGGCGGATCCGCCACTGCGAGAGGAGCTTGACCAGTTCGAAGCGGTAAGCGCGCGCCACCGACACCCTCGGGGTGCCGAGCGTGACGTTCTCGGTGAGGGTCGCGGTCATCGGGCCGCCTCCTGCTGCTCGGTGAGGGCGAGGAACGCGGCTTCCAGCGGGGACACGACGGGGGCGAACTCGCGCAACGCGATGCCCGCGTGCACGAGCCGCACCACCAGGTCGTCCAGGGCGGGTACCAGCCCCCGCACGACGAGGGCCTCCGCATCACGCCGCGCCCCGGCGTGGCCGACGACCTGGATGCCGGCTGCAGCGGTGGCCAGCCGACGGGCGGCCTGCGGATCGGAGGTGAGCACCCGGTAGTCGAGTTCACTGTTCTCGGCCGCCAGCTTGCCCAGCGGGCCGGAGAAGACCACCCGTCCGGTCGCGAGGATGGTGACCTCGGAGCACAGGGCCTCGAGATCGTCCATACGGTGACTCGAGAGCACCACGCTGGTTCCCTCCGCGGCCAGCCGCGCGAGGACACCGTGGACGTGCTTCTTGCCGGCCGGATCGAGACCGTTGGAGGGCTCGTCCAGCACGAGAAGCCGCGGCTTGGTGAGCAGGGCCGCGGCGAGCCCCAGCCTCTGACGCATCCCCAGGGAGAAGCCCCGGGCCCGGTCGTCGGCGACATCCGTGAGCCCGACCTGATCGAGCACCTCGTCGATCCCCGCCGTCCGCGCCTCGCGACCACGGAGAGCCGCCAGCGCGGCGAGGTTCTGCCGCGCGGTCAACGAGGGGTAGAGGCCCGGCCCGTCCACGAAGCCGGCGACACCCTCGGGAGCCGCGAGCGCCCGCCCGACCGGTGTACCCAGGACCTCGAGACGGCCGGCCTCGGCAACGGCCAGACCCAGCAGGAGACCGAGCAGGGTCGTCTTGCCCGCGCCGTTCGGTCCGACCAAGCCGTGGATCCGGCCCCGCGTCACCTCCAGATCGATGCCGTCGAGCGCGACGACGTCGCCGAAGGACTTGGTGATCCCGCGCGCCCGGACTGCGGGGAGAGTGTCCATGAGGCCCTTCCTTCGAAGCTCTCATGGACCCTAGGTGTGGCGTACATCGAAGTCAGGGACGGCGAGTTGAACGGTCACGGAACGGAAGACGACCCTCATCCGCCACCCTGGTGTCCTTCTCCCGTTTGTTCCGTACGCATCGTCAATTCTCCAGTTAGCAGGGAAAACTGACGTTCTGTCGGGCCGAATGCGACTGTTCCGTACGGGAATTGATCGCTTTCCACGGGCCGGATGCCCGATCCGCGCCGGGGTCGGCGCCGGCGCCGCCGCACCGGGTGCCGGACGGCGCTCCTCCTGTGCCTCGTCCTGGCGGTCCCCCGGAACGCGGCGGCCTCCCGGAGCGCGGCGGTCCCCCGGAGCGCGGCGGTTCTCCGGAACGCGGCGGTCTCCCGGAGCGCGGCGGTCTCCCGGAGCGCGGCGGTCTCCCGGAACGCGGCGGTTCTCCGGAGCGCGGCGGTCTCCCGGAGGGCGCGGTCTCAGCTCCGTGAGACGCGTGCGACGACGAGGAGGAACAGCCCGCAGGCCGTCACGAGCAGCCATCCCGGATGTGACGCGGCGGCGAGCCCGGCGGGGCCGGCCCCCGCGGCCATGCCTCCGGCGACGGCGATCCCGATCGCCGCGCCGACCTGGCGCGCGGTGGAGGTGATCGCCCCCGCCACACCCGCCCGGGACCGCGGCAGACCGCTCACCGCGGTGTTGGTGAGGGGCGCGTTGGCGAAGCCGAACCCGACGCCGATCAGCAGATGGGCGAGGAGGATCAGCGGCACGCTGGTGTCCTGCCGCAGGTTCGTCAGGCACAGTCCGCCGGCCGCGATGAACCCGCCCGCGAGGATCAGCGGACGCCGCGGCCCGAAACGTCCGACCAGGGTGCCGGACCACGGTGCGCAGAGTGTGGCCCCGAGTGCCATGGGCAGGGTCGATGCGCCGCTCGCGAGCGGCGTCCAGCCGCGGGTGTGCTGGAGGTAGAGGGTGTTGAGCAGCAGACTCACGTTCAGCGCGACGAACACCGCCGCGGCGCCGAGCACCGCCGACGCGAACGGTGGTCGCCGGAAGAGGCCGAGGTCCACCAGGGGTTCGCCGTGGCGCAGTTCGACCCGGACGAACCCGGCCGCCGCCGCCATGGTCAGGACGTAGCAGACGAGGGCCGTGGGCGACGCCCAGCCGATGCGAGGGCCTTCGATCAGGACACCGACGGACAGGCCGAGGACCGCGGTGAGGAGCACTTGGCCGGGCAGGTCCAGGCGCCGGGGGCGCTCCGCGCGGGACTCCGGCACGAACACCGCGACCAGGACGAGCGCGGCGACGACGACCGGGGCGTTGATCCAGAAGACCGAACGCCAGCCGAGGGCGGCGATGAGCACCCCGCCGGTGACCGGGCCCACAGCCATGCTGAGCCCGAAGACCGAGGCCCACACACCGATCGCGCGGGCCCGTTCCCGCGGGTCGGGCATCGCGTTCACCACGATCGCCAGGGCCACCGGACTCAGCATCGAGGCGCCGACGCCCTGGGCGGCACGGGCCCCGACGAGCACGCCGAGGGCCGGGGCCAGAGCGCACGCGAGGGAGGCCAGACCGAAGACGATCAGTCCGCACTGGAAGATCCGGCGGCGTCCGAAGCGGTCCGCGAGCGCGCCGGAGACGATGAGGAGGCCGGCCAGGACCACGGTGTAGGCGTCGACGGCCCATTCCAGTCCGCGGGTGCCCGTGCCGAGGCCCCGTCCGATCTCGGGCAGGGACACGTTGACGATGGTGGTGTCCACCCCCACCAGGAACATGCTGAGCGCGCAGACGGCCAGCACCGTCCAGCGGCGGCGCGCGCTCAGTGGGGAGGGCGGTGCGGCCAGGGATGTCGTGTGCACGGGGGTTCCCCCTTCGGGACGGGATCGGTTCCCGCCCAGGCTCGTGTCGGGGGAGGTGCCGTAACCAGGTTCTTTGCGAAGACCGCAAAATGGCCCCATGGACGCCGAACTCGCGGAACTCCTCGCCGCTGTCGGGCCCCGGCTGCGCGCCCTGCGGCGCGACCGGGGCCTCACCCTCGAATCACTCGCGGAGGACACCGGGATCTCCGTCAGCACGCTGTCGCGCCTGGAGTCGGGTCTGCGCCGCCCGACGCTCGACCTCCTCATCCCGCTCGCCCGCACCCATCGTGTCGCGCTGGACCAGTTGGTGGCGGCACCCGCCACCGGCGACCCGCGGGTCCATCTCCAGCCGCGGAGCCGGAAGCCGGGCAGCGTCCTCGTCCCGCTGACGCAGTACCCCGGCCGGGTCCAGGTCTTCAAGCAGGTGCTCGCGCACCGCGAACCGAGACTGGTGACCCACTCCGGCTACGAATGGCTCTACGTGCTCGCCGGTGAGCTCCGTCTCGTCCTCGGGGAGCGCGAGGTCCTGCTCCGGCCGGGCGAGGTGGCCGAGTTCGACACCGACGAACCGCACTGGTTCGGGCCCGCCGGTGCCGAAGCGGTGGAGATCCTGCACCTGTTCGGGCCGCACGGCGACCAGGCCGTCGTACGCGCCGGCCCGGCGGCCGACAGCGCGGGGCGGCAGCCGGTCGTATGACGGCCCCTCCGAGTGGAGGCGCCCTCGCCTGGAGGTCCGGCGAGCTTGAGCGGTGATCCGGCGAGGTGTGCGGACGTGTCCTTGAGCGGAGGCCCGTGGAACGTCCGGGGTGGGGCCCTGTCCGGACCGGTGCCCGCGCGGAATCACCTGTTCGGCCTATATGGTGGGAAACATTGATGAAGTAGCGCATATCACCCGAATCAACTCACCGGATCCGGCCCCAGGAGGGGCTCGAGTCGTTCGCGACCCGTCCGGAGGAGGACGCGATGACGGACGTGGCGAGCAGGCGGGACGTGGACGAACGCCCTGCGATCATCGAACGGGTCGTGACACTCGACGTGAACGGCCGTCCCTACACGCTCCGCCTGGACACCCGGGTCACCCTGTTGGACGCCCTGCGCGACCGGCTGGGTCTGGTGGGCACGAAGAAGGGCTGTGACC
The DNA here is from genome assembly GCF_042887295.1 of Streptomyces sp. NPDC057950. Classification (NCBI taxonomy): domain Bacteria; kingdom Bacillati; phylum Actinomycetota; class Actinomycetes; order Kitasatosporales; family Streptomycetaceae; genus Streptomyces; species Streptomyces sp. NPDC057950. The sequence continues at coordinate 160,160 of NZ_JBHVPP010000005.1, forward strand.
AGGGAGCCTGTGGCGCGTGCACGGTCCATGTGGACGGCCGGAGAGTGCTGTCCTGCCTGACCCTGGCGGCGCAGGCCGAGGGCCGTGCCATCACCACCGTCGAGGGGGTCTCCGGGCCCGACGGACCGCACCCGGTGCAGCAGGCGTTCATGGAGCACGACGGCTTCCAGTGCGGCTTCTGCACGCCCGGACAGATCATGTCCGCGGTGGCTCTCCTCGCCGAGGGCCGGGCCGGCTCCGACGAGGAGATCCGGGAGTTCATGAGTGGCAACCTGTGCCGTTGCGGCGCCTATCCCAACATCGTGGCCGCGATACGCGAGGCGGCGTCCCGGGGAGGCCGCGATGCGCACCTTTGACTACGTGCGGGCCGTCGACACCCAGGAAGTGGTCCGGTTGCTGGCGGACGACCCGGCCGCGTCCTGCCTGGCGGGCGGCACCACGCAGCTGGACCTGATGAAGGACGGGGTGCTGGAGCCACCGCGGCTGATCGACATCACCCGGCTCCCCCTGCACGGCATCGAACGCCGCGGCGAATCCCTTCATGTGGGAGCGCTGGTGACCATGGAGGAGCTGGCCGCCCACGCCACGGTGGCCGAGCGGCTGCCCGTGGTGCGCGAGGCGCTGCTGCTGGGTGCCTCGGTGCAGCTGCGGAACATGGCCACCATCGGGGGCAACCTGCTCCAGCGCACCCGCTGCCGCTACTTCCGTGACCCGACCGTGCAGGCGTGCAACAAGCGCGCCCCGGACTCCGGTTGCGCCGCGGTCGAGGGCGTGGCGCGCATGCACGCCGTGCTCGGCGCCAGCGAGCGGTGCATCGCGCTGCACGCCTCCGATCTCGCCGTCGCGCTGGTGGCGCTGGACGCGCTCGTGCACGTCCAGGGGGTGTCGGAGCGTCGCACCGTGCCGCTGACGGAGTTCTATCTGACGGCGGACGAGGACCCGCGGCGCGAGAACGTCCTGGAGCACGCCGAACTGATCACCGAGGTCGAGATCCCGCTGCCCCCGGCGGCCGCGAGGTCGGGCTACCTCAAGGTCCGCGACCGGGCGTCGTACGAGTTCGCCCTCACCTCCGCCGCCGTTCTGCTCCTCCTGGACGGTGGCACGATCCGGCGCGCCCGGGTCGGCCTCGGCGGGGTGGGGACGAAACCCTGGCGGGCCTACGAGGCCGAGCACGTGCTGACGGGCGCGCCGGCCACGACCGCCACGTTCACGGACGCGGCCGAGGCGACGATGCGCGATGCCTTCACCGTCCCCGGCACGGCGTTCAAGGTGCCGCTGGCCCGTCGCACGCTGGTGCGCGAGCTGCAGACAGTCTCAGGAGTGACGGCATGAGCACCGTCGAGAGCAGGCCGCTGGTCGGCGCGGGCGTCAGCAGGGTCGACGGCCCGCGGAAGGTCACCGGAACCGCCCCGTACCCGATGGACTTCAGCATTCCCGGCCAGGCCCACGGCGCCGTGGTGCAGTCCACCGTCGCCGCGGGCCGCATCGTGCGCATGCACACCGAGGCCGCCGAGGGCGCTCCAGGCGTGCTGGCCGTGATCACCCATGAGAACGTCCCGTCCGTCGGCACGGGCCCGATGACGGTGCTCGGGGCGTCGCCGCCCCCGCCGCTGAGGAACGACCGGATCGTGCACCACGGGCAGCACATCGCCTTCGTGGTGGCCGAGACTCCGGAACAGGCCGCGGCCGCGGCGCGGCTGGTGCGGGCCGACTACGAGGTCGGGGAGCCACTGCTCGATCTTAGGGACCCACGGGCCGAACAGGTCGTCGATCCCTGGGAGATGGACACCTCGCGCGGCGACCCCGGCGCGGCGCTGGAGTCCGCCGAGGTGACCGTCCGGGCCACATACACGACGGCCGACAACACCAACAACCCGCTCGGACCGTTCGCGACGGTCGCCGTGTGGGAGGGCGACACACTCACCGTCCACGACACCAGTCAGTGGCCGTCCATGGTGCGCACCACCCTGGCCATGGTCTTCGGCATCCCCGAGAGCTCGGTACGGGTCCTGGTGCCGTACGTCGGCGGGGGCTTCGGCGCCGGGCTGCGCGCGTGGCCGCACGTGATCCTGACCGCCCTCGCCGCGCGGATGCTCAAGCGGCCGGTCAAGCTGGTCCTGACCCGGCCGCAGATGTTCACGTCCGTCGGGCATCGCCCCAGCGGGGTGCAGCGGCTGAGCGTCGGTGCCACACGCGAGGGGGACCTGGTCGCCCTCGACCACCGCAGCCTCATCTCCCTGAGCATGGAGAACACCGACTTCGAGCCGTTCTCCTCCGGAACCTCGTTCGCCTATCGGTGCCCCCATGTGATCACCCGGGACCGGCAGGCACGGATCAACATCGCCGTGCCGACGTCCATGCGTGCCCCCGCCGAGGCACAGGGCAACTTCGCGCTGGAGTCGGCGCTCGACGAACTGGCGTACACCCTGGGCATGGACCCCTTGGACCTACGGGTGCGCAACCACACCGACGTCGATCCGCGCAACGGACTGCCCTGGACCGGCAAGGCGATCCTGGAGTGCTACGAGGCCGGCGCGCGGCGCTTCGGCTGGTACGACCGGAACCCCGAGCCGCGCTCGATGCGCGACGGGAACTGGCTGGTCGGGTACGGGATGGCGAGCGCGATGTTCCCCTACTTCGCGCAGCCCTGCGCGGCGCAGGCCACCGTCAACAGCGACGGCAGCGCGCTGGTGCGCAGCGCGGCGACGGACATCGGCACCGGCACGTACACCGTCATGGCCCAACTGGCCGCCGAGGAGCTGGGTCTGCCCCTGGACCTGGTCCGTTTCGACCTGGGCGACTCCGACATGCCCAACTCGATGATGGCGGGCGGCTCCGGTCTGACCGGCGCGCTGGGCAACGCGGTGCACGACGCCTGCCGGCGGCTGGTGCGCTCCTTCGCCGAGCTCGCACGCGGTGACACCGACTCGCCGCTGCGGGGGGTGTCCCCCGACGGTGTGGAATGCGGCGGGGGCAGGGTCCACCCGGCCGGCCGGGTGGACCGCGGGGAGTCGTACGTCGACATCCTCGCCCGGCACGGGATGTCCGAGCTCACGGCGTACGGGAACAGCACGCCGCCGGTCGCCACCGAGCTGGGCATGTCCCCGGCCGGTGCGTACGGCGCGAAGTTCGTGGAGGTCCGGGTGGACGCGGACCTCGGTCTCATCCGTGTCGCGCGGGTGGTCTCCGCGATCGACGGCGGCCGCATCCTCAACGCGAAGACGGCCCGGAGTCAGATCATCGGTGGCACGGTCGGCGGCATCGGCATGGCCCTGTACGAGGACACCGTCACCGACCCGCACACCGGCCGTATCGCCAACGGCACCTTCGGCGACTACCTCATCGCGGTGAACGCCGACGTCCCCGAGCTGGACGTGGTCTTCGTCGGCGAGCCCGATCGCGGCACCGCCACGGGCACCAAGGGGATCGGAGAGGTCGGCCTGGTCGGCATCGCGCCCGCGATCTCCAACGCCGTCCACCACGCCACGGGGAAGCGTCTGCGCGATCTGCCGATCACCCTTGACGCCCTGCTGTGAAGACACCCTCGACACAGGTCGGTCGGCAGACTCCGGTCGACGCACTCCTGTCGACACCGGTGGCGCGTCGTGCAGGCCTTCGGCGGCTCCATGCTCACCGCAAACTCGGCGGCCATCCTCACCGACGCCTTCCCCACCCGGCAGCGCGGCATGGCCCTCGGCATCAACCAGATCACCGCGCTCGCCGGCCAGTTCCTCGGCCTCCTCGCCGGCGGACTGCTGGCCACCGTCGACTGGCGCGCGGTGTTCTGGGTGAGCGTGCCCGTCAGCATCACCGGCACCGTCTGGTCGTACCTGAGCCTGCGGGAGACCTCGGCGGGGCGCCCCGGCCGCATCGACTGGCTGGGCAACCTCACCTTCGCGGCGGGCGCCGGAACCCTGCTGGTCGGCATCACCTACGGCATCCAGCCCTACGGCTCGCACGCCACCGGCTGGGGAAACCCGTGGGTGCTCGCCGGTCTGACCGGCGGTGTCGTCCTGCTGCTGCTCTTCTGCTACGTCGAGTCGCGCGTCGCCGACCCCATGTTCACGCTGGCCCTGTTCAAGATCCGGGCCTTCGCCGCGGGCAACCTGGCGGCGCTGCTGACCGCGATCGCGCGGGGCGGGCTGCAGTTCATGCTCATCATCTGGCTGCAGGGCATCTGGCTGCCCCTGCACGGCTACGCGTTCGAGGACACCCCGTTGTGGGCGGGCGTCTTCATGCTCCCCCTGACCCTGGGCTTCCTGGTCGCGGGCCCCCTGTCCGGTTACCTCTCGGACCGATTCGGCGCCCGTATGTTCTCCACGACCGGCCTGATCGTCGTCGCGGTCTCCTTTCTCGGCCTGCTCGCCCTGCCCATCGATTTCGACTACGGAACCTTCGCCGCGCTGCTGCTGCTCAACGGACTGGGCCAGGGCATGTTCTCCTCCCCGAACACCTCCTCGATCATGGGCAGCGTGCCACCCGAGTACCGGGGCGTCGCCTCGGGCATGCGCTCCACCTTCCAGAACTCGGGCACCGCCCTGTCCATCGGCGTGTTCTTCTCCCTGATGGTCTCCGGACTCGCCTCGTCGCTGCCCGCGGCGCTCAGCGGCGGACTCCAGGCCCACGGCGTGCCCGCCGGAGCGGCCGAACACGCCGCGTCGCTGCCGCCGGTGAGCACGTTGTTCGCCACGTTCCTCGGCAACAACCCCATCGAACACCTGCTCGCCTCCGGTGGAGCCCTCACCCACCTCTCCCCGGCCCAGCGCGCGGCCCTGACCGGTCACACCTTCTTCCCCCGGCTGGTCTCCGCTCCCTTCCACCACGGGCTCGCCATCGTCTTCGGCGTGGCCGCGGGCATGGCGCTGGTCTCCGCGCTCGCCTCGGCCCTGCGCGGCGGACGCCGTCCCGCCGAGGAAGCCCCTCCGCGGGACCGGGCACCCGCCGCGGCCGGACCGACGCCGACGGGGCAGCGCCGGCACAACACACCCTCGTAGGCGCGCCGGCCGCACGGGAATCACCCGGAAGGCGTCCGCGACGTGCCCCGCGAAACACCCGGAAGGCGTCCGCGCGGAAGCCGGGCAGGAAGAGGAACCGCCTGCCGGGAGTTACCAGGGGTGCACCATGGAACCGAGCGGGGCCGGGGCGGCGCCTCGCCGTGGCTTCGCCGGGTGCGGGTCGACGCGCGGGGCGAGAATCACGGAGTGACTGTGCCACCTGAGCCACCTGAGAGCTCCCTCCTGTCGGGGCAGACCGTGTGCGGCAAGAGCACCCACGGTCCGCTGCGGGACTTCCTGCGGACCGAGACCGGCAGCGCCGCCGTACTGCTCACCACGACGCTCCTGGCCCTCGCCTGGGCCAACATCGGGCCCGGCTCGTACGCGTCCTTCTGGCACACCGAGCTGTCGGTCCGTATCGGATCGGGCGGGGTGTCCCTGGGGCTGCGCGAGTGGGTGAACAGCGGGCTGATGACCCTGTTCTTCTTCGTCGTGGGCCTCGAGGCGCGCCGCGAGTTCGACATGGGCGAACTACGGGAGCGCCGGCGGGTCACGCTGCCGGTGCTCGCGGGGCTCAGCGGTATGGCCGTGCCCGTCGCGGTCTATCTGGCCGTCAACGCGGGCCACGCCTCCGCACAGGGGTGGGGCACCGCCATGTCGACGGACACGGCCTTCGCGCTGGGCATGCTCGCCCTCTTCGGTACGCGGCTGCCCGGCAGTCTGCGGGTCTTCATCCTGAGCGTGTCCGTCGTGGACGACTTCGTGGCACTGGCCGTCATCGCCTTCGCCTACAGCAAAGCCGTCTCGGTGTCCGCGCTGCTGACGGCGCTCGGCCTGTTCGCGGTCCTCCTGCTGGTACGCCGCACCCTGGGCGTGCGGATCCCGGCCCTGTACGCGGTGCTGGGCGTGGCGATCTGGGTGGCGCTCCTGAAGTCGGGGGTGGACCCGGTCGTGACGGGGCTCGCGATGGGTCTGCTGACCTACGCCCGCCCGGCCGAACGCAGCGACCTCGAACACGCGACCACACTGTTCCGGCGCTTCCGCGAGCAGCCGACGCCGGAACTGGAGCGCACCGTACGCCGGGGGCTGGCCTCGACGCTCTCCCCCAACGAGCGCCTCCAGCGGATGTTCCACCCCTGGACGAGCTATGTGATCGTGCCGCTGTTCGCCCTCGCCAACGCCGGCATCACGGTCAGCGGCGGCCAGCTGGCGCAAGCCTTCACCTCGCCGATCACACTCGGCATCCTGTTCGGCTACGTCCTCGGCAAACCGCTCGGCATCATCGGCGCCGCCCTGCTCACCACACGCGTCAGCCACGGACGCCTCCGGCCGCCGGCCGGCTGGGGCGCCATCACCGCGGGCGGCACCCTGGCCGGGGTCGGGTTCACCGTCTCCCTGCTGATCGCGACCCTCGCCTTCGACGGCGACGAGCTGGCGCAGGCGAAGATCGGGATCCTGGCCGCCGTGGTCGGGTCGTTCCTCCTCACCTGGCTGGTCACCCGGGTGATCGGCGCCCTGCCGAAGCGTTCCCGCTCCCGGGCCCTCCTGGGTACGAGCCAGGGCATCGTGGATCTCAGCGACTCCGTCGACGTGCGACGCGACCACGTACGCGGCCCCCTGGACGCGCCCGTGACGCTGGTCGAGTACGGCGACTTCGAGTGCCCGTACTGCGGACTGGCCGAGCCCGTGGTGCGCGAGCTGCTCGCCGACTTCGGTGACGTGCGCTACGTGTGGCGGCATCTGCCGCTGCACGACGTGCACCCCAACGCCCAGCTGGCCGCCGAGGCCGCCGAGGCCGCGGCCCTCCAGGACGGCTACTGGGAGATGCACGATCTGCTCCTGGAGCACCAGGGGGACCTGCTGCCGAAGGACCTGCTCCACTACGCCGAGGAGATCGGCCTCGACACCGCCCGCTTCCGCGCCGACCTGCGGGCGGGGGCGGGCTCGGACCATATCGCCGCGGACCTGGAGTCCGCCGATCTCAGCGGCGTCTCGGGTACCCCGACGTTCTTCGTCAACGGCCGCCGTCACCACGGCGCCTACGACATCGCCTCGCTGTCCGCGGCCGTACGCGCGGCGCGGGAGAGGGCGGCGCTCACCGGGGCCGGCCGGACGGCCTGACACCGGCTCGTTCACACGGGTACGGAGTCCGGGTGCGTCACTGCTCCGCGATATCGGCGTGGAGCGCGAAATCGACGTGCTCGTCGGGATGCAGGCGGCCCGCTTCGAGGCTTCCCCTGATGCCGAGCTTCCTGCGGGCCCGCTGGTAGAACGTGGTGCCGCCGAGGCGCACCACATGAGCCACCGCGGGGCAGGCCGTCACGGTGATCCGGTCACCCGCGTCGAGGTACTCGACCACCTCGCCGTCGACCTCGACCGCCAACCGCCCTGTCGTGGGGAGCAGTTCGAGCACCACCTGCTCGTCCGCCGGCAGGACGAGCGCCCTGTCGAACGACGAGTGCGCGCTGGCCGGCACGACGAGGATGGCCTCCACCCTGGGCGAGAGGATCGGGCCGCCCGCGGCGAAGCTGTACGCCGTCGATCCGGTCGAGGTGGCGACCACGAGCGCGTCGGCGGCGTATCGGATGAACTCGTCCCCCTGGAGACTGATGGAGATGGCGGCCATTCCGTGGCCCGGCACCCGTACGAGGGCGATGTCGTTGAACGCCCGGCACTCGCGCCCGTCCGGCAGGCGGGTCCGTACGGCCATGCGGGCCTCGGTGGTGAAGCGGCCGCTGTCGATACGGTCCAGCGCCGTCGCCAGGTCCTCGACGTCGATCTCGGCGAGGAAGCCCAGCCGGCCCAGGTTGACGCCGAGCACCGGGGTGGCGGAGCCGGAGAGCAGCCGCATGGCGCGGAGCATGGTTCCGTCACCGCCGAGACTCACGATCAGACCGGCACGGGCCACCAGGTCGTCGGCCGGCACGGCCACGGCGCTGCAGGCGATGCGCCCCACCTCGTCCGGCAGCCCCAGCACCTCGGTCCGGTGCGTACGGGCCCAGTGGACGACGGATTCGATGACCGGCCCCGGATTGCGCCTGGGATGCAGAATCAGGCCGATCGATCCGATCTGACCCATGAGGATTCCCCTTACGTCGATGCGACGGTCCCGAGTGCTCCATCATTGTCCTGCAGTGTGGCTTTCCTGCCGGTGCGGCCCGGCGGCTCCTCAGTCCATCATCAGCCCGAGGGTCCGCTCCCGGGCGCTTTCCGGCCGGGGCTCGTCGAACTGGGTCCGGTACAGCTCCGCGTACCGCCCCTCCGCCGCGAGCAGCTCCTCGTGGGTACCCCGCTCCACGATCCGTCCCGCCTCGACGACCAGGATCACGTCGGCGGCGCGCACCGTGGACAGCCGGTGGGCGATCACCAGGGCCGTACGCCCCGCCAGCGCCTCGGCGAGCGCCTCCTGCACGGCCGCCTCCGAGGTGTTGTCCAGGTGGGCGGTGGCCTCGTCGAGGATGACGACACGCTGGCGGGCGAGCAGCAGCCGGGCGATGGTCATGCGCTGGCGTTCGCCGCCGGAGAGCCGGTAGCCGCGCTCGCCGACCACGGTGTCGAGGCCGTCGGGCAGGGAGCGTACGAGTTCCTCCAGCCGGGCGCGGCGCAGTACGTCCCACAGTTCCGCCTCCGTCGCGGCGGGGCGGGCCAGCAGCAGGTTGTCGCGCACCGAGTCGTGGAAGAGGTGTCCGTCCTGGGTGACCATGCCGAGGGTGCGGCGCATCGACTCGGCGCTCAGGTCGCGGACGTCGACGCCGCCGATGCGGACGGCGCCCGCGTCGGTGTCGTACAGCCGCGGCAGCAGCTGGGCGATGGTCGACTTGCCCGCGCCGGAGGAGCCGACGAGCGCGACGGTCTGGCCGGGTTCGGCGCGGAAGGAGACGCCGCGCAGGACCTCGGCGCCGGCGCGGGTGTCGAGTGCGGCGACCTCCTCCAGGGAGGCGAGGGAGACCTTGTCCGCGGCGGGGTAGGCGAAGCTGACGTCGTCGAACTCCACGGAAGCCGGGCCTTCCGGGACCTCCTGGGCGTCCGGCTTCTCCTCGATGAGCGGCTTGAGGTCGAGCACCTCGAAGACGCGTTCGAAGCTGACCAGGGCGCTCATGACCTCGACGCGCGCCCCGGCGAGCGAGGTGAGGGGCGCGTACAGGCGGGTCAGCAGCAGCGCCAGCGAGACGACGGCGCCCGGTTCCAGGCTGCCGCGCAGCGCGTACCAGCCGCCCAGCCCGTACACCAGCGCCAGCGCCAGGGCGGAGACCAGCGTCAGGGACGTGATGAACGCCGACTGCGCCATCGCCGTACGCACCCCGATGTCCCGCACCCGCCCGGCCCGCGCCGCGAACTCGGCGGACTCGTCCTCGGGCCGCCCGAACAGCTTGATGAGGGTGGCGCCCGGCGCGGAGAACCGCTCGGTCATCCGGGTCCCCATGGCCGCGTTCAGCTGCGCGGCCTCGCGTTGCATCCTGGCCATCCGGCTTCCCATGCGCCGCGCGGGCACCACGAACACCGGCAGCAGCACCAGTGCGAGCAGCGTGATCTGCCAGGACAGGGTCAGCATGACGGCGAGGGTGAGCAGCAGGGTGACGACGTTGCCGACCACTCCGGAGAGGGTGTTGCTGAAGGCGCGCTGGGCGCCGATCACGTCGTTGTTGAGTCGACTGACGAGCGCGCCCGTACGGGTACGTGTGAAGAACGCGACCGGCATGCGCTGTACATGATCGAACACAGCCGCCCGAAGATCCAGGATGAGCCCCTCCCCCAGCGTCGCCGACAGCCAGCGACTGAGGATCCCCAGTCCCGCCTCGGCGAACGCGATGACCGCGATGAGCACGGCAAGACGGACGACGGTGCCCTCGTCGCCGCGGGACACGATGGCGTCCACGACGCGCCCCGCGAGCACCGGCGTCGCGACGGCCAGCAGCGCGGTGATCACGCTGAGCACGACGAACTGGCCGATACGGCGGCGGTGCGGGCGGGCGAAGGCCGCGATGCGGCGCAGTGTCGCGCGGGCGAAGGGGCGGCGCTCCTGCTGCGCGTTCATCACGCTGTGCAGTTGCGTCCAGGCTGTGGTCTCCATGCTCATGGAAGTGACCGTAGGACCTCAAGCTTCGTTGAGGTCAATGTCTCGCGGAAGAAGTCCACGCGCACGAAGGAACGATCCAGGGAACCCATGACGGCATCCACGACGGTATCCACGGCCCCGCCGACCGCGCCGGCCCCGGCTCCTCCCGCACCTTGCCCGGCGTGTCAGCCACCGGACCCTCGCCCGCAACCTCCTGTTGGTGCGGTGTGGAAAGCCTCTCCGGATGTGACAGCGGTCCGTTTTCCCCAGACGCCCCCGCGGAGTCCCCTCAAGGGGCTCGCCCGGCGCCTCCCCCTCCGGTCGGTCCTGTGCCTGGTCCCGCTCGCCCTCGTGCTGGTCGTCGGCGTGCGCCACCGCTCCGTGCTCGCGGAGGGCTTCGGCCATCTGCGCGCGGCCGAGTGGCCGTGGCTGCTGGCGGCGGCCCTCGCGACCTGTCTGACCTGGGTCGCCGCGGCCGTCACCCGGCAGGGCGCGGTCGTGGAGCGGCTGCCCGCGCGGCGGCTGCTCGCCACCCAGTTCGCGGCGGGTGCCGCCAATCACCTGCTGCCGACGGGGCTGGGCGCCGGCGCGGTCAATCTGCGTTTCATGACGGTGTGCGGCGTTCCGCTCGCCCGCTCCTCCGCGGCGCTCGCGCTGTACATGCTGGCCGAGTCGGTCGCCCGTCTCGCCCTGCTGGCGGGCCTGCTCGTCGCGTTCCCCGGCGCGCTGCGGCTCGGCGGCCTGCTCCCGGACGGGGCGACGGGCCCTCTGCTGCTCGGCGCGGGCGTGCTGCTCTGCGTCGCGGTGACGGCGCTGCTGCTCGTACGACGCCTGCGTGGGGCGGTGCTGTCGTTCCTGCGGACCGCGCTCGGCGAGGCCCGCTCGGTGCACTCCCTCCCGGCGCGCGCGTGCGCCCTGTGGGGCGGATCGCTCGCCTTCCCGCTGCTGCAGGCCGCCGGTCTGACCGCGGTGGGACAGGCGATGGACCTGCCGGTGCCGCCGTTGCACATGGCCCTCGCCTACCTGGCGGCGACGGCCGCGGTGGCGGTGGTGCCCACACCGGGCGGGATCGGTTCGGTGGAGGCGGCGCTCGTCGTGGCGCTGGTGGCGGCGGGCGGTCCGGTGGCGGTGGCCACGGCGGTGGTCCTGGCGTTCCGGATCATCACGGTGTGGCTGCCGCTGCTGCCCGGGGCACTGACGCTCGGGGCGCTGGTGCGGCTGAAGGTGATCTGAACGGGCCCCGCACGGTGGCGGGCCCGGACGATGCGGGACCGGACGATACGGGACCGGACGATACGGGCCCGGACGATACGTGCCCGGATGATACGGGCCCGGACAGTGGCTGGCCCACACGGTGGCTGGCCCGCACGATGGCCGGGTCCCGCACGATGGCCGGGTCCCGGACGGCAGCGGGCCCGGACGGCAGCGGGCCCGGACGATGCAGACCCCGGACGGTGGCTGGCCCGCACGATGAGGGCCCCGCACGATGGCCGGCCCGCACGATGAGGGCCCCGCACGATGGCCGGCCCGCACGATGGCCGGGTCCCGGACGGCAGCGGGCCCCGCAGAGCGGCGGACGGCACGGAGTAGCCTCGGACGTACGTCAGCCGGAGAAGGGGGCAACAGGATGCCGGTCCGGACCGAACGCCAGGGGTACGTGACCACGGTGGTCCTTTCCCGCCCCGGCGCCCGCAACGCGGTGGACGGCCCGACGGCCGTCGAACTGGCCGACGCCTTCAGGGAGTTCGAGGCCGATGACACGGCCCGGGTGGCGGTGCTCTGGGGCGAGGGCGGCACGTTCTGCGCGGGCGCGGACCTCAAGGCGATCGGTACCGAGCACGGCAACCGGGTCGCCGAGGACGGCGACGGGCCGATGGGCCCGACCCGGCTGCGGCTGTCCAAGCCGGTCATCGCGGCGATCGCGGGGCATGCCGTGGCCGGGGGTCTGGAACTGGCGCTCTGGTGCGATCTGCGGGTCGCGGAGGAGGACGCGGTCCTCGGGGTGTTCTGCCGCCGTTGGGGCGTCCCGCTCATCGACGGCGGCACCGTGCGCCTGCCCCGCCTCATCGGCACCAGCCGCGCGATGGACATGATCCTCACCGGCCGTCCGGTCCCCGCCCCAGAGGCGTACGGGACGGGGCTCGTCAACCGCCTCGTACCGACCGGCCGGGCCCGTGCCGCGGCCGAGGAACTGGCCGCCGAGATCGCCGGCTTCCCCCAAGCCTGCCTGCGCAGCGACCGCGCCTCGGTCCTCGACCAGGAGGGCCTGGTCGAGCAGACCGCCCTGCGCGGTGAACTCCGCCACGGTATGGACGTGTTGGCCGACGGCATGGAGGGCGCGGCACGCTTCGCGTCGGGAGCAGGACGGCACGGTTCGTTCAGCGGGACGTGAGGCGGGCGGGGGCACGGCCGGGGTCCCGGTTCCGTCAAGGGCCGCCGTCCGTGGGCCTGGTGACGGACGGTCGGCGATGGCGCGGGTGCGCTGACCCGGTCATGGACCCACCCCCGGGTACGGCAGGATGAGCGGTCGCCCCGGAAGCCGAACGGCCGTCCGGGCGTGATCGTGCGTTCCCGGATTCGAGCAGGTGGCAAGTGACGACACAGCGCATACGACCCGTGGGCCCCCACCCCGGCCCCGGTCTCCCAGGAGGTCACCGATGAAGCGTCCGGTCACCCTGGACGACCTGATGATCGCCGGCATAGCCGTGGCCGCGGGACTGCTGGCGGCGTTCCTGCTGCGGATGCTGCTGCGCTGGCTGGGCAAGCACGCCGAGCGCACCCGCTGGAGCGGCGACGACGTCATCGTGGACGCGCTGCGCACCCTGGTGCCCTGGGCGGCGATCGCCGCCGGGTTCGCGTCGGCGGCCGCGGTGCTGCCGCTGACCGCGCCGGTCGGACGGACGGTCAACCGCTCGCTGACCGTGCTGCTCATCCTGGTCACGACGATCACCTCGGCCCGGCTCATCGCCGGACTGGTCCGGTCGGTGACCCAGTCCCGATCGGGGGTCGCCGGATCGGCCACCATCTTCGTCAACATCACCCGGGTCGTGGTGCTGGCGATCGGTTTCCTGGTCGTCCTGCAGACCCTGGGGATCTCCATAGCGCCCCTGCTCACGGCCCTGGGCGTGGGCGGTCTCGCCGTCGCCCTGGCACTGCAGGACACCCTCGCGAACCTCTTCGCCGGCGTGCACATCCTCGCGTCGAAGACGATCCAGCCGGGCGACTACATCCGGCTGAGCAGCGGCGAGGAGGGGTACGTCGTCGACATCAACTGGCGCAACACCACGGTCCGTCAGCTCTCCAACAACCTGGTCATCATCCCCAACGCCCAACTGTCGGGCACCAACATGACCAACTTCACCCGGCCCGAGCAGCAGATGACGCTGACCGTGCAGGTCGGCGTCGGTTACGACAGCGACCTCGACCATGTCGAGCGCGTCACCAACGAGGTCGTCACCGAGGTGATGACCGGGATCACGGGCGCCGTCCCGGACCACGAGCCCGCCGTCCGCTTCCACACCTTCGGCGACTCCCGCATCGGACTGACCGTGATCCTCGGCGTGGGCGAGTTCAGCGACCAGTACCGGATCAAGCACGAGTTCATCAAGCGCCTGCACAAGCGCTACCGCGACGAGGGCATCCGCATCCCGTCGCCCGCCCGCACGGTCGCCCTGCAGCCCGGCGGTGCGGAGCTCCTGGAGTCGGGCATACCGCACCAGCGGGACGCGCGGCCGCAGAGCCGGAGCCGGACGGACGGGCCGGCCCGGCTCTAGGGCATGCCGGGCGTCGCGGGGCGGGCGGGACGGTCGCCGCACGTCCTAGGGGGCGCGGCGCCACCGATGCGTACGCGTCCCCTCGAGGGCGTCTCCCCCGGAGAGGTCGGCGGGGCGCGGACGCGTCGAGGCGGTCGAGGCGGTGCCGTGACGCACGGTTACGGGGCGGGGACCCTGCCCGGGGTCGATCGAACCGCGGTCGGGCTCGGTCGGATGCGGACCCCTGTCGATCCGGGGTCGCTCACGAGATATCTTGATGTCGAGCAATGTTGCAGACGTGGAGCGGAGCACCCGGTGACTGACTCGACCATCATCTACACGCACACTGACGAGGCCCCGGCCCTGGCGACGTATTCGTTCCTGCCGGTGGTCCAGGCGTACGCCTCGCAGGCGGGTGTCACTGTGGAGACCCGTGACATCTCGCTGGCCGGGCGCATCCTCGCGCTCTTCCCCGAGTTCCTGGAGGAGGCGCAGCGCGTCCCCGACGCCCTCGCCGAGCTCGGCGACCTGGCCAAGACGCCCGGGGCCAACATCATCAAGCTGCCGAACGTCTCGGCCTCCATCCCGCAGCTCAAGGCCGCCGTGGCCGAGCTGCAGGAGCAGGGCTACGCGCTGCCGGCCTACCCGGACGACCCGAAGTCGGACGAGGAGCGCGACATCCGCGCCCGTTACGACAAGGTCAAGGGCAGCGCCGTGAACCCGGTGCTGCGCGAGGGCAACTCCGACCGCCGCGCCCCCGCCTCGGTCAAGAACTACGCCAAGACGCACCCGCACCGCATGGGCAAGTGGACGTCCGACTCGAAGACGAACGTCGCCACCATGGGCGTCGACGACTTCCGTTCCACCGAGAAGTCCACGGTGATCACCGAGGCCGGCGCGCTGAGGATCGAGCTGGTCGGCGACGACGGCTCCACCACGGTGCTGCGCGAGTCCGTACCCGTCCTCGCGGGCGAGGTCGTGGACGCGTCCGTCATGCACGTCGCGCCGCTGCGTGAGTTCCTCGCCGAGCAGATCGCCCGCGCCAAGGCCGAGGGCGTGCTGTTCTCGGTGCACCTCAAGGCCACGATGATGAAGGTCTCCGACCCGATCGTCTTCGGTCACGTGGTGCGTGCCTTCTTCCCGAAGACGTTCGCCCGGTACGGCGAGGCGCTCGCCACCGCCGGTCTGACCCCGAACGACGGTCTCGGCGGCATCTACAAGGGCCTGGAGGCCCTGCCCGAGGGTGCCGAGATCAAGGCCTCCTTCGACGCCGAGCTCGCCGAGGGACCGGAGCTCGCGATGGTCGACTCCGACAAGGGCATCACGAACCTGCACGTGCCGTCCGACGTCATCGTCGACGCCTCGATGCCGGCCATGATCCGCACCTCCGGCCACATGTGGGGACCGGACGGCCAGGAGGCCGACACGCTCGCGGTCCTGCCGGACAGCAGCTACTCCGGCGTCTACCAGGTCGTCATCGACGACTGCCGCGCCAACGGCGCCTTCGACCCGTCCACCATGGGCTCGGTGCCGAACGTCGGTCTGATGGCGCAGAAGGCCGAGGAGTACGGCAGCCACGACAAGACCTTCGAGGTGCCGACCACCGGTACGGTCCGTCTCGTCGACCAGGCCGGCGACGTCGTCCTGGAGCAGACGGTCTCCGCCGGCGACATCTTCCGCGCCTGCCAGACCAAGGACGCCCCGATCAAGGACTGGGTGAAGCTGGCCGTCACCCGCGCCCGCGCCACCGGCGACCCGGCCGTGTTCTGGCTGGACGAGACCCGCGCGCACGACGCCGTGCTCATCGGGAAGGTCGAGCAGTACCTGCCGGAGCACGACACCGAGGGCCTGGACATCCGCGTCCTGTCCCCCGTCGAGGCGACCAAGCTGTCCGTGGAGCGCATCCGCCGCGGCGAGAACACCATCTCGGTCACCGGCAACGTGCTGCGCGACTACCTCACCGACCTCTTCCCGATCCTGGAGCTGGGCACCAGCGCCAAGATGCTGTCGGTCGTCCCGCTGATGGCGGGCGGCGGCCTCTTCGAGACGGGCGCCGGCGGCTCCGCCCCGAAGCACGTCCAGCAGCTGGTCAAGGAGGACTACCTGCGCTGGGACAGCCTGGGCGAGTTCTTCGCGCTCGCGGCCAGCTTCGAGCACCTCGCGACCACCACGGGCAACGCCCGCGCCCAGGTCCTCGCCGACAACCTCGACCGCGCGACGGCGACCTTCCTCAACGAGGACAAGTCGCCGACCCGTCGCGTCGGCGGCATCGACAACCGCGGCAGCCACTTCTACCTGGGCCTCTACTGGGCGCAGGAGCTGGCCGCGCAGACCGACGACGCGGACCTCGCCAAGGCGTTCGCCCCGCTCGCCGAGACGCTCACCGCGCAGGAGCCCGTGATCGTCGACGAGCTGCTCGCCGTCCAGGGCAAGCCCGCCGACATCGGCGGCTACTACCAGCCCGACCCGGCCAAGGCCGCGAAGATCATGCGTCCGTCCGCCACCTGGAACGAGTCGCTCGCGACCCTCGCCTGACACACCGTCGGGCCCCGACGGGCCACGACCGCGCCGCCCCGGACGGGTTCTCCCGCCGGGGCGGCCGCGTTCCGCCGGTCCGGTGGCCCCGGGCCGGGCACCGTGTGCCGGGCACCGGGCACCGGGCACCGGGCACCGGGCACCGGGCACCGTGTGCTCGCACCGTGTGCCGTACACGGTGTACCGGGCAGGGCCCTCCGTCGTCCTGATACCCCGTCAAAGTCCCCGCGCGGCCGACCGACACACCGACGCACACCCAAGGGGCGACAAGGGCTGTCCACCTGGGCGATCAGCGGTGGCGTGCCGGAACCCCCGCTCATAGCTTCGGCCCATGACCAAACGACAGATGGCCTATCTCGCGTGCACCGCAGCCGTCATGGCGACGGGGATGGGCGCCGCCCCGTCGGCCGACCACCGCACCGTGCACCTGGTGAGGCCCGGAGAGTCCATCCAGAAGGCCGTGGACACCGCACGGCCGGGGGACACCGTCCTCGTCTCCCCCGGCACGTATCACGAGAGCGTCCGCATCACCGTGGCGGACCTGACGTTGCGGGGCTTCGGTGCCCGGCGCACCGTCATCGAGCCGGGCCCCGCCACCGCCGGCGACGTCTGCGCCAAGGCCGGCAACGGCATCTGCGTGACGGGGACGGGCCGCGCCCCCCTCACCGGTGTCACCGTGCGCGCGCTGACCGTCAGGGGCTTCGCCAAGCAGGGCCTGTGGGCGTCGGGGACCGACCGGCTGACCGTCCGCGGGGTGACCGCCGAAAACAACGGCCAGTGGGGCATCGCCCAGGAGAGGTCCGACCGCGGGGTGTTCCGGCACAACACCGCCCGGGGCAACGGCGACGCCGGACTGTTCGTCGCCAACACGGTGTCCGCCGAGGAGGGCGCCCGGGACACCCATGGGGCGGTGATCAGTGACAACCGACTGGTCGACAACCGGATCGGCATCACGGTACGCCGGCTGCGCAACCTCACCGTCGACCACAACGAGGCGACCGGCAACTGCGCCGCGGTGTTCGTCGTGGGCGACGAGAACAAGCCGCCCGCCGGAGCGCTGACCGTGCGCCGGAACTACCTCCACGCCAACAACAGGTTCTGCCCCAAGACCCCCCGGCTGCCCGCTCTGCAGGGCTCGGGCATCGTCCTCACCGGCACCGAGAACTCCCTGGTGACGAGGAACTGGGTCGTGGACAACGTGGGCACCTCCCCCCTGTCGGGCGGCATCGTGCTGTTCAAGAGCTTCGTCGGCGCCGCCGACCGCGGCAACGTGATCCGCGGCAACGTGGTGCTGCGCAACGGCCCGGCCGATCTGGCCGACCTGGACCCCGCCGGCACGGACAACGTGTTCCGCCGCAACACCTGCCGGGTCTCCCAGCCCGCCGGCAGGTGCTGACCGCCCCATCGCTCCGCCACCTCCCACCCAAGGCACCACAGAAGAAGCGAGGCACCAGATGACGACTGCCGAGCAGGCTCCGGACCGGATGACCACCGCCGAACAGAGTCCCCCGCCGCCCATGCGGCTGCGGGAGCTCGTCTTCGGAGCGGCGTGCGCCGCCGCCGTACGCGCCGCCGCCCGCCTGGGCGTGGCCGACGCCCTGGAAGAGACGCCGATGAGCGTCGAGGACCTGGCGGCGGCGGTCAAGACCCAGCCGGGGACCCTGCGCCGGCTGTTGCGCGCCCTGTCCTGCCAGGGCGTCTTCGCGGAGCGCCCCGACGGCTCCTTCGCCCACACGGAGATGTCCCGGCTGCTGCGCGAGGACGACCCGCACAGCCTGCGGTACATCGCCCTGTGGTGCACCGAGCCCTGGACGTGGAACGTCTGGCCCAGGCTCGACGAGGCGGTGCGTTCCGGCCGCAACGTCTTCGAGGACGTGTACGAGAGGGAGTTCTTCGAGTACCTCAACGAGGAGGCGCCCGAGTCCGCGTACGTCTTCAACCGGGCCATGACGACGTCCAGCGAGCAGTCGGCGCGCGACGTCGCGGCCCTGCTCGACCTCGGCGGGGTGGCCTCGGTCGCCGACATCGGGGGCGGTCAGGGGCAGGTCGTGGCCAGCCTGCTGGAGAAGCACCCCGGGATGCACGGCACCCTGCTGGACCTGCCGGGCGTGGTGGCGAACGCCGACGCGCGCCTGCGCGAAGGGGGTTCGCTGGCCGACCGGGTGCGCATCGTGCCCGGCGACTGCCGCGAGGACATCCCGGTGCAGGCGGACGTGTACATCATCAAGAACATCCTGGAGTGGGACGACGACAGCACCCGCCGGGCGCTGGCGAACGTCCGCAAGGCGGCGCGGCCCGGTGCCCGTGTCGTGGTCATCGAGAACCTCGTGGACGACACCCCGTCGATGAAGTTCACGACCTCCATGGACCTGCTGCTGCTCCTCAACGTCGGCGGCGCGAAGCACACCCGGCAGAGCATGGTCGACCGGCTGACGGCCGCGGGCCTGGTCATCGGGGAGGTCCGTCCGGTCAACGCGTATCTCCACGCGTTCGAGTGCACCGTCCCGGCCTGAGCCGGCACGACGTCCCGGGCCGGCCCCGCACGGGCCCCCGCGAACCCGAGGCCGCCGGATCCGCGTTCGCGGAGCCGGCGGCCTCGGGTTGTGTCGCGGCGCCCGGTCAGGAGGCGGCGCGCTCCCAGCGGTAGAAGCAGCGCGCCATGGCGTCCTTGGGGCTGCGCCACGTCTGCGGGTCGTACGCGCTGACGTACGCGGACAGTTCCTCGCTGACGCTGCGGAACTCGGGGTGTCCGACCACCTTCGCGATGGCGGGCGCGGGGTCCTTGTCGGATTCGATGAGGTGCATGTACACATCACCGAACTGGAAGAGGCTGCGCCGGTTGACGCCGATCAGGTGCGGCAGTTCACCGCGGTCGGAGGCGGCGAACACGTCGGCGATCGCGGGCGCCGAGTCGGGCGCCATCCGGGCGACGATCAGGGCGTGATGCATCGGGGTCCTTCCTGGGTCGGTGATCAGCCCGGTACGGCGGGCGCGTTGCGGCGGTCGCGGGCGACCTGCTCGATGCGGTCCCTGATCAGGGCCATCTGGACGCGGGAGTTGCGGTTGATGTTGTCCGTCATCCAGTCGTCGTCGACCGGCGCCTCGGGCTTCATCGCGAAGTCCTGCACCCAGTGCATGTGGGTGCCGCCCGGGGTCTCCTTGTACTCCCACCGGATGTTCATGTGGGCGAAGGGGCCGGTCTCGACGCGGCGGGCCCGTACGGTCCGCGCGGCGCGGTCCACGGTCCGCTCCGAGACCCAGCTCCAGACCTTCCCGTTCTCGTCCGGGTGCATGGTCAGGCGGAAGCTCGTCGTGTCGCCGTCACGGGAGAGCACCTCCAGGGACGCGTACTCGCTGAACAGCTGAGGCCAGTTCTCGATGTCGTTGGTCATGTCCCAGACCAGGTCGAGAGGGGCGTCGATGGTGATGCTGTTCTCGGTGTGTCCTGCCACTTCAGGCTCCAGTCTTGAGAGTGCTGTTGACGAGGTCGAGGAACTCGCGGGGCGTCTTGCAGCGCTCCGCGTCCGGCGGCAGCGGCTTGCTGTACCGGTTCTCCAGCTCGCCGACGATGCCGAGCAGGCCCAGCGAGTCGAGGCCGAGGGTGCCGAACGGGGAGTCCGACGCGTGGTGCAGCTGCTGGGGGTCGACGGTGACTCCGGCGGCCTTCTTCATCAGCTTGGCCAGTTCGTCGACGGTCACTTCGATGATCATCTGTGTTCTCCTTCCCGCCCGGTCCTATCGGGCGGATTCGCCGCCGCGGCGCACGACCAGCGCGGCATTGGATCCCATGAGTCCCCTGCTGAGGATCAGGGCCGTGTTCAGCTCGGCGGGGCGAGCGCTGGACATCACCAGGTCGAGGTCGTGGCAGATGTCGAACACGTTGGGGGTGGGGGGCACCAGCCCGTTCTCCATGGCGAGCACCGCGGCCGCGGTGTCCAGCACGGGTGCCCCGCAGTAGGCCCGCCCGATCCCGGTCTTGGGCGCCGTGACGGGCACCCGGGTGCCGTGCGCCCCCAGGGCGTCGGCGATGGCCAGGGCTTCGGCGCGGTCCGCCTCGGGTACGCCCAGGGCGTCGGCGAACACGACGTCGACCTCCTGCGGGGCGCAGCCCGCCTCGTCGAGGGCGACCCGGATGGCCTGGGCGAGTCCCTCCCGGGACCGCTCCCAGCGGGAGGCCCCCGTGAAGGTGGCGCCGTGCCCGGCCACGGTGGCCCGGATCGCGGCACCACGGTCACGGGCGCGGGCCTCCTCCTCCACGACGAGCATCGCGCCGCCCTCCGCGGGCACGAACCCGCAGGCCCCCTCGGTGAAGGGCCGGTAGGCGCGATCGGGGTCCTCGACGGTGCTGATCTCGGGGTAGCCGAGCTGACAGACCATCGAGTACGGGGCGAGCGGAGCCTCGGCGGACCCGGCCAGGACCGCACCGGTGCCGCGCCGTACGCCGCGGGCGGCGTGCGCGATGGAGTCCAGGCCGCCGGCCTCGTCGCTGGCGACCACTCCGCACGGCCCCTTGAAGCCGCCCCGGATGGAGATCTGGCCGGTGCTGGCGGCGTAGAACCAGGCGATGGACTGGTACGGGCCGACGTACCGGGATCCCTGGCCCCACAGCTTCTGGAGTTCCCGCTGCCCGAACTCCCCGCCTCCGGAGCCGGCCGCAGTGACCACGCCGATGTTGTACGGCTCCGCGGGGTCCCCGTGGCCGAGGCCGGCGTCGTCCAGGGCGAGGACGGTCGCGGCCATGGCGAAGTGACTGAACCGGTCGGTCTGGACGAGGAAGCGCTCCTCGATGAGGGACGCGGCGTCGAAGGAACGGACCTCGCCCGCGACGCGGAGCGGCAGGTGCTCGCATCCCTCGCGGGTGATCCGGTCCAGGACGCCGAGCCCCTCACTGATGGACTTCCAGTAGGCGTCGGCCCGCAATCCGTTGGGCGCGATCACACCGATTCCGGTGATGGCCGCGCGCCGGGGGCGCTGAGTGCGCTGACTGGTCATGGGTTCCTCCCACCCGGCCCGGTCAGGAGCACCGCGGACTGGAAACCGCCGAATCCGCTGCCCACGGAGAGCACGTTGCGCAGCTTCCGGGGGCGTGCGGTGCGCGGAACGTAGTCCAGGTCGCACTCGGGGTCGGGGGTTTCGTAGTTCGCGGTGGGCGGCACGACCTGGTGCTTCAGGGCGAGGACGCAGGCGACGACCTCGATCGCGCCGATCGCGCCCAGCGAGTGCCCCACCATGGATTTGATGGAGCTCATGGGGGTCTTGTACGCGTGCGCGCCCAGCGACCGCTTGACCGCGGCGGTCTCGTGTCGGTCGTTCTGCCGGGTGCCCGAGCCGTGCGCGTTGACGTAGTCGATCAGTGTCGGATCGAGTCGCGCCTGGTCGAGCGTGGTGTCGATCGCCCGGGCCATCTCGCGGCCCTCACTGGTCAGACCGGTCATGTGGTAGGCGTTGCCGTAGGTGGCGTAGCCGCCGATCTCGCAGTAGATGTGCGCCCCGCGGGCACGGGCGTGCTCGTACTCCTCGAGGACGAGCACCGCCGCACCCTCGCCCATGACGAAGCCGTTGCGGTTGGCGTCGAAGGGCCGGGAGGCGTGTTCCGGGTCGTCGTTGTCGGGCGACGTCGCCTTGATCGCGTCGAAGCAGGCCATGGTGATCGGGGATATGGGAGAGTCGGAGGCCCCGGCGATGCAGACGTCGGCCCTGCCCTCCTCGATCGTGTGGAAGGCATAGCCGACCGCGTCGAGTCCGGAGGTGCAGCCCGTGGAGACGGTCTGTACCGGACCCTGCGCGCCGAACTGCTCGGCGACCACCGAGGCGAGCGTGCTGGGTGAGAACGCCAGGTGCAGTTGCGGGTCGGCCGCGCGGTGGTCCACGTCCCACCGCTGCCCGCCCGCACTGACCTTGACGTAGTCGTGTTCCAGGCGGGTGGTACCGCCGACGGCGCTGCCGAGCGAGACACCGACCCGCCAGGGGTCCTCCCTGCCGGTGTCGAGTCCCGAGTCGCGTACGGCCTCGTCCGCCGCGACCGCCGCGAACTGGATGTACCGGTCCATGTGCCGGCTCAGCTCCGGGTCCAGACCGTGTGCGAGGGGGTCGAAGTCGCATTCGGCGGCTATGCGCGAGCGCAGGCCCGCCGGATCGAACAGCGTGATGCCGCGGGTCGCGGTACGGCCGTTGGCGAGGAGGTCCCAGAACGCCGTCGCTCCGGTGCCGCCCGGAGCGACCACACCGATACCGGTGACGGCCACCCGCCGGGTCACTTTATGGCCCCACTTCGCTCGGACGGCCGTCCGTGGTCAGGCGCGGACAGGTCCGTCCCGGCGGCGACGAACTCGGGGGCGGGCCCGTGGCCGTCGATCACCTCCGTGTCGACGTGCCCGAGGCTCGGACGGGGCGCGAGCGGGCCCAGGTGGAAGACCATGCGGGCCTCGGTGTCACCGACGTTGCGGAAGCGGTGGCGCATGTTGATCGGGATCAGGAGCCCCTGGTCCGGCCGGAGCGCGTGCGCCTCGCCGTCCAGGTCCACCTCGAGCGCGCCGGTGACGACGTACACGAACTCCTCGGAGTACGGGTGGTAGTGCTCGCCGATGCGCTCGCCGGGCTGGATGATGGCCAGGCCCATGAACCCGCTGGTGGAACCCGCCGTGGCGGGGGTGAGCATGGCCCGGATGTCGCCTCCGCGCCTGCGGTTGGGTTCCGTCTCGCTCAGGTCCACGATGCGTGGATGCTTCTGGATCATTCTTGATACCTCCGACTGTGGAAGTGGCGTGCGGTGGGGCGGCCGCGGGCCTGGGGACCGCGGCCGTCCGTCAGGAGTCCGCCGCGGTGCGGTCGGTGACGGGCATCATGTCGGCGTGCGACAGGAGCCGGTTGACGTTGCGCTCCGTCTCCAGGGAGCCCTCGACGCCGATCGCGGGACCGTCGAGGAGCCGCTCGAGCTCCGCGGCCTTGCCGGCGCCCTGGACGCCGAGCGAGGCGACGGGGTCGGCGTCGAGTTCGCCCGTGATGTCGACGAGGCGCACCACGACGTCGTCGCGCTGGAAGACGGTGCTCCCGTAGACCGACCCGTTGGGGTCGGCCGCCGCGGACTCGTCCTGATGGGCGAGCAGCCGGGCGAGCTCCATCCCCTGGCCGCGCTTGGCCGGGTAGTACAGCGCGTGCCGGCGAAGGTTCGCGGGTTCCGGCCGGTCCGCCACCACGTGGTGCACGGCCGGCAGGGCCGCGCGGGTGAAGAAGACCCGCGCCGAGTCCTCGTTGCCCAGGTCGCGGTCCTGCTCCAGGTACGGGTTGATGGCCTCCTCGACCGCCCGTACCTCGGGCTGGCGCGCGACATGACGCAGGGCCACCAGGAGGTCGCCCTCCACTTCCACCGCGCGCACGACGCGGTTGCCGTGCATGAAGAGCGAGGTGCGGCGCAGGCGCGTGGTGTCGTCGACCCGCGCCTGGGGCGCCTGGTACCCGGCGAGGATCTCCGCGACCTTGGACTCGGAGCCGGGCTTGACGGTGAAGGTGAGGGCGTGGCGGGCCACCCCGTCGCCCACCCGGGCCTGCACCCGCTTGTCGGCCTTGGCCGTCCTGCCGGCCTTAGCCGCCGCCTGCTGCTGGTTGGGGTGGGTCTCGCGCAGGATGCTGTACCGCATCGACCGGGTGTCCTTGACGCAGCTGTGCATCGGCTTGACCGTCTCGACGTGCTCCTCGCTGTTCACCCAGGCGAGGAAGGGCGGGGCGCTCTCCCACTCACTGGTGATGAGCCACTGCGAGGGGTTCTCGATGGACTGGCAGAGCTGGTCGCTGATGTGACCGGGAACGGACGCGACCTGGTTGCACATGAGTTCGTAGGCGTCGAGGAACTTCTGCTGGGCTCCGTCGTACAGATCGAGCAGCAGGATCACCCGCAGCTTGGAGCCGTCGAACGCCGACTGCGAGATACGTCCCGAGCTGGTCATCCGGCACACCTTTCTTCGTTCTTCACGGAAGGTCAGGAACGACCGCCGTGGCCGAAAGGCCGGGGTCGCCATGAGCCGATCGTTGACGGGACGTCCGATACGCGCGAGCCCCACGGTGCGGACGAGTGAACTGCGTGTCATCCGGGTGCCCCGGGCTCGCGGCCAGGTCCTCAAAGGGCATGGAACCTGCATCCCATTCCTGACTCACGTCGCGGGTGACACGGGAGGCAATCAATGAACCGATGGAAAGAGGCCGGCGAGGCCGGCCACCACACGCCGGTCCTCGTCGTCGGCGGCTCCCTGGTGGGCCTGTCCACTTCGCTGTTCCTGGGGCGCCTCGGCGTTCCGCACCTGCTCGTCGAGCGTCACCCGGGCACGTCGATCCACCCGCGCGGACGCGGCAACAACGTCCGCACGATGGAGCTGTTCCGGGTGGCCGGGGTGCAGCGGCGCATCGAGCGGGCCGCGTCCGTCCTCGCGGAGAACCATGGCATCCTGCAGGCTCCGACGCTGGTGGGCGACGCGGGGGAATGGCTGTTCAAGACCATCGACCCGGGTGGCGGCCTGGCGCGTTTCAGCCCCAGCAGGTGGTGTCTGTGCAGCCAGAACGACCTGGAGCCGGTGCTGCTGGAGTGCGCTCGGGAGCTGGGCGGGGAGTTGCGGTACTCCACGGAGCTGATGTCGTTCGAGCAGGACGCCGAAGGGGTGACCGCGCGGCTCAAGAGCCGTGTGACGGGCGAGCACAGCACGGTCAGGGCGGACTATCTCGTCGCCGCGGACGGCCCGCGAAGCCCCGTCCGCGAGCGGCTCGGCATCGGGCAGAACGGTCCGGGCGACCTGTTCCACAACGTGAGCGTCACCTTCACCTCCCGGCGCCTCGCGGAGGCCGTCGGCGACCGGCGCTTCATCGTCTGCTATCTGACCGACCCGGACGCCGACGGGGCGCTGCTGCCGGTCGACAACAAGGAGCACTGGGTGTTCCACGCTCCCTGGCACCCCGAACACGGGGAGACGCTGGAGGAGTTCACCGACGAGCGGTGCGCGCGGCACATCCGGCGGGCCACGGGCGTACGGGACCTCGATGTGGAGATCACCGGCCGGGCCGCCTGGCACGCGGCCGAGCGGGTCGCCGAGCGGTACGTGGACGGCCGGGTGCTCCTCGCCGGTGACTCGGCCCACGAGATGTCCCCCACCGGGGCGTTCGGTTCCAACACCGGCATCCAGGACGCGCACAACCTCGCCTGGAAGCTGGCCGCGGTCCTGGGCGGCTGGGCCGGCCCCGGGCTGCTGGACTCGTACGACGCGGAGCGCCGTCCGGTCGCGGAGGCGACGAGCGCGCGCGCCTCGTCGCGTTCGGTCGAACACAGCCACCCCGGGTACACGCCCGCGCCCCGAACCGGCGGCCCCGGGGGTCCCGGCGGCCCCAATGGCAAGGGCGGCGGCATCCTCAACGTGGCGCTGGCCTACCGCTATCCGCGCGGTGCGGTCCTGGGCGCCGATCCGACGCTGCCGATCGTGCCGGACGGCATGCGGTTGACGGGCGATCCGGGCAGCCGGGCACCTCACCTGTGGCTGGAGCGTTCCGGCGACCGGATCTCCACCCTCGACCTGTACGAGCGGTCCATGGTGCTCCTGAGCTCGGCGGACGGCACCGCCGGGTGGCACGCCGCGGCGGAGGACGTCGCGGCGCGGCTGTCGGTGCCGCTGGACTCGTACCGGATCGGCGGCGGACCCGGCGCGGAGCTGTCCCCCGAGGGCGGCAGCGACTGGGCCCTGGCGCACGGTGTCACCGCGGAGGGCGCGGTGCTGGTCCGCCCCGACGGGTTCGTCGCCTGGCGGTCCGAGGGCTCGTCGGCCGATCCCGCCGCGACCCTGCGGGAGGCGCTCGTGGCGCTGCTGGACCGGCGCTGACCAGTCCTCCACGCCGCCGGACGCGGATGCTCCGTCGGAACGGACGCGGGCGCCTCGCAGGAACGGACGCGGGCGCTACGCCGGGACGGACCCGGGCGCTACGCCGGGACGGACCCGGGCGCTTGGCCGGGACGGACGGAGGCGCTACGCCGGGACGGACGGAGGCGGGGAGCCGGCACCGACGGAGGCGGGGAGCCGGCACCGACGGAGGCGGGCGCCCGGACCAGCGGAGGCGGGCGCCCGGACCAGCGGAGGCGGGCGCCCGGACCAGCGGCCTCGGGGCGCCGGGATGCGCGCGGCCGCGGGGAGCCGCCGGGATGCGCGTAGGGGCGCTACGGCCGGTGTCCGCGGCCCGCCCCGCCCTCGCGTATCTCATCGCGCATCTCCGGGGGCCACGCCCGGATGGTCAGGGACCCGGTCTGCCGAGGTCGAGCCGTCCGATGTGCGCCACGTTCTCCCGGTCGTCGGCGTCCTCGCCCGCGTCGGCGGCGAACCAGGCGTCGAGGATCTCCTTGAGCAGCGGTTCGGACGTCAGCCGCAGGCTCAGCGCCAGCACGTTGGCGTCGTTCCAGCGGCGTGCGCCGTCCGCCGTGTACGCGTCCGTGCACAGGGCCGCCCTGACGCCCGCCACCTTGTTCGCCGCGATCGACGCGCCCGTGCCGGTCCAGCAGCACACGACCGCCTGCTCCGCGGTCCCCGCGGCCACTTCGCGGGCCGCCGCCTCCGAGCAGACCGCCCACCGCGGGTCCAGGCCGGGGTGCAGCGCCCCGTGCGTCGTGACCTCGTGGCCCCGGCCGCGCAGCTCCGCGACGAGGGAACGGGCCACGGGTTCGTCCATGTCCGAGGAGACGGAGATCCGCATGCCCGGCAGCCTACCCAGCGCCGCGGACGTTTGGCAGGCCGCCGGGTCCGGCAGCCTGGGAAGGGCCCGCGCACCAGAAGAGAAGTCGGCCTGCACGAAGTGAGGAGCCGGCGTACACGAAGAAGGGCCCTCACAGGCTGTCGCCCGTGAAGACCCTTCGTACCGTCGGGACGACAGGATTTGAACCTGCGACCCCTTGACCCCCAGTCAAGTGCGCTACCAAGCTGCGCCACGTCCCGATGCGGTTCACCCGCGGTGATCCCGCGTGATCGTGCAGGTAAACCCTACCGCACGCGCGGGGGCTGGCCCGCACACGCGACGGTCGGCCGGGCGGTGCGTCAGGGCCGGCCGGGTCCGCGCGCGGCGGGCCGGCGCGCGGCGGGCCGGCGAGGCACGCGGACGGACCACGCGGGCCGCGGCTACACCGTGCCGCCGGCGAGCCTCCACTCCCGGTGCAGCGTGCCCAGCGGAATCCCCCGCTGGAGGACCGGGGTGCCGAAGACGGACAGCTGGATCCGCAGGGTCCCGCTCAGATCGAGACCGCCGTAGACGCCCCAGGTACCCGTCGCCGCGGTGTCGGCCTTCGTGCCGGAGCCGGCCGGGGCGGTGACGTCGACGGTGCCCGCGGCCTCACCGCGCAGATACGGGGCCAGGTCGGCGGTGACGCCCACGGCTCCGTACAGGCCGACGGTGGCCTGCGCGCCGAGGGCGGCCTTCACCCCTCCGGCGGTCGTGACCAGGGCGTGCACCGGGGCGCTCGCCATGTGCGACTCGCTGACCGGGGTCCAGCCCCTGGCCGAGTCGTACGTGCCGCCCGCGTCGAAGTCGCCCTCGAGGTCCTGCTCGATGTCGACGGTGACCCTGCCGTCGCCGCTGATCTGGAAGTAGCAGGTCAGGTCGAGGTTCACGACGACGGGGATCGGGCCGACCTGGAGGACGGGGTCGGCGTGCAGCTTCGCGAACGGCAGCCGGACGGGCTGGGCGGAAGCGGCGGCGCGTCCCTTGAGCGCCCACCGCGAGGTCCAGTCGCCGGAGACACCGAGATGGGCGGTTGCGGGGCCGGCCGCGGCTCCCCCGCCGCCGTACGAGAAGTCGACCTCCGGCTTGACCTGGACGAAACCGGACACGGTCGCCGCCGCGGAGGCCGACGCCCCCTCGGCCGTGGCGACCCGGGTGGCGACGTCGACCCGCAGGCTGCCGAGCGGGACCTTCGCGCCCTCGGGGCCCGCGTGCACGTCTCCGGCCCGCGCCCAGGAGACCTTGACGTCGGGCAGCAGCCGCTCGACGTCGAAGGAGGCGGGATCGACGGGAACGGTGCCCTTCGCCTCGCCGTCGCCCAGCAACGCGTCCAGGGTCGTCGGCGCGGTCTGCACCTCGGTGCCGTCGGACGTCTCGTCGATCACCTCGGTGACCTTGGCGAGCAGTCCGTCAGGGGCGCCGGGCGCGGGGGCGCTGGCGATGACGTCGCCGACGGCGGTACGGCTCGGCGACGGCGTCCCTCCGGGGGCCGGCGACGCGGACGGATCCCCCTTGTGCGCGGGGGATATGACGGCGCGCCGGGTGCGGCTGTCGTACGACGTCACCGTCAGCGCGGACTTGTGGGCCCTGCCGCCGGCCGTACCCGCCCGCGCGACGGCGGTCGAGGTGGCCGCGGGCGCGGCGGCGACGGCGAGCGGCCGGCCGTCGTCCGCGGGCGCGGCGGCGGAGGATGTGGCGTCCGGGGCATGTCCGGGGGCGGCGGAGGAGCGCGGGCCGGGGTCCGCGGAGCAGCCGGCGGCGAGGAAGAGGGCGGATGCGGCGAGCGCGGGCATGACGGCACGCAAGGGCCGCTTGCGAATACGCAAGATCAGTCCTGAGGGGGGTGGGGGCGACAGGGAATTACTGGCGAGTAACTAGATGTGAGCATGCCATGAAGGCGGGAAGACCCGCTTCACCTTTCCGCACCCTCCAAGGGTGACGTGCGCCACGCCACCCCCTCAAGGCGGTCGCGGCCCCCCCAACTCACCTCGACGCCGACCCAATTGACGTGGCGTCACATACGCGACCCGCACGGACGCACCCGTCACACCCCGTCCACAGGAGGGGACGCGACGACCCCGGGCGCCCTCACGTCCCGGTCTCGGGCCCCCAGTACTCCGGGCCGATCCCCCGCCAGTCGATGAGCGGGGACACCGCGATGGTCAGCGGGTCGACATCGAGCCCCGCACGCCGCAGGAACTCGGACAGGTCGGCCAGGTTGTAGGCCAACCCGAGGCTCTCTCCGTGCACACGGACCCGGCGGCCACCCGTCGGCGCCGGCGGGGACACGATCACAGGCAGGGGTTCGGACATGAATCCAGCCTCGCCTCTCCGGTCCCGGCCTGCATCCTGGCCGACTGTCTCGCTCGTGCACCGCGCGCCACCATGGGGCCGCCGGGGAAGTGTGGGTACGCCATGGCCGAATTCAATCACGTGTTCGATTTTCTGCGCGACCGCGACCGCGACTGCAGCCACGCCCCGTGCGGCTCATGCGGCTCATGCGGCTCTCGTCGACCGCCGGTCGCCGGTCGCCGGTCGCCGGGCGGGCCCCGTTGGTCAGACCCGCGGCCGGTTGATCAGCCCGGACAGCACGATCACGCTCTCGGTCCGCTCGATGACCCGGGCCTCGCGCACCCGCTGGATGGCCCGCTCCAGATGCGGAATGTCCAGGGCCATCAGGTGCACCATCGCGTCCGCGGCCCCGGAGACCGTGTAGGCCTCGACCACCTCCGGAACGGCCTCCAGGGCCCGCCGCAGTTCGGCGGGGGCCGGATTGCCCCCGCAGTACACCTCGACGAAGGCCTCGGTCCGCCAGCCCAGCGCCTGGGTGTCGACGAGGGCCGTGAAGCCGCGGATCGTGCCGTCGGCCACGAGCCGGTCCAGGCGCCGCTTCGCCGCCGGTGCCGAGAGCCCCGCGGCGCGGCCGATCTCCGCGTACGTGCTGCGCGCGTCACTCAGCACGCACCGCACGATGTCCTCGTCGATGGCGTCCATGGCCAAGTCGCTCACCCTCTCTCCGCGCAAGAAATCACCATGCAGGCTCATTCTTCACAAGAAATCGATCCTGGACGGAAACAAACGGCGATTGTTTGCGTACCGGAACTGTTCGTAGCATCCTCACGCCCCCTCGTCGTCCACCCGCGAAAGGAGCGTGTGGCATGCGCGCAGTGCTCAGTGCCGAGGAGTCCGCCGCCGTGGAGGCGGTCGACGAAACGGCCGTCGCCACCATGCTGCTCGACACCCTGGCCGTGCCCAGCGTGACCGGAAGCGCGGCCGAGTCCGAGCTGCAGCACCGTCTGGCGCGGGACCTCGGCCGGTCCGGCCTGGACATCGACCTGTGGTCGATGGACCTGCCCGCTCTGCGCGCCGAGCCCGGCTTCCCCGGCATGGAGGTGCCACGCGACGAGGCATGGGGGCTCGTCGCCACGCTGCCCGGCGCCGAGGACGGTCCGACCATGATCCTCCAAGGTCATGTCGACGTGGTGCCGCCCGGTGACCTCGCGCAGTGGGCGGGCGCCCCCTTCGTCCCGAGCGTCCGCGGAGACGTCGTGCACGGCCGGGGCGCCTGTGACATGAAGGCCGGGGTCGTCGCCAACGTCGCCGCGCTCGCCGCCATCCGGGCCTCCGGGGTACGGCTGCGCGGCAGCGTGGCGGGCCACTTCGTGGTCGGCGAGGAGGACGGCGGGATCGGGGCCTTCGGGACCCTGCGCCGTGGCCACACCGGCGACGCCTGCGTCATCAGCGAGCCGACCGGCGGCACACTGGTCACCGCGAACGCCGGTGCCCTGACCTTCCGGATCACCGTGCCCGGCCGGTCCACCCACGCGAGCACCCGTGACGCCGGGGTGAGCGCCATCGACGCCTACGCCCCCATCGCCGCCGCCCTGGCCCGGCTGGAGGCCGCCCGCAGCGAGACACCCGATCCGCTGATGGCCGAGTACCCCTTCCCGTACAGCGTCTCCGTCGGAATGCTCCAGGCCGGGGACTGGGCCAGCAGCGTGCCGGGGCTGCTCGTCGCCGACGGCCGGCTCGGGCTGCAACTCGGCGAGGACCCGGCCGCGGCACGCGCCGCGTTCGAACGCTGTGTGGCGGAGGCGTGCGCGGCCGATCCGTGGCTGCGCGGGCATCCCGCGGTCGTCTCCTGGCCCGGCGGCCAGTTCGCCAGCGGGCGGCTCCCGGCCGGCCATCCCCTGCGCGAGACGGTCGGCACCGCGCACGCCGACGTCACGGGCGCGCCCCCGGCCCGGGAACGCGGTGCCCCCTACGGGAGCGACCTGCGGCTCTACGCCGGGGCGGGCATAGCGACACTCCAGTACGGTCCCGGGGACGTACGCCTGGCCCACGGCCCCGACGAGCACGTGTCCCTCGCTGAGACGGTCGCCGTCGCCCAGGCGCTGGTCCTGGCGACACTGCGCACCGTGGGAACCCGGTAAGGGCCACGCTGCGTACCGTGGGAACCCGGTGGGACCGGCGCCTGGAGGACGACGGGCCCGGTGGGTCCACGGGCCCCCGGACGTTCAGCGCCCCGCGCGCGTCCGCCAGCCGTGGTCGACCGGTCCGAGCCCGGAACCGAGCGGGAAGCCCGCCGCGATCGCGCCCGTGACGTACTCCTTGGCCCGTCCCACCGCCTCCGGCACCGTCCGCCTGCGCGCCAGTTCCACCGCGATGGCCGAGGCCAGGGTGCAGCCGGTGCCGTGGGTGTGCCGGTTGTCGTGGCGCGGGGCCCGCAACCAGAGCCGTTCGGCCCCGTCGGTCAGCAGGTCGGCGGCCTCGCCGGGCAGATGGCCGCCCTTCACCAGGACCCAGCGGGGACCGTGGGACAACAGCCGTTCCGCGGCCAGGCACATGTCCCGCTCCCCCGTCACCTCGATCCCCGTGAGCTCGGCGGTCTCGTCGAGATTCGGCGTCGCCACCGTCGCGAGCGGCAGCAGCGCGGCCCGTACGGCGTCCAGCGCGTCGTCGGCCAGCAGCCGGTCACCGTGCTTGGAGACACTCACCGGATCCACCACCACGGGCGCGGCGACGTCCGACAGCAGCTCGGCGACGGTCTCGACGAGCAGTGCGGAGCCGAGCATGCCGGTCTTCACCGCCTGCACCCCGATGTCGTCCACGACGCTGCGGTACTGCGCGCGCACCGCCTCGGCCGGAAGCTCCCAGACTCCCTGCACACCGAGGGAGTTCTGCGCGGTGACCGCGGTCAGCACGCTCATCCCGTGCGCCCCGAGCGCCAGCATGGTCTTGAGGTCGGCCTGGATGCCGGCGCCGCCGCCCGAGTCCGATCCGGCGACGGTCAGGACGCGGGGCGGGGCGGCGGGGGTGTTCGAGGACATGGCGGGTTCGCTCCGTACGAGAGGCGAGACGGTGAGGCGTGGCGGTGAGGCGTGGCGGGTGAGGCGAGACGGGTGAGGCGTGGCGGGTGACGAGTGCGAGGTGCGGGACGACGCGGCCCGTGACCGGCGGCGGCCGTGGTCAGCGGCGCAGCCGTAGCGGCGCGTACACCACGAGGGCCGCGAGGAACGCCACCCCGTAGGCGAGATCCGCACCGTGCAGGGCCCGCGCCACCGGACCGACGTACAGGCTGGTGCTCATGAACGGCACCGCCGCGGCGAAGGCACCGACGAACGCCACCAGCGCGGGCCACCACGGCCGCGGACGGGCGCTCTCGGCGGACAGATCGACCGGCGCGCCGGCTCGCGCCCTGGCCCGGACGAGCCAGTCGACGACGACGATCGCGACGAACCCGGGGATCCAGTAGCCGACGAGCAGCAGCACGTTCTGGAACCGGGTCGTGGTGTCGGCGGCGTGCATCCACAGCACGAGCGGGAAGCCGAGTACGGCCGCCAGCGCGGCGGCGGCCGGGCGCGGCAGGCGTACGCCCATGGTCTGCAGGGCGAGTGAGCCGCTGTAGTCGTTCATGGCGTTGCTGCTCAGGGCGGCCAGGGCCACGGCGAGCAGCCCGAAGGCACCGAGGACACCGCCGCCCAGCAGGGTGTCGACGCCGCGGGCGGTCTGGTCGGTGAAGACGGAGGCGCCCCACAGACCGAGCGCCTGGACGGCCACGAAGGACACGCTGACACCGGCGAGCGTGCACCAGAACATCCGCGGCCGGGACGCCGTACGCGGCAGATAGCGGCTGAAGTCGCTGGCGTAGGGGGCCCAGGACAGCGCCAGACTGAGGGCGATGGTGCAGGTCAGGACGAAGGCCCCGGCCCGGTCTGCGCCGTGCGCGGAGGCGGTGGCGGCGGGGTGGTCGCCGTTCAGGAGCTTCACCGTCAGCGCGGCGAAGGCGGCCGCGAGGGCGAACGTCATCACGGTCTGGAGCCGGTGGATCACCTCGTACCCGAGGACGCCGAGCGCTCCCTGCGCGCCCATCATGACCAGCACACCCAGCCAGAACGGCCAGCCGCACAACTGCGCCAGCGCGTCCCCGCCGAACAGGCCGATCAGCGCGTCCCAGGCGATCGACGACAGCCACTGCAGCGCACCCGGCACCAGCACGGCCCGTCCGAACGCGAGCCGGGCGAGCGGCAGCTGTCCGGCGCCGGTCTGGCTGCCCCAGGTGCCGAGGTACGCCGTCGGCACCGCGCCCAGCAGGGTGCCCAGCACGACGGCGGTCAGCGCGGTGGCGAAGTCGAGGCCGAGCGCGATGCCGACCGTACCGGTGAAGACGCCGGTCATCGTCAGGTTGGGGGCGAACCACACGGTGAAGAGGCGGCCGGGGCCGCCGTAGCGGTGGTCCTCCGGCACCGGGGCGATGCCGCGCGCCTCGACGCGCAGATCGCCGGGGGCCTCGGGCATCCGCCCGTCGAAGACGCCCTGCGGGCCCCCGACGGCCACTTCACCACGGGCATACGGCAACGACATGAGACATCCCTCCGCCAGTCCTAACTGGTTCAGGTTCGACGGGTGTGATCTCAGCCCACGTGCGGGGCACCCCGTGTCCGGTTCGGCGTCAGGATAGCCCGGCCCGCGCGCACGGCCCAGGCAGGGGGCGCGGTACGTCCGGGCAAGGGGCGCGGTACGTCCCGGGCAAGGGGCGCGGGGACCCGCGCGACCGGGGGCGAGAAGTCCGTGCGTCGGCGTTGTCGCGGGACAGCTCTCAGGGGCCGACGCGCGGCTCCCAGCCCTCGTACGCCGCTGTCAGCAGGCCCAGCACGCCGTGCGCGGTGACCTGGCGGGGGTTCGGGTACGCCTGACCGGCGGCCTGCGCCGCGGCCTCCGCCAAGTCGGCCTCCTCCAGGCCGAGTTCGGCGAGGGTGCTGGGCGCTCCCAGACCCCTGGCGAGCTCCCGCAGGGCGCGCGGGACGTCGTCCGTGCCGAGCGCCCTGGACAGCGTGGCGATCGCCCGGGGCGCGGCGGACGCGTTGTAGGCGAGGACGTAGGGCAGGACCACCGTGTGCGTCTCGGCGTGCGGCAGGCCGAAGGTGCCGCCGAGGACATGGCACAGCTTGTGGTGCAGGCCCATGGTGGTGGCACCGAGGCAGGCGCCGCACAGCCACGCGCCGTACAGGGCGCGGCTGCGCGCGGCGAGGTCGCCGGGTGCGGCGGCCACGGCCGGCAGGGCCCCCGTCATCGCCCGGACCCCCTCCTCGGCCATGAGCGAGACGAGGGGCGAGGCGTCGGGCGCGTACAGGGCTTCGACTGCGTGCGCGAGGGCGTTGACACCGCTGGTCACCGAGAGGGGAACGGGGAGACCGAGGGTGAGTTCGGGATCGTAGACGACGCTTCGGGGCTGGACGGCGAGGTCGCGTCCGGTGCGTTTGGCGCCGTCCTCGGTCAGACCCCACACCGGAGTCATCTCGGAGCCGGAGTAGGTGGACGGCACGGCGATCAGCGGCAGCCCGGTGCGCAACGCGATCGCCTTGCCGAGGCCGATCGCCGAGCCTCCGCCGACCGCCACGCAGCCGTCGGCCCGTATCTCGCGGGCCACCTCGACGGCGCGGGCGGCGACCTCGGCGGGTACGTGCATCCGGGCCTCGGCGTGCAGCCCCGCGCACTGGCCGCCCAGCGCGTCGGCGACCGCGCGGGCGGTGACCTCGCCCCGGCTGCCACAGACCACCAGCACCCGGTGCAGACCGAGCCGGGCGACCTCGCCGGGGGTCGCGGACACGGCGGCGCCGGGCCGGAAGACGACCCGGCCCGGCCGGGTCTCGTACGCGAAGTCGAGCGGGGTGTCCATGGCGCTCATGCCTGCTCCCGTACGAGGTCGAAGCGGGCGAGCCGGAGAGGGGCCGAGAGGCCGAACTCCCCTGGCAGGGAAGGATCGTCGGTCTCGGCGACCTCCTGGACCAGGCCCTGCCCGACGGCGAACACGGCGTCGACGACGTCGGCCGTGGAGTCGGCCGTGGAGTCGGCCGTGGACTCGTTCATGAAGGCGGTCGGGAGGTCTGTCGTGAAGTCGGTCGGTTCGACGGTCATGCCACTCTCCTGGTCCGGCGCACGATCCTGCCAGGCGTGTCCGAGGATGCGCCCCCGCGCCCCCGGCGGCAACTCCTGGTGTTCCGTCGCACGGCCATCGGCCATCGATCATCGGTCATCGGGACCGGTCGCCGTCGGCGCTCGCGTCCAGGAAGTGGAAGCCTGGTTCCGGATAGCGCGTGTGGGCCCGGTGCGGGGCGGACGAGGTGTAGGCGCCCGCGAGGGAGAACACCACACGGTCACCGGCCCGCAGGCCCTGGGCCCGGACGTCGCGGATCAGGACGTCCTTCGGCGTGCTCAGCTGGCCGGTGAGGGTGGCACGCTCCCTCCGCACCACGGGACGCGGCCAGGAATACGGCCATGGCTCCACTTCGAGGACGGACCAGGGCTGGTCGTGGCGCCCGGTCACAGGGGTGCGCAGGTGGACGGCGCCGCCACGGATGACGGCGAAGTCCTCGCTGGAGCCGTGCTCGACGTCCAGCACCTCGCTCGCGTACCAGCCGCAGTACGCGGTCAGCGCGCGACCGGGCTCGATCCGCAGCGTCAGCCCCGGGTGGGCCGCGACGAGCCGGGCGAGGCCCTCGCCGTACGCGTGCCAGTCGAAGCGGCGTTCGGGGCGGTCGTAGTCCACCGCCATACCGCCCCCGATGTCCACCTCGGTGAGCCGAAGGCCGTTGCGGGCGGCCAGTTCCAGGGTCCAGGCGACGACGGACCCGGCCAGCGCCAGGTGTTCCTCGGCGTGCACGCCGTTGGCCAAGTGGGCGTGGACACCTCGTAGTTCGAGGTTCGGATAGCTGCCGTCGGTGAGCAGGCCGACGATCGTGTCGGCCCGGGAGGGATCGAGTCCGGAGGCGGTGGCGGACCCGCCGCCGTCCGCCGTGAGAAGACCGTCGGGCACCGGGAGGTCGAACCGCGGCAGCACCGCCACCCGGCGGTCCGGAGCGTGCCGCTGGGCCAGCCCCGCCAGCATGTACAGCTCGTACTCGCTCTCGACCTGGAAGCGTGTCACGCCCCGCTCCAGCGCGTCCGCCAGCTCCGTCGGGGTCTTCTCCGTACCGCCGAAGACCCGCGGACGGTCCACGGCGGCCTCGGCCACGTGGGCCAGTTCGGTGCCGGAGGACACCTTGTAACCGTCGACGTACGGGCCGAGCTCGGCCAGGATCTCCGGTTCCCCGTTGGCCTGGACCGCGTAGTACAGCTCGACGCGATCGGGCAGGGCGGCTCTGACGGACGTGGCGTGGGCGCGTAGAGCCGCCAAGTCGTATACGTAGGCGGGTAGTTCCGTGGGCGACAGGGAGAGGATGCGGTCGCGCACCGCGCGCGGGGGTGTGATCATTGGGGCACTCCGGGTCGTATGGCGCAAGGTGTCGTCGGCACGCGACGGGGGTGGCGAACGGCCGGCCGACATCGCCGACCGGCCGGCGCGCGACACGGGGAGCGGGGCCACGCCGGAAACGCGGAGCCGAGCAGCGGGCCCCACGCGGAGCAGAGCCGCAGGCGCCACGGGCAGCAGAGCCGCGGGCGCCACGGGGAACAGAGCCGCGCGCTCCGCGGGAAGCAGGTCCGCGGGCGCCAAGGCGTAGCCGGTATCTCTCCCGGGACACGGGTGCGACGCGCGTGCCGGGTCCGCAGTCCGTACCGGGTCCGTCGGCGGGGGCGGAGTGTCCGGGAGGGGCCGACCGAGCGTCCGGTCCAGCGGAAGGAGCGGGGACCAGGAGAGCACCGCCGCCGCCCTCCGGCGGGCCGACGCCCTCGCTCGCAGGGCTCGCGCCCTGTGGCATCCCACCATCATTCTGATCCGCGACTCCAAACCCGTGGCCCGGATACGATCTCTACCCGGTCAGAGATCCTCAGCCACCTTGAGCCGCTCACGGGCGCGAACCGTCCCGGGAGTGCCGCACCGGCACACACACCACCACCCACGACACCCTCCCATGCCGCGGTTCCACGGGCGCGCAGTCGGTGGTGTTCCGGCGGGGCGCATTCACCAGCACGGGGTGAGGAGGTCTCGGGTGCCGGGCACCGGACGCAGGGTGCCGGACGCAGGGTGCCGGGCGCCGGACGCAGGGCGCCGGACGCAGGGCGCCGGGCGCCGGGCGCCGACGCGGGCGCGGACACCGGCCGGGTTCGAGACGTCGGAGCCGCGCGAGCGGCCGGCGAACGCGCCGCTGAAGCGGAGGCGCCCGAGGGGCACTAGATGTCCGCCGGGGCGCAGCACTTGGGAGCCCTCGCAGCGCACGGCGGCGCAGTCGCGGAGCGTGGCGCGCGCACGGCGGACGTAGCGGCGGCTCGGATCGATGCGGGGCGGATCGAGGAGGATCGGATCGACGTGGGGCGGATCGAGGAGGATCGGATCGACGTGGGGCGGATCGGGGAGGGTCGGATCGACGTGGGCGGATCAGGGAGGGTCGGGCCGGCGCGAGGGGACAGGACGCGTTCCGGCATGACGCGGTGCCCGGCTCCGTCCGGAACCGGGCACCGCGTCCGGTCAGGTCAGCAGATGGCCGACGCGGGCAGTCCGCCGTACTGGTCACCCTTGAGATAGACGGCACTCACATAGCCCTCGGCCAGCCGCACCCAGACGTCGTTGACATAGCCGTTGTCGCGGATGGTCTCTCCGTGGGTCCAGCACGACGCGCCGCGCGGATCCCCCGCGGTGACGTGCCCGGTGACACCGGTCTGGCTCGACGGGCCGGAGCGGACGTTGACGTTCACGTACGGAGTGACGGCGTACGGCAGTCCCGCCGCCGCTGCCTGCGCCCCGCCGGCGCCGGTCAGAAGCAGTCCGGCGGCGAACGCGCCGACACCCGCCGTGGTCAACGCCCTGGTCCTCGTCCTCATGGTCATGCGGCCCTTCCCCGTGGTGGAGTCCCGTGGTTTCCCGGGCGGGACCGCGCGTCCCGCGTGATCCCACAAGGCAGCCTTGCAAGTCCGGCGCCGGGCGGGGAACTTCTTTCGACCACGCTCGAAACGTCCCGCCGCCGCCGACCAGCACCCGGTGGTGGTCACGGGCGGAACCGGGGACGCCGCGCATGGAGAGCGGGGAACCCATGTGTGCCGGCTCACGCGGGCATCCCCGGGCGCACGAAAAAAGGGCCCTCACAGGCTGTCGCCCGTGAAGACCCTTCGCACCGTCGGGACGACAGGATTTGAACCTGCGACCCCTTGACCCCCAGTCAAGTGCGCTACCAAGCTGCGCCACGTCCCGATGCGTTCCCCCGCGATGTCCCGCGGGATCGTGCGGACAGAACTTTACCCCACAGCGGGGGCTGCTCCGAAGAGGGCACGGGGCGAGAGACAATCGGGGCATGAGCGGGACATCCGGAAGTCGGCAGAACGGCGCGCGGGATCGGGACACCGAGGGCAGGGCGCGCAACGCCCGGCCGCGGGACGGGCTGGGCCGCCCTCTGCCGTACGGCGCCGACGGCGTCGAGCGGCAGCCGGAGGGCGTCGTGCGCGACCCCGAGCGGACGGTGACCGAGGCCCAGGCGCTGCTGGACGCGGGGCGGCCGTTCCACGCGCACGAGGTCTTCGAGGACGCCTGGAAGTCGGGCCCCGAGGACGAGCGCACGCTCTGGCGCGGTTTGGCCCAGCTCGCGGTGGGCCTCACGCACGCGGCCCGGGGCAATACGACGGGCGGCGCCCGGCTGCTGCGGCGCGGCGCCGGAGCCGTCGACGAGTGGCGGGCCGGCACGGCCGGCCCGCCCCGCCCCTACGGGCTCGATCTGACCGAACTGGCCTCATGGGCGAGGGAGTTGGCGACTGTCGTGGAGCGTGACGGAGTCGCGGTCAGCGCCGGGGCCTGGGCGCCCCGGTTGCGCGGGGGCACGCGCTGAGAGGCCGTTGCGCACGCTGGTCCGGGCCGGGCGCGAACCCCAGGTCGGACGCGGTGCGTCCGCTGTCGGTGGCGTGCGGCAGACTCGGGGTGTGCGAAAGATTCATGTCATCGGCATCGGCGCGGGCGACCCCGACCAGCTCACCCTCCAGGCGGTCAAGGCGCTGCGGAGCACGGACGTGTTCTTCGTCCTGGGCAAGGGCGAGGCGAAGTCGGACCTCGTCCAGCTGCGCCGTGACATCCTCGACGCCCACCTGCCCGACGGGGCGTACCGCCTGGTCGAGGCCCGCGACCCGGACCGCGACCGGGCCGCCGACGGCGCCGCGTACTCCCCCGCCGTCGGGGACTGGCGCAGCGCCCGAGCCGACATCTACCAGCGGCTCATCGCCGAGGAGCTGGGCGAGGACGAGAGCGGCGCGTTCCTGGTGTGGGGCGATCCCGCGCTGTACGACAGCACCCTCGGGATCCTGGAGGAGATCCTGGACCGGGGCGCGGTGGCGTTCACGTACGACGTCGTGCCCGGCATCAGCAGCGTCTCCGCGCTCGTCGCCCGGCACCGCACGGGGCTCAACCGGGTGGCCGGGCCCGTCCAGATCACCACGGGCAGGCGTCTCGCGGAGGGCTTCCCCGAAGGCGTCGACGACGTGGTCGTCATGCTCGACGCCCACCAGGCCTTCCGGCGGTACGCCGACGAGGACATCGACATCTACTGGGGCGCGTACATCGGCACACCCGACGAGATCCTCGCCTCCGGCCCGATAGCCGAGGCGGCCCCCCGGATCGAGCGGCTGCGCGCCGAGGCACGCGAGCGCAAGGGCTGGATCATGGACACGTATCTGCTGCGCAGGCGTCCGCGGGGGTAGCACACGTAGCTGCTGCGCAGGCTTCCGCGGAGGTCGCGAAGGGGCCGCGCGACGGCAGGGCAGGAAACGCGCCCAGGGCCCCCGGGCCGGACGGCGCTCCCCGTAGGCAGCCTGGGCAGAGCTCCCCATGCGTTGGCCTGGCGGAGCTCGTCACGCGCGGGCCGGACGGGGCTTCCCGTAGACAGGCCGGACGGGACTCCGCGTACGCAGACCGGTCGGAGCCCCTCCCCCGCACGCAGGCCAGACGAGGCTTCCCGCACACAAGCCGGACGGAGTTCCGCGTACCCAGACCGGGCGGGAGCCCCATGCACAGACGGGGCAGAGCTCCCCGTACGTGCATGCCCTGGGGGCCCCTACCTACCGCGCGCGGCACCTCGTCCGGCCCTCCGGCGGCACCTCGACCGGCCCTCGCGCGGCACCTCGACCGGCCCTCGCGCGGCACCTCGACCGGCCCTCCGGCGGCACCTCGACCGGCCCTCGCGCGGCACCTCGACCGGCGCGTATCGCCGAGCCGCTCATCCGGCACGTATCGCCGAGCCGCCCGTCCCCTACGCGCCCGGCCCCCTGGGCGGCGCGTCGGGTCGTGTGTCGCCGGCTCCGGTCGCCGGGCGGGAGCCGTGCCCGCTTCAGGCGCCGCCGAGGTCCAAGCGGGCCAGGGCCGACGCCACGTCCGGCACCGCGGCCACACCGTCCGGGAGCGGCGGCCGGCGCACGACGACCACGGGCAGGCCCAGTGCGCGAGCGGCGGTGAGCTTCGCGGCCGTCGCCTCTCCCCCGCTGTCCTTCGTCACCAGGACGTCGATGCGGTGCGCGCGCAACAGGGTCCGTTCGTCGTCCACCGTGAACGGGCCGCGGGCGAGGAGCACTTCGGTGTCCGGCGGCAGTGGCGGCTCCGGCGCCTCCACCGACCGGGCGAGGAAGTGGAGTCCGGGGAGGTGCGCGAAGGCCGCCAGGCCAAGGCGGCCGGTGGTGAGGAAGACCCGGCGGCCCAGTGGCGGGAGGAGCGCGGCGGCCTCGGTGAGTGAGGCGGCGAAGTGCCACCGGTCGTCGGGGCCGGGCCGCCAGCCCGGACGGCGCAGGACGACCGCCGGGACTCCGGTCGCGGCGGCGGCGAGGGCCGCGTTCTCGGTGATGCGGGTGGCGAAGGGGTGGGTGGCGTCGACGACGGCGTCCACCCGCTGCTCGCGCAGCCACCGCGCCAGTCCGTCCGCCCCGCCGAACCCGCCGACGCGCACGTCCCCTTCGAGCGCACCCGGCCGGGACACCCGCCCCGCGAGAGACGTGGTCACCCGCACTCCGGGGCGGCCCGCCAGTTCGGCGGCGAGCAGGCGTGCCTCGGTGGTGCCGCCGAGGACCAGGACGTGGGGGGCCAGGACGTGGGGGGCCATGGCGTCGAGCCTACGAGGTGGTCAGCGCAGCAGCAGCTGCACCCCGCCCACCACCGTCGCGGCGATCACCAGCCGTTCGAAGAGCAGCTGGTTGATGCGGTGCACGGCCCATCTGCCGAGGAACGCACCCGGTACGACGAAGATCGCGAGCGCCGCGTCCAGGAGCAGCGAGTGTCCGTCGACGAGCCCGAGGCCCACGCTGAAGGGCACCTTGGACGTGTTGACGATCAGGAAGAAGAAGGCCGAGGTGCCCAGGAAGCCCAGTTTGCGGAAGCCGGCGGACAACAGGTACATCGACATCACCGGGCCGCCCGCGTTGGCGACCATCGTGGTGAACCCGCCGAGGACGCCGTACGAGCGTGCCTTGATCCGGCCCGTCCGGGTCGCGACCGCGTCGGGTTCCTCCTCCTCGGTGGCGGCCCGGCGGCGCCAGAGCGTCACCGCCGCCATCAGCAGCAGGATCGCGCCGATCGAGGTCCGTACCAGCCCGTCGTCGGCCCACACCAGGAACAGCGTGCCGAGGACGACACCCGCCGCGACCGCCGGGAACAGCCGCCACAGCGTGGGCCAGTGGGCGTGCCGCCGGTAGGTCGCTACGGCCAGCACGTCCCCGACGATGAGCAGGGGGAGCAGCACGCCGGTGGAGGCGCGGGCGGGCAGTACGGCGGCGAAGATCGCCAGGCTGACCGTGTTGGCCCCGCTGACGGCGGTCTTCGAGAAGCCGACGAGCAGTGCCGCGGCGGCGAGGGCGGCGAATTCCCAGCCGGATATGTGCCAGAGCGTCATCGTGTTCATGCGGGGACCGATGCTATGCCCACGCATCTCGTCCCCGTAAGGAGCGTCCCGTCAGGTGATCACCGCGCGGGCCCGGTCGCCCCCGGTTCCGGCCCCGGGGGCGTGCTCGGCACTCACGGGGACGCGGTCAGGGGCGCTCGACCAGGACCGCGCTGCCCTGGCCGACCCCGACGCACATCGTGGCCAGGCCGCGGCCGGCGTCGTTGCGGCGCATCCGGTGCAGCAGGGTGGTGAGGATACGGGCGCCCGAGCCTCCGAGGGGGTGGCCCAGCGCGATGGCGCCGCCGGTGGGGTTCACCCGCTCCGGGTCGATGCCGAGCCGGTCCACGCAGGCGAGGGCCTGGGCCGCGAACGCCTCGTTGAACTCGGCCTCGTCGAGGTCGCCGACGCTCCAGCCGACCCGGGCCAGCGCCTTGTGCGTGGCGGGAACGGGGCCGATGCCCATGACGTCCGGGTCGACTCCCGCCGAGGCGCCGGCGACATACCGGCCCAGCGACTCCAGGCCCAGGTCGTTCAGCGCCTCTTCGCCGACCAGGAGCAGTCCGGCCGCTCCGTCGTTCATGGGCGACGCGTTTCCCGCGGTGACCGTGCCGCCCGCGCGGAAGACCGGCTTGAGGCGGGACAGCTTCTCCAGCGAGGTGTCCTCGCGTACGCATTCGTCGGTGTCGACGATCACCCCGTCGGGGCGCTCCACGGGCAGCAGTTCGCGGTCGAAGTGGCCGTTCTTGCGGGCGTCCGCGGCACGCTGGTGGCTGCGCAGCGCGAACGCGTCCTGGCGCTCGCGGGAGACCCCGTACCGGGCGGCGACCTCCTCGGCGGTCTCCCCCATCGACAGGAGTCCGTGCAGTTCCTTCATCGCCGGGTTGACCAGTCTCCAGCCGAGCCGGGTGTCGACGGTCTCGATGCGGTGCGGCAGTGCCTCGTCCGGGCGGGGCAGGACGAAGGGGGCCCGGCTCATCGACTCGGAGCCGCCCGCGAGCACGATGTCGGCCTCGCCGGCGGCGATGGCGCGGGCCGCCGTGGTGACGGCCTCGAGGCCGGAGGCGCAGAGCCGGTTGACGGTCGCGCCGGGCACGGTCGCGGGCAGGCCGGCCAGCAGAACGGCCATACGGGCGACGTTGCGGTTGTCCTCGCCCGCCTGATTGGCGGCGCCCCAGTAGACGTCGTCGATCCGGGCCGGGTCGAGCGCGGGCACGTCGGCGAGCAGCCCCCGGATCACGGTCGCCGCGAGGTCGTCGGGCCGCACCCCGGACAGGGCGCCGCGCAGTTTGCCGATGGGGGTGCGGCGGGCCGCCGCGAAGTGGACAGGACGCACGACAGGACTCCTGACGGACACCGGAACAACGAGATCAACCATTAATTAGCACCGCTAGTTTTTGACTATAGCCCGGTGCCCACGCCTTGGAAAGCACGGGCCCGCCGGAACCCCGGCTCCGGCGGGCGCGGGGCAGGCGGTGCCCCATGGACGAACGCGGGCCACCCCGAGGGGTGGCCCACGTCAGCGCTGGTTCCGACTCGGTCGTACGGTGTCGGTCAGCTGGTCGTGACGGCGGTGTCGTCGACGACGAAGCTGGTCTGGAGCGAGGAGTCCTCCACGCCGCTGAACTTCAGGGTGACGGTGGAGCCGGCGAACGAGGACAGGTCGAAGGTCTTCTGGGCGTACCCGGTGGCCTTGTTGAGGTTGGAGTAGGCGGCCAGGGTGGTCGATCCGGCGGTGACCGTCAGCTTGTCGTACGCGGTGCCGGTGGTGGTCTCCGCGGTGTCGATGTGCAGGTAGAAGGTGAAGCTGGCCTTGCAGCCGGCGGGGATCGTCACCGACTGGGAGAGCGTGTCGGTGTGGGTGGAGCCGTAGCCGTCGAGCCATGCCTTGTAGGAGCCGCCGTGCGCCGCCTCACCGGTGTCGGTCGTGATGACACCGCTCGACGCGGTCCACGAGGCGCTGCCGGACTCGAAGCCCGGGTTGCCGAGCAGCTGCGCCGAGGTGCAGGTGCCACCCCCACCCGAGGAGACGGTCCAGGTGAAGGACGCGGTACCGGTCGCGCCGGTGCTGTCCGTGACGGTGACCGTGGTGCTGTAGGTGCCGGCCGTGGT
Organism: Streptomyces sp. NPDC057950; assembly: GCF_042887295.1. Lineage (NCBI taxonomy): Bacteria > Bacillati > Actinomycetota > Actinomycetes > Kitasatosporales > Streptomycetaceae > Streptomyces > Streptomyces sp. NPDC057950. The sequence goes on from NZ_JBHVPP010000005.1 coordinate 204,621, forward strand.
CGGTGTCCCGGTGATCGCGCCGGTGGAGCCGTTGATCGACAGGCCGGTGGGCAGACCCGTCGCGGCGTAGCTCAGCGAGCCGCTGTTGGTGCTGCTGGCGGAGACCTGCAGACTCACCGCGGTACCGACGGTGGAGGACTGGCTGCCCGGATTGGTGACGGTCACACCGCTCGAGGGCGGGGTCACGTGGCTGCCGACGGCGATGCCCGCGAAGGCGTTCGCCACCCCCGCGTACTGGGTGGAGTTGGCGCCGTACAGCGCGGTGGCGGCGTTGAGCGCGGCGGTGCGGGCCGCGGCGTAGTTGGTGCTGGACGTCATGTACGTCGTCAGCGCCTTGTACCAGATCTGCAGGGCGGCGGCCCGGCCGATGCCCGCGACGGCGACACCGTCGGACGTGGTGCTGTTGTAGGTGACACCGTTGATCACCTTGGTGCCGCTGCCCTCCGAGAGCAGGTAGAACATGTGGTTCGCCGGACCCGAGGAGTAGTGGACGTCCAGGTTGCCGACGCCGGAGTACCAACTGTCGGCGGAGCCACCGTCCTTGCTCGGCTTGTCCATGTAACGCAGCGGGGTGCCGTCGCCGTTGATGTCGATCTTCTCGCCGATGAGGTAATCACCGGGGTCGGAGGCGTTCGCCGCGTAGAACTCGACGCCGGTCCCGAAGATGTCGGAGGTCGCCTCGTTCAGGCCGCCGGACTCGCCGGTGTAGTTGAGGCCCGCGGTGTTGGAGGTGACACCGTGGCTCATCTCGTGGCCGGCCACGTCCAGGGAGGTCAGCGGGTCCGCGTTGCCGGAACCGTCGCCGTAGGTCATGCAGAAGCAGCTGTCGTCCCAGAACGCGTTGACGTACGCGTTGCCGTAGTGGACGCGGGAGTAGGCGCCGACCCCGTTGTTCTTGATGCCGCTGCGGTTGAACGTGTTCTTGTAGAAGTCCCAGGTCTCCTGGGCTCCGTAGTGCGCGTCGGCCCCGGCCGTCGCCGCGTTGGAGGTGGTGCCGTTGCCCCAGGTGTCGCTGGTCTGCGAGAAGAGCGTGCCGGTGCCGGAGGTCCCCCGGTTCAGGTTGTACGTCTTGTGGCCGCCGCGGGCGCCGTCGGTCAGCGTGTAGTTGGAGCCCGACTGCGTCGTCGTCAGGCTCACCTGGCCGCTGTACTGCGTGTTGCCGACACCGGTCTCGATGCCCTGGTAGCGGTAGAGCTCGTTACCGGTGGTGGCGTCGGTGATGACGTGCAGCCGGCTCGGGGTGCCGTCGTCCTGGAAGCCGCCGATCACGGTCTCCCAGGCAAGCTTCGGGGTGCCGCTGCCGGCCCAGATCACCTTGCGGGCGCTGTCGGTCGTGGCCTTCTCGGCGACCAGGGACCTCGCGGCCTTCAGGGCCTTGCCGGTGGCGGCCGACTTGCTGAAGGTCGCGGTGGTCGAGGCGACCTTGATGGTGCGCTTGTTGTTGAAGGTGCTGCTCACCGTACCGGCGGCCAGCGAGGCCGGCGGGGTGTGCACGACCACGTCGCCGCCCAGCACCGGCAGACCGGCGTAGGTGCGCTCGTAGCGCGTGTGCAACGTGCCGTCCTGGTCCTTGACGACGTCCCTGACGACCAGCTTCTCCTTGGCCCCGAGGCCGAGGGTGCCGGCGGTCGCCGTCGTCCTCTGCGCCGCGCTCTTCAGCAGGGCCGCGTGCTGGGCCGGGCTGAGCCTGGCCTCCAGCCCTCCGCTGCGCAACGGACTGGGGTGGGGGGCGGCGGGCTTGGCGACCGCCGGAACCGTCTGTATGCCGACGGCCAGCAACGCGGCGGTGGCCGCGAGTGCTCCGGCTGCGGCCGCCTGACGGGGAATTCGTCTCACTCGTACTCCTACTGCTGCGGTCGCGGGGACGACCGGTGACAGCCCGGACAGACGGGATGTGCTGCCCGGGACGAGCTGAGCAGTGCGGTGCGGGGCCCCTGCGCAGGCCGTGGGGGCCTGTCCGGCAGGTGGAGGAAGGATGGCAGCTTGACGCATCCATGTCATGCACCTTCGGGGCATTCGAGGGTTAACCCTCGGCGGAGGCCGCCCCGGCCCGGATGGCGGCACGGCCCCGACGGGCGGAGGATGGACGCGAGGGGCGGCGCACGGCCGGACCGGCCGGTACCGCCACGATGGAGGTCGGCACGGTCGGCATGACCGACGGGCGACACGTTCTCGCTCCGGGCTTGGCCGCATCCGTCCGCCTCACCGGCCGCGACCCACCCCCGGGAACCCGTGAACCGGGCCCGCACCGGTCCGAGTCCGCGCAACCGAGCGCGGGAGCCGAGAGCCGCCGGATCCACCACGTCGGGCCTGCCGCCCGAGTCGGACGCGCACCCGCGTGGGTCAGGGCGCCGAGAACGATCCGGGCCCGGCGACCCCTTCGTTCACCAGTCCACCCGCACCCCTTCCCCCCTCTGTCCTCCCCCTGCCCTTGCGCACCTCCGTCCATCCACTCGTCGGCCCATCCACCCGACGGCCCGTCCGTCGGGGCGGGTTGCGGGGGCCCGCGGCGACCGGCCGTCCGTGGTGCCCGACTTGGCCGGAGGCATGACGACGGAATATGCGAACGCCGAACGGGGTAACTCCGAAGAGCACGGCGAAGCACCGGGCCGTGCCGGCCGGGAGAGACCCTCTTTCCCGGCAGTACCCCTGAGGCACGCGCCTGTTCCTCCAGGGCTGGGGCAGATGACTCCGCGGCGCCCGAACCGGGCCGCGCGGAAGCCGGTCGTACGAGTCCAAGGAGGCGCAATGACCCGCCAGATCCGTATTCGTACCAGCCGCCGCACCACCTCGGGGCGCGAGGTCAAGATGGAGATCGACCGGCGGACACCTTCGGGGCGAATCCTCCCCTACTGATGCGAACTGAACTCCCCCTTCCGGGCGGCCTGTTCGGACGCGGGACGCGGAGCGCGGCGGCGTGGGTCAGCTCGCGGTGCGGCGGATGCGTCCCGCGTAGCGCTCCTCCAGTACCAGGTTGCCCTCGAAGCCTCCGGGAACGTTGGCCGACACGTAGACCGGCGGCCTGACACCGGCGGCGAGCAGGAGCGCGGCGCTCTCCGCGACGGCCATCTGCACGAGCATCACCCCCGTGAGCGTGGACAGCGCGCAGACGGCGCCGCCGCCCGGGAGTTCGAGCAGCGCGTCGCCGCGCGGCGCGGCGTTGTCCAGGACGACGTCGGCGACATCGGCCAGCTTCCGCCCGCTCGGGTGCGAGGCTGGCACCGCCCGCGTGTGGGCCAGCGAGGTGACGGCCAGGACCCGGTGCCCACGCTCCTTGGCGTGCAGGGCCATCTCCACGACCACGTTGTTGACACCCGAGTTGGAGACGATGACGAAGAGGTCCTCGGGCCGCGGCTCCACGAGCGCGTAGATCCGGGCGGCGACACCGGACTGCCGCTCCAGGAGCGGATCGGCGAGAACGTCCGGCCGCTCCCCGCCGTACAGCACCAGGTCGGCGATGCTCAGCCGGTTGGTCGGCACCAACCCCCCGGCCCGGCCCGCGATTTCCAGCACGAGGGCCTGAGAGTGCCCGGTGCCGAACGCCTGGACGACGCCGTCCGCGCGTACACAGTCCGCGATCAGCTCGGCCGCACGCCGCACGTCGTCGCGGGCGGACGCGGTGATGCCGCCGAGGACGGCGAGGCCCTCGCGCGCGAAGCTGTCGGCGCTGACGGATCCTGCGGACACGTGGCACTCCCCACCGGTGGATCGAACCACCAATTCCGGAGACTCTGCATGAATGGTTGAACCCTACCCGCTCCCGGTCCTGCCATTCAATCCGCCGGTCGGACGATGGCTGGTAAATTCACAGCCCGAAGCGTCCGCGGGTGCCGGGAAGCACCCAGGGCCCATGGATGTACGCAGGGCCGAGGAGATCGGGTAGAGCATGGAACGGACCGGCGCCGGCAGCGGGATGCCCCCGACGGACGTCACCGCGCTGATCCGCACCGAACTGCCGCGGCTGACCGGCTCCTTGCGGAAGGTCGGCGAGCTGATCCTCGAGGACCCGGCCGCCGCCACCCACTGCTCCGCCGCCGAACTGGGCCGCCGAACCGGCACCTCGCAGGCGACCGTCACCCGGTTCTGCCGGGCCGTCGGTCTCGACTCCTACCAGCACCTGCTGATCGCGCTGGCCCAGGAGCGCGGCCGCGGCGAGGTCGCGGACTGGGGCACCGCCGAGATCGGCTCGGACATCTCCCCCGACGACGACCTCGAACGGGTGGTCGCCGTGGTCGGCAGCGCGGACCTGCGCGCGGTCCAGCAGACCATCGACCGGATCGACCTCGACGCGCTGGAGCGCGCGGCCCAGGCCGTGGCGCGCGCCCGCCGCATCGACGTGTACGGCGTCGGCGGCAGCGGCGCGGTGGCCCTGGAGACCGAGGTCCGCCTCTTCCGCATCGGCTGCGCGGTGCGCGGCTGGAACGAGGTGCACGCCGCGGCCACCTCCGCGGCCCTGCTCACCCCGGCCGACGTCGCCATCGGCATCTCCCACTCCGGGTCGACCCGCGAGACCATCGAGCCCTTCGAACTCGCCAAGGAGCGCGGCGCCGCGACCGTGGCGATCACCGCGGACCCGCGCTCGCCGCTCGCCCGTGCCGCGGACGTCCGGCTGATCTCCGCCTCGTCCGAGACCAGCTTCCGCACCGGCAGCATCGGCGCCCGTCACTCCGTCCTGGTCCTCATCGACTGCCTGTACGTACGGGTCGCGCAGTTGTCGTACACACGGGCCAGCGCCTCACTGACGTTGACCGGCCACATCGCGGGACAGCACGCGGTCACGTCCCGCCGCGCCCGCTGAGCCCTCCCGTCCCCGCCCGTCCGTGGGCGCCCCGCCCGCGCATCGCCGCCGCCTCCTGCTTCCGGACCGCCTGCCGGGTCCGCGCGTGGCCCGTCGGTCACGCGGTCCCGGCGGCGCGCGTCGGGCCACCGTGGCCGAGCCGGGCCAGGGCCGCGGCTCCCCGGCAACCGTCCGCCACCCGCTCGACCGTCAGCCCCAGATCCTCCAGCCGCCCGGTCAGTGGTGCGCTCAGCGGGCCGTCCGGGCCGCGCAACCCGCCCGTGACGACGATCCGTTCACCCGGCCGGGGGTCCAACGCGCTTACCGCGGCCGCCAGATGGTCCACCGCCTCGCACAGGATCGCCTCCGCGACCGGGTCCTTGTCTCGGGCCGCCTCGGCCACCAGCGGAGCGAGCCGGGCGAGCGTGATCGGTGGCTGCGCCATCACGGTGGGCAGCAGGCGCATGCGGTAGGCCTCACGCCGCGCCGCGGACCATCCCCCGGCGGCACCCTCGGCCCGCCCGGCCCTCCCGACCCCTCTCGTTCCTCCGGCCCCCTCGGCCCCCTCGGCCCCACCGCTCCCTCCAGCGTCCCCGGTCTCTCCAGCCCCTTCCAGGAGATCGGCGGGCAGCCCAAGGGCCGAACCGACCGACCGGGCCAGCGTCGTGGGGCCGCCGCGCCCGTCCGCCATGCGCAGGGCCGCGCGTACCGCGCCGCGCCCGATCCAGAATCCGCTGCCCTCGTCACCGAGCAGCCAGCCGTCGCCGTCCACGACGGCCGCGCAGCGGCGGCCGGCGATGCGGGTCGCGACCGCTCCGGTGCCGGCGACCAGGGCCAGCCCGTCGGCGGGAGTTCCGGGAGCGGAGGCGAAGGCCGCCTCGACGTCGCTGCTCACACCGACCGTCCGCGGCGCGATGCCCAGCCGCCGCAGCGCCTCGGTCAGGGCCGCGAGGGCGTTCAGCCGCCCCGGGTCGCCGCCCGCGCATTCCGTGAAGCCCGCGGAACCCACGGAACCCGCGGCACCCGCGAATCCGCCGACCACGGCCACGACACCACCGCGGACCCGCTCCGGCACCGACCGGCCGATGGCCTCGACGAGGTGATCGGCGAGCCGCGCCGGCGGAACCGTCAGGGCGTTGCCCGGTCCCGCCACGGCCTCGCCCAGGGTGCGTCCGGTCGCGGCGGACGCCAGGACGGCGCGGGTGCGCGTACCCCCGGCGTCCAGGCCGACCACGAGATCCTGGTTCAATTCATTGCTCATCGCCCACCATGGTGGTTGACGCATTCACCGGGAACAAGCCCTCCGCGGCGGATCGTCTCTTCAGCGGACGGGCGTTCGTCCGCGACGGCCGCGCCGTTCCCCCGTGTCGCGTCGAGCGGCGCACGCAAATCCGGAGGGGTTGAAAGTATGATCAGCCAATGTCTGACATGACCGAGACCACGCCCGGCTGGCTGACCCCCGACGAGCTCGAGATGGCGCGGGCCCGTATGCCGATCCTGTACGTCGAGGCCGTGCCGGTGCGCGTCGACGACAACGGTGAAGTCACCAGCATCGGACTGCTGCTGCGCATAGGGCCGGACGGAACCGTCAGCCGCACCCTCGTCTCCGGCCGCGTGCTCCACCACGAGCGGGTCCGCGACGCCCTGCTGCGGAATCTGGAGAAGGACCTCGGGCCGGTGGCGCTGCCCCGCATCCCCACCTCACTGCAGCCCTTCACCGTCGCCGAGTACTTCCCGACGCAGGGCATCACGCCCTTCCACGACCCACGCCAGCACGCGGTGTCACTCGCGTACATCGTCCCGGTCACCGGCGACTGCCGTCCCCGGCAGGACGCCCTCGACCTGGTCTGGTTCAGCCCGGAGGAGGCGTTGACGTCCGTGGTCCTCAACGAGATGCCGGGTGGTCACGGCGCCCTCCTCAAGCAGGCCCTCGCCCACGTGGGCCGCCTGTCCTGAACCCGCCGGGGGCGCCCCGGCCTCCCCGCGAGCGCGGCCCGGGAATGACCGTGCGGCACCCGCGTCCGCGTTTCCGGCACGGACGGCGAAGCCCGGTTCCACCGGCGGGGGTGGCGCTCGACGGCCCGCGCGGGACTCGTCGGACGCCACCCCCGCCGCCGTGCTAGCCGGTCACCGGCTGGAGCTTGGCGCGGAAGTGCCGCAGGATCGGGGACTGCTCCACGATCCGGTAACCGCGCACGGACTCCGCGGTCTTGGCGATCCGTTCCAGGGTCCTGCCGACGTGGTCGTAGTGGCTGCGGGTGTACACACGACGCGGCAGCGCCAGCCTGACCAGTTCGTACGGCGGGCTCTTGACCGGGTTCCCGTCCTCGTCCTCCTCGCCGAGGTAGAGCGAGCCGAGTTCGGCCGAGCGGATGCCGCCCTCCAGATAGAGCCGGCAGGCCAGGGCGTGGCCGGGGTACTGGTGGGGCGGTATGTGGGGCAGCAGCCGTCCCGCGTTGAGGTACAGGGCGTGCAGGCCGGGCGGTTCCAGGATGTCGACGCCCGCGGCGCGGACGCGTTGGGCGAGATGGTCGGCGCTCTCCGCCCGCTCCGCCAGATAGGCGGGCTCGGTCACCTCCTGCAGACCCTGGGCCATCATGTCGAGGTCACGCCCGGCGAGGCCGCCGTAGGTGGGGAACCCCTCGGTGGCGATCAGGAGGAGTTCGCACTTCTGGGCGAGCTCCGGGTCGTTCAGCCCGATGAAGCCACCGATGTGGACGATGCCGTCCTTCTTGGCGCTCATCACACAGCCGTCGGCCAGACGGAACGCTTCCTCGGCGACCTGCCGGGGGGTGCGGTCGCGGTACGCCTCCTCGTGCCGGGTGACCAGCCAGGCGTTCTCGGCGAACCGGGCCGCGTCCAGGATCAGCGGGACGGAGTGGCGGCGGCACAGTTCCGACGTCCGCCGCAGGTTCTCCATGGATACGGGCTGACCGCCACCACCGTTGTTGGTGATCGTCATGACCACCGCGGCGACGCGCGAGCCGGTCGATTCGCCCAGCACCTGCTCCAGCGCCCCCAGGTCGATGTTCCCCTTGAACGGCTCCCGGCTGTCCAGGTTGCGGGCCTCGGGGCACGGCAGGTCGCGGGCCACGCAGCCGTTCAGCTCCACATTGGCGCGGGTGGTGTCGAAGTGTGTGTTGGACAGGACGGTGTCGCCGGGTTCGAGGAGGTTGGAGAAGAGGATGCGCTCCGCCGCGCGCCCCTGGTGGGCCGGCAATATGTGGGTGTAGCCGGTCAGTTCCGACACCGTCTCCCGGAAACGGTAGAAGGAGCGCGAGCCCGCGTAGGACTCGTCACCGGCCATGCCCACGGCGAGCTGCGCCGACGACAGGGCGCCCGTGCCCGAGTCGCTCAGCAGGTCGATGGTCACCTCGTCGGCCCGCAGGTCGAAGAGGTTGTAGTGCACCCGTTCGATGGCCGCCTTGCGCTGCTGGGGCGTCGTGAGCGGAATGGGTTCGACGACTTTGATCCGGTACGGCTCCATCCTGATTTCTGCTCCTGCCTTTCCGTGTCCGACTGAGTGGAGGGTTTCGCGCGGCCCGGTACGCGCCGCGCGGGGGGAGGAGAACGGCTGGTGCCGCGGCCCGGCGGGCAGCGGCGGACGCACCGCGTACGCCTCCGAGGAGATGTACGCGGTGACACGTGGCGGCCGGTCCCGTTCGTGGACCAGCGCCAGATACGCGATGAGACCGACTCCGTCGTGCAGCGGTCGCGAGCTGACGGTCGCCAGCGACCGGTCGAGCACGGTGGGGTCCATTCCGTGGCGGCGCAGCACCGCCGTGGCACGGGCGTGCGCCTCCCCGTCGTGCCGGACGTAGTCCCGTACGGGCACGTGGAGGGTGAAGCCGCTCGGCAGACCGGTCACCGCCTCCGTGAAGGAGTGGCAGGAGAGCACGGGCCGTCCCGCCAGCCGGACGGCCTCCCCCACGCCGGAGTACCGGTCCACTCCCTCCAGGCCCGCCGCGACCCGGAAGAACTCCTCCACGGTCTCCCGTCCCGGCCCCGGCTCACTGCGGGACAGCGAGCCGGCGTCGGCGGCCGACGCGTCGCGATGGGTGACGTAGACCTTCACCCGAGGTGTCTCCCAGTCACCGAGGTCGAGGGCGAGGAAGGGATAGCCGTCCGCCGGGGGCAGTGCGTCGAACGCCTGCCGGTGGCCGAGTCTGTCCAGCGCCTCGCGCAGGGTCTCGGCGGCCCGGTCCGGCCCGGACGCCGCGGGGTTCAGATAGATCTTGACCTTGGGCACCCCGCCGGGGAGCAGTTCCAGAGCGATCCACAGCGCCAGGGGGCCCTGGGGATCCGGCGGGAAGAACAGGTCCTCCACACCGTCGAGCCGGTCGGTGGAGAAGCCCCAACGCTTCGCCAGGGCACGGACGACACGCAGTCCGGTGCGGCCCTGTTGTGCCAGGCTCCGGGCCGCGTACCCCGGTTCCAGCAGCACCCGCAGGGTCGGGGGCGCGTCGGGGACGAGGGCGAGGGAGTACTCGACCGGTGTGTGGTCGTCGGACAGGAAGCTCGGGTGGGGCGGCGGCTGGTCCAACGGCCGCTCCGCTCCGGCGCCCAGACAGTCCGTCAGGACACGCGCGTAGACCTCGGCGTCGGACCGGTGCAGCCCCACGGCCTGGCACAGCCGTAGTAACTGGTCCGACACGAAGGTGCCCAGAGGCTGGGTCGCCACGATTCCACCGCTGAGACGGGAGGAGATCACCGGCAACCCCCCTGGCACGAGGCGGGGTTCGCGTGCCACGGGTGGGGCGGGACGGGAGCCCGGCGGGAGCGGGGCTCCGGAGAGCGGGACTCCGGAAAGCGGGCAAAAAGATACCCGCCTGTGCGGGCGGGTATCTCGCCTTCCGGCCTGTGCGGTGTGATGCGTATGGCCCGGCGGGGGTGGGAACTCCCCCGCGGGGCCGGTCGTCGGGGACGGTGGACTGCTGCGCGGTGCTGAGCTGAAGTGGCGTCGGTGGACGAGGGCTCCACGACACCTCCTTTAACTTGTGTTACAACACGGATGCCGCGCTCTTCCCTACCCCCACGGTTGAAAGTTCATGCTGTGTACGGATGTTGCCGGATGTTGCGTAGCTCACGCCTTCCACCAGGAGAGGAACGAACTCCACAGGCCGCCGCGGTCCTGCCGGCCCGCCGCGCCGCCCTGGTCGCTCCTCGCCGCGGCCGCCGGCTGGTGCTGCGCGTCCGGCTGCTGCCGTGCGGCCCGCACCGGGTGGAAGCGGGCCGGCAGCGCGGCCAGGGCCCGGTTAAAGGGGCCGGGTCGCCACGTCAAACTGTCCTCGGGGACCGCCAGTTCGACGTCGGGCAGCCGGTTGAAGAGGTTCTCGATGGCCGCCACGGTGATGAGCCGGGCGGGGTCCTTCGCCGGGCAGGCGTGCGGTCCGGCGCTCCACGCCAGGTGGGACCGGTTGCTGGAGGCGTGGCGGGACGCCGCGAGCGCCGGGTCGGTGTTGGCCGCCGCGAAACTGACCAGGACCAGATCACCGGCCGCCAGCTTCTGTCCGGCGAACTCCATGTCGGCCGCCGGGTAGTGCGGCGCGTAGTTGGCCATGGGCGGGTTCTTCCACAGCGTGGTGTCGATCGCCTCCTCGATCAGCCCGCCCGCCGCGTAACGGTCGTCGGTGAGCAGCAGGTGCAGGGTGTTCGAGATGAGGTTGCGCAGTGGTTCGGCGCCCGCTCCCAGGAGGAGGACGAGCTGGTGCGCCATCTCCTCGTTGGTCAGGGCTGCCTGATGCTGCATCAGCCAGGAGGTGACGTCGTCGCCGGGGCGCGATCGCTTGAGGGCCACCAGCTCGCCCACCGCCTGGGACAGCACCTCGTTCGCCTTCTCCGCGTTCACGCCGTCGAAGATGCCGGATATACCGAAGAGAACGCGGTCACCGATCTCGGCGGGGCAGCCGAAGAGTTCGTTGAAGACGAAGAGCGGCAGCAGTTTGGCGTAGTCGTTGAGCAGATCGGCCGAGCCGCGCGTGCTGAACTGTGCGATGAGGTAGTTCGAGACCCGCTCGGTACTCTCGCTCAGCCAGTGCGAGTCGACACGCGCGAAACTGTCCGTGACGGCCTGCCGCAGCCGCATGTGTTCGGCGCCGTCACTGAACATGCAGTTGGGCCGGTACACGAGAAGCGGAAGGACCGGACTGTCCGGACTGATCACTCCGTCGTTGAAGTCCCGCCAGCGGCGCGAGTCCTTACGGAAGGAACTCGCGTTCTGGAGCAGTTGGAGCGCCGCCGAGTAATCCGTGACCAGGGTCGCCTCGACACCAGGGGCGAGTTCGACCGGTGCGGTCGGCCCGTAGTGACGCATGTACTCGTAATAGGCCTGCGGATCGGCCGCGAACTCCGAGCCGTACAGCGGCACCGGCTCACCCGTGGCGTGAGCCGGGCACCCGGGCGGGGGCACGGGAACGGTGGAATCAGTGTTCATTCTTGCTCCTAGCGGGCACGGTCCTGCAGATAGTGAACGAGGGTGATCAGAGCGCTGGCCGATGATTTCTCGTCACGCGCGTCACAGGTGACGACCGGGGTGTCGGGCAGCAGATCCAGTGCCTCGCGCAGGGCGTGCTCCTCGCGAATCGGCGTACCGTCGAAGCGGTTGACGGCGATGGCGTAGGCCAGTCCGTACTGCTCGATCAGGTCGATGACGGCGAAGGAGTCCGCCAGCCGCTCGGGGTCGACCAGCACCAGCGCGCCGAGCGCGCCGCGCGCCATGTCCTCCCACATCTGCACGAACCGCTGCTGTCCCGGCGTCCCGAACAGGTACAACACGACGTGATCGCTGATCGTCAGGCGCCCGAAGTCCATGGCGACCGTGGTGGTGGTCTTGCCGCGGACGCCCTTGAGGTCGTCGATCTCCTCGCCGGCCTGCGTCATCGTCTCCTCCGTGGACAGCGGAGGAATCTCGGACATCGTCCCGACGAAGGTGGTCTTGCCGACCGCGAAGTGCCCGACGATCAGGATCTTCACGGCGGTCTGCGCCGCTCCGCCGCGGACGTACGCCTTCTCATCCAAAACGGGCCCGGAGACCATCCAGCACCTCCTGAAGTATCTGCTCGTCGACCAGGCGGGCGCGCGCCACCGGCGCACGCGTGATGAGGTAACCGCCCTCGGCCAGGGCGTTGAGGAGGATCTTCACCACGCCCATGGGCAGGTGCATGTGTCCGGCGATCTCGGCGACCGAGAGGTAACCGCCGGAGCACATCTCCAACAGGCTCTGTTCCTCGGGAGACAGCCGGGTGCGCCGCTGGGGATGGTCCGCTGCGGCCGTGACCAGTGTGATCAGCGAGAACTGGTCGCCCTCGGGGAGATCCCGGCCGTTGGTGATGACATAGGGCCGCACTAACTCCGCGGCCTCGGGCTCCTGCTGGTCGGAGTCGGTCACGGGCGTGCGCCGATGTTCTCGCGGGGCGGGGTCGTCAGCGCCTTGCCCAGCTGTCCGACCAACTGCTGCATACGGAAGGTGATGTCCGCCATGTCGATGTCGGTGGAGGCCGAGACCGCGAGGTAGGCGCCGTCACCGGCGGAGATCAGGAAGACCCAGCCGCCGTCGAACTCGACCAGCGTCTGGCGCCACTTCAGGTCGGTCCCGTCGCAGAAGAACCCGATCGAGCGACTCAGCGACTGCACGCCGCTCATCGCGGCGGCGACGGTGTCCGCGGTGTCCCTGTCGACCCCCTTGGAGGAGGCCATCAGGAGCCCGTCGGCGGAGACCAGGACCGCGTGCAGAGCGCCGGGAATCTCCAGGACGCCGTCAAGCATCCATGACAGATCGTTGTTCACGAAACCTCATGCCCTTCGCTGCTTGCCTCATGTGCGTTGCTCGTCCGGTCCGCGGGGTCCGGGTGCGCGGCTCGACCGGTCTGGGTGCCACGCTGGAAGGCGCCCATGATCGAGGCGGTCTCCTCCTCGGAGCGGACCGGCGCGCTCGCGGTGTCGGAACTCTGCGGCACGATGGCCATGGCCCGCCTGCGGCGGCGCTTGGGCAGTCCGTCGGCGGTCGTGGTCGCGGCCGCGACGGGGTCGGGACCGCTCGGGTTCAGCGAGGGAACAGTGCTCACGGTCTGCGCCCGCTCCTTTGGTTCCGGCATGCTGGTGAGCAGCTCGTCCGGCAGCAGGACCACGGCCCGCACACCCCCGTAGGGGGAGGTGGAGTCGACGGACACCGTGAAGCCGTAGCGCTCGCAGAGCACGCCGATCACCGCGAAGCCGAACTGCGGAGGATTGCCGAGCCCGGAGACACCCGAGGCCCGCTCACTCGACAGGAGTTTCGCCGCCCTGGTCTTCTCCTCCTCGTTCATGCCGACACCTGCGTCGTCGACGACTATGCAGATGCCCTTGGGCACGGCGCGGACGTTGATCTCGACCGTGGATTCCGGCGCGGAATAACTGGTGGCATTGTCGAGCAGTTCGGCGAGAGCCAGTGCCACCGGCTCGACGGCCCGGCTGGTGACCGCGAAATCGACCTGCGACAGAATCTCGACCCGCTGGAAGTGCCGGATTCTGCCCTGCGCGCTGCGGACCACGTCGTAGACGGAGGCGATCTCGCGCTGCCGGCCCAGCCAGCCTTCGCAGAGAACCGCGATGGACTGAGCACGCCGGCCGAACTGCGAGTTCATGTGGTCGATTTCCAGGAGATCCTGGAGTATGAGCGACTCGCCGTACTTCGTCTGCAGTTTCGAAATAGCGAGCTGCTGCTCGGCGGCGAGCCCCTGAAGGGTTCGCATCGCCGACTTGAGCGCCGTTCTCGTTGCTTCTTCGGCGTGCTCCTGAGCCTTTTTCACCGAGGCGGAATATTGATTCTCGAGCTCAGCGTAGTGATCCCTGAGCCCTTGATTCTCCTGCTTTAAACTACGCGTCGCCCGCTGTCCACGAATAATGGCGGCAGCTGCAAGCGGAGTCCCAGCGATTAGAGCCCAGAGAGCCGGGTCCTGTATATATTGCGTCATAAGACTCTCTTCAAGCGACTGGCAGCCAGCTACTGAATTCCCGTCAGCACGGCGGGCCCACAGCCCACTGCGCAAGGATTACCGCCCGGGCCGTACCGCTGGCCTGAAAAGTCGTTCTGTGCACGTAGCCCGCTCGGCAAGTGCGGCGATCGTATCATCGCCCCAAGTCATGACGGACCGTCAAAATGGGGAGCAGTTGCGAACATTGACAGGCGGTCAGTTACCTGGCGCACCCTCCGGCCGGACAGGATTCCTTCCGCAATCAGTCCCCTATCCCGCATCAAGGGGTGATATCCGGAAAGGAAGCTCTGTCGCTTTCGTCAACCGGTGCCCGGAGTGGACGCCAAAAAAGCTCGGAGGCCGCCTTCTCATCGCTGAGAAGACGGCCTCCGAGCTACGACTTCAAAAGTCGGGACGACAGGATTTGAACCTGCGACCCCTTGACCCCCAGTCAAGTGCGCTACCAAGCTGCGCCACGTCCCGTTGCCCGCCTGACCTGGGGTTTCCCCCTGACCGAACGTGCACCGAAACAATACCGCACTCGCACCCGTGGTCGCGCACCCCTTTCTTCGGGGCCGGGGGGCCTCAAGCCCGCCGCTTGACCTCAAGTTTGGTCGAGGTTGCACGATCGTCACCATGACGATCACGACGGAACACGACCACGGCCACCCGGACCTGCCCCGGCTGATGGGGCTGATGACCGGCGACGAGAAGCACGGACCGGCGGCCACCTCCACGCTCGACGCGCTGTGGGTGCTCTACGACCGGGTGCTGCGGGTCACGCCCGAGCGGACGGACGATCCGGAGCGGGACCGGTTCCTGCTCTCCAAGGGGCACGGGCCGATGGCGTACTACGCGGTGCTGGCGGCCAAGGGGTTCCTGCCCGTCGAGTGGCTGCCGGGTTTCGGCTCGTACGACTCGCCGCTCGGGCACCACCCGGACCGGGTGCTGGTCCCGGGCGCCGAGATCGGCAGCGGCTCACTCGGTCACGGACTGCCGATCGCCGTCGGCACCGCGCTGGGCCTGCGCGCGCAGGGGCTGGACGAGCCGCGTGTCTGGGTGCTGACCGGCGACGCGGAGCTGGACGAGGGCAGCAATCACGAGGCCATCGCGTACGCCGGTCCCGCCGGGCTCGACCGGCTGCACACCGTCGTGATCGACAACTCCTCGGCCAGTCATGCCCGGCCCGGTGGCATCGCCGCCCGGTTCGAGGCGGCGGGCTGGTCCGCCCTGACCGTCGACGGCCGCGACCACGAGGCGCTGTACACCGCCTTCACCACGCCCCATCCGGGTCGGCCGCACGTCGTCGTCACCCGGGTCGAACCGAAGCCCGCCTGAGCGGCGGCCACCTCACGCGCCCCGCGCCGTCGCCACCGGTCCCCTGCCGGTCCCCTCGTCGCCGGTCCCCTGCCGGTCCACTCGTCGCCGGTCCACTCGTCGCCGGTCCCCTCGTCGCCGGTCCACTCGTCGCCGGTCCCCTCGTCGCCGGTCCACTCGTCGCCGGTCCCCTCGTCGCCGGTCCACTCGTCGCCGGGATCGTCCCATCGGTTCATACCGCACGTCGTCGAAAGGACACCCCCATGGACACCATGCGTGACCGCTTCGCCCCCGTCGTCTCCCGGCTGCTCGACGAGGACCCCCGGGTCGCGGTCGTCCTGGCCGAGATCGGCACGGACGGCTTCGCCCCGGCCCGGATCAGGCATCCGGAGCGGGTGATCAACGTCGGGATCCGCGAACAGCTCCTCGTCGGAGCGGGCGCGGGCCTGGCGCTCACCGGGCTGCGGCCCGTCCTGCACACCTTCGCCAGTTTCCTCGTCGAGCGTCCCTTCGAGCAGGTGAAGCTCGACCTCGGTCATCAGGACGTGGGTGCGGTACTGGTGAGTGCCGCCGCGTCCTTCGACTGGCCCGCCGGCGGCTTCACCCACATGGCACCGGGCGACGTGGCGCTGCTCGACACCCTGGACGGCTGGACCGTGCACGTCCCGGGGCACCCCGACGAGGCCGAGACCCTGCTGCGGCACGCGGTCGCCGCCGGGGACGACAAGGTGTACGTACGGCTGTCGACACAGTCCAACGCGCGGGCCCGCCCGGTCGACGGGGTACGGATGCACACGGTCCGCGAGGGGCGCGGCGGCGTGGTCGTCGCCGTCGGGCCGATGCTCGACGCGGTGCTCGCGGCGACGGAGGGGCTCGATGCCACCGTGCTGTACGCCACCACCGTCCGGCCGTTCGACGGGGCGGCGCTGCGGCGTGCCACGGCCGCGGCAGGCACCGACGTCGTGCTCGTCGAGCCCTGTCTGGCGGGCACGTCCTCGGTCGCCGCGGGCGACGCGCTCGCCGGCGTACCCCACCACGTGCTCGGCCTCGGCGTCGGCCGCCGCGAGCTGCGCAAGTACGGAACCGTCGACGAGCACCTGGTCGCGCACGGGCTGGACGCGGGGTCCCTGCGGGAGCGGATCGGCGGTTTCCTGAGCGCCCCGGGGGACGCGTGACCGCCCGCCGCGCACAAGGGCAGGTGTCGCGGCGGCGCGGGACGAGTGCGACCGGCGGCGCGGGGCGCTCCGGGACAACCGTGGACGTCGGCCCGGCCGCACCGAGTTGTGCGTCATGGGCGTCACCTGCACCCCGGTGGTAACGGAGACCGGGGCGGCTCGGGCCGACTCAGCGCGGGTCGCGCCGCGCCGGTCGGCGTACGGCCGGGGCCGTACGTGCGAGGGGCGCCGGCGGGTCGACGCGCGGCAGGTTGCGGATGGCCGGCACCAGGAGCAGGGACGTGCAGACGAAGAGGGTCATCGCACCGGCCACGAGGAGGACGGTGTCGGCGCCGAGGACCGTCGCGGCCGGTCCCGCCAGCGCCTGCCCGAAGGGCATCATCGCCAGGGAACCCGCGACGTCGTAGGCGTGGATGCGGTTGAGGACGTCGGGAGCGACCTGGGTCTGCACGCTGGTCGCCCACATGACACCCCAGAACGACATGCCCGCGCCCGCGGCCACCGCTCCGGCCGACATGGCCGGGACTCCGAGGCCCGCGCCGACGGCGGCGGGGAAGCAGGCGAAGGCGAACAGGGCGATCGAGCCGGCCCGCAGCATGTGGCGGGGGCGCAGCCGCAGGGCCAGCAGGCCACCGACGACGGTGCCGGCGCCGAGCGCGGAGTTGACCAGGCCGTAGGCGCCCGCGCCGTACCGCCGGACCACCTCCGTGGCCACCAGGGGGACGGTGGGACCCGAGATGAAGAGCATGTACACGCACCAGATGACGATGACCCCCCACAGCCAGGTCCTCGCTCTGAACTCCCGCCATCCGACCACGAGATCGCCCCGGAAGCTGCCGCCGTGCGGTCGGCTTCCGGGCGCGGCCGGGGGGAGTCGGAGCAGGAGCAGGCACAGGGCGCTCAGCGCGTACGTCGCCGCGTGCGCCGCGAAGACCCCGCCCGCCGAGGAGAACGCGACCAGCAGTCCCGCGAGGGCGGGGCCCGCGAGCTGCGCGGCGGACTCGGCGATCCGGATCGCGCCGTTCGCCCCCTGTACGTCGGCCGCCAGGCGCGGCACCGTACTGGCGACGCCCGGCTGGAAGACGGCTCCGGCGGCGCCGTTGACCGCGCCGATCACGCAGATCTGCCAGAGGAGTACGTGACCGGCGAAGAAGAGCCCCGCGGCGAGGGCCTGGGTGACCAGTCGTACGAGGTCGGCCCCGATCATCAGCTTGCGCGTGCTGAACCGGTCGGCGATGACCCCGCCGAAGATCACCAGTCCCGCGAACGGGGCGGCTGACGCGGCCATCGCGAGGCCGATGGCTCCCGCCCCGTAGCCGTGCTGGAGCAGTCCGGCGGCGAGTGCCACCGGGAGCATCGTGTCGCCGAGCCGGGCGAGGGCCCGCGCGACGAAGAACAGCGCGAAGTCCCGCGACCAGACCGGCGCGGGACCGGTCACGCCGGCGGGTCCGCGGCGTGGCCCCCCGCCGCCGCCCCGCGTCGGATCCCCCGCGTCCTCGTCGGCCGGCGATCCGGACCGCGTCGGCTCACCACTCGGTGACGTCCCGTACATCCCGCCCGTGCCCCTCACCCGCGGTCGCCCCGCGGCTCCCCCCGTGCACCGGACGTCCCTGCCTCCGCTCCGGCACCCGGATCATGTCACGGGGCGAACCCGGTGACGGAGCGATTTTCACTGGTCCGCGGGGAGCCCCAACACCGGGTGGGAGTCGAGCAGTCGGGGCGGGGCGGCCTGTCGCCAGGAGTCGGCGAGGATGTCACGGAGTTCGCCGTCGTCCTCCAGGGCCGCGAGCCGGACCCTGACCCAGGCGAAGCCCGCCTCGTGATCAGCGATCCAGAACTTCCGCGGCTCCGCCAGGACGAGTTCGTCCCGCTCCTCCTTGGGGCAGCGCACGGCGATGGAGGTCTCCTCCTCGGGCAGGGTGGCGAACATCTTCCCGGCGACCCGGAAGGTGGGCATGCTCCAGGCGGTCTTCTCCGTCGTGTCCGGCAGGGACAGGGCGATCCGGCGTACGTCTTCGGCGTTCGGCGACATGGGACGCACGGTAGCCAATGACACCGACACACCACCGCTGACCTGCGCGATCAGCGGGACGGCCGGGAGCCGCCGGCCCACCGGGACGAAGACGGGCGGGCGCGTCACCTCACGTCGCCGCCGCGGTGACGGTTCCCACCCGCTTGTAGAAGACCGTCGTCGGGCGGAGCACGCCCGAAGGAGTCGTCGCGTAGTCGGGTATCGCTCCGAGGCGGGTCCAGCCCGCGGACAGATAGAGGGTCTCGGCCGGACTGTCGGTCTCCGTGTCGAGGTGCAGGAGGGTGACCCCGGCCGCGGCGGCCGCCCGCTCGGCGGTGGTCAGCAGCGTGCGGCCGAGCCCCCGCCCCCGGCCGTCCGGGTGCACCATCAGCTTCACGAGCTCGGCGCGGTGGCGGCTGTTCGGCTTGTCGGGGAAGGCCAGGCCGACCGTACCGAGCATCCGGTCCGCGCCGTGCGCCACCCACACCGCGACGTGGCCGGCCGCCACCTCGGCCGCGCGCCCCTCCCACCAGGCCACGGCCGAGGCGTGGTCGAGCGGCGCGAGGAAGCCGACCGAGGCACCGCCCTCCACGGTGCCGATCAGCAGGCAGGCCAACTCGTCGGTCTGGGCGAGGACTTCGGCCGCGCTCAGCCGGGAGACGGCGGTCACGGCCTCACCACCACCAGCACGTACCGCACGTCGTGCGGGCCGGGGCAGCGGAAGCGGGTCGGGCCCCACACCCGCAGTCGGAGGCAGTCACCGGTGCCGAGACGGTGCTCGACCTCCCGCGCCGTCACCTCCAGCGCCCCGTCGAGCACCCAGATGTGCTGCTCCAGACCGGGCACGGGAGGCCGGTCGTACGCGATGTCGGCGCCGGCCGCGAGCCGTCCCTCGACGAGTTCTCCGCGCAGCCCCGGGTGGGGCGGGGACACCGACCGTCGTACGAAGCCGGAGGCGCCGTCCCTCCAGACCGTCTGGTCGGCCGCCCGCACCAGCCCGGCGGGTTCCGCCTCGACCTCGCTGAGCAGCTGCGACATGGTGCACCCGTACACGGCGCACAGGCGGTTCAGGAGCGAGGCCGTGGGACTGATCTCGGCGCGCTCGGCCCGCGACAGGGTGGACCGGCTGACCCCGCTGTGGTCCGCCAGCTCCGCCAGCTCCGCCAGCGACCAGCCCCGTTCGGCCCGCAGCTCGGCGAGCCGGGCCCCCAGGCGGACGTCGACGGCGTCCTGCGCATCGATTCCCATATTCGGGATGCTATCCCGAATATGAGAGGCAGTGAATGGGACCGGGAGTCGGACACCTCACTCCACGGTCGCGGCCCGCGCCAACGCGTCCAGCACCGGACGGATCAGCGGATGCCCCTCCGCGCCACGCCGTACGGCGGCGAAGACCCGGCGGGTGGGCGCGACACCGTCGACGGGGCGCACGACCACGCCCGTGAGGTCCATGCCGATCAGGGCCGAGCGCGGTACCAAGGCGACGCCCGCGTCGGCGGAGGCGAGGGCCACGACGGCGCGGAAGTCGTCCGAGGAGTGTTCGAGACGCGGCTCGAATCCCGCGTTCTCGCAGGCCAGGACCACCACGTCGTGGCAGGGATTGCCGGGGTACTGACCGATCCAGGGGTCCTTGGCGAGTTCGGCGAGCGGTACCTCGTCGGCGTCGGCCAGCCGGTGGGTGACCGGGACCACCGCGTCGAACGGCTCGGCGTACAGGGGTACGTGGGTGAGTCTCGGGTCGTCCGCGGCCGGGGCTCCCCGGTACTCGACGGCGACCGCGATGTCGACCTGCCGGTCGAGCACCATCGGCAGGCTGGCGTCCCCCTCGGCGTCCTGCACACGGACGTGGATACCGGGTGCGGTGACGGCGAGGCGGGCGAGCGCGGGAGCCACCACGAGGCCGATGCCGGTCGCGAAGGCGGCGACGGTGACCGTGCCGGCGGAACCCGCGCTGTAGGCGGCCAGCTCGGCCTCGGCCCGCTCCAGCTGGGCCAGCACGGCGTGCGTGTGGCCGAGCAGGATCTCACCGGCGGGAGTCAGCCGTACGCCCTTGGCACCCCGCTCGACGAGCCGGTGCCCGGTCTCCTGCTCCAGGGCGGTCAGCTGCTGGGAGACCGCCGAAGGCGTGAGATAGAGCGCGGCGGCAGCCGCCGTCACCGTGCGGTGGTCGGCCACCGCACGAAGGATGTGGAGCCGCCGCGCTTCGATCATGTGACCGATTCTCTCAGGTCACACGCGTCTTTCAGCCTTCGAGCTCCGCCCGCGCCGCCACGAACGCGTCCACCGCGCGGTTCACGTCGTCCGTCGAGTGCGCCGCGGACAGCTGCACCCGGATACGGGCCGCGCCCTGCGGGACGACCGGGTACGAGAAGCCGATCACGTACACGCCGCGCTCCAGGAGCAGTTCCGCCATGCGCCCGGCGACGGACGCGTCACCGATCATGACCGGGGCGATCGCGTGGTCGCCCGGGAGGATGTCGAAGCCCTCGGCCGTCATCCGTGAGCGGAACAGCGCGGTGTTCGCGGCGAGCCTCTCGCGCAGGTCGCCCGCCGACTCCAGGAGGTCGAGAACCTTCAGGGACGCCGCCGCGATCACGGGGGCGAGCGTGTTGGAGAAGAGGTAGGGACGCGAGCGCTGGCGCAGCAGGGCGACGATCTCGGCGCGGGCCGCGACGTAGCCGCCGGACGCGCCGCCGAGCGCCTTGCCGAGGGTGCCGGTGATGATGTCGACACGGTCCATGACGCCGTGCAGCTCGGGGGTGCCCCGTCCGCCGGGGCCGACGAAGCCGACGGCGTGCGAGTCGTCGACCATGACCATCGCGTCGTAGCGGTCGGCGAGGTCGCAGATCTCCTGGAGGGGGGCGACATAGCCGTCCATCGAGAAGACGCCGTCCGTGACGATCAGCCGGCGCCGGGCGTCCGACGCCTCCTTGAGCTGGGCCTCCAGGTCGGCCATGTCACGGTTGGCGTACCGGAAGCGGCGCGCCTTGGAGAGGCGGATGCCGTCGATGATCGAGGCGTGGTTGAGGGCGTCGGAGATCACCGCGTCCTCGGCGCCGAGCAGGGTCTCGAAGACGCCTCCGTTGGCGTCGAAGCAGGAGGAGTAGAGGATCGTGTCCTCCTGGCCGAGGAACGCGGACAGCCGCGCCTCCAGCTCCTTGTGCACCTCCTGCGTACCGCAGATGAAGCGCACGGACGCCATGCCGTAGCCCCAGCGGTCGAGGGCCTCGTGGGCGGCCGCGACGACCTCGGGGTGGTCGGCGAGGCCGAGGTAGTTGTTCGCGCAGAAGTTGAGGACCTCGCCGGGACGGCCGCCCGAGGTGACGCTCACGGTCGCGGACTGCGGGGTGCCGATGACACGCTCGGGCTTGTGGAGCCCGGCGGCGCGGATCTCGTCGAGGGTGGTGCGCAGATCGTCGCGTACGGAATCGAACATCATCAGTTCCTTAGAGGGTCCAGTCCAGAATGACCTTGCCGCCGCGGCCGCCGGCCGCTTCGGCGAACGCGGCCTCGTGGTCGCGGAAGCCGTATCGCCCGGTGATCACCGGAGCGAGGTCGAGGCCGCCTTCGAGGAGCACCGACATCGCGTACCAGGTCTCGAACATCTCCCGGCCGTAGATGCCCTTGATCGTGATCATGGAGGTGACGATCCGGGACCAGTCGACGGGGAACTCCTGGGCGGGCAGGCCCAGCATCGCGATCCGGCCGCCGTGGGTCATGTTGGCGATCATGTCGCGCATCGCCTCGGGGCGGCCGGACATCTCCAGGCCGATGTCGAAGCCCTCGCGCAGCCCCAGCTCGCGCTGGCCGTCGGCGATCGTCGCGGAGGAGACGTTCAGGGCGAGGCTCACGCCGATCTTGCGCGCGAGTTCGAGGCGCTCCTCGCTGACGTCGGTGACGACGACGTTGCGGGCGCCAGCGTGCCGGGCCACCGCGGCGGCCATCAGGCCGATCGGTCCGGCACCGGTGATCAGTACGTCCTCACCGACCAGCGGGAAGGAAAGCGCCGTGTGCACGGCGTTGCCGAACGGGTCGAAGATCGCGGCGACGTCCAGGTCGACGGGGACCCGGTGCACCCACACGTTGGTGGCCGGCAGGGCGACGTACTCGGCGAACGCGCCGTCCCGGCCGACTCCGAGGCCGACGGTGGCACGGCAGAGGTGGCGGCGTCCGGCCAGACAGTTGCGGCACTTGCCGCAGACCAGGTGGCCTTCGCCGCTGACGCGGTCGCCGGCCTTGATGTCGTCGACGTCACGGCCGGTCGCGACGACCTCGCCGACGAACTCGTGGCCGAGAACCAGCGGTGTGGTGATGGCCTGCTGCGCCCAGCCGTCCCAGTTGCGGATGTGCAGGTCGGTTCCGCAGATCCCGGTCCTCAGGACCTTGATCAGCACGTCGCCGGGGCCGATCTCCGGCTCCGGGACGTCCACGAGCCAGAGCCCGGGCTCCGCCTTCTCCTTGACCAGCGCCTTCACGCAACGGCTCCTGTGGGTGAGGCCCCGGGGCAGGGCACGCCGAAGGGGCCCGTACCGGGGAGAGGGGTGTATTCCCTGAGGAATCTGCCGTACGACCGTAGTCCTGGTCCATCGAGGTTTTCTTAAACGCGGCCGCAGCTTTCCTTCACACGTCGGATTCCCGGGTCCCGGCACCGGCCCCTACCCCTCTCCGGGCACTTGCCCCCGTTCGAAGTAGGCGACCAACTCGGGGTCGAGCGCGGGCACCTCGCGCGCGGTGCCGCCGTCCCGCAGCGACTCCGTGGCACGGAATCCGGCGGCCACCGCCATGCGCGCGGCGACCGGGGAGGTGTCGGTGCGCCCTCCTTCCCGCACGAACCGGAGGAACTCGTCGATCAGCAGCGGGTCGGCGCCGCCGTGCCCGGCGCCCTCGCGGGGCTCCGGCACCGGGTACTCGGCGTCGGCCCGCTCCCGGTGCCCCGAGCGGCGGCTGTTCCAGACCTTCACCACGGCACCGGGCCCGTCCCCGAAGTTCTCCAGCCGGCCCGCGTCACCGATCACGGTGTAGTTGCGCCAGTAGTCGGGGGTGAAGTGACACTGCTGGTAGGCCGCCAGCACCCCGTTGTCCAGGCGCAGGTTGACCAGCGAGACGTCCTCGACGTCGATGACAGGATTGAGTGCCCGCTGGGTGTGCGGGGGCCAGTGACCGTCCTCGGTGTACCAGTCCTGCGACCGGGGCTCCCCCGGCTCCCGTCGATGCGGGTTGCCGCCGTACACCATGAGGTCTCCGAGCGCCTGCACCTGCCGCGTGTAGCCGCCGGCCAACCAGTGCAGTACGTCGATGTCGTGGGCGCCCTTCTGCAGCAAAAGGCCGGTGGTGAAGCGGCGTTCGGCGTGCCAGTCCTTGAAGTACCAGTCCCCGCCGAAGCCGACGAAGTGCCTCACCCACACGGTTTTGACGGTCCCCACGGCGCCGCCCCGGACGAGGTCGCGCATCAGCCGGATCACCGGCATGTGCCGCATGTTGTGGCCGACGTAGAGACGGGTGCCCGTCTCGAAGGCGGTGCGCAGCACGGCGTCGCAGCGCTCGATGGTGATGTCCAGGGGCTTCTCCACGAAGACGGGCTTGCCCGCGCGCAGCGCCTCACGGGCGAGGTCGGCGTGCGTGTGGTCCGGGGTGAGGACGAGCACCGCGTCGATGTCGGGGTCGTGGACGACCTCGCGGTGGTCGTCGACGGTCCGGACGCCGGGGATGCGCGCGGCGGCGGCCTCCCGCAGCAGCGGGTCGTGTTCGGCGAGGACGCTCACGCGTGAGCCCCGGCCGGGGCGGTGGGCGGTGAGCGCGAGGGGACCGCGCAGGCCGAAGCCGAGAACGCCGAGACGCAGATCGGTCATGGGGTGCCTTCCGGGCCGTGTCGGGTGGCTCGGGCACAGCGTTCCTCCGCGGAGGAAGGGTCAACCCCCTCCCGGCGCACAGCTCGGACATGCGTCTCCGAGAGGACGTCATGGCGTGGTTGATGAGGTTTTCTCAATGACCTGAACCGACCGAAATAGCGGCATCGGCGATGTCGCCAACAATCCCGACCGGCCCTCAGGGAAGGGGTGGTCGGGCAGCACGCCTACCTCGAAGAGCACGGCGCCATCCCAGCCGCCGTCGAGATGTTCGAAGACGCCCGGGTTCGGCACGAGGCGTACCGGGCGGCGCCAAGGGCTGTCCCGTGATCCCCGGTGGATCAGCGCGCGGCGTCAGATGCGGTGCATCGGTAGGCGGAGGGTCGTCCTCGTACTGGGCGTATTCGGGCGATCCGACAACGCGGCGAGGTGCCGTAGCTGTCGTCGTGGGCCCGCCGGGGATTACGGGACAGCCCTCAGGCGATGCCTGAGCCGATGGCGCGGGCCGACAGGGCTTTCGGTCACTCGCTGCACCTCTGGCGCTAGGACCTGTCCGGCGGGTCACGTCACCGACTCCGCACCCGACAGCAATGTCACCCGAACGGCCTAACAAGATGTGTCACCCACATGGATGAACATCAAGCTGAGTGGTGTCCCAACCGAGGTATTCCGTGAAAGGCGAACCAAATGCGCATTCGACGAATCCTCGCCGCCGTCATCGCGACGGCAGCCCTCTCCGGACTCGGCATCACAGGCGCCGCCGCCACCACCGCCACAACCCCCACCGCCACCCCCGCCAGCCTCACCCCGGGTGAGTGCGAGCAGGGCGGCGGAACGGTCGATCGGTCGCACACGTCCGCGGCCAATCTCCCGACCTGCAAGGGCGGCAAGTTCAACGGGCAGGATGTCGACTGAACCCCACCAGGCGCCCCGCAGCCACGCGCTGCGGGGCGCTCCCGGGCGAGCCGTAGCCGGGAGAGCCGCAGGTACGTGTCGACCCATACGGGCGGTCCGAATCTCCCGGACCGCCCTCGCGGCGCGATGACGCGGAGCGCCACGCAGCGTCTCCGTCCTCTTCCAATGCCCTGGTGATCTTCGCGTCGGCGGCTTCCTCGTGGCCGTCGACGCGGCCGTGACAGCGCCGGTGGATCACCTCGGGAGAGTTGCCGACCCGCCGGGCAACCTCAGTGATCGGCACACCGGGCCGGCGTGCCCCGTCAGCATCCCTCCCCGCCTCGGCGGAACTCGTGGACCACCTGGATCTCGCCGACCAGGTGGGCGTTGAAGTCGTCCAGCTCCTCGGCCGGAACCCAGAGCTCGAGGATCGTCTGCCCGCCGGCCTGCTGGACGGGATACCGGCTCAAGAACTCCGACTCGACCTCGAAGCGAGTGACGAACCCTGCGCCATCGTGCTTCACGTTCCAGTCCCGCGCGATCCTGACCGCGTAGTCCTCGTTGAGGACCGGGTAGAAGATCGGCTGCTCGGGCAGCCGCGGCGGCCAGGCACGCCAGTTCAGCTCCCGGACCAGATCCAGCTCCCTGGGGCCGGTGGGGCGCCACAGGGTCGTCGTTGCTTGCCGGCTGGTCATCTGCGTCGCTCTCTGAACGTAGGCCGCCGGTACGACGGGTCGGGAGACCGGACGATACCGGCACCGCTAACTCGGCATCTACGCAGTTTCCGCGCCTCGGCGAGCTCCGTGACCAGCAGTCACGGGACAGCCCCTGGCCCCGCCCGAACGAGCCCGTGCAGGGCCCTGATCTGCTGCGTTACCCCGGCATGAAGGCCCTCTGGAGCCGTGCGCAGGCTCCAATCCCGCGGGGCGCAGAAAGAGACCGGCTCAGGAGCGGGTCTCCTCCCAGGCCGGCCCTTGCGCATGTCCTTGACCAGCCGGCCCCTCACCCCCAGCCGGTTCGCCTTCGACCGCACTCCTTCGATCTTCGGGTGCACGGCCCGCGACCTGGCCGCGTGGATCCGGCCCCGAAGCAGAAACGGAGCGTAAAGAATCTTCCCCAGGAGAACAAAGGAATCACTCACCACGGGGCGCATCTCCAGCCACATGAGCCAAAAACGGGCTGCGGGCAGGAGCTTGACGGTCGATTAGTGATGGACCGCGCACATACCGACCTCCAGAATGCACAGCGGCGCGGACCCGCCGGGGGACCGCCCGTGCCAGGGGAAGGATCCACACGTCCATGTCCGTCTTCCGTTTACTCGTGTCTGCCTCCAGACGTCCCGTGTCAAGGCCCGTCGTCGCCGTCATCGCCGTGGCCGCGGCTCTGACTGCCGGGTCACTGACGACCACGGCGCCGGCCCACGCGGCGTCCGACATCCCGGCTCGGCCACCCAGTACCGCATCGCACAGCACTCGCTCCCCGTCCGCGGCCCAACCGACCTGCGCGATCAACGACACCAGCGGCTGCCTGAACAACACCGCCACCAGCACCTTCACCACCACGACCAGCCCTGCCGACGCCGACGGCTCCGGCGACAGCCTCAACGCGGTCGACCTGACGAGGACAGCGGGCTGGCGCAGCGGCAGAACGGTCACCGTCGACGGCGCCACCATCACGCTGCCGAAGTTCGGCACCGGCACCTACGACAACATGCTGGCCTCCGGGCAGACCGTCACCGTGCCGGGCAACGGCGTGGTCGACACCGGCGACGCCGTGGTCTTCCTCGCGTTCGCCACCGGCGCCGCGGCCAAGGACGCCACCGGCACCATCACCTACGCCGACAACAACTGCCTGAACCCCGACGGCGGCCCCACCGACCAGGACTATCGCCTGGACACCGTGCCGGACTGGCTCTCCGGCCCGTCCTCCGCGGCCTCGATCACCCTGGCCCACGAGAATCACAGCAACAACACCCAGACCAGCCCGAGTTCCGGCCCGAAGGTCTACGCCATCAGCGTCCCGCTGGCCTGCCCCGGCTCGGTCGTCAGCAGCATCTCCCTTCCCCGGTTCAACAACGGTGTCCAGGCGGGCCGACCCGCCCTGCACATCCTCGGGCTGGGCATACGGCCGACGACCGTCACCGGCAGCGGATCCGGCGCGCAGCACTGGGTCGGCACCTGGGCCTCGGTCCAGGACACCGACAAGGTGCGGTGGTCCGACGGCAGCACAGCGACCGTCAACGGCCAGACCCTGCGCATACCGGTCCACGTCAGCATCGGCACCGACAGCGGAAACGGCGCGCGCATCCACCTGTCCAACGCGATGGGTGCCACCCCGGTGACCTTCCACGCGGCCTCCGTCGCCCCGCAGGACACCACCGCGGCCGGCGCCACCGCGGCCGCGCCACCGGCAACGCTGACCTTCGGCGGTTCGCCCTCCGTCACCATTCCCGCCGGCGGCGACGCCACCAGCGACCCGGTCACGCTGACCGTCCGACCTCGAGCGACCTTGCTGGTCAGCCTGCAGGTGCGCGGCCAGGTGTCCGCCCTGCCCGGCCGCTCCGTGGCCCGGACCCCCGTCTGGGTCAGTGACCACGCCGACCGCACCAGTGACACGGTCGCCGCCCACTACACGCAGACCACGTACACCGGTCTGCCGTACCTCTCCGGCCTCGACGTCACCACCTCCACCTCGAACCCCACCGGCTCGCTGGTCCTCTACGGGGACCAGACCGTCAACGGGGACACCGCGAGCGACGACGGCCGGCATCACCTGAGCGATGCGATCACCGACGCCCTGGCCGACGATCCCCGCGGGGACGCCTCCGTGGACTACGGCGTGCTCGACGCGGGCACCGACGGCAACGCCCCGCTGCCGCGGATCACCAACAGCACCGATCCGGTCAACGCGCTCAACCCCCAGGACCGCGGCGTGTTGGCCCAGGGCAACGTGCGCACCGTCCTGGTCTCCGACGGCGCCGCCGATCTGTTGAACTGCACCAGCAGCGCCTACACCTGCGCCACCGAGGTGGAGAGCGGACTGGCCTCCCTCGACAGCCAGTTGATCTCGTACTCCACCGACGACAGCCAGATCTACGTCGACCAGCAGCCGATCACCCAAAACTCCGACATCACCGTCTATCTCGCCACCATCGCGCCGTTCACCGACGCCCACCCCGGCACCGCGGCCCAGGAGGCCGCCCGCGAGCAGGTCAACACCTACCTGCTCGACAACTACCCCGGGCAGCTCATCGACTTGGCCGCAGCGGTCTCCACCGACGGCACCGCCACATCCTCGACGGTCAAGGCCGCCGACCTCTCGGACGGCGAACCGTCCGACGCGTACTACGCCGACCTCGCGGCCCGATACGTCGACGACGTCGACTCCGGCGCACTCATCCACCCGCCCAACTGACCCCACCACCACAACCGGCCCCCGCCGCCCCCACCAGGTGCGAAAGGCCGCGCAGGAGCCGTTGGCGCCGGATGGCCTCAGAACCCGGCGCCACCCTCCCGCTGTCCGAGCTGCTCGACCAGTTCCGCGGCCATCGTCTTGATGGTCTCCAGTCCCGCTCTGCCCCACGGGCGCGGTTCGAGGTCGACGACGCAGACGGTGCCGAGGGCGATGCCCGTACGGTCGATGAGCGGGGCGCCGAGGTAGGAGCGGACCCCGATCTCGTCGACGACCGGGTTGCCGGCGAAGCGCGGGTAGTCGCAGACGTCCTCCAGTACCAGCGCCCTGCGGCGGACCACGACATAGGGGCAGAACCCGTAGTCGCGAGTCATATAGCGGCCGACACCATGGTGGGTGCCGTCCGTGGGGGCCGGGACCGGCCGGGTGGCCGAGAGGTTGCCGTCCGGGGTGTGCAGGCCCGCGAAGAACTGCCGGTCCTCGTCGATGAAGTTGACCATCGAGTACGGCACCGCGGCGACGTCGGCGAGCCGGTCCGCGAAGGCGTCGAAGACGGGCTCGGTGTGCTCCCCCAGGCCGAGCCGGCGCAACCGCCGGACCCGGGCGGGGGCGTCCTTGTCCTCCGGGGTCAGCAGCAGCCGGCCGGCCGGGCGCGGTGGGTCGTAGCTCATGGACGGACTCCGTGGTGGGGGCCGGGTGTCATGTGCGGGCTCCGTGGTCGGGAACGTGGGTCATGTGCGGGGTCCTTCCGAGGGCGTCGTCAGTGCGTCACCTGTGGGCTCCATGGGTAGGGGCGTGCGCCGGGGCGTGGGCGAGGAGATGGCGCACCAGGGTGAGCAGGGTCTGCACTCCCGAACTGGAGATCCGGGCGTCGCAGCGAACGATGGGGATCGCGGGGTCGAGGTCGATGGCCGCCCGCACCTCGGCCGGGTCGTAGCGGAAGGCACCGTCGAACTCGTTGACGGCGACGATGAAGCCGAGACCACGCTGCTCGAAGAAGTCGACGGCCGCGAAGCAGTCCTCGAGGCGGCGGGTGTCGGCGAGGATCACCGCGCCGAGCGCGCCCTCGGACAGCTCGTCCCACATGAACCAGAACCGCTCCTGCCCGGGTGTGCCGAAGAGGTACAGCACGTGTTCGGGGTCGAGGGTGATACGGCCGAAGTCCATCGCCACCGTGGTCTCGACCTTGTTCTCGACGCCGTCGAGATTGTCGGTCGCGGCACTGACCGTGGTGAGCAGTTCCTCCGTGCTGAGCGGCGCGATCTCGCTCACCGCGCCCACGAGGGTCGTCTTGCCTACCCCGAATCCTCCCGCCACCAGGATCTTCAGCGCGGTGGGGAAGGGGTCAGAGCTGTCGTCGTAGTCCATCGAGCACTGCCTCCAGAAGAGACCGGTCAGTGGGGTTGTGGTGGAACTCGGGGGGTTTGGTGGTCAGCGACCCGCAGTCGACGAGGTCGGACAGCAGCACCTTGGTGACCGCCGCCGGCAACTTGAGCTGCGCGGCGATCTCCGCGACCGAGACGGGTGCCCGGCACAGTTCGAGCGCCTGGGTGTGCTCGGGGCCGAGGTAGCCGAGGGGCGTGGCTCCGGTGACCATGACCTGCGACAACAGGTCGAGCGCGGTGGTCGGACGGGTCCGGCCGTTGCTGACGGTGTAGGGACGCACCAGCCGCCCGGCCGCGTCGTCGAGCCAGGGCCCGTCGCCGGCCGCGGCCACCCTCAAGGCCTCATCGCCGTGGGGCCGACGACGGCCTGCCTGGGCGCGGTCATCAGATACGGGCGGACGCTCTTGACGAGCATCGCCATCTCGTAGCCGAGCACCGCCGCGTCGGCCTCGCGTCCGGCGAGCACCGCGAGGCAGGTGCCGGAGCCGGCGGTCGAGACGAACAGCAGGGTCGAGTCGAGTTCGACGACGACCTGCCGCACGTCGCCGCCGTCCCCGAAGCGGACGCCCGCGCTGCGGCCGAGCGAGTACAGGCCGGAGGCCAGGGCCGCCATGTGGTCGGCGCTGTCCGGGTCGAGGCCGTGCACGGACTTCACGAGCCCGTCGCAGGACAGGAGTACCGCGCTGGTGGTGTGCGGCACGCGCTGCACGAGGCCGCTCATCAGCCAGTCGAGATCGGATGCATGGCCGGTCGGCACGTCGCTCGCCATGGTGGATCGACTCCTTGGGGTACGAAGGTCTGCGGGAGCGCAGGTGGGGGTGGGCGTGCTCGGGAGGCTGGTCATCCGGCCGGTGCGCTCCCGTCGTGCCGGGCCGTGAGGTCGTGTCCGGGCGTGGGGGTGGTGTCCCGCGTGCCCGGCGCTTCGGCCGGGGCGGGCGCATGTCCGGTGTGGGGGTCGACCATGTGTGCCGCGCCCAGGGGATCGGCGGTCGTGCGGACGGCGCCCAGGTTCGGAACGTCGAGGTGGCTTTCCGGGCGGGGCGAGCGTGGCGACGGCTGGTCGACGCGGATCACCTGCAGCGGTGGCAGCGCGTCCAGGTGCCCGGGGTCCGGGTGCGGCCGGTCGGCGGGGAACTCCGTCTGCCGGGCCTCCGCCAGTCCGATCCCGCGCTGGAACGCCGCCATCAGTCCGGGGTCGTGACCGGCGACGTGCTCCGAGTCCTGGCGGGGCAGGGGCCCGTCGCGCAGTTGGGGCGCGATGTGCTCCTGGGCGCGCCGGCGGGGCAGTCGGGGCCTCGCCATGGTGCCGCGGACCACGCCGTTGCGCGGGGTGGGCGGCATCTCCGCGTTCTCCGCCAGGATGTGCCGGTCGTCGGGGCGGATGCCGGGCACGGCCTCCGCCGGTGTGGGCCGCTCGGCGCGGGCCCCGCGCACCGGGAGCGGCACCGGGCCGCCCCCGCCCGTACCGTCCTGCTGCGGCGCGGCGGGCGACGCCTGCTCCCGGCGCGACTGCCGCGGCACGGGGGACGCCGCCGTGCCCGCGGGGGGAAGCGGGACGGTCTGTCCGGCCGGTGGTCCCGCGGGCGGGAGCGCGCCGCCCGCCGTCCCGCGGGACCGCCCTTGGTTCCCCGGGGCGCCCGGCTCCGTGCCCAACAGCTCCTGCGGCACCACGAGTACGGCTTGGACACCGCCGTAGATGTTGCTCTGGAGCCGGACGTCGATGCCGTGTCGCCGAGCCAGTTGCGACACCACGAAGAGACCGATCCGGCCGTCCTGGAGAAGGCTCGCGACGTTCACCTGATCGGGGTCGGTGAGCAGCGCGTTCATCTTGTCCTGCTCGCCCGGCGGCATGCCCAGGCCCCGGTCCTCCACCTCGACCGCGAGCCCGGAGGTGACGAGGTTGACGCGCAGCAGCACTTGGGTGTGCGGGGCGGAGAACACCGTGGCGTTCTCGACCAGTTCGGCCAGCAGGTGGATGACGTCGGCGACGGCGTGTCCGCGCAGGGTGCCGTCGATCGGCGGCACCAGTTTGACCCGCGAGTACTGCTCGACCTCGGCGATCGCCGACCGCAGCACCTCGGTCATGGAGACGGGGTTGCTCCACTGGCGTCGGGAGACGGCGCCGCCGAGGACGGCGAGGTTCTCGGCGTGCCGCCGGATGCGGGTGGCGAGGTGGTCGACGTGGAAGAGGCCCTTGAGCAGGTCCGGGTCCTCGATCTCGTTCTCCAGCTCGTCGAGGATCGAGATCTCGCGGTGCACGAGGGACTGAAGCCGTCGCGCCAGGTTGACGAAGACCTCGACCTTCTGTTCGCTGCCGGCCCGGCTGGAGAGCTGTGCGGCCTGCACGACGGCGGTGACGGCGCCGTCGTGCGCCCGGGAGAGGTCAGCGGCGAGCAGCTCGAAGTCGTCGGCGTCCGGGAGGGGCCGGCGGTTCGGCGCGCGGGGGGACGGGGTCTCGCCGCGGCGCAGGCCCTCGACGACGGCACGCAGGTCCGCCTCCGTACGGGCGCTGGTGCGGCGTATCGCGGCGAGGCGGTCCCGGACCGAGCGGGCGGCCCGGTCGGCGGCCACGGCGGCGACGAGGATGCCCGCGAGGGCGACCCCGAGGGCGCCGGCGAGGACCGCCCAGAGAGCGGCGCCGGGGCGGGCGCCGGTGGAGCGCACGGTGAACAGGACGGCCGCGCACGCGCTGAGGGCCACCGCGGTGGGCGGCAGGACCGCCATCCGCAGCAGCTGGGGCCGGAGGGGGGTCTCGGGTGGCGAGGGGACGGCACGGGCGACCGGCCGTCCGTGCCGCCCGCCGTCACGGCGGTCTGCGTGGGCGGCCGGTGCGCGAAGGTGAGACATCAGCGTCCTCGTACTGGGCGTCGGGGGCACTCGGGCTCCCGCGGGTCTGCGCGACTCGGGCGTGCGCCATCGCGGTGCCGGTCGAGAGAGCCGAAAAAACGGCCCTGCGTCGCCCGACGGCAACTGACAGTAGTCGGCAACGGGACAGGTGCGGTGGGCAGTTGACAAAGTCCCCCGGACAGCGTCCCGCTCTGGTATGAGGACTCGCACGGCAGACCGATATCACCGTCGGACACCCGTTCCCCAGAGGCAACGTTCCGATCAGTGCTGGTCAGAAGTGGTCATGAAAAGACGGCGAGGGCCGGGGAGCGCGACGCGCCCCGGCCCTCGCCGTAGATCGGAATGTCAGGAAATTCAGCCGGCCGGCACCGTCTCCGGCTCTCCGGTGTCCTCCGCGGCACCGCCGCCGGCGTCACCCGGCGTGTCGGATCCCGCCCCGCCGGGAGCCGGCGCACCGGAAGCCGCCGTGACGGAGATCGGGGCATCGGCTCCGGCACTCGAGCCCACGGGCCAGCCGCCCTCGGGCGGTACGGCCACCCCGCGCCACCAGGGCTCGGACGGAACGGTCTCGGCGGTGGGCTCGAAGGGCTCCCCGGGGTGCGGCAGCGCGATGCGCGCGCCGACCGCGTGCGCGGCCGCTATGGTCCCCTCGCCGGGCTCCACCCACGGGTGCGTCGCCAGGTTGAACGTGGCCCAGTGGATCGGCATCATCACACCGCCGGGCCGGCCGCCCTGGAGGTCCAGGTGGGCTCGCATGCCCTCCTCGGGCGTCATGTGGATCTCGGGCCAGAACTCGCTGTACGCGCCGATCTGGATCATCGTGGCGTCGAACGGGCCGTGCTCGGCGCCGATGTCCTTGAAGCCCTCGAAATAGCCGGTGTCACCACTGTGGTAGATCCGGTGCTCGTCGCCCGCCACCGCCCAGGACGCCCACAGCGTGTGCTGGGTGTTGCGCAGGCCCCGGCCGCAGAAGTGCCGGGCGGGGGTGGCGGTGAGGGAGATGCCGCCGACCTTCGTGGACTCGTTCCAGTCCAGCTCGCGCAGGCGGTCCGGGGAGACGCCCCAGTGCTCCAGGTGGGCGCCGACGCCGAGCGGCACCGCGAACACCGTGTCCGTGTCGGCGAGGGCCTTGATGGTGGGCAGGTCCAGATGGTCGTAGTGGTCGTGCGAGATGACGACGACGTCGACCGGGCCCAGCGCGGCCAGCGGCAGCGGTACCGGGTGCAGCCGCTTGGGTCCGACGAAGTTGAAGGGAGAACAGCGCTCGCCCCAGACCGGGTCGAACAGCACACGGTGCCCGTCGATCTCCGCGAGCACGCTGGAGTGCCCCATCCAGGTGAGCCGCAGCCCGCTCGCCGCGGGCCGGGCGAGGTCGGCGAGCGTCGTGGGGTGCACCGGCACCGTGCCCGCGGGGGCGCGGCGGACGCGCTCCTCCTTGCGGAAGAAGACCTTCGCGAACTCGATCATGGAGCCGTCGGGGCGGGTCCGGGCGCTCACCGGGTTCTGGAAGACCCCGTCCGCGAAATTCGGTGATCTGCGGATGCGCTCCAGGCGCTCCCCGCCCGGGTCCGCGCCGAAGGCGGCGGGCTGCAGCGCGCGGAGCCCGGAGCTCAACGTACGGAAACCGGTCACGGTACCTCCAATGGAGTCGGTCAGGCCTCCCATTATGGTCGGCCCCTCGGACAGCGCCGGGACTCCGTCCTCGCGGGGTCACGGCGCGGTGTCCCCGGCACGCACACCGCGAGGACCGGGTCCCGGCGCCCGCCCTGCCGGGCGAACGCGCCGGAGGGGCCCAGGGCCCGTATCCCGCAACCCCGCGGCGCCCTCTCTTCTTCCGTACCGGGGCACGGGATTTCGAGACGCGCGGACGCGCCCGGCCCGACGCGGGGGACGAACCGGCCCGCGGACCGGCCGCCGGGGACACGACCGCCTCGGCCGGCACCGGCGAGCCGCCCGCACCGGCACCCCCCTTCCCTCGCTCCCCCGCACTCCCCGATTCCCTGCCACTGGCCGGTCCGGCGAATTGACACCGCCGGGCGACGTTCCGATACTGACCGACTATTCAGTAAAAGTTCCGGTGGAGACGTTCGCGCCGGTCCGTGCGCGCCGCCGGTCCGTGCGCTCCGGGAGGAACGATGGACGCCCGACGTACTCACCGGAGCGGACCGTTCCAGAGCGGCGTCCCCTCCCGCCGGGGGTCTGCCCGCACACTGAGTCGGTGCAGAAGCGGCCGGCGGGTCGCGACGCGATCGTCGCCGTGGGTACCGAGCCGGCCGGGAGTGGTCTGCGATCGCCGCCGACCGCCCACGGACGACGCGCCCGTCCACGGGCCGGCCCGCGCCCTCGCCGAGGTGCCGCGCACGCACGGACCCACCCTGATCACCGTCCACGAGGAGTACCCATGACCGCGCCTTCGACCGCGCCCCTGATCACACTCACCTGGACCGACCACGTCACCGGCCGTCCGGGTTTCCTCGTGGTCGACCGCCTGGTCCGGGGTGTCTCCAGCGGCGGGCTGCGGATGCGCGAGGGCTGCACCCTGGACGAGGTCGCCGGGCTGGCCCGCGGCATGACGATGAAGGAGGCCCTGCACTACAACCCCGAGGGCCGCTACATCCCGCTGGGCGGCGCCAAGGGCGGCATCGACTGCGACCCCCAGGACCCGGCGGCGTACGGCCTCCTGGTGCGCTATCTGCGGGCCATGCGCCCGTACATCGAGAGCTTCTGGACCACGGGCGAGGATCTCGGGCTCACCCAGGACCT
Source organism: Streptomyces sp. NPDC057950 (assembly GCF_042887295.1). Lineage (NCBI taxonomy): Bacteria > Bacillati > Actinomycetota > Actinomycetes > Kitasatosporales > Streptomycetaceae > Streptomyces > Streptomyces sp. NPDC057950. Next base: position 239,998 of record NZ_JBHVPP010000005.1, read on the forward strand.
GGTCGACCGGGCCGTCACGGAGGCGGGTCTCGTCTCGTCCATCCAGGCCGTGTACCCGCTGCTCGACGACGAGGAGAGCGCGCGGAGCCGTCTCGCGGACGCCTTCGCGGTCGAGGTGGACGGGATCGGGCTCGACGAACTGGTGGGCGGCTGCGGTGTCGCCGAGTCGGTACTCGCGGCCCTGGACCGCGCCGGGGCCCCGTACCCGGGAACGCGCGTCGCCGTACAGGGCCTGGGCACCATGGGCGGAGCCACGGCGCGCTTCCTGGCGCGCGCCGGTCTCACCGTCGTGGCCGTCGCCGACATCAAGGGCACGATCGCGAACCCGGACGGACTCGACGTCGACACGCTGCTCGCGGCTAGAGACGCCTACGGGACGGTGGACCGCTCGACGCTGCGCCCGGCCGACCGTGAACTTCCGGCCGACGCCTGGCTGTCGGCCGGCGCTGACGTCCTGGTGCCCGCGGCGGTCTCGTACGCGATCGACACCACGAACCAGGCCCGGATCACCGCCCGTTGGATCGTGGAGGCGGCCAACATGCCCGTCCTGCCCGAGGCGGAGGACCTGCTCGCCGCGCGCGGTGTCCTCGTACTGCCGGACGTCGTCGTCAACTCCGGTACGAACGCCTGGTGGTGGTGGACCCTCTTCGGTGACATCGGCGCGGACGCGGACGAGGCGTTCGCGTACACCCGGCGCTCCATGCGCGGTCTGATCGACCGGATGCTGGCCCGCGCTGAGGCCGATGGGACGACGCCGCGGGCCGCCGCGCACGCCATCGTCGCCGACCGGCTGCCGGTGATCGCGGAACGGTTCGGGTGGTACCGCTGACCCGGAACCGGGCCTCCCCGGCCGGGCTCCCGGGCTGAACTCCCGCGCCGGACTTCCGGTCCGGACTCCCCTCCGGGCTCCCGCCGAAGCCACTGGGGCGTGTTGCGAAAGTCCCGCCTGCCTCCCGACGCCGCGGGGCCGCGGGCGGGGGGACACAAACCCCCCCACCGCCCCCCGCACCTGATCCCGGCGGCCGCGTGGGGGGGTT
>NZ_JBHVPP010000005.1:241044-281339 GCF_042887295.1 Streptomyces sp. NPDC057950
CTTCCCGCTCCCGTCTCCCCTGGGGGCCCCCCCCCTACGCCTGGGGTGTGTTTCCTACCCGCCCCTCGCCCCGCCGGGGGGGTGGGCTTGTGTTTTCCCCCACCCCGCCCCAGTGCTCCCGTCCAAGCCTCTTACGCGCGGCCGGAGTTCCTGGTGTCCGGGGGGACAGGTCGGGTCCGGATCGACCGTCGGTTCGTCGTGCGACCCGGGCGAGGCACTAGGGTTGCCGCGTGGCAAGGGTGCGGTTGAGCGTGGCGGAGCGGCGTCAGGAGTTGCTGCGGGCCGCCATCGGACAGATCGAGGCGCGGGGCGTGGCGGCGGTACGGATCGCCGACGTCGCCTCGTCGCTCGGCGTGAGCAACGCGTTGGTGCTGTATCACTTCTCCACCAAGGAGAAGCTGGTGGCGGCCGCGTTCACCCATGCCGCCGAGGACGACCTCGCCCATCTGCGCAAGCTGCTCGGCCGCCGTACGTCCGCGCTGCGACGGCTGCGCGCGGCCGTCCGCTGGTACGCGCCGACCGGCCAGGCGAAGGGCTGGCGGCTGTGGATCGAGGGCTGGGGCGCGGCCCTGCGCGAGCCCGCGCTGCGCGAGGTCACCCGTGATCTCGACACGCAGTGGAAGGCCGCGATCACCGAGGTCATCGCGGAGGGAGTGGCGGGCGGCGAGTTCCGGTGCCCGGATCCCGCGGGGGCCGCACTGCGGCTGACGGCGCTGCTCGACGGGCTTGCGGTGCAGATGACCGCTTATGCGGGCGCGGTGTCGCGGGCGCGGGCCCATGAGTGGGTGGACGACGCGCTCGCGCGGGAGTTGGGGCTCGACCGGGCGGCCCTCACGGCGGCGGTGCGCTGAGGCGCCCGCCCCGGCGCACCGCCGCCCGGGGCAGCCGCCCCCGCGGTCCCGCCCGTCGGCCGCCCGATGTGTCACCCCGCTCAGGCGACGGACCCGATCCGCAACTTGATGTCGTCCGGCGAGAGGCTGCCCTTGGCCGCCACGTGGTCGCCCGAGGACTCCCCGCGCAGCCGCCGCCCGATCCACGGCACCAGGTACTCGCGTGCCCAGTGGATGTCGTCGCGCCGCACCTCCAGCGTGCCGCGGGGCGGCAGGGGAGGCCAGGGCTGGTCCGGGTCGGCGGGCACGTCGAGGCCGAGGACCTGGCCGGCCCGCAGCGCGACCCTGGTGTGACCCTCCGGAGACAGGTGCAGTCGGTCGCCGTCCCAGGCGCGCCGGTCCTGGATCGTCTTGAGGGACCACAGGTCGAGGACCGGACAGCCGTAGCGGTCAGCGATGGCCCGTACATGCCCGTTGTACGTGGCGATCTTGCCGCGCAGGTGCTTCAGCACCGGGACACCACGGGTGTCGAACCCGGTCGTCACCATGACGGAGCCGACGGCGGAGGTGAGGTCGGCCACCGCGCGCTCGAAGCGCTCCGCGACCTCGTCGGGGTCGGTGCCGGGCCGGATGATGTCGTTGCCGCCCGCGCAGAAGGAGACCAGGTCCGGGGCGAGTTCCTTGGCCCGCCGGAGCTGGTCGTCGACGACCTGGTCGAGCAGCTTCCCGCGCACGGCGAGGTTGGTGTAGGTGAAGTCGCCTTCCGGCTGCCGGTCCGCGAGCAGTACCGCGAAACGGTCCGCCCAACCGACGAAGGCTCCTTCGGGGCCGGGGTCGCCGACGCCTTCGGTGAAGCTGTCCCCCACCGCCACGTACGACCCGATCACCGCTCTGTTGTCACTCTTCGAATCGTCTGCCACGTCGAGCCATGATTCACCCTGGGATGTGAGCTACGCGACCGTAGGAATGGGTTGACGGGTGGTGAGATAAGCCACTCATGAAGAACGGCCGAATTCCGGAATAGGGCTCTTTCAGGCGTGGTTGAACAGCCACCACGCCTGAAAGCCCGTGATCCGGAAAAGGGCGGCGGCGCGGCACCGACGGCACGCAGAGGGCCGGACCCGTGGAGCGTGGGGTCCGGCCCTCTGGACGTGTGGGGGTGTCAGCCGACGACGACACCGTGGGAGCGCAGATACGCGACCGGGTCCACGTCCGAGCCGTAGACGGGGGTCGTGCGGATCTCGAAGTGCAGGTGCGGACCGGTGACGTTGCCGGTCGCCCCGGACAGGCCGAGTCGCTGCCCCTCGGTCACGGTCTGCCCCGCCGAGACGGAGAGGGCGGACATGTGGGCGTACTGCGAGTACCGGCCGTCGGCGTGCAGGACGACGACCTGGTTGCCGTACGCGCCGCCCCAGCCGGCCGAGACCACGGTGCCCGCGGCGACGGACCTGATCGTGGTGCCGGTCGGGACCACGAAGTCCACACCGGTGTGGTAGCCGCTGGACCACATGCTGCCGGGCACCTTGTAGCCGGTGCCGATGGTGGCTCCCTCGACGGGCAGGGTGTACCCCGCGTCGGCGGTCTTGGCCGCGGTGGCCGCGGTGGTCCCGGTCGCGGTGGTCGCTCCGACGGCGGGCCGCGCGGCGCCGGCCGTGGCGTCCTGCCCCTCGATCGTGAGCTTCAGACCGGGGCTGATCCGCGTCGGATCGCCGCCGACGACCGCGCGGTTGTCGGCGTAGAGCTTCTTCCAGCCGCCGCTCACGTGCTGCCGGTCGGCGATCTTCACGAGCGTGTCGCCGGCCTTCACGACATAGGTCTTCACCGAGGACTTCTCCACGGCGGTTCCGGCGGGCGCGGAGACCGTCGTGATCTTCTGCACGGCGGACGGGACGGCGGCCGCCGGGGCCGCCGCATGGGCGCAGACGGCGCCCATCAGCGGCAGTGCGAGCGCGGCACCGCCGGTGCCGACCACGGCGATCGAGCGGGGCAGACGCAGAAACTTGGGACGACGGTGCTTACCCTTCGCGGGCATGGCGCATTTCCTCTCCGGCGCCTGCGAGGTGAGCTGTCGGGTGCGGACTGGAGATGTCCGGCCGCGCGGCAGCGCGGCTGTACCCCTAGCCGTTCCGGAGACCGGAACAGGCGCGATACCTGTGGGTCCCCCGCTCCTGCCGTGTACGGGTGAGTGCGGATTCCGGGCGGCGGCAGGATTGGGCGTCCGTCCGGATTGAGGGCGAACGTAAGCGAGGGGAGAGGGCGTCGACAACTGTCCGCGATCTCCCTACGCACCCCTTTCTTGATCGATGTCCTGATTGCCCGTCACCCTCCGTGCACGAGGGCCCTTTCGGACCGGTGGTCCGCCGGGTGGCGCGGGCATCCCGAGGGGAGAAGGTCGCCACGCATCGTCACGTATATGACGCTGCTCACGCACGCCACCCCAGACAGCCATATTCCAGGGCGAGTTCCACTCAAAGCCCTATTTTTATCAATACGGTCATATACCGCTAAATCGGATGCCCAGTGCACCGAGATCCCCACCCGGTCCCGCGGCACCCCGCGCCGACCTCCGCGTCGCTCCGCGGCCGCGCGAGGACGAGGGTCGTGAGGTGCTCCGGCACGGCCGTCATCAAGGCCGCCCCACCTCGGAGGCAGCCCCTGTGGACAACTCATCGCCCGAGGTGCCCATGTCGTATCGTCGAGAGGCGATTCCCGTCGGCGGGCTACGAGGAGCGGTGCCGACGGCCCTATGGGAGGAGCCCCCGTGACGCAGCAGGTCCCGTCGACCGAGCCGGAGCTGGCCGGAGTGCGCAACTTCCGAGACGTGGGCGGCCTGCCCACCGTGGACGGCCGGCGGGTACGGTCCGGGCGGCTGTTCCGCAGTGGCCACCTCGCGCACGCCACGAAGGAGGACGCCGCGTTCCTCTCCTCCCTCGGGCTGCACACGATCTTCGACTTCCGCAACGCCTCGGACCAGAAACTGGAGGGACCGGACGTCGAGCTGCCCGGCGTACGGAACGTGAACCTTCCACTGACCGACCCGGCCGACGGCAGCGAGTTCTGGAAGATGGTCCGTGACGGCGAGCTCGACCAGCTCCGTGCCCACCTCGGCGGCGGCCGGGCGGCGGACCGGATGATCGGCTCGTACCGCACGATCATCACCGAGCGGACGGCGGAGCACTCCCAGGTGCTGCACGCCCTCGCCGAGGACAGCGTGCCCGCACTCATGCACTGCGCCGCGGGCAAGGACCGCGCGGGACTGTCCATAGCCGTGACGCTGCTCGCCGTGGGTGTCGAGCGCGACGCCATCGTCGCCGACTACCTGGAGTCGAACGCGCGCCACCGCCGCTACAAGGTGCACCGCAACGGCACCTCGGACACGGCCCGCTCCCCCGAGGTCATGGAGCTGCTCAGCCCGCTGTTCGACGCGCGGGCCGAGTATCTGACGGCGGCCTTCGAGACGATCGAGGAGACCTGGGGCGGCGTCGACGGCTATCTGGAGCAGGCCCTGCGACTCACCCCCGAACTGCGCGACCGGCTGCGCGACCGGCTCCTCGACTGACGTCCACGGGCCGGGCCGCACGGCTGTGCGCCGCGCGACCGCCCGCCGGGTCTACTGGTTCTGCGCCCCCAGCGTGAACAGCAGGTAGATGAAGGCCGCGAAGAGGTGGCCGACGGCGACGTAGATGATCAGCCGCACCCACAGCGCACGGGGGAACTTGTCCTCCATGGACCGCCGGGGGCCGGGCTCCGTGGGTTCCGCGGGTTCCGTCATGACGTCTCTCCCAGGGTCGGGTGCGCCGCCGCCGGGCCGAGGCACAGCGCGGCGGCGGGGCTCTGCAGCAGGGTGTGTACGAAGAGGAGATCGGCCCCCGCCTGGTCGGCGGCGGCTATCCGGTGCGGGGTCAGCGAGTCGAAGTGCGCGCTGTCCCCGGGCGCGAGCACCTGCGTGGTGTCCCCGAGGCGCAGCCGCAGCCGCCCCTGGAGGACGTGGAGCCACTCCTCGCCGGGGTGGACGCGCACGATGTCGCCCTGGGAGCCGTAGGGGACGTGCACCCGCAGCGCCTGCATCCCGCGGCCCGGGGAACCGGCCTGCCAGTAGGTCCAGCCCCCTGCCGCGGTCGGCTCCATGTCGGCGGCGCGGACGATGGCGTCCCGTTCGGCGGCCCTCTCGCCCAGCAGCTCCGATACCGTCGTACCGTAGGTACGGGCGAGTGCGAGCAGCATCGGCAGCGAGGGCTGGCGCTGCCCCGTCTCCAGCCGGGAGAGGTGGGCGGCCGAGAGCCCGGCGGCACGGGCCGCGGCCTCCAGGGTCAGTGCGGCGCGTCGCCGCAGCTCACGCAGCTGCGGCGCGACGACCGGCAGCAGGTCGGCTGTCCCGGTCTCGGGCGGCGTGTCCGCCGCCCCCGGCTCGATGGGGCTCATGCACTCCATTGAGCCCCACTATTGCCTCTCGGGCAAATTTCTTGCCTCAGAGGCAAAGAGATCATGGGCGGTGCCCGATCGAGGGGGCCTTCCGCCCCGCCCGCCCCCGCGCACCGCCCCCTCCGGGCGCGTCCGTCCGGTCCCGTCGGGCGGGCGGCGCCCGACGGCACCGGACGGACATGGCCTAGCGGTTCGCCACCGCCTGCTTGACCAGCGTCTTCCCGAAGTCCCACATCAGCCCGCCACCGCTGTGCGCGTCGTCCATCACGGCGACGAACGCCTCCATGAACCGGTCCACGTCCCGCTCACCGATGATCAGCGGCGGGATCAGTTTGATCACCTCCAGGTGGTCCCCGGAGACCTGGGTGAGGATGCGGTGCCGCTGCAGCAGCGGGACGACGACCATCTGCGCGAAAAGGCCCTTGCGCGCGGCCTGCAGCATGGTCCAGCGACTGCGCAGCTTGAGCGACCTGGGCCGGCCGAACTCGATGCCGATCATCAGCCCCCGGCCGCGGACGTCGCTGAGCAGCTCGTAGGTGTCGACGAGCGCCGCGAGCCGGGTCTTCAGCTGTTCCCCGGTGGCCCGCGCGTTCGCGACGACCTGCTCGTTCTCCATCACCGAGAGCACGGCGAGCCCGGCCGCCATGGCCTGCGCGTTGGACCCGAAGCTCGCCGAGTGGACGAGGACCCGGTCCATCGACGAGTAGACCTTCTTGAAGATCCAGTCCTTGCCGAGGGTGGCGCCGACCGGCACATAGCCGCCGGACAGCGCCTTCGCCACGCACACCAGGTCCGGTTCCACACCGTCCTCGTGCTGGTAGGCGTAGAAGTCCCCGGTCCGCCCCAGGCCCGTCTGCACCTCGTCCGCGATGAGCAGCGCCTTGTGCCGGTGCAGCAGTTCCTGGGCGGCGCGCAGATAGCCGGGCGGGGCCTCGTGCACGCCCTTGCCCTGGATGGGCTCGACGATGAGCCCGGCGACGTCGCCCAGCGCCAACTCGCGGGCCAGCGCGTCGAGGTCGCCGAGCGGGACGGCGGTGTCGGGCAGCAGGGGGGCGAAGCCGTCGCGGAACCCGTCCTCGCCGTTCACGGACAGCGACCCGGTGGTCAGCCCGTGGAAGGCGTGGGAGCAGTAGAGGATCCTCGGCCTGCCGGTGGCGTACCGGGCGAACTTCAGAGCGGTCTCCACCGCCTCCGTACCGCTGTTGGCGAAGAACACCCGGTCCAGGTGAGGGCTGTGGGTGAGCAGCTTCTCCGCCAGCAGTCCGGGCAGGGGCTGGCAGTCGAAGCGGGTGAGGTCGGCGAGCGAGGCGTCCAGGACGTCGTGCAGCGCCTGGCGGACGACGGGGTGATGGCGACCCAGGCCCATCACCCCGAACCCGGCGAGCATGTCCAGGTAGTCGTTGCCGTCCGCGTCCCAGAAGTGCGCGCCCTCGGCCCGCTCGTACACCTTGTCGAAGCCGATGGTGTGGAGCATGCGCGGGAGCTGGTGGTTCAGGTACTTGGTGTGCAGCTCGTAACGCTCGGCCCCGCGCTCGGCCAGCAGCGCGCCGAGGTCGAACTCCTGTTTCCCGGAAGGGGTGGTCATTCCTGTTTCTCCTTGGACAACTCGTCCTTGACTGCCAGGGCGGCCCCGATCCGCCCGGCGATCTCGACGGGCGTGAGCCCGATGTCGGCCAGCACCTCCGCGCGTTTGGCGTGCGCGAGGAACTGCTCCGGGATTCCGAACCTCCTTACGGGTACGTCCACATCGGCGTCCCCCAGGGCCAGCGCGACCGCCGAACCGACGCCGGCCGCCCGGCTGTTGTCCTCGACGACCGCCACGAGCCGGTGTTCGGCCGCGAGGCCGGGCAGGGCCCGGTCGACGGGTTTGACCCAGCGCGGGTCGACGACGGTGCAGGCGATGCCCCGGGCCTCCAGCAGTTCGGCGGCCTGGAGGCAGACCGGCGCCATGACGCCGACGGCCACGAGGAGCACCTGCGGGGTCGCCGCGGACCGGTGCAGGACGTCGAGGCCGCCCACCCGGTCGGTCGCCGGGACGGCCGGGCCCACCGACTCCTTCGGGAACCGGATGAGCGTCGGCGCGTCGTCGACGGCGACCGCCTCCCGCAACTGGGCGCGGAGCTGGTCGGCGTCGCGCGGCGCGGCGATCCTGAGGCCCGGCACGACCTGCAGGACGGACATGTCCCACATGCCGTTGTGCGAGGCGCCGTCGACGCCGGTGACACCGGCCCGGTCCAGGACGAAGGTGACGCCGCAGCGGTGCAGCGCGACGTCCATCAGGAGCTGGTCGAAGGCCCGGTTGAGGAAGGTGGCGTAGACGGCGACGACCGGGTGCAGGCCGCCCGTGGCGAGCCCGGCCGCGGAGACCGTGGCGTGCTGCTCGGCGATCCCGACGTCCCACACCCGGTCGGGGAACCGCTCGGCGAACCTGCCGAGTCCCACCGGGTGCAGCATCGCCGCCGTTATCGCCACGACGTCCTCGCGCTCCTCCCCGATCCGGGCGATCTCGTCGCCGAACACCGAGGTCCAGGAGGGCCCGTTGGAGGGCGCGAGCGGCTCACAGGTCAGCGGGTCCATCACGCCCACCGTGTGGAAACGGTCCTCCTCGTGGGCGAGCGCCGGTTCGTAGCCGCGGCCCTTCTCCGTCAGACAGTGGATCAGCACCGGCCCGTGGAAGCGCTTCGCGCGCCGCAGCGCGGACTCCACGGCGCCCGTGTCGTGTCCGTCGATCGGGCCGACGTACTTGAGTCCGAGGTCCTCGAACATGCCCTGGGGTGCGAAGGCGTCCTTGAACCCCTTCTTGGCGCCGTGCAGGGACTCGTAGAGCGTGGGTCCGACGACGGGGGTGCGCAGGAGTACGTCCTTGCCCCAGGCCAGCACCCGCTCGTAGCTGTCCGTCGTCCGCAGGGTGGCGAGGTGGTTGGCGAGGCCGCCGATGGTCGGCGCGTACGAGCGTTCGTTGTCGTTGACGACGATGATCAGCGGTCGGTCCTTCGCGGCGGCGATGTTGTTCAGCGCCTCCCACGCCATCCCGCCGGTCAGCGCGCCGTCGCCGATGACCGCGACGACGTGCCCCTTCTCCCCCTGCACCTGGCGGGCCTTGGCGAGCCCGTCCGCCCAGCCGAGCGCCGTGGAGGCGTGGCTGTTCTCGATGATGTCGTGCTCGGACTCCCCGCGCGAGGGGTAGCCGGACAGGCCCCCCTTCCCGCGCAGCTTGGAGAAGTCCTGACGTCCCGTCAGAAGCTTGTGCACATAGCTCTGGTGACCGGTGTCCCACAGGATGCGGTCGACGGGTGACTCGAAGACCCTGTGGAGTGCGATGGAGAGTTCCACCACCCCCAGATTGGGCCCGAGATGTCCACCGGTCCTGGCGACCGCGTGCACCAGGAACTCCCTGATCTCATCGGCCAGTTCACCGACCTCCGCCTCGGACAGCGCCTTCAGGTCGCGTGGTCCCCGGATGCTCTCCAGAATCGTCACGCTCGGGCCCCCTCTCGGTCCGTGCTGATCAACTCACGGTGACGGCCGGCTCCCCGGACCCGACGCCGTCGTTCTCCATCTGCTCGGCGATCTTCATCGCTTCCTCGATGAGGGTCTCGACGATCTTCGACTCGGGCACGGTCTTGATGACCTCGCCCTTGACGAAGATCTGCCCCTTGCCGTTGCCGGAGGCGACCCCCAGGTCCGCCTCCCGCGCCTCTCCGGGGCCGTTGACGACGCAGCCCATGACCGCGACGCGCAACGGGACCTCCATCCCCTCCAGACCGGCCGTGACCTCGTCGGCCAGCTTGTAGACGTCCACCTGGGCGCGACCGCAGGACGGGCACGAGACGATCTCCAGGCGCCGCTGACGCAGGCCCAGCGACTCCAGGATCTGGATACCGACCTTGCACTCCTCGGCGGGCGGCGCGCTCAGGGAGACCCGGATGGTGTCCCCGATGCCCTCGGCGAGCAACGCCCCGAACGCGACAGCGGATTTGATGGTCCCCTGGAACGCCGGACCGGCCTCCGTGACGCCCAGATGGAGCGGATAGTCGCAGGCCGCCGCCAGTTGGCGGTAGGCGTTGACCATGACGACCGGGTCGTTGTGCTTGACCGAGATCTTGATGTCCCGGAACCCGTGCTCCTCGAAGAGGGACGCCTCCCACAGCGCCGACTCGACGAGCGCCTCCGGCGTCGCCCTGCCGTACTTCTGGAGCAGGCGCCGGTCGAGCGAGCCCGCGTTCACACCGATCCGGATGGGCGTGCCCGCCTGGGAGGCGGCGCGCGCGATCTCCTTCACCTTGTCGTCGAACTGCTTGATGTTGCCCGGGTTCACCCGCACCGCCGCGCAGCCCGCGTCGATGGCGGCGAAGACGTACTTCGGCTGGAAGTGGATGTCCGCGATCACCGGGATCTGTGACTTGCGGGCGATGGTCGCGAGGGCGTCCGCGTCGTCCTGGGTGGGACAGGCGACCCGGACGATCTGGCAGCCGGACGCCGTCAGCTCGGCGATCTGCTGCAGCGTCGCGCCGATGTCCGACGTACGCGTCGTCGTCATCGACTGCACGGAGACGGGTGCTCCTCCCCCGACCGCCACCGGTCCGACCTGGATCCGCCGTGACACACGGCGTTCCGCGATCGGTCGGACCGGCACCTCGGGGAGGCCCAAGGAAACGGCGGTCATGACGTCACCCGCGGCTTTCCGTGAACGTCTCGCGGGTGGCGCGCAGGGACTCCTTGAGGGAGCCCATGGTGGCGAGGACGGCGGTCGGCTCGTAGCCGCAGTGCGCCATGCAGTTGGCGCACCGGTCGTCCTTGCCGCGGCCGTAGGAGTCCCAGTCGGTCTCCTCCAGGAGCTGCTTGTACGTCTGCACGTACCCGTCGCTCATCAGGTAGCAGGGCTTCTGCCAGCCGAAGAGCGAGTAGCTCGGGATCGCCCACGCGGTGCACGGGAAGTCGACCTTGCCCTCCAGGAAGTCCAGGAAGAGCGGGCTGTGATTGAGCCGCCAGCGGCGCCGGTTGCCGCCCGCGAAGGCCTTCTTGAACAGTTCCCGGGTCTGCTGGACGCCGAGGAAGTGCTCCTGGTCGGGGGCCTTCTCGTAGGCGTAGGCGGGCGAGAGCATCATCTCGTCGACCTTCAGGTCGTCGTTGAGGTAGTTGAGGACCTCGATGATGGTCTGCGGGGTGTCGGTGTTGAAGAAGGTCGAGTTGGTGGTGACCCGGAAGCCGCGGCGCTTGGCCTCCTTGATGGCTGCGACCGCCTCGTCAAAGACGCCTTCCTTGGCCACGGACTCGTCGTGCCGCTCACGCAGCCCGTCGATGTGCACGGCCCACGCGAAGTACGGCGAGGGCTTGAACTTGTCCATCTTCTTGCGCAGCAACATCGCGTTGGTGCACAGGAAGACAAACTTCTTCTTGGCCACCAACTGCCGCACGATCTCGTCGATCTGCGGGTGCATCAGCGGCTCGCCGCCCGCGATGGACACCATCGGGGCGCCGGACTCCAGTACCGCGCCCACGGCCTGGGCCACCGGCATCCGCTGCTTGAGCACACCCGCCGGGTGCTGGATCTTGCCACATCCCTCGCACGCGAGATTGCACGCGAAGAGGGGTTCCAGCTCGACAATCAGCGCGAACTTGTCCCGCTTCCTGAGCTTCTGTTCAAACAGGTATGCAGCGACCTTCATGGACTGCCGAAGTGGCATGGCCATCTGGCTCACCTCCGAGGGAGCAGCAAAGAACGGTGCCATTCAAAGAAAGCGGGAAGGATGGCACGAAGAACACGGAAAGCTGATATTCCACCGCGTATCGTGCCGATACGGACGAGTTCATGTTCCGGAGCGTCCACGACCACCCGGACGGCCGCAACCGGACGTGGACCCGCGCGGACGGCGCTGTGCAGCGTGGCCGCGGACTCCATGTCGACCGCGATGGCGCCGGTCGCGAACAGGTCCGACCGTTCGTGACCGCGGACGACGTGATCGGAGCCGGTGAGCGGCCCCGTATGGACGGTGCGCCCGGGTACGGCCCGCACCAGCTCCTTGACCAGCAGCTCGGTGCCCACGCACGGAGTGCTGCCACGCGGATCCCGGGTCTCCTCGGCGACCACCAGGTCGCCGGGGTGCATGCCCGGGGCGAGCCCCGCGCAGAAGCCCGTGGCCAGGACCGCGGCCTCGCGCAGCGCCGGGTCGGCGAGGACCCGTCCGAGCGAGAGCTCCGCGGCCCTGGGCCCCATGCCGGTGCGCAGGACGGTGACGGGCCCGTCGGAACCGCTCCGGTCGCCGCTGCGCAGGGCGAGGTGCTCGATGCCGAGCGCACAGGCGATCAGCAGCGGGGCCGGTTCGGGCTTCGTACTCATCAACCCCCCTTGACCTCGGCGAACGGCTCGCCGTTGACATAGCGGCCGAGCGCGGTGAGCGGGAAGACCTGCCGGTAGAGGTGGTAGTTGATCGAGAAGTCCCACGGGAACCCGGTGCCGGTGAAGTACGGCTCGTCCCAGGAGCCGTCGGGCAGCTGGGTCTGCGCGAGCCAGTCGACGCCGCGCTCCACGGCCTTGGAGTCGCGCTCCCCGGCGGCGAGCAGCGCGAGCAGCGCCCACCCGGTCTGCGAGGCGGTCGAGGCGCCCCGGCCGCTCCACTCGGCGGCGTCGTCGTAGGAGCGCAGGTCCTCGCCCCAGCCGCCGTCCTCGTTCTGGACGGTCTCCAGCCAGCCGACCGCCCGGCGGATCGCCGGATGCGAGGCGGGCAGGCCGGCGGCCACCAGCGCGGGCACCACCGACCCGGTTCCGTAGACGTAGTTGACGCCCCAGCGCCCGAACCAGGAGCCGTTCGGCTCCTGTTCGGCGAGCAGCCACTCGATGCCCCGGCGGGTACGCGGGTCGTGCGAGAGGCCCTCCACCGCGAGCATCTCCACCACGTGCGCGGTGACGTCCGCGGACGGCGGGTCGATCACCTCGCCGAAGTCGCAGAACGGCAGCCGGTTGGGGAAGGAGCTGGTGTTGTCGACGTCGAACGCTCCCCAGCCGCCGTCCTTGGACTGCATGCCGAGGTTCCAGCGCACCCCGCGCCCGATCGCCTTCTCGACGCGTTCCGGGTCGTGGTGACGCACCCGGCGCAGCGCGAGGACCACCTCGGCGGTGTCGTCGATATCGGGGTAGTTGTCGTTGTGGAACTCGAACGCCCAGCCGCCCGGCGGGAGATGAGGCCGTTTCACCGACCAGTCGCCGGGTCTGACGATCTCCTCGCCGAGCATCCAGTCCACGGCCTTGACCAGTTGCGGATGGTCGGCGGGCAGGCCCGCGTCGGCCAGTGCGATGGTCGCCAGGCAGGTGTCCCAGACGGGCGACTGGCAGGCCTCGATCATCCGGGCCCCGTCCTCGCGCCACACCGTGAAGCGGTCCAGGGACTCCAGCCCGGCACGCATCACCGGGTGGTCGAGGTCGTAGCCGAGCAGGTGGAGCGCGATGACGGAGTACACCGCGGGCGGCTGGATGCCGCCCCAGCAGCCGTCGTTCTCCTGCCGTTCGATGATCCAGCGCGCCGCCGCGTTCATGGCGGCCCTGCGCAGCGGCCCCGGTGCGACCTTGCGGTACTGGTGCAGCGCCTTGTCCAGCCGCTGGAAGACGCCGTTCCAACTCGCCACGGGGGCCGTGGGCCTGACGGGATTGGGGTTGCCCGGGTCGGTGTGCAGCTCGTCCAGCGGGAACGGCGCGGGCCGCACGGGGCGCTTCGCCGACACGATGGTGAGCGGCACGATCGTCTGCCGCGCCCAGCATCCGAAGTCGTAGATGTTGAGTGGCATCCACTTCGGGAAGTAGATGAGTTCCGGCGGGAGTTCGGGGAGGTCGTCCCACTTCCACCAGCCGAACAGGGCGAGCCAGATCCGGGTGAAGACGCGGGCCGAGGCGATGCCGCCCCGCTCACGGACCCACGCGGCGGCCTTCGCCATGTGCGGCGCGTCGGGGGCGTCCCCGGCCAGTCGCAGGGCGACGTACGCCTCGACGGTGGCGGAGAGGTCGCCGGGGCCGTTGTAGAAAGTGGCCCAGGCTCCGTCCTCGCGCTGCTCGCCCCGGATGAACAGACCGGCGGCCTGGGCGGTCGTCTCGTCGAGGATCCCCAGGAACTGGCGCAGGAGCAGATCCTCGGCGTCCATCGTGACGTTCGTCTCGAGGTCGCCCTTCCACCAGCCCTCGGCGTCCTGCCGCGAGAGCAGGTAGCCGGTGGCACGCTGTATGGCGTGCTCGGCGACGTCTCGGGTCTCGACTGTCCCGGCCGCCACGGGAGTCGTCTCTGGCTGGATTTCGCTGGCCGCGGCAGCGCGGGGCGGCAGTGCCCCGGTGCTTCCGTCGGTCGTCGCTGTCATGGCTTCCCCTTCGTGCAGTGGTACGTCTCTGCTGTGGGTCCGCCGTCGGCCGGTGTGTCGCTCTCATGGGGTCCCCCGTTCTCGTACGAAACGGAGAACCTGGAGGGGAGACACCGGCCGGCGACTACGCGAGGTTTATTCGACCGATAGTGATCATCTCTTCCGTACGACTACGAAGTCGGCGAGCGCGACGAGCTGGGCCCGCACCTGGTCGGACATCTCGACGGCGTTCAGTGCCTCGATGGCGATGGTGTGCTGACGGCGTGCCTCCTGGGCGGTCCACTCGCGGCCGCCCGCCTCCTCGATGAGCGCGGCGCGGGCCGCGAACTCCTCCTCGGAGAAGTTCTCGAAGTCGCTGGCCTTGGCGTCCTCGGCGAGCAGTTGGCCCAGCCGCTCCGAGGCGGGGCCGCCCGCGGCGAGCGCCGCCACGACCGGCAGGGACTTCTTGCGCTGGCGCAGATCGCTCCAGGTCTGCTTGCCGGTGGCCTCCGGGTCGCCCCAGATGCCGAGGAGGTCGTCGACGGCCTGGAAGGCCAGGCCGAGGTGGTAGCCGTACCTCTCCAGCGTGTCGGCGGTGCGGTCGTCCGCGCCGCCGAGGACCGCGCCGATCGAGCAGGCGCAGGCGAGCAGGGCGCCCGTCTTGTTGCCCTCCATCTCCAGGCACTCCTCGACGCTGACCCGGTCGCGGTGCTCGTAGGAGATGTCCTGTGCCTGGCCGTCGATGAGGGCGCGGGTGGCCGTGGTCAGACGGCGGGTGGCACGGCCGGCCTCGGCGGTGCCGAGTTCGAGGAGGATCTCGTTGGCCAGCGCGAACAGGGCGTCGCCGACCAGGATCGCCTGGGCGGGGCCGTGCACCTTCCAGACGGTGTCGCGGTGGCGGCGCTGCTCGTCGCCGTCCATCAGGTCGTCGTGCAGCAGCGAGAAGTTGTGCACCAGCTCCACCGCGACCGCGCCGGGCACGCCGACCTCCGGGGCGGCGCCCGCGGCCTGCGCGGACAGGACGGCCAGCGCCGGGCGCACGGCCTTGCCACCGTCGCCGTCCGCGGGGTTGCCCGCCGCGTCGATCCAGCCGAAGTGGTAGGCGGCGACGGTGTCCATGGGCGACGCCAGGCGGTCGACGGCCGCTTTCAGCACCGGTGTGGCCAGGGTCCGGCCGCGCTCGAGGAGCGCGGTCACGTCCACCGCGTCGGCAGCCGATTCGGCCGGGGGCACAGTGGGCACAGTCTCTCCTCTTGTTGCGGTACCGGGGGTGCGGGGGTCCACCGCGCGCTGCTCGACCCTCACCTGAGTCCACCTCGCGGTGAAGCGCCGGATCCCGCCGGTGTTCGGCCCCGGGCCCGGGGGGTGTCCCCCGGGAGGGTGCGGCCCGTCTCCTCGAACGCGAGGAGGTGATCGCGGGGCCGGCCCAGGGCGGTCAGTGCGGCTCCCGCCGCACCGGCACCGCTGCGGACCGCGCTCTCCATGGTCGCGGGCCACCCGGTGGCGGTCCACGCGCCGGCCAGATACAGGCCGGGAGCGTTGGTACGGGCGCCGGGACGCAGCCGCCCGACGCCAGGGGCGGGGGCGAACGTCGCGGTGCGCTCCCGGGTCACGAAGAAGTCCTTCACCTCGGCCTCGCGGGCGGCGGGCAGCAGCCGCTCCAGCTCCGGCAGATAGCGCTCGCGCAGGACGGCGACGGGCTCGTCGATCTCGTGCTGCGCGGCCGACTGGGACAGGGCCAGGTACTGCCCCTCCCGCAGTCCGGACGCCTCGGTGCGGTCGAAGACCCACTGCACCGGGGAGCCGAGCGCCGCGAAGAACGGCCGCGTGAGCACCTTGCGGTCGTAGACGACGTGGACGTTGAGGATCGGCGCGGTGCCGATCTCCAGGAGTCGCCCGGGGGCGTCCAGCGCGCCCGCGGGCAGCAGATCGTGCGCCTCGCGCTGGGGTACGGCGAGCACCACGGTGTCCGCGTCGAGTGTCTCGCCGGGAACCTGAACGCTCCAACGCCCGTTCTCGTCGAGGGAGATGGAGGTGACTCGTGTACGGACTTCGGTACGGACGCCCGCGGTGTCGAGCGCCTTGCGGGCCAGTGTGTCGTGCAGTTCGCCCAGCGGGACGCGCGCCCAGCCGATGTCGGCCGCGCCCGGGTCGGACAGCAGACCGGTCTTGAACACCATCGCGGCGAGCCCGAGCGACGAGTCGCCGGCCACCGCGTTGAGGGTGGCGACCCCCACCAGGTCCCACAGTGCCTCGACGGCGCGCTCCGACTGACCGTGCCCGGCGAGCCAGCTGCCAAAGTTCTGGTCGTCGAGCGCCGGATCGTCGAGGTCGAGCGCCTTGAGCGCCAGAGCGGCACGGCCGACCTTGGCGCGCTCGGTGAGCGACAGATGCTGATACGTCGCCAGACTGCGCGCGAGATGCAGCGGTACCGGCAGCGCGGTGCGGCCGATTCTGCCGAGCCGTCGTCCCTCGGTGCCCTCCGCGTCGAGAACGGGCACGTCGAGACGATCCTGCACCGGCGCCAGCGAGGTCGCGTCGATGCGCTCGAGGAACCACCGGTAGGCGGTGCAGCAGCGCAGGAACACATGCTGGCCGTTGTCCACGGTGAGCTCGCCACGCTGGAAGGAGAAGGCCAGCCCGCCCAGCCGCGGCCTGCCCTCGAGCAGCGTCACGCGTACCCCGGCGTCGGCGAGCGAGAGCGCGGCGGTGATCCCGGCGAGCCCGCCACCGACCACCACGGCGGATGTCCCGGGGCCGGCCGCACCGGCGGGCGTCCCCGCGCGGTCCGATCCGGTCGGACCGTCCGGACCGGCCGGGTCGGGCTCCCCCGGCTGCGTGGCCTCGCTCATCGTGCGTCCTCCCCCTTCGGCCCGCCGCGGTCTTCGAACGGTGTACGACCGGCCGTCGCAGTCAGGGACGCCGCGGACCACCGGAGGGTTGCGTGCCGCTTTCCTCCGGTGGAGTCACCTTGGCCCAGATTGTCCATCAGGTGCGCCTCCTGACGGTGCGGCGGGACACGTGCCGCGCGTCCAGGCCGGAGAGGCCGCGCACGGCGACGTACGCCTTCTCCCGGCCCGGCAGCGAGACACGGCCGCGCAGCACGGCCTCCGGCTCCCGCTCGATGCGGTCCAGCAGCCGCCGGTAGATGCCCGCCATGGCCGCGACACAGGCGCCGCTGCGCCGGTCCAGCATGGGCAGCAGCCGGTATCCCTCCGCGAAGAGGGTGCGGGCCCGTCTCACCTCGAAGTGCACCAGGCCCGCGAAGTCGGACCCCTCCGGCGGCGTCGGCCCGTCGAACCCGGCCGAGCAGCCGAACTTCGCGAGGTCGTCGGCGGGCAGATAGGTCCGCCCGTCCCCGGCGTCCTCACGTACGTCCCGCAGGATGTTGGTGAGCTGGAGCGCGAGCCCGAGCGTGTCGGCATACTCCGGCGCGCGTTCGGCGCCGCGCGCCCCCGGTTCCGTACCGAACACGCCGAGCGAGAGCCGCCCGATCGCCCCGGCCACGCACCGGCAGTACACCTTCAGGTCGTCCCAGGTCTCGTAAGTCTCACCGCGTACGTCCATCAGGACGCCGTCGATGAGCTCGTCGAGGCCGCCGAGCGGCACCGGGAAGTACGCCGCGGTGTGACTGAGGGCGACCGCGACCGGGTCGGTGTCGTCCTCGTCGACCCGGCCCTCGCGGACCCGGGTGAGCAGCGCCCTGGTGTCCTGGAGGCGGGCCGCCTTCACATCCGGTGCCAGCGTGCCGTCGCCGATGTCGTCGACACGCCGTGAGAACGCGTAGAGCGCCGACATCGCACGACGCTTGGGCGTCGGGAGAAGTCGGATGCCGTACGCGAAATTACGCGCCTGCTGACCGGTCACTGCCTCGCAGTAGCTGTAAGCGGCGAGTACCGGTGCGGACACGTGTTGTTCCGACTCCACGGTCCGGATCACCCCTTTCCTCGCAGAGTCACT
Source organism: Streptomyces sp. NPDC057950 (assembly GCF_042887295.1). Classification (NCBI taxonomy): domain Bacteria; kingdom Bacillati; phylum Actinomycetota; class Actinomycetes; order Kitasatosporales; family Streptomycetaceae; genus Streptomyces; species Streptomyces sp. NPDC057950. The sequence goes on from NZ_JBHVPP010000005.1 coordinate 258,579, forward strand.
CCCACCTCGCGCAGCAACTGGAGCTTGCCGGGCTTGGGCGGGCCGGGAAGTACGTCGTATTCAGCGACGGCAATCGCACGGATTGCCGCCCTTCCCCCTGCCACGAACCCCGCGAGCAGCAGCTTCAGCCTGCCGTGGACGCTACCCACGAGGGGGGTGCCTTCATTCAGGAGGAGGAGCGCGCGTTCTGCTTCGTATGCAACCAGCGCGCGCACCGGTGCGCCTGCCGTGGCCGTGGCGAGATCCGCCTCCTGGACATGGAAGCGCTTCATGTCCTCGGCGGGAAGGTAGATGCGGTCGCGGCCGAGGTCCTCGGCCACGTCCTGGAGGTGCTCGACGATCTGCAGCGCCGTGCACACCGCGTCGGAGCGGCGGACCCGCTCGGGCGTCGAGGTGCCGGTGACCGAGAGGACCAGGCGTCCCACCGGGTTGGCGGACAGCTCGCAGTAGGCGAGCAGGTCGTCGTACGTCTCGTACCGCGTGACGAGCTGGTCCTGGCGGTTGGCCCCGATCAGGCCCAGAAAGGGCTCGGGGGTGAGGCCGGCGCGGCGGACCGTGGGCTGCAGGCGGCGCAGCAAGGGGTGGAGCGGGGTCGAATCGAACACTCGGTGGAGGTCCGTCTCGAGGGCGTCGAGGAGCACGACGCGGTCCTCGGCCTCCTCGGGCGACACGCCGAGCAGCCGGGCGTCCGCGCCGCCGGGCGCGAGGTCGCCGTCGCCGATGTCGTCCACGAGTCGGGCGAAGCCGTAGACCGCCATCAGGTCGTCGCGCCAGGCCCGGGGCAGGAAGAAGGGCGCGACGGGGAAGTTCTCGTCCGCGGCCTTGTCGAGGGTGCCGCGCTCCGTGTCTGCGGTGCGGGCCGTACCGGCTTCGGTCACCGCTCGCCGCCCGGCGCGGGGACGGCACACGCATCGCGGAGCTGGAGAGTTTCCGTAGCCATTGCCGTCACATCTCCCGTTCTACACTGCCGACCCAATACTGCCCATTTCGGACACGCCGCCCGGAGGTCCGCGCAGCGCGCGGGTACCGGGCGTCGCGCAATATCGCCCCACTTGCCGCGATTCAGCACCGGTACAGCTTACGTTGTACAACGCTGCACGGTCCGTCGGGGTGTCCTGCACATCACAACAACACACCGATTGGCGTCAAGATTCCTACGGACAGCAGGAGTTGGCTTTTCCATCGCAGACGCAGGGCCCCGCCGAACCGTTCCGGCGGGGCCCTGGGCGGGACGGGCTATTTGCCCGTGAACTTCTCGTACTCCTTGAGGACCTCTTCGGTCGGCCCGTCCATCCGCAGCTCGCCGCGTTCCAGCCAGAGCACGCGGTCGCAGGTGTCGCGGATCGAGTTGTTGTTGTGACTGACCAGGAAGACCGTGCCCGCGCTCTTGCGCAGCTCGCGGATCCGCTGCTCGGAGCGCTTCTGGAAGGAGCGGTCGCCGGTGGCCAGGGCCTCGTCGATCATCAGCACGTCGTGGTCCTTGGCGGCCGCGATGGAGAAGCGCAGCCGCGCCGCCATGCCCGAGGAGTACGTCCGCATCGGCAGCGTGATGAAGTCGCCCTTCTCGTTGATGCCCGAGAAGTCGACGATCTCCTGGTAGCGCTCCTTGATCTGCTCGCGGGACATGCCCATCGCGAGCCCGCCCAGGATGACGTTCCGCTCGCCCGTCAGGTCGTTCATCAGGGCCGCGTTCACGCCGAGCAGGGAGGGCTGGCCGTCCGTGTAGACCCTGCCCTTCTCGGCGGGCAGCAGTCCGGCGATGGCCCGGAGAAGGGTGGACTTGCCGGAGCCGTTGGAGCCGATCAGACCGACGGCCTCACCGCGGTAGGCGGTGAAGGAGACGCCCCGGACGGCGTGCACCTTGCGCACGCCCCGTTCCTCGCCCCGCTTGAGGATGCGGCTGAGCGCGGAGGTGGCGCTGCCCTTGCCGGTCTTGGCGCCGTTCACGCGGTAGACGATGTGCAGCTCGTCCGCGATGACGGTGGGGATGTGGGACGCCTGGTCAGCCACGGCCGTACCTCTCTTCCGCCTTCCAGAAGTACACGAATCCGCCTCCGGCCAGGAGCACGGCCCAGAAGACCGCGATCGCCCACACGTGCGGCGGCAGGTGCGAGGCACCGTAGCCGTCGATGAGCGCGTAGCGCATCAGGTCCATGTAGATCGCGGCCGGGTTCACCTGGAGCGCGCGGATGACCCACTCCGGGCGGCCGGCGAGCAGGTTGCTGATGGAGAACATCACACCCGAGCTGTACATCCAGGTGCGCAGTATGAACGGCATCAGCTGGGCGAGGTCCGGGGTCTTCGCGCCCAGCCTGGCCACGATGAGCGAGAGGCCGGTGTTGAAGAGGAACTGCAGCGCCAGCACCGGCACGATCAGCAGCCAGGACAGACCCGGGTAGCTGCCGAACGCGATCACCACGACGAACAGCACGAGCATCGAGAACAGCAGCTGCTGAAGCTGCTGGAGCGCGAAGGAGATGGGCAGCGAGGCACGCGGGAAGTGCAGCGCGCGCACCAGCCCGAGGTTGCCCGAGATCGCCCGGACCCCGGCCATGATCGAGTTCTGCGTGAAGGTGAAGACGAAGACGCCGGTCACCAGGAACGGGATGTACGTGTCGTGCGACATGCCCCGGCTGGCCTTCAGGATCAGACCGAAGATGAAGTAGTACACGGCGGCGTTCAGCAGGGGCGTCGCCACCTGCCACAACTGGCCGAGTTTGGCCTGGCTGTACTGGGCGGTGAGTTTCGCCTGCGAGAAGGCCAGGATGAAGTGCCGCCGCCCCCACAGCTGACGCACGTACTCGACGAGGCCGGGCCGGGCACCGCTGACCGCGAGCCCGTACTTTCCGGCCAGCTCGGCGGCGGAGAGCCCGTCATCGGGCGACGGTCGGTCACTCACCGCGACCGCTCCGTCCTGCGTTGTGTCACTCACAAGGGGAAACTTTCGTCTTCGGATGCGCACGGCCGGGTGGGGCAGGGCCATGGGCACGGGACCGGGGCCGGGGCCACGTGCTCACAGGAACGAGCTTGTCAGATGACGGGAGGCCGGCCCAGTCTGGTCAGGCGCCACACCGTACGCCACTTCATGGGACGCCTCCGGCCGCACGAGCTGGTCCAGCCCTCCTTGAAACCGCCGAACCATGCCTTCAGCGCGGGTCCGGAGGGGCGGCGGGCCAGCGTCAGGAGCATCCATACGCCCAGGTAGACGGGCACGAGCGGGGCGGGAAGGTTCCGGCGGGCGAGCCAGACTCGGTTGCGGGCCACCATGCGGTGGTAGACCGCGTGCCGCGAGGGCGCCGTCGTCGGGTGGTACAGCACCATGTCGGACCGGTAGTCGATCATCCAGCCCGCGTCGAGGGCCCGCCATGCCAGGTCGGTCTCCTCATGGGCGTAGAAGAACTCGTCCGGAAGTCCTCCGACCTGGCCGAAGACCTTCGTACGGACCGCGTTGGCGCCGCCGAGGAAGGTGGTGACGCGGGAGGAGCGCATCGGGTCCGAGGCGCGCAGTCGCGGCACGTGGCGGCGCTGGGTCTCGCCGGTCCCCGGGTCGGCGATACGGAAGCTGATGATGCCGAGCGCCGGGTCGGCGGCGAAGGCGCGGCGGCACAGCTCGGCGGTGTCGTGGGTGGCGAGGAGCCCGTCGTCGTCGAGGAAGAGCAGGACGTCGACGTCGGCGCCGCCGGGCCCGAAAGCCTCGATGCCGACGTTGCGGCCGCCGGGTATGCCCAGGTTCTCGGGCAGCTCGACGGTGCGTACGCCCTCCGGGACGTCCGGGACGGGCGAGCCGTTGCCGACCACGACCACCTCGACCCGCTCACCGTCCTGCTTGGCCACGGAGTCCAGCAGGGCCCGGAGCTCGTCGGGGCGGTTGCCCATGGTGATGACGACCGCGCCGACCCTCATCCCGGCACTCACTTCAGCCTGCTGGAGGCGAGGATGGACACGAGGTGCAGCACGGTCTGCAGGAGCGCGATGCCCGCGAGGACGGCGGTGCCGAGCCGGGTGAAGAACAGGTCCCCCCTGACCTGGTCGGCGATCGCCAGGACCAGGATCAGCAGGGTCGCCTCGATGCCGAGGATCAGCCGGTGGAACTTGAGCGCGCCGGCGGCCCGGCGCGCGAAGGCCATGCCGGACGAGCGGGGCTCGGACGCGGCCTCCTTGACCGGCGGCAGTCCGCCCTGGTGGCGGGCCACGCCGACGAGGTCGGTCTCGGCCTTGACCAGGATCGCGCCGAGAGCCGCCAGCGTGCCGAGGAAGGCCCACAGCCAGTCGACGCGCCCGCCGCCCCACAGGTCGGCGGCGCGCAGCCCGAGGCCGACGAGGACGGCCGCGTCGGTCAGGTAGGCGCCGACGCGGTCCAGGTAGACCCCGCCGAGCGAGTACTGCTTCTTCCAACGCGCGATCTCGCCGTCGACGCAGTCCAGGAGCAGGTACAGCTGGACCGCGACCACGCCGAGCACCGCGCCCGCGATCCCCGGCACCAGCAGGGCCGGGGCCGCGAGCACGCCGCAGACGGTCATCAGGTACGTGAGCTGGTTGGGCGTGATCCTGGTGTTCACCAGGTACCGGTCGCAGCGCAGCGAGATCTCTCGCATGTACAGGCGTCCCGCCCAGTGCTCACCGCTGCGCCGGTCCTTCACCCCTGCGGGATGAACGACGGGGCGGAGTTCAGCTACTGATGGCCTTGGCATAGTCGGAGTAGATGTCCTTGATCTGGTGGGTTTTCAGGTCGAGGTGTTCGAGGATCGTGTAGCGGCCTGGCCGGGTCTGCGGGGCGAACTCCACGACCTGGACGAACTCGTCCACCGTGAAGCCGATCTCCTCGGGCAGCACCGGCAGCCCGTGGCGGTGCAGCACCTCGGCCATGTACACCGACTCCTCGTGCGCCCCCCGCAGGTACATCGCGAAGGCCGCCCCCATGCCGCACTGCTCGCCGTGGCTCGCGGCGCGCTTGGGGAAGAGGAGGTCGAAGGCGTGGTTGATCTCGTGGCAGGCGCCCGACGAGGGGCGGGAGTCGCCCGAGACCGACATGGCGATCCCGCTGAGGACCAGGGCTTCGGCGAGCACCTGGAGGAAGCCGTTGTCGCCGATGCCGCCGGGGTGGCGCAGCACGGCCTCGCCGGCCTGCCGTGCCATCGCGGCGGCCAGGCCGTCGATCTTCTCGCCGTTGACGCGGTGGGCCAGCTCCCAGTCCGCGATCGCGGAGATGTTGGAGACTGCGTCGCCGATGCCGGCCCGGACGAAGCGCACGGGGGCCTCGCGGATCACGTCGAGGTCGATGACCACCGCGATCGGGTTCGGCACGCCGTAGGACCCGCGGCCCGCGTCGTTGTCGAGCGTCGCGACCGGGGAGCACAGGCCGTCGTGGGCGAGGTTCGTCGGCACGGCGACCAGGGGCAGGCCGACCCGCGCGGCGGCGAACTTCGCACAGTCGATGATCTTGCCGCCGCCCAGACCCACGACCGCGTCGTAGTGGCCCGCTCTCATGTCGCCGGCCAGCCGGATCGCGTCGTCCAGGGTGCCGCCGCCGACCTCGTACCAGGTGGCGCCGGGCAGGGCCGGGGCGAGCCGCTCGCGCAGCCCGGCTCCCGATCCGCCGCTGACCGCGACGGCGAGTTTGCCCGAGTGGGAGATCCGCTCGTCGGACAGGACGCTCGCCAGGTCGTCCAGGGCACCCGGGCGGATGTCGACGACGACCGGCGAGGGGATGAGCCTCGTCAGTACTGGCACGCGATCTCACGTCCCTTGGCGAGGTCGTCGTGGTTGTCGATCTCGACCCACTTGACGTCGCCGATCGGTGCCACGTCGATCCGGAAGCCGCGGTTGACGAGCTCCTGGTAGCCGTGCTCGTAGAACTGCTGCGGGTCCGTCTCCCACACCGTCTTCAGCGCGTCCGCGAGGTCGGCCGCGGCCTCGCCCTCGATGAGGGTGACGCCGATGTACTCGCCGGACGCCTCCGAGGGCTCCATGAGCTTGGTGATCTTGCGGACGCCCTTGTCGGGGTCCACGACGACCTTCATCTCCTCGTCGGCGAGCTTCTTGACCGTGTCGAGGGCGAGGATGATCCGCTTGCCGTCGCCGCGGGCGGCGAGCAGCGTCCGCTCGACGGAGACCGGGTGCACGGTGTCGCCGTTGGCGAGGATCACACCGTCCGTGAGGGCGTCACGGCCGCACCACAGGGAGTAGGCGTTGTTCCACTCCTCGGCCTTGTCGTTGTCGATGAGGGTGATCCTGAGGCCGTACTTCTCCTCCAGGGCCGCCTTGCGGTCGTAGACGGCTTCCTTGCGGTAGCCGACGATGATGCCGACCTCGGTCAGACCGATCTCGGCGAAGTTGCCGAGGGTCAGGTCCAGGACCGTGATGCTGTCCTCTATGCCCGCGGGACCAACCGGCACGAGAGCCTTGGGGAGGCTGTCGGTGTAGGGGCGCAGACGCCGTCCGGCGCCGGCCGCCAGCACGAGGCCGATCATGCGGGTTCTCCTTCATCGTGTACGGCGGGCGCCCCGGAGGACGCCCAGAAGCGGATGCTCTCGAAGAGCACCAGCACGGCCACGGCCACGGCGAGCGCCGTGAGCGCGACCTCGAACTGTGCGGCGGTGAGCACCGCGGCCAGGACGGTGACCAGCAGCGTCCTGCCTTCGTGGCCCCCGGTCGCCCGCACCAGCCAGCGCGGCGGCGCGCCCGCGTTGCCGCGGATGCGGTACACCGTGTCGTAGTGATGGTAGGCGACCGCGGCCACCAGGCCGAAAGCCGCGGGAAGCACTCCGTTCATGTCGGCTTTGGCCGCGAGTACCAGAACGGTGAGGTACTCGGCGGCACGGAAGACCGGCGGGACCAGCCAGTCGAGGGCGCCCTTGAGGGGGCGGACGACGGCTGTGGCGGACATGAGCGTGTGGACGACGGCGAACACGACGGTCTGCCAGCCGGAGCCCCACAGCACGGCCGAGGCGACCACGAGGAAGCCGCCGACGAGGGCGCTGACGGGCGCCGTGTGCCGGACGGTGCCGCGCGCGAGGCGGACCAGCAGCTCGACGAGCGGTCCGCTGTCCGCGAGGTCGGCCAGCGCCTGTGCCGCCCGGTCCGTGCGCCGGGCCTTGCGGGTCAGCGAGCGCAGTACCCGGCCCGCCGTGGTGTACGTCGCCGCGAAGGCGCAGCCGGCGAGCAGCGCGTAGAAGGTGATCCGGGGTGTGGTCAGCGCCGTGAGAACGGCGATCATCGCCCATCGTTCGCCGATGGGCAGGACTATCATCCGGCGCACCCAGACCGTCCAGCCGACGCTGTCGAGCTTGCCGGAGAGGGCCGCGGTGGGGCTGGTGTTGGCGGTGGCGTCGTGGTTCGCCTCGTTGAAGGAGAAGTCGACGACGTGCCGGCAGGTCTGCAGGATCATCGCGCCCAGGGCGAGCGCCCACACGTCGTCGCCGCCACGGGCCGCGCCGAGGGCGAGGCCGGCGTAGTAGGCGTACTCCTTGGCACGGTCGAAGGTCGCGTCCAGCCAGGCGCCGAGCGTCGAGTACTGCAGGGAGTAGCGGGCCAGCTGCCCGTCGGTGCAGTCCAGGACGAAGGAGAACAGCAGCAGCAGGCCGGCCGCGACGAACCCGGCGCGGGTGCCGGTGGCGGCGCAGCCCGCGGCGATCAGCGCGGTCAGCAACGAGGCGGTGGTGACCTGGTTCGGGGTCAGGCCGCGGCGGGCGCACCAGCGGGCGAGGTAGCGGGAGTACGGGCTGATGCAGTACGTGGTGAAGAAGCCGTCGCGGGCCTTCACGGCGCTGCGCAGCCGGATGGCCTCGTCGTCCACGGCGGAGACGGCCTGCCGGATCTCGTTGCGCTCCTGCGGGTCGGTGGGGACGGCGGCCACCAGCGAGCCCAGTTCGGGGCGGTACACGGCGACGCCGTCCGCGTCGAGGGCCGCGGTGAGGCGCCCCGCGAGGTTGTCGGTCGCGACGGCCACGCCGCCGGACGCGGAGCTCTCGCGGGCCATGGCGCGGGTCAGCGCCCGGCGGGCCTCGGGCTGCACGGACACGGCGCCGTGCACCGCGGAGGCCGGGAACCGGGGGTCCGTGAGGCCGAGGCGCAGGGCGTGCGGGTGTCCGACGAAGCGGGCGTCGACGACGGCGACCCGCTCACCCGCCGGTACGGCGGCCAGCAGGGTCTCGGCGTCACCGGCTTCGGCGGCGGACCGCACGTCGAACCCGAGCGACCGCAGATCGCCCTCGAGCGACGATCCGGGGACCGGCTGGCCGGTGAGGATGGCGGTCGACAGCGAACTCACTCCCTGGGTGCCGGGCGGCCTCGCGCCGGCATGTGCGTGGTGGGACGGCCCGGGTCCGGGCCCTTTCCTGGTCCTCCCGCTCGTCCGCCCCGGGGGGCGGGCGGGAGGGCGCGGACAGTGCCTGCGGCCGCCGGGCGGCATGTCGGCAGAGGCTATCGGATGATGGGAAGCGGGTGTTCACCACCCGTTCACGGTCCGATCAACCTGGTCTGCGTGACCGTCTCCGCCGCGATCATCATCGGTGATCCGGGGTCCGCGCGACAAACCGCGGCCCCAGACCGGACCATTGGCGGCATTGCGTACGAGAACCGGCGCACCGGTGCGGAACACGGCAGAACGGGCGCGGTACCGGGCCCGGCATAGGGTGGTCGTCCATGACATGGCTGATCACCGGCGGGGCCGGATACATCGGGGCACACGTGGCGCGGGCGATGGCGGAGGCCGGGGAGCGCGTCGTCGCTCTCGACGACCTCTCGTCCGGGGTGGCCCGGCGTCTCCCGGAGGGCATCCCGCTGGTACAGGGATCGTCCCTGGACGGGGACCTGCTCAAGCGGGTTCTGTCGGAGCACGCGGTGACGGGTGTGGTGCATCTCGCGGCGCGCAAGCAGGTCGGTGAGTCCGTCGAGCAGCCCACGCGCTACTACCAGGAGAACGTCGGCGGTCTCGCGACGCTGCTGGAGGCGGTGGCCGGGGCGGGCGTGCGCAGGTTCCTCTTCTCCTCGTCCGCGGCCGTCTACGGCAATCCGGACGTGGACCTCATCACGGAGGACACGCCCTGTGCGCCGATGAGCCCGTACGGCGAGACGAAACTCGCCGGGGAGTGGCTGGTGCGGGCGGCGGGCCGGGCGCACGGTATCGCGACGGTGTGCCTGCGCTACTTCAACGTGGCGGGCGCGGTCACGCCGGAGCTGGCCGACACCGGGGTGTTCAACGTGATCCCGATGGTCTTCGACCGGCTCACCCGCGGCGAGGCCCCGCGGATCTTCGGCGGCGACTATCCGACACCGGACGGCACCTGTGTCCGGGACTACATCCACGTCGCCGACCTCGCCGAGGCGCATCTCGCGGCGGCCCGCAGGCTGACGGGTGACGCCACGGGCGATCTCACCGTGAACATCGGCCGGGGCGAGGGCGTCTCGGTGCGTGAGCTGCTCACGCTGGTCGCGGAGGTCAGCGGTGACGCCCGGGAGCCGGTCGTCGAGCCGCGCCGTCCCGGTGACGCCCCGCGCGCGGTCGCCTCGGCCGAGCTGGCCGCCCGGGAGCTTGACTGGCGCGCGCGGCGCGGGGTGCGCGACATGGTCGCCTCGGCGTGGGACGGATGGCGTCTTCATCACCCCCCGACACAGGATTAACGATCTTCACCTGCTCTGACCTGCGTTCCGTTCACGCAGGTCAGAGCGGATGGCAACGGTGTTCTGCGCGGCCTTGGCCCGATACTCCACCCGCGCGTACCGCGGGCGACTGCGGGTGGCGCTGAACGTGCTCCTGGAGGCGGCGCCCCGGCATGTCGACATGGCGGAGGTGCGCGCCCGCATCGTGGCGCTGCCCGGTGTCGAGGACGTCCACGACCTGCACGCCTGGACCATCACGTCCGGCCTGCCGGTCCTCTCCGCCCATGTGGTCGTCGCCACGGACGTGCTGGACGCCGGCCGGCACGAGAAAGTGCCCCTCGAGCTCCGGGGCTGCCTGGGCCACCACTTCGACCTGGAGCACCACACCTTCCAGCTGGAGCCGAGCGGACGCGCGCGGCACGAGGCGAGGCTCTGTCACTGAGCGGGCGCGCGGGCCGGGGCCCGGTCCGTCTCCGGCCGGCCGGAGAGCCGGGCAGGCGGACGGGCGGGCAGGCGGGTTGGCGGGCAGGCGGACGGGTGGGCAGGCGGGCAGGCGGGCAGGCGGGCAGGCGGGCTGGCGGGCAGGCGGACGGGCGGGCAGGCGGGCAGGCGGGCCGGGAAACAGGGCTGCGGGGCCGTGCGGGCCGGTGCTGGCTCGGCCGCGGTTCGAGGAGGAGGTGGGTCGATGGCCGTCACGTTCGACGCCGCCGTGCGCGGTGACAGGTGTGTCCCCGTCCTCCGGGTCCACGGCTGACCGACGCCGTACGGCGTGCGCGGCGGCCCGGACCCCGCATCCGGAGGCTGCTCATGCCGTCCGACCACGACGCCTCCCGCGAGGCATTCTTCGCCCTGCACCACGGACTGCCCCGGCAGGGCCCCGGCTCCGACGCCACCACCCGGCACATGCTCTCGCTCGCCGGTCCGCTGCCGCGGCGCCCGCGCGTGCTCGACCTGGGCTGCGGGCCCGGCCGGTCCGCGCTGCTGCTCGCCGCCGAGGCCGGGGCGCGGGTGACCGCCGTCGACCCGCACGAACCGTTCCTCGACGAACTGCGGACGGCCGCCGCGACCCGCTCCCTCTCCGCGTCCGTCAACGCCGTGCGCGCGGACATGGGTGAACTCCCCTGCCCGGACGGCTCGTTCGATCTCCTCTGGGCCGAGGGCCCGGCCTACCTGATCGGCTTCGACACCGCCCTGCGCGACTGGCGGCGGCTGCTCGCCCCCGGTGGCACCCTGGTGCTCACGCACTGCTCCTGGACGGTGGGGATGCCGTCCGGCCGGGCCCGTGCCTTCTGGGCGGGCCTGCTGCGCACGACCGCTCAGGACATCCGGGCCGCACGCGACGCCGGGTACCGGGTGCTGGGCACGGTGCTCCTGCCGGACTCCGACTGGGACGAGTACTACGGGCCGCTCGCCGCCCACGCGGACGCGGCCGACCTGGACCGGCCAGGCATGGCCGAGGCCGTCGCGGACACCCGGGCGGAGATCGAGCTGCGCCGCGCGCACGGAGGGGAGTACGGCTACGTCGGCCATGCCCTGCGTCCGGTGGCCGACGGCGCCTGACCCCGGACCGGCGCCGACGGCACCCGGCCGCCTCGACACCCGACGCGGCCCGTACGGCGACGAAGCGGCCTCCGTCGGCGTACGGCCCGTCCGGCCGCGGACCGCGTCGGTGTCCGCTCCCGTCACCGCACGGCCCAACCGCCGCGAGGCGCCGCACCCGCTCCGGGCCACGGCGTCCGGCCCTGCTCCGAGGTCCTCGACGGGGACCGGACGGGGGGTGCGAGGCGAACATCTGTCGGCCCCTGTCCTGGACGATTCCTCGTCCGCGGCACCGGGCACGATCAGGTGTCCGGCCACATCCGGCACCTGACGCCGACCGGCCGCGTGTCCCGTCCCGGGAGTCCGCGGCGGGACATGCGGGGAGCCGCGAAGTGCCGGGAGTGCCGGTTTCGTACGGCAGACTTGGGACTCGAAGACCGATGCGAAGGATGGGTATGCCGATCACACCTGCCACCGCGACGCACAGTTCGTCGAACGGCACCGTTGAAGCGATCTTGCTCGAGCTGGTCGACGAGGACGGCAATACGATCGGCACGGCGGAGAAGCTCGCCGCCCATCAGCCACCCGGGCAACTGCACCGGGCCTTCTCCGTCTTCCTCTTCGACGAGCGCGGACGGCTGCTGCTCCAGCAGCGCGCCCTGGGCAAGTACCACTCCCCCGGTGTCTGGTCCAACACCTGCTGCGGCCACCCCTACCCCGGCGAGGCCCCCTTCGCGGCGGCCGCCCGGCGGACGTACGAGGAGCTCGGGGTCTCCCCCTCGCTGCTCGCGGAGGCGGGCACGGTCCGCTACAACCACCCGGACCCGGAGTCGGGCCTGGTGGAGCAGGAGTACAACCACCTCTTCGTCGGAATGGTGCAGGCGTCGCTGCGTCCCGACGCGGAGGAGGTCGGCGACACGGTCTTCGTGACCGCCGCCGAGCTCGCCGAGCGGCACGAGAAGGATCCCTTCTCGTCCTGGTTCATGACCGTCCTCGACGCGGCCCGCCCGGCGGTCAGGGAGCTGACGGGCCCGTCCGCCGGCTGGTGACGGACCCATGGGGACGCTTCCGTGCTTCCCGGCCGGATCCACGCTTCCCGGCAGGATCTAGACGACGCTCGGCGTGAGCGGCAGGGCGGCCCAGATCACCTTGCCGCCGCTCGCCGTGTGCTCGACGTCGCACACCCCGCCCGACTCCCTGGTGACCTCCCTCACCAGGAGCAGCCCGCGCCCGCCTGTCTGGCCGTGGTCCGCCTCCAGGGCCGTCGGGCGGTAGGGGTGGTTGTCCTCCACGGAGACACGCACCCACTCGGCACCGACGGCCACCTCGACGGCGAGCGTCGGGGACAGCAGCGCCGCGTGCCGGACGGCGTTCGTGACCAGTTCGGAGACGATCAGCAGGAGCCCCTGGACGAGGTCGTCCGACGCGGGCACCCGTTGCCGCGCGAGCAGGTCACGAACGGCGTGTCGGGCCTGCGGCACCGAAGCGTCGGCGGCGGGAGCGGTGAACCGCCACACCCCCTCGTACGGCAGCGGACCCGGCGGTCTTTGATCGGGAGGCACGTCCCCGCCGCCTTCGGGACGGGAGTCGAACCCCCGCCCGTGGTTCTCCATCGTCCGGTCGCCACCCTTGCGCTCGATTGTCACCACACGTCGAGTGTGGGAACGCGCTGGTGCGGACCCGATGACTGAACAGAAGTCAGCGACTATCGACGTTATCCGACCGTCGCCGTATGACATGGTCGACCGGACGACCACTCTCGCCTTCTTTGTGTCCACTTCGAGAACTATTCGGGTTGTACGGGTTTGCCGCCGAGGCCGCGCGGCCCATCCGGCGTCCGCCGGAGCGGGCCGCCTCGGACGCGCCCGGCCTCGCTGATCGCGCGTTCGAGGGTGCGGATAGCATCCGGCGTATGGAGCCGCAGCTGCTGCACAGCGTGGGCGACGGCATCGCCACCGTCGTCATCCACCATCCGGCCAAGCGCAACGCCATGACGGCCGGGATGTGGCGGGCGCTGCCGCCCCTGCTCGACGGGCTGGCCGCCGACCCGGCCGTCCGCGCGGTGGTGCTCACCGGGGAGGGCGACACCTTCTGCGCGGGGGCCGACATCTCGACCCTGCGCGGCTCCTCGGACGAGGCCCAGGGCCTGGCCGTACGGGCCGAGGACGCGCTCGCCGCCTTCCCCAAGCCGACGCTCGCGGCCGTCCGCGGATACTGCGTCGGCGGCGGTTCGCAGCTCGCGGCGGCCTGCGATCTGCGGTTCGCGCAGGCCGGCGCCCTGTTCGGGGTGACCCCGGCGAAGCTGGGAATCGTCTACCCCGCCTCCGCCACCCGGCGTCTGGTGTCACTCGTGGGACCGGCGACCGCCAAGTACTTGCTGTTCTCGGGCGAGTTGATCGACGCGGAGCACGCGCTGCGCACGGGCCTGGTCGACGAGGTACTGGCGGGGGACGAACTCGACAAGCGGGTCGCGCAGTTCACCCGGGTCCTCGCGGCGCGGTCGCTGCTGACGCAGGCGTCCGCCAAGGAGTTCGCGAACGGGCGGACCGACCGGGACGCCCACTGGGCGGAGCAGGCACGCGGCAGCGGAGACACCGCGGAGGGCGTCGCCGCCTTCCTGGAGCGCCGCCCGCCACGGTTCACCTGGACCACACCGGGTTTTGGCCCTATCGGAGGATGAACCGGCTCCTCCCCCGGAGCTCCTCCACCAGGTGCGCGGGCGCCTTCCGCGGGGACCCCGCGTCGTAGGGCGGCTGCGGGTCGTACTCCGTCAGCAGCTGCACGGCCTGGGCGTGTTCGTCGCCCGCGATCCGGCCGAGCAGGTGCAGCCCCATGTCGATGCCGGACGAGACACCTGCCGCCGTCACGTACTTCCCGTCGAAGACCACCCGCTCCCCCGTCGGTTCGACGCCGAACTCCTGGAGGGCGTCGAGGGCCAGCCAGTGCGAGGTGGCCCGGCGGCCGTCGAGGAGCCCGGCCGCGGCCAGGAGCAGCGAGCCGGTGCACACGGAGGTGGTCCAGGTGCTCGTGGTGTCGGCGGCGCGCAGCCAGTCCAGGAGGACCCGGTTCTCCATCTGCGGGGTCTGCCCCGGGCCGCCGGGGACCACGACGATGTCCGGGTGCGGTACCTGGTCCAGGGTGCGGTCGGCGGTGAGCGCCAGATTGCCGGTCTCGTTGCGGACCGGGCCCGTGCGCTCGGCGACGAAGACGGTCTCGGCGCCGGGCAGCCGGCCGAGGGTCTCGTAGGGGCCCACCGCGTCCAGGGCGGTGAAGCGGTCGTAGAGGACGATGGCGATCTGCATGCGGGTCCTTTCCCGTTCAGTGCGTGGGTGCGGGGCGGAAACGGCGCCGGTATTCGGCCGGGGCGGCGCCGAGCGCCCGGAGGAAGGCGCGACGCATGGCCTCCGGCGTGCCGTAGCCGCAGGCGCGGGATATCTCCGCGACGCCGTCGGCGGTGTCCTCGAGCAGACGCCGGGCGTGTTCGAGACGGACCCGGTCGACGTACCGGCCGGGTGTCACGCCCGTCTCGGACTGGAAGGCGCGCGCGAAGTGCCGCGGCGAGAGCCGGGCGCGGGCGGCGAGCGACTCGACGCAGAGGTCCTCGCCGGGGTGTTCGGTGATCCACTGCTGGACCTCGCGCAGGGGTTCGCGCCGGGCCGTCTGCGCGGCGAGCTGTGCGCTGAACTGGGCCTGATTGCCCGGACGCCGCAGGAAGACGACCAGGTGACGGGCGACCGTGAGGGCGGTCTCGCGGCCGAGGTCCTCCTCGACGAGCGCGAGGGCGAGGTCGATTCCGGAGGTGACGCCCGCGGAGGTGGACACCCGGCCGTCGCGTACGTAGATGGGGTCGGGGTCGACCTGGACGGCCGGGTGGTCGCGGGCGAGCCTGTCGCAGTACGCCCAATGGGTGGTCGCGCGGCGGCCGTCGAGCAGGCCCGCCCGCGCGAGCAGGAGGGCGCCGGTGCAGACGGAGACCAGACGGTCGGCGCCGGGGCCGTGCGCCCGCAGCCACTCGGTGAGCCGGGGGTCCGGCTGCCGGGTGCCCTGCCCGCCCGGGACGAGCAGGGTGTGCGGGGCGCGCGCCTCGGCGAGGGTGCCGTCGGGGACGAGGGTCAGACCGCTGGAGGTGCGGACCGGTGCGCCGTCCAGGGAGGCGGTGCGGACGCGGTACGAGCCGGCCCGGGAGATCTCGGCGCCCGCGAAGACCTCCGCGGGACCCGTGACGTCGAGGCTCTGCACCGCGTCGAAGAGGACGAACAGGACGGTTCGCATGTCCTCGATTCTTGGCGGGACCGACGAGGGCCGCAAGGACGAGTACCCCACCTTTCCTGCCACGGCCGTGCATGTCTCCACGCCCACCCGTTCCCCGCGTACTGACCAGTCGGTAACCTGCGGGCATGACGACTTCTCTGCCCGAGCGCGCCGGACGGCGCTGCCACAACGTCCTCAATCCGCTGCACTCGACCCACTACTTCTCCCCCGACCTGGACCGCGAGCTCACCGCGGTCGGAATCGACGACAGCCGGGGCGCCTACTTCGCGGTGCGGGCCGCGGCCATGGGACCGGTCGGGCCGGGCACGGTGACGGCGACGTTCTACAACTTCCACCACGAACTGGTGGCCCGGCACGTGCCCGGGGTGTGGGAGAAGGCCTCGCCCGAGACCGTCCTCGCGGCACGCGCGCGCGGCGTCGACGCGACGCTGCGGCGGCTGCTCGGCGAGGACGTCCTCGCCTCCGAGGAGATGGCCGAGGCCGCCGAGCTGGCCCTGCGGGCGGCCGAGGCCTGCACCAGGACGGCGCGCCCGCTCTACGCCGCGCACGCGGACCTGCCCGTGCCCGACGCGCCGCACCTCGCGCTCTGGCACGGCGCCACGCTGCTGCGCGAACACCGGGGCGACGGCCACCTCGCGGTGCTGCTCGCGGCGGAACTCGACCCGGTCGAGGCGCTGGTGAGCCACACCGCGACCGGCAAGGGCATGGCTCCGAAGTGGGCGCTGGGCACCCGCGGCTGGTCGCGCGCCGACTGGGAGGCGGCGGTGGAGCGTCTGCGCGGACGCGGACTGCTGGACGCGGAGGGCGAGTTGACGCAGGCCGGCACCGCGCTGCGCCAGGAGATCGAGATCCGGACGGATCAGCTGGACCGAGCCCCGTACGAGCATCTGGGCGCCGCGGGCGTGGAGCGACTCACCGAACTGGCGAAGGGACTGCTGATGACGGCGCTCGCGGCCGGCGCGTTCCCCGAGGGCATGACCGGCAAGGGCTGACACCGCCGAACGGCGCCCTGATCCCCCGTTGTCGGTGTCACCTGCCACAATTGCCGCGCAACCTCTGTGGAGAAGGCGGTACGGGATCGTGACGACACCCCTCGTAGGGTCCATCGAAGGCAGGATCGCCGAGGAGCTCGGCGTACGGGAACGGCAGGTCAAGTCCGCCGTCGACTTGCTCGACGGCGGTTCGACGGTGCCCTTCATCGCCCGCTACCGCAAGGAAGCGACCGAGATGCTCGACGATGCGCAGCTGCGCACCCTCGAGGAGCGGCTGCGCTATCTGCGGGAGCTGGAGGACCGGCGCACGGCGATCCTCGAATCGGTGCGCGAGCAGGGCAAGCTCACCGAGGAGGTCGAGGCCCAGATCCGGGGCGCCGAGACCAAGGCGCGCCTGGAGGACATCTATCTGCCGTTCAAGCCGAAGCGGCGCACGAAGGCGCAGATCGCGCGCGAGGCCGGTCTCCAGCCGCTGGCCGAGGGCCTGCTCGGCGACCCGACGGTCGACCCGGTGGCCGCGGCGACGGCCTTCGTCGACGCCGACAAGGGCGTCGCCGACCCGCAGGCGGCCCTGGACGGCGCCCGCTCGATCCTCACCGAGCGTTTCTCGGAGGACGCCGACCTGATCGGCGAGCTGCGGGAGCGCATGTGGGTGCGTGGACGCCTGTCGGCCAAGGTGCGGGACGGCAAGGAGGAGGCGGGCGCCAAGTTCGCCGACTACTTCGACTTCGCCGAGCCCTTCAAGGAACTGCCCTCGCACCGCGTCCTCGCCATGCTGAGGGGCGAGAAGGAGGAGGTCCTCGACCTCGTCCTGGAGCCCGAGGAGCCCGCCGAGTCCCCGACTGCGCCTTCTTCGTACGAGGGGATCGTCGCCCAGCGCTTCGGGATCGCCGACCGCGGCCGTCCCGGCGACAAGTGGCTGAAGGACACGGTCCGCTGGGCCTGGCGGACCCGCCTGCTCGTGCACCTCGGCATCGACCTGCGGCTGCGACTGCGCACCGCCGCCGAGGACGAGGCGGTCGACGTCTTCGCGGCGAACCTGCGGGACCTGCTGCTGGCCGCTCCGGCCGGCACGCGCTCGACGCTGGGTCTGGACCCCGGATTCCGCACGGGCGTGAAGGTCGCCGTCGTCGACGCGACCGGCAAGGTCGTCGCCACGGACGTCATCTACCCGCATGTCCCGGCGAACAAGTGGGACGAGGCCGTCGCCAGACTCGCCCGCCTCGCCAAGGAGCACACGGTCGACTTGATCGCGATCGGCAACGGCACGGCGTCCCGCGAGACGGACAAGCTCGCCGGTGAGCTCATCACCAAGCACCCCGAGCTGCGGCTCACCAAGGTGATGGTCTCCGAGGCGGGGGCGTCGGTGTACTCGGCGTCCGCGTTCGCCTCGCAGGAACTGCCCGACATGGACGTGTCGCTGCGCGGTGCCGTCTCCATCGCGCGCCGGCTCCAGGACCCGCTGGCCGAGCTGGTGAAGATCGACCCGAAGTCCATCGGCGTCGGGCAGTACCAGCACGACCTGTCCGAGGTGAAGCTCTCCCGCTCCCTGGACGCGGTCGTGGAGGACTGCGTGAACGGCGTGGGCGTGGACGTGAACACGGCCTCCGCCCCGCTGCTCTCCCGGGTCTCCGGCATCACCTCGGGACTCGCCGAGAACATCGTGGCCCACCGCGACGCCAACGGCCCCTTCCGCTCCCGTACGTCCCTCAAGAACGTGGCCCGGCTCGGCCCGAAGGCGTACGAGCAGTGTGCGGGCTTCCTGCGGATCCGGGGCGGGGACGACCCGCTGGACGCGTCCAGCGTGCACCCCGAGGCGTATCCCGTGGTGCGGCGCATGGTGAAGACGGCGGGCAGCGAGGTCGCGGCCCTGATCGGCAACACCGGCGCGCTGCGCTCGCTCAGGCCGGCCGACTTCGTGGACGAGACGTTCGGTCTGCCGACCGTCTCGGACATCCTGAAGGAGCTGGAGAAGCCGGGGCGCGACCCGCGGCCCGCGTTCAAGACGGCCACCTTCAAGGAGGGCGTCGAGAAGATCTCCGACCTGGCGTCCGGGATGGTGCTCGAAGGGGTCGTCACGAACGTGGCCGCCTTCGGCGCCTTCGTGGACATCGGCGTCCACCAGGACGGTCTGGTGCACGTCTCGGCGATGTCCAGGACGTTCGTCAAGGACCCGCGGGATGTCGTGAAGTCCGGTGACATCGTCAAGGTCAAGGTGCTCGACATCGACATCCCGCGCAAGCGGATCTCGCTGACGCTGCGCCTGGACGACGAGGCGACCGCGTCGGACCAGCAGGGTGAGGGCGGGCGTCCGCAGCGGGGCGGACGGCCTCCGCAGCAGCGCCAGCAGCAGCGCCAGCCGCGGGGCGGCGCGGGCGGAGGCGGCGGCGCGCGGCAGGCCGCTCCGGCGCCGGCCAACAGCGCGATGGCGGACGCGCTGCGGCGCGCGGGACTGGTGGACCCGAAGAAGGGCCGTCGTTGACCTGCGGATGAGCAGTCGCCGGCCGGGCCGTTCCCCGCGCCCCGAAAGGGGCGCGGCACCGGGCCCGCGCTCCTGGAGTGACCGTATGGCCGGCTCGCGTGTCCTTACCTGGGAAGTCACGGAGAGCAAGGGGTTCGAGACCTCTTGGATCATGTCCGGCGCCCGCTCTCCGCGGGCGCGCGGGCGTGCCGTCACAACGGTTCCCGAGCCGTACCGGATCTCCTACGAGCTCGACACCGTCGACGGGTTCGTGCCCCGGCGGCTGTGTGTGAGCGCCGACACAGCCTCGGGCACCCGCACGCTCGACCTGCGGCACGACGGTGAGGGACGGCGGACGGCGGACGGCGGACGGCGGACGGGGAGTGGCGGACGGCGGACGGGGAGTGGCTGCCCGATCTCGGCGGCGCCCTCGACCGCGACCTGGGGCCGTGCCCGCTGACGAACACCATGCCGGTGCTGCGCCACCGGCTCCATCTCGCCCCGGGCGAGCCGGAGTTCCTGATGGCCCGGGTGTCCGTGCCGGACCTCGCCGTGCGGACGTCGCGGCAGACGTACGCCCATCTGGGCAGCGACGGGGAGAGCGGCCTGGTCCGCTTCTCCTCGGGGGACTACCGCGGTGACCTGGAGTTCGACGCGGACGGATTCGTCGCCGACCGCCCCAGGACGGCGCGGCGCCTGGCGTTGGCCGGGTGAGTGTCCCGCCCGGACGGACCCGTCAGTGCTCCGTCACCTTGCCCGCGGCCACTTCCAGACGGCGTGTGGTGCGCACGGCGTCGAGCATGCGGCGGTCGTGGGTCACCAGCAGCAGCGTGCCCTCGTACGTGTCGAGGGCCGACTCCAACTGCTCGATCGCGGGGAGGTCGAGGTGGTTGGTCGGCTCGTCGAGGACCAGGAGGTTGACGCCGCGCCCCTGCAGCAGGGCCAGGGCCGATCGGGTGCGCTCGCCCGGCGAGAGGCTGGTGGCCGGGCGCAGCACGTGCTCCGCCTTCAGCCCGAACTTGGCGAGCAGGGTGCGGACTTCGGCCGGTTCCGTGTCGGGGACGGCGGCGCAGAACGCGTCGAGCAGGGACTCCGAGCCGTGGAAGAGCTTACGGGCCTGGTCGACCTCGCCGACGACGACACCGGAGCCGAGGGTGGCGTGCCCGGCGTCCAGCGGGACGCGGCCGAGCAGCGCGCCCAGCAGGGTCGACTTGCCCGCGCCGTTGGCGCCCGTGACGGCCACCCGGTCCGCCCAGTCGATCTGGAGCGTGGCGGGCCCGAAGGTGAAGTCGCCGCGCCGCACCTCGGCGTCCCGCAGCGTGGCGACCACCGCTCCGGAGCGCGGCGCGGCCGCGATCTCCATGCGCAGTTCCCACTCCTTGCGCGGCTCGTCGACGACGTCGAGCCGTTCGATCATGCGCTGGGTCTGCCGGGCCTTCGCGGCCTGCTTCTCACTGGCCTCGCTGCGGAACTTGCGGCCGATCTTGTCGTTGTCGTTGTTCGCCTTGCGCCGGGCGTTCTTCACTCCCTTGTCCATCCAGGAGCGCTGCATCTGGGCCCGCCCTTCGAGGGCGGACCGCTTGTCCGCGTACTCGTCGTAGTCCTCGCGGGCGTGCCGGCGGGCCGTGTCGCGCTCCTCCAGGTACGCCTCGTAGCCACCGCCGTAGAGCGTGATCTGCTGCTGCGCGAGGTCGAGTTCGAGCACCTTGGTGACCGTGCGGGTGAGGAACTCGCGGTCGTGGCTGACGACGACGGTGCCCGCGCGCAAGCCGGAGACGAACCGCTCGAGCCGCTCCAGACCGTCCAGGTCGAGGTCGTTGGTGGGCTCGTCGAGCAGGAAGACGTCGTAGCGGGACAGCAGCAGCGAGGCAAGTCCCGCGCGGGCGGCCTGCCCGCCGGACAGGGCCGTCATCGGCTGGTCCAGGTCGACCGCGAGGCCGAGGGAGTCGGTGACCTCCTCCGCCCGCTCGTCGAGGTCGGCGCCGCCGAGGCCGAGCCAGCGCTCCAGGCTCTCCGCGTAGGCGTCGTCCGCGCCCGGCACTCCGTCGACGAGCCCCTGCGTCGCCTCGTCCATCACCCGCTGGGCCTCGGCCACGCCGGTGCGCCGCGCGAGGAAGGCCCGTACGGTCTCGCCGTCCCGGCGCTCCGGCTCCTGCGGCAGGTGCCCGACCACCGCGGAGGGCGGGGACAGCCGCAGCTCCCCCTCCTCGGGCGTGAGCAGCCCGGCGAGCAGCCGCAGCAGCGTGGACTTTCCCGCGCCGTTGGCACCGACGAGCCCGATCACGTCGCCGGGCGCGACGACGAGGTCGAGCCCGGTGAAGAGCGAGCGGTCGCCGTGTCCGGCGGCGAGGTTCTTGGCGACGAGAGTGGCAGTCATCAGGAGGCCGATCCTAACGGCCCGGCCCGCCCGCCGTGGACCCCGCGTTCCGTGCGCCACCGGCCGCCCGCACGCGTGCGTCCGCCGCCCTCAGCCCCGCGCGTCCACCCCTCGGCGCCGCGCACGGATTGTCGTCACCCACACACAAGGAGTGACGCGAGCACGACATGACCTGTTCCGCTACCGTCCCCGCGTGGAGAACACGCGAAGCGACGACGTGATCGTGGTCGGCAGCGGTGTCATCGGACTGACGACGGCCGTCGTCCTGGCCGAGCGCGGCCGGCGGGTGCGGGTGTGGACGAGGGAGCCCGCCGAGCGGTCCACCTCGGCGGTCGCCGGAGCGCTGTGGTGGCCGTACCGCATCGAACCCGAGGCCCTCGCCGGCGAATGGGCGCTCCAATCACTCTCCGTGTACGAGAAGTCGGCGGAACGGCCGGGGGCGACCGGCGTACGCATGGTCGACGGCGTACTGGCGGGGTCGCGACTGGACACGCAGGGGGCGTGGGCCGCCCGGGTGCCGGGGCTGCGGGCGGCCACGCCCGAGGAGTACGCGGGGACCGGGTTGCGCGCACGGCTGCCGCTGATCGACATGCCGGTGCATCTGCGGTGGCTGCGCGAGAGGCTCACGGCGGCCGGCGGGACCGTCGAGACACGCACGGTGACCGATCTCGCCCGGGTGCCGGCGCCGGTCGTGGTCAACTGCGCGGGGCTGGGTGCGCGCTCACTGGTCCCGGATCCGGCCGTACGGCCCGTGCGCGGACAGCTCGTGATCACGGAGAACCCCGGCGTCGGCTCCTGGATCGTCGCGACCGACAAGATCGCCGGGACGAGCACGTACGTCTTCCCGCATCCCGGCCGGCTGGTGCTCGGCGGCACCACCGACGAGGACGACTGGTCGCTCACGCCCGATCCGGCGACGGCCGCGCGGATCGTCGAGCGGTGTGCCGCCCTGCGGCCCGAGATCGCGGGGGCGCGTGTCCTCGGTCATCTGGTGGGACTGCGGCCGGTACGCACACCGGTGCGGCTGGAGCGTGAGGTGCACGCCGACGGGCGGGTCGTGGTGCACCACTACGGCCATGGCGGTGCGGGGGTCACGGTGGCCTGGGGATGCGCGCGGGAAGCGGCCGCGCTCGCCCTGGGCGAGGACCCGGCCGCGACGCGCTGACCCCCGGCCATGGGCGAGGACCCCGGCGCGACACGCCGACCAGTGGCCGCGGACGGACGGTCCATGACCGCGGGTCAGCGCGGGAAACAGCCACGCTCGCCGCGGGCGAGGACCCGGCCGCGACGCGCTGACCCCCGGCCATGGGCGAGGACCCCGGCGCGACACGCCGACCAGTGGCCGCGGACGGACGGTCCATGACCGCGGGTCAGCGCGGGAAACAGCCACGCTCGCCCTGGGCGAGGACCCACCCGCGACGCGCCGACCCCCGGCCATGGGCGAGGACCCCGGCGCGACACGCCGACCAGTGGCCGCGGACGGACGGTCCATGACCGCGGGTCAGCGCGGGAAACAGCCA
>NZ_JBHVPP010000005.1:281560-351736 GCF_042887295.1 Streptomyces sp. NPDC057950
ACCCCGGCGCGACACGCCGACCAGTGGCCGCGGACGGACGGTCCATGACCGCGGGTCAGCGCGGGAAACAGCCACGCTCGCCGCGGGCGAGGACCCGCCCGCGACGCGCCGACCCCCGGCCATGGGCGAGGACCCCGGCGCGACGCGCCGACCAGTGGCCGCGGACGGACGGTCCGTGACCGCGGGTCCGGCCGCCTGGACGCACCCGCGGCGAAGGGTGGTCGGGCCCGCACGCGCGCGGGCAGGTCCGCGGCGGGCGCGGATGCCGGTGTCGCCGGGGCCGTGACGGTGGGTGACCGGCACGGCCCCGGCGTGCGGGCGGGACGCCGTCAGTGGCGGTCGCCCGGGACCCGCTGGGCCGTGCCGTGACGGCCGACGCCGTCGTGGACGGACGGGGCGGCGGCCTTGCCGGTCCCCGCGGTCGCCCTGCCGAAGGCCTCGGCGCCTCCGACCACCGGGACCCGCGCCGACGTACGGGAGAGGTCCAGTGTCAGGGTCGGGGTGCTCGACGGCGGGTCGATGAGATCCCGGTCGGTCCCCGCGACGACGAGCGCGAGCCGGTGGCCCGCCGGCACGACGTGGTCGGTGGCGGCCAGGTCGAGCGTGATCGTGTATGCCTTGCCGGGAGTGAGCGGTACTCCCCTGCCCGGTGACACCGAGGTGCCGAGATCGGCCCACCCCCGGCTGAGGACGGTGGCGTCGACGGCGGTCGTCGCGGCCTGGGTGACCTTGTAGCAGGAACTGTCGCCGGCGGTGCTCGCTCCCCAGCAGGTCCGGTCGGTGAGGGTGGCGATGCCCTCGCCGCCGCCCGCGTAGTCACGGATGGTGTCGGGGCCGAGGTCGACCAGGACCGCGCTGAGGTGGGCGCTGGAGGTGGTCGGTGTGGCGGTGACCGTCACCTTGGAGGAGCCGGACAGCCGCAGGTCCTCGGTCAGCGGCCCGGTGACGAACCCGGCCTTCTCCGCGGTGGGCCGGTCGACGTGGGCCGCCCAATCGGTCTCGCTCAGCGTCGGGTCGTCGGTGAACGTCTCCGTCCCGGAGCCCTTGCGCAGTCCGAGGGTGCCGACTCCCTGCTGGGCGCCGGTACCGGGCCGCAGAGTCGCCGTCCGGGTGGAACGGGGTGGCCAGACGGACGTGGTGACCCACTGGTCGGGATGGCGCTCGATGTCGGCCATGGGCGCGCGGTCGATGCCGTTGTCGTAGCCGAGCAGTTCATGGTCGAACCAGCGGTGCAGGGTGTCCACCCAGGCGCCGCGGCGGAAGTCGAACGGGTCGACGTGACCGGTCTGGGAGAGCCAGATCTTGCGCTCGACGCCGTTCTTGGCGAGGGCGCTCCACCACTGGCCGAAGTTCTTGGTGCGCACGTTCAGGTCCTGCATGCCGTGCGTGAGGAAGACGCTGGCCCTGACCTTGCCGGCGTCCTTCACGTAGTCGCGCTCGGTCCAGAACGGCGTCCAGTCACCGGTGCGCGGAGCGCCCGCGACGATCTTCCGCTGCACGGCGGCGCACCTGGCCCGTGCGTCGGGACTGTCGACGTAGTCGGAGAGCCAGTCCGGTCCCGAGTCGTAGAGCGGGGCGCCCTGGGCGAAGTAGTAGTCGTACCAGGAGGAGATGGCGCTGATCGGCACGATGGTCTTCAGGCCCTTGACGCC
The DNA here is from genome assembly GCF_042887295.1 of Streptomyces sp. NPDC057950. Lineage (NCBI taxonomy): Bacteria > Bacillati > Actinomycetota > Actinomycetes > Kitasatosporales > Streptomycetaceae > Streptomyces > Streptomyces sp. NPDC057950. Next base: position 283,213 of record NZ_JBHVPP010000005.1, read on the forward strand.
GGTGGCGGCGACCCCGTTGGCGATGGTGCCGTCCCAGCTCTTGCCGATCATGCCGGTACGGCCGTTGGTCCAGGTCGCTCTGGCCGGGTCGGCACCGGTACGGGTGGTGTAGGCCCTGGCCCGGCCGTTCAGCCAGTCGACGACCGCCTTCGCGGACTGGATGTCGGAGCGGCCCCCGACGTCCACACAGCCGTCGGAGCGATTGGTTCCGGCCAGGTCGACGCCGACGAAGGCGTAGCCGCGGGGCACGAAGTAGTTGTCGTAGAAAAGCGGCATCTGGACGACGTTCCCGTACGCGTCGTACGTCTTGAGCTGGCTCTCGTTGCCGCGACCGCAGCAGGAGTAGTACGGGCTGGCGTCCATGATCACGGGCACCTTGCGGCCCTGCCGGGCGGGTTCGCGGGGCCGGACGATGTCGACGGCGACGCGGTCGTTCCTTCCGTCGCCGTCGCCGTCGAGGCCGGTGTCCACCCAGACGGATTCGCGGACGGCGTTGTCGTAGGAGTAGACGGGAGCGCTCTCCCGCACGGTGGCGTGCGCGGCGGCCGGGGTGAGGAAGGCGGCCATCAGGGCGGCCGTGGCCACCGTCGCGAGCGATCTCCAGGTCGTGAAGCGCATGCGGCGCGCTGGTATCGGCATGCGCGGACGGTACCCCGGTCAACTCCTGTGCAAAAGGGGGCACTTGGAAGCTTCGCAGGGGAAAGTCCGGTGCGGACGGGGCGGGTGCGGCGTTCCGGCGAAAGGTGTCGGCCGAATGGCGATCGTGTGACAGGGGCGGCCATGGACACCGCCGGGGTCACAGGGACTCAATAGGCTCCGAACAGTCCTTGTGCCCCCACGACTTGGAGCTTGACGTGCACCGCAGACTCATCGCCCCGGGCGCGCTCGCCGCCTCCCTGCTGCTGGCGGTCCCGGCATCGGCCGCGGACTACACCCCCGGGGCGCCGGGCATCGGCGACCCCTACTACCCGGCCTACGGCAACGGCGGGTACGACGTCTCGCACTACGACCTCCGGCTCACCTACCAGCCCGCGACGGACGAACTGGAGGGCACGGCCACCCTGTTGGCCACCACCACGCAGGACCTCTCGCGCTTCGACCTGGACTTCCTGCTCGACGTGAGCGAGGTGCGGGTCAACGGCGCGAAGGCGTCGTTCACCACCTCGGGCCAGCACGAGCTGGAGATCACCCCGGCGACCCCGCTGCCGAAGGGCACGCCCATCACCGTGGTGGTCCGCTACAGCGGGGTGCCGTCAACGAAGAGCGCGTACGGCTTCTCGACCTGGCACCGCACTCCGGACGGCGCCGTCGCGGCGGACGAGCCCGAGTCCGCCTGGTGGTGGTACCCGAGCAACGACCACCCGAGCGACAAGGCCACCTACGACGTCTCGGTGGCGGTGCCGGACGGCACCCAGGCCATCTCCAACGGCACGCTCCAGTCGACGAGTTCGCGGCTGGGCTGGACCCGCTACAACTGGCGCTCGAACAAGCCGCAGGCGACCTATCTGACCACGCTCGCGATCGGCGGGTTCGACATCACCACCGGGAAGACGTCCGACGGCGTCCCGGTCGTCAACGCGTACAGCAAGGACCTCGGCGACAACGACGGGGCCGCACGGGCGAGCGTCGAGCGGACCGGGGAGATCGTCGACTGGCTGACCGGCTACTTCGGCCCGTACCCGTTCAACTCGGTGGGGGGTTACGTCCCGAACACCACCACCGGGTACGCGCTGGAGACCCAGACGCGCGTGTACTACAGCCCCCGGCAGTTCGCGGGCGGCTCCAACACGTCCGTGGTCGTCCACGAGCTGGCGCACCAGTGGTACGGCGACGACGTGTCGCTGGCCGGGTGGAAGGACATCTGGATCAACGAGGGCTTCGCGCGGTACGCGCAGTGGCTGTGGTCCGAGCACGAGGGCGAGGGCACGACACAGGAGCTCGCGGACTACACGTACGCGTCGCACCCGGCGGACGACGCCTTCTGGACGGTGAAGCCCGGTGACCCCGGTCCGGACGACCAGTTCGACACCGCTGTCTACGACCGGGGGGCGCTGGCGATCCAGGCGCTGCGCAACGAGATCGGGGACGACGCCTTCTTCACCGTGCTGAAGGGATGGCCGAAGGAGCACCCGTACGGGAACGCCACGGTCGAGGACTTCCGGAAGTACGCGGAGAAGGTGTCCGGCAAGTCCCTCGCCGCGCTCTTCGACACCTGGCTGTTCCAGCCGTCGAAGCCGGCGGCGCCCGCCGCCCGGGGCGCCTCACTGTCGGCGCCCCGGGCCGCCGAGGGGGTCCCCGCACGGCCCAGGTCGTGGAAGAAGATCGCTGCGACCGACTCCGTCCACTCCGGCTGAGGGCAGCACTCCGGCCGTGGGCCGGTGTGCGTCCGGCCGCCCGTCCTTTCCGGGACGGGCGGCCGTTCGACGGCGCGTGTCAGTTGCGGTGTTGCGCGGGGCTCCCGATCCGCTCGCCCACGATCCGGCTCGCCAGGGCGGAGGCCAGCTCGGACACCGATATACGGAGTTCGACCTCGGCGGCCGCGCGCTCGGACTCGATGCGGGCGCGGCCCTCGGCGATGACGGACTCGCGTGCGCGCTGCCCGTCCTCGCGGGCCTCGGTGATCAGGATGGCGCCCCGTTCGTGGGCGTCCTGACGGATCCGGGCGGCGTCATGACGAGCCTCGGCCAGAAGTGCCTCCGTCTGGGCGCGCTCACGCTCGGCGCGGGCCTGCACGGCGTCGGCCCGTTCCCTGGTGCCGTTGATCGCGTCGTCCCGTGCCGCGAGCACCCGGTTCATCCGCGGCAGTATCCGGGCGATGAGCACGTAGACGAGGGCGAACAGCGGCAGCGCGAGGAGCAGATCCTGAACCTTCGGGTTGAGTGGGCCGATCGGGTACGGGATGAGGTCCATGGCCGTGATGTACCCGTTCACGCGTGCGAACCAACGAGGTTCTGCGCCAGAGTTGACCGAAAGCCACCCCTCGGCCGACTCCTGCCGTCCGGTCGGCCGTCACGACCGTCCGCCCCGTCCGCCCCGTCCGCCCCGTCCGTCCCGTCCGTCCCGTCCGTCACGTCCGTCCGGCGCGCGCCGTTCAGCCGTCGTGGTCGTACACCGTCACCGCGACACCCCGTGACACCAGCCGCCCGGTCACGAGGGGTTCCACACGCGACCAGGTACCGCCCGCCAGGCCGCAGCCGATGCGGGGCATGTGGACGGACGCCTCGAGTGCGACGGCCTGGTCCGCCAGCCGTCCGAGCGCCGCGTCGATCGCCTCGTAACGGACCGGAACCCCCTTGCTGCCCGTCCGGATGCCCCGCTGGCCTATCAGGTTCGCGACCCACACGTGCCGTTCGACCTGGACGAACTGGGCGGCGCCCAGCCCGAAGTCGTTGTGCGCGCGGTCGCGGTGCCAGGCGCGGTAGGCCTTCTCCGGCTCCGGCCAGCGGCGGGAGAGCGCGAGCACGAAGCCCCTCCCCCAGCCCCCGATGTCGTTGCAGACATGGGCGATCAGCTTGACGCCCTTCACCGACGGAACGGTGGCGTCACCCCGGACATATGTGATCCCCGACATGACGCCACCGTAGACGCCGGCACCGACAACGCTCCTCGAGCCGCCGCCGGACCGCGTTCGGCGCTACTTCGTGAGCCCGCTCAGTTCCTCGTCCGCCGCCTTGGAGACCCGGCGGCGGACGGCGAACCAGCCGCCGACCAGCAGGGCCGCGATGACCGGGACGAGCAGCAGGGTCTTGCGGCCGACCTCGGGGTCGTTCCACATCAGGGCGAGCACGGCCAGCAGGAAGAGGATCGTCACGGTCTCCGTGACGGGGCTGCCGAGGAGACGGAAGGACGGGCGCGTGACCAGGCCGGCCTTGGCGCGGCGGACGAACACCAGGTGACAGATCATGATGATCACCCAGGTGCTGATGATGCCCAGGGACGCGACGTTCAGGACGATCTCGAAGGCCTGGTCCGGCATGAGGTAGTTCAGACCGACACCGAGCACGCACACCGCGCAGGTGAGCAGGATGCCGCCGTAGGGCACCTGGCTGCGGTTCATCCGCGCGGTGAATCTGGGCGCGGAGCCCGCCGTCGCCATGGAGCGCAGGATGCGGCCGGTGGAGTACAGGCCGGAGTTCAGCGAGGACATGGCCGCCGTGAGCACGACCAGGTTCATGACGTCACCGGCTCCCGAGACGCCGATCTTCGACAGGACCGTGACGAAGGGGCTCTCGTCGGCCGAGTAGACCGAGCCGGGGAGCAGCAGCGCGAGCAGCACGACCGAGCCGACGTAGAAGAGGCCGACGCGCCACATGATCGAGTTCACCGCGCGCGGGACGACCTTCTCGGGCTCCGCGGTCTCGCCCGCCGCGACACCCACCAGTTCCAGGGCCGCGTAGGCGAAGATCACGCCCTGCATCACGAGGACCACCGGCATCAGGCCGTGCGGCAGGAGACCGCCGTGGTCCGTGATGACGCCCAGACCGGGCTTCTGGCCGTCCACGTCGTGGTGGGTGGCCAGCAGGAAGATGCCGACCAGCATGAAGGAGACCAGGGTGGCGACCTTGATGATCGCGAACCAGAACTCCATCTCGCCGAAGATCTTCACCGAGATCAGGTTGACCGCCAGGACCACCGCGAGGGCGATCAGGGCCAGCACCCACTGCGGGATGTCCGTGAAGAAGCTCCAGTAGTGCGTGTAGAGCGCGATCGCGGTGATGTCGGCGATGCCGGTCGTCGACCAGTTGAGGAAGTACATCCACCCGGCGACGTAGGCGCCCTTCTCGCCGAGGAACTCACGCGCGTACGACACGAAGGACCCGGAGGAGGGCCGGTAGAGGACCAGCTCACCGAGGGCGCGTACGACGAAGAAGGCGAAGGTTCCGCAGACGAGGTAGGCGATCGCCAGTGCGGGGCCCGCGGTGTGCAGGCGTCCGCCGGCGCCGAGGAAGAGTCCGGTGCCGATCGCGCCGCCGATGGCGATCATGTTGACGTGACGCGGCTTGAGGTCCTTGCTGTATCCGGCGTCGCCCGCGTCCGCGGGCGTACGGGCCGCGTCGGTGCGGGCGGCGGCCTTGGCCGTGTCTACGGCGTCCTTGCTCACGGGTGGATCCACTCTCTGGTGCGCCCGACGCACAGTGCACGCGGGTCCGGACATGTCCCGGCCCGTACCTCCCCTGTCGCGGCACGGACCAAGGGGCCACCTTCCCCACGGGTCCACGTGTACGCGATGGCACACCTCACATCGGGGAACATCTCACACGATGATCGAATCAGTCCCGCCGCAGGTCAGAAGGTGTACAGCTGCTCGATCACGTCCTTGTAGCGCTCCTGTACCGCCGTGCGGCGCAGCTTCAGCGAGGGCGTGAGCTCGCCCGTCGCGGGGCTCCATTCCCGGTCGAGCACGCGGTAGCGCCGAATCTGTTCGGTACGGCTCAGGCGGGTGTTCGCCTGGGCCACCGCGTGCGCGACCGCCTCCTCCAGGCCCTCCGGATCCCCCGCCGCGGCCGGGTCCGGGACGAGCAGGGCGACCAGGTAAGGGCGGCCGTCGCCGTGGACGTACGCCTGGTCGACGACGGGGTGCTCCTTGAGCGTGTTCTCCACGTGGGCGGGCGAGACGTTCTTGCCCGTCGAGGTCACGATCATCTCCTTCTTGCGGCCGGTCAGGCGGAGGAAGCCGTCCTCGTCGATCCGCCCGAGGTCTCCGGTGGCGAACCAGCCCTCCGCGTCACGGGCGTCCTCCACCGTGCCGTCGGCGCGCAGGTAGCCGTCGAAGACGGTCGCGCCGCGCACCAGGATCTCGCCGTCCTCGGCGGTGCGCAGTTCCAGGCCGTCCAGCGGTCTGCCGACCGAGCCGCGACGGAAGGCGGCCGAGGTGTTCGTGGTGGCGACGCCTATGGTCTCGGTCAGCCCCCAGGCGTCCATGATCACCAGTCCGAAGCCCGCCCAGAAGTCCGCCACGTCCGGGGGCATCGGCGCCGAGGCGCTCGCCGTCCACACCAGGCGGTCGAATCCGGCGAGGGCGAGGATCGGGTCGAGCACCCGCTCCTTCGCCGCCCGGTACGCCTCCTCCAGCTCGGCGGGCGGGTCCTCGCCCCGTTCGCGGCACTCCGCACGCGCGCGTGCCGTCTCCATGGCCGCGTCCACGTCCTCCCGGCGCCGCGCCGGGAGCCCCGCGAGCACGGTCCGTACGGCCGCGGCGAGCTTCTCCCACACCCGCGGGACACCGAAGAACTGGGCCGGACGCAGCTCCCGGGCGATCGCCCCGACCTGCGCCGGGTCGGGGCACAGGTACACGTGCGAGGCGCGGAACACCGGCAGGTAGATGCCGAGCATGCGCTCGGCTATGTGCGCGAAGGGGAGGTAGGAGAGGTGCTCCACGTGGTCGGGGAGGTCGACGACCCGGTTCAGGGCGTGCGCGTTCAGGGCGACGTTACGGTGGGTGACGCGCACGCCTCTGGGCTCTCCGGTGGTGCCCGAGGTGTAGACGACGGTCAGGGGGTCCGTGGCGCGGGTCTCGCGCCATGCCTTCTCGAAGAGGTCCGTCCGCCCCTGGGCGCCCGCCTTCAGCAGGGCCCTCTGCTCCAGCACCCCGCCGTTCTTCTCCAGGACGCCCAGATTCCCCCACGGGCCGAGGGTCTCGTGCCCTTTGAGCGACTCGTACGTCCGGTGCGGTCCGGCCTGGGCCGCCTCGGCCACCACGAGGCGCTCCAGTCGGGTGCCGGGGTCCGCCAGCAGCGGTTCCCAGCAGCCGAGTTCGCGAGCGCCCTCGACGATCGCGAAACGGGCCCGGCTGTGCCGCGCGATGTGCGCGACCTGTTCGGGTGCCGCGGTGCCGTAGACGGTGACCGGGACGGCGCCCAGGTGGGTCAGGGCCAGGTCGCTGAGCCAGTGCTCGGGGCGGTTGGTCATCATCATCAGGACGTGCTCGCCGCGCTCGACGCCCAGTGCCGCGTACCCGGCGGCCAGGGTGGCCGCCTCCCGGCGCACCTCGCTCCAGGTGAGCGTGGTCCAGCCGGTGCCGGCGCCGGTGCGCCAGGACAGGGCCGGGAGATCCCCGTGGTCCTCGGCGTTGCGCAACAGCAGGGCGGGGAGCGTGAGTTCGGCTGGGTCCCCGGGGAGTCGCAGGATCGTGGTCATGACCGCCTCCTGGCGCCATCGGCTCGGCATCGCGCGTCCCGGCCGCTCTGCCGGGCTGACGGATGAACGTACGGAGCGTGCCGATGGTTCCACGGAGCGTGTCGGGCGGGAAGCACTCCGGAAGCTTTCACAACACCGGTGAGACAGCAGTACTGTTGCACCTGATCGCTGTACCACCGAAGGGGCGAGGACCTGCCATGACGACGGACACCGAGGGGCCGGCGCTCACGGTCGACGAGCTGGCCGCGCGCGCGGGCGTCACGGTCCGGACGGTCCGCTTCTACAGCACCAGGGGTCTGCTGCCGCCGCCCGTGATCGGCCCCCGCCGGGTGGGGCGCTACAGCCAGGAGCACCTGGCCCGGCTCGCGCTCATCGAGGAGTTGCAGCGCCAGGGCATGACCCTGGCCGCGATCGAGCGTCATCTGCGGCAGCTGCCGTCCGACCTGAGCGCCCGCGATCTCGCTCTCCACCGTGCGGTGGTGGCCTCCTGGGCCCCGGACGCGGCGGAGGACGTGACGCGCGAGGAGCTGGAGCGGCGGGCGGGCCGGCCGCTGGAGGAGGAACATCTGGAGCGGCTCGTCGCGATGAACGTAGTCGAGCGGGCCGGGGACTCCTTCCGGGTCGACCCCGGACTGCTGGGGCTCGGCGTCCAGCTCCTCGACGTGCCGCTGGCGCACGGGACGATTCTCGCGGCGCAGGGTGTCCTGCTGGAGCACTCGCGTGCTGTGGCGCACGAACTGTCCACGCTGCTGCGGGAGGCGGTGGGCCCGCACGAGTCCGCTGCGGCGGTGCGATCGCTGTCGGCGCACATGCAGCCGCTGGTGGTGCAGGCGCTGCTGACCACGTTCCAGCGCTCCCTCAAGCGGGAGTTGCGCGAGTGGCTGGAGGACGAGTCCTGAGCCGGCCCGGGACGACGGGCCGATCGGGACGCACGGGTCGGCCGGGACGACAGGCCGATCGGGACGCACGGGGCGGCCGGGACGGCAGGTCCCATGGTTCACGCGTACGCCGGACCGCGCCACCACGTGAGCGCTCCTGGGGGCGGGAGCCGGTGCGCCGGTCGGCGTCCGGTCCCCGCCCCGGGGAAGCGTGAGCGGCGTACCGCTCAGCGACGGGTCACCGTCCGGCGGGTGACGCGGCGCCCTTCTTGTCGCTGAACCTCTCGCCCTTCTCCGCCTTGTCGACGAGCAGCGCGGGCGGGTCGAACCGCTCCCCGTAGCGCTCGGCGAGTTCCCGCGCGCGGGCCACGAATCCGGGCAGTCCTCCCTCGTAGCCGTTGATGTACTGCAGCACGCCGCCCGTCCAGCCCGGGAAACCGATGCCGAAGATGGACCCGATGTTGGCGTCCGCGACGGAGGTCAGTACGCCCTCCTCCACCAGGCGCACGGTGTCCAGCGCCTCGGAGAAGAGCATGCGCTCCTGCATGTCCCGGAACGGGATCTCGTACCCGGGCTTGGTGTAGTGCTCGCGCAGTCCCGGCCAGAGCCTGCCGCGCTTGCCGTCCTCGCCGTACTCGTAGAAGCCGGCGCCGCCGCTGCGGCCGGGGCGGCCGAACTCGTCGACCATGCGGTCGATGACCGCCTCCGCCGGGTGCGTCCGCCAGGTGCCGCCCGCTTCCTCGACGGCCTGCTTCGACTCCTTGCGGATCTTGCGCGGCAGCGTGAGCGTCAACTCGTCCATCAGGGACAGGACCTTGGCGGGGTAGCCCGCCTGGGCGGCGGCCTGTTCGACGGAGGCGGGCTCGATGCCCTCGCCGACCATCGCGACGCCCTCGTTGATGAAGTGCCCGATGACACGGGAGGTGAAGAAGCCGCGCGAGTCGTTGACGACGATCGGGGTCTTCTTGATCTGGCGGACGAGGTCGAAGGCGCGCGCCAGTGTCTTGTCGCCGGTCCGCTCGCCCTTGATGATCTCGACGAGCGGCATCTTGTCGACGGGCGAGAAGAAGTGGAGCCCGATGAAGTCGTCCTGCCGCTCCACGCCCTCGGCCAGCACGGTGATCGGCAGGGTCGAGGTGTTGGAGCAGAGCAGTGCGTCGGGCTCGACGATGTTCTCGATCTCCTGGAACACCTTGTGCTTGAGCGCGGTGTCCTCGAAGACGGCCTCGATCACGGCGTCGCAGCCGGCCAGGTCGTTCGGGTCGGCGGTGGCGGTGATGCGGGCGAGGAGCTCGTCGGCCTGCTCCTGTGTCGTACGGCCCCGGGACACGGCCTTGGCGCAGAGCTTCTCGGAGTAGGCACGGCCCTTGGCCGCCGCTTCCGCGGACACGTCCTTGAGGACGACGTCGATGCCCGCGCGGGCGCAGGAGTAGGCGATGCCCGCGCCCATCATCCCGGCGCCCAGGACGGCGACCCTGCGGACCGGACGCGGCTCGATGCCCTGGGGCCGGTTGGCGCCGGAGTTGACGGCCTGGAGGTCGAAGAAGAACGCCTGGATCATGTTCTTCGAGGTCTGTCCGGTGACCAGCTCGGTGAAGTACCGCGCCTCGATGACGAGAGCGGTCTCGAAGTCGACTTGGGAGCCCTCGACGGCGGCCGCCATGATGTTGCGCGGAGCCGGGTACGGGGCGCCGCCGAGCTGCTTGCGCAGGTTGGCCGGGAACGCGGGGAGGTTGGCGGCGAACTTCGGGTTCGACGGTGTACCGCCGGGGATCTTGTAGCCCGGCTTGTCCCAGGGCTGCTGTGATTCCGGGTTGGCGTCGATGAAGGCACGCGCCTTGGCGAGCATCTCCTCGGAGGTGGCGGCCACTTCGTGGACCAGCCCGTTCTCCAGGGCGCGCCGCGGGGAGTACTGGGTGCCCTGGAGCAGCACCTTGAGGAGGGCGTCCGTGATGCCCATGAGCCGGACGGTGCGGGTGACGCCGCCACCCGCGGGCAGCAGGCCGAGGGTGACCTCGGGCAGGCCGATCTTGGAGCCGGGGGCGTCCAGGGCGACGCGGTGGTGGGAGGCGAGGGCGATCTCGTAACCTCCGCCGAGGGCCGCGCCGTTGACGGCGGCGACGACGGGCTTGCCCAGGGTCTCGATGCGGCGCAGCGAGGATTTGATGGCCGTACCGGTGTCGAAGACCTGCTGGGCGTTGTCCGGGCCTGCCTGGATCATGTCCTTGAGGTCGCCGCCCGCGAAGAAGGTCTTCTTGGCGGAGGTGTAGATGATGCCGCGGATGGAGTCCTTCTCGGCCTCGGCGCGCTCGGCGACCGCCGCGATCGAGTCCTTGAATGCCTGGTTCATCGTGTTGGCGGACTGGTTGGGGTCGTCGAGGACGAGGGTGACGACGCCGGTCTCGTCCTGTTCCCAGCGGATGGTGGTGGGCTCAGTGCTCATCAGGGGTGCTCCGTTAGATGCGTGGGTCCGTTGATCCGTGGGAAAGGTCAGACGCGCTCGACGATGGTGGCGATGCCCATGCCGCCGCCCACGCACAGGGTGGCGAGGCCGTAGCGCTTGTCCTGGCGCTCCAGTTCGTCGACGAGGCTGCCGAGGATCATGGCGCCGGTGGCGCCGAGCGGGTGGCCGAGCGCGATCGCTCCGCCGTTGACGTTCACCTTGTCCAGGGAGAGGCCCATGTCCTTCACGAAGCGCAGGACGACCGCGGCGAAGGCCTCGTTGATCTCGACGAGGTCGATGTCGTCGATGGTCAGCCCGGCCTTGGCGAGCGCCTTGCGGGTGGCGGGCGCTGGGCCGGTGAGCATGATGGTGGGCTCGGAGCCGGAGACGGCCGCGGCGACGATCCGGGCGCGCGGGGTGAGGCCGTGACGCTCGCCGACCTCCTTCGAGCCGATGGCGACCAGGGAGGCGCCGTCGACGATGCCGGAGGAGTTGCCCGCGTGGTGGACGTGGTCGATCCGCTCGACCCAGTGGTACTTCTGCAGGGCCACGGCGTCGAAGCCGCCGAGCTCGCCGATGTCCGCGAACGAAGCCTTCAGCTTGCCCAGCGAGTCGGCGGTGGTGCCGGGGCGCATGTGCTCGTCGTGGTCGAGGACGACGAGCCCGCTGCGGTCCTTGACGGGGACGACGGACTTCTCGAAGCGGCCCTCCTTCCAGGCGGCGGCGGCACGCTCCTGGGACAGGGCCGCGTACTCGTCGACGTCCCGACGCGAGAAGCCCTCGATGGTGGCGATGAGGTCGGCGCCGATGCCCTGGGGCGCGAAGTTGGTGGCGATGTTGGTCATCGGGTCGGCGAACCAGGCGCCGCCGTCCGAGGCCATCGGCACCCGCGACATCGATTCGACGCCGCCCGCGAGCACCAGGTCCTCCCAGCCGGAGCGGACCTTCATCGCGGCCAGGTTGACGGCTTCCAGGCCCGAGGCGCAGAAGCGGTTCTCCTGGACGCCGGCGACCGTGTCGGGCAGTCCGGCGGCGATGGCGGAGATACGGGCGATGTCGGAGCCCTGGTCGCCGACGGGGCCCACGACACCGAGCACGATGTCGTCGATCGCGGCCGGGTCGAGGCCCGGGAGGCGGCGCTGGATCTCGTGGATGAGCCCGACGACCAGGTCGATGGGCTTGGTGCCGTGCAGGGCGCCGTTCGCCTTGCCGCGGCCGCGCGGGGTGCGGATCGCGTCGTACACGTACGCTTCGGTGGTCACGGTGAGCCTTTCGGGGAGGGTGCGGAGGGTCAGCCGAGCAGGGAGCGTCCGATGATCTCCTTCATGATCTCGGTGGTCCCGCCGTAGATGGTCTGGATGCGGCCGTCGGTGAAGGCCCGCGCGACGCGGTACTCCGTCATGTAGCCGTAGCCGCCGTGCAGTTGCAGGCAGCGGTCGGCGACACGCTTCTGCAGTTCGGTGGCCCACCACTTGGCCATCGAGGCGTGTACGGCGTCGAGTTCCCCGTTCGAGTGGTCGACGATGCAGCGGTCGAGGAACGTCCGGGTGACGGCGCACTCGGTCGCCATCTCGGCTATCTCGAAGCGGATGTGCTGGAGCTTGGACAGCGGTCGCCCGAAGGCCTCGCGCTCCTTGACGTAGCGCGTGGTGATGTCCAGCAGGTGTTCGGCGGCGGCGATCCCGGCGACGGCGATGCCCATGCGCTCCTGGGCGAGGTTCGTCATGAGGTGCACGAAGGCTCCGTTGAGCTCGCCGAGCAGGTTCTCCTTGGGGACGCGGACGTCGTGGAAGAACAGTTCGGCCGTGTCCTGGGCCTTCTGTCCGATCTTGTCGAGGTTGCGGCCACGTTCGAAGCCTTCCATGCCGCGCTCGACCACCAGCAGAGACAGGCCGTGGGCACCGCCTTCGGGGGTCGTCCGGGCGACGACGATCACGAGGTCGGCCAGGATCCCGTTGGAGATGAAGGTCTTGGAGCCGTTGAGCAGCCAGTGGTCGCCCCGGTCCTCGGCGTGTGTCCTGATGCCCTGGAGGTCGGATCCGGCGCCGGGCTCGGTCATCGCGATCGCGGTGATCAGCGAGCCGTCGCAGAAGCCGGGCAGCCAGCGCCGGCGCTGCTCCTCGGTGCCCAGTCCGGTCAGGTACGGCCCGATGATGTCGTTGTGCAGGCCGAGGGCGAGACCGGCGGCTCCCGCGTGCGTGAACTCCTCGGCGAGTACGGCGCTGTAGCGGAAGTCGGCGTTGCCGCCGCCTCCGTACTCCTCCGGTACGGCGAGTCCGAGCAGCCCCTGTGTCCCGGCCGCCCGCCATGCCTCGCGCGAGACGATGCCGTCCTTCTCCCACTGGTCGTAGTACGGCGTCACCTCCTTGGCGAGGAAGGTGCGCACGGTCGCGCGGAACGCGTCGTGCTCGGTACCGAAGATCTGCCGCTTCATGCGTGTCCCCTCCTGGAGCCGGCTCTTGACGGTCCGGGCCGGCCGGCCCGGTACCGGACCCCGACCGGGATGACGTCGAGCATGTCGGCCCCGGCCCCCCGGAAGGCCTCGACACGCTCGCGTACGTGGCCTTCCGGCCCGCACGGCGAGATCGGCTCGCGGGTCGGGTGCGGGACGGTGGCCTGGGCCTCCTGCTTCCGGCCGACGGCCGCGGCGAGGGCCTGCCGGGCCTCGCGCGCGTGGCCGGTCGGGAAGGAGAGCCGCATCAGTCGCCGTCCTTCGTCCGCTCGGCCTCGGCCTCGGCCAGTTGGGGTACGCCCCAGTCGCGGGCCACGTCGGCCGCGCCCGCGCCGGGCAGGGCGGGGCCGGAGCGGACGGACGTGCGGGTCAGGGAGAAGCGGGGCGCGGGGGCGGGCTGGGTGATGCCCCCGTGGTCGGTGAAGGTGCCGCGGGCGGCGAGGTGGGGGTGCGCGGGGGCTTCGCCCAGCGACAGGACGGGGGCCACGCACGCGTCGGAGCCGTCGAAGACAGCGGTCCACTCCTGCCTGGTACGGGTCCTGAAGCGCGCGGCGGCCGTCGCGCGCAGCGCGCCCCAGCGGGCCACGTCCGTGCGGGCGCCCGCGTGCTCCTCGATGCCGAGCAGCCGCACGAACTCGTCGTAGAACCGCGCTTCGAGGGCGCCCACCGCCATGTACTTCCCGTCGGACGTCTCGTACGTCCCGTAGTACGGGCAGCCGCCGTCCAGGAGGTTGGCGCCGCGTCGGTCCTGCCAGCCGCCGGCGGCGACCATGCCGTGGATCATCGAGGAGAGGTGTGCGGTGCCGTCCACGATCGCGGCGTCCACGACCTGTCCGGCGCCGGTCGCGCGGGCGTGGTGGAGCGCGGCGAGGACACCGACGACGAGGTAGAGCGAGCCGCCCGCGTAGTCCCCGACGAGGTTCGCCGGGACCGCGGGGGGCTCGTCCGGCCTGCCGCTCATGCCGAGGACGCCGGTCGGGGCGATGTACGCGATGTCGTGCCCGGCGCGCTGGGCGAGCGGCCCCCGCTGACCCCAGCCGGTCATGCGTCCGTAGACGAGGCGGGGGTTGCGCGCGTGACAGACCCCGGGGCCCACGCCGAGGCGCTCGGCCACGCCGGGGCGGAAGCCCTCGACGAGGACGTCCGCCCGTTCGACCAGGTCGAGGACGCGGGTCGGGCCGTCCTCGGACTTCAGGTCGATCACGACGGAACGCTTGTTGCGGTTGGTGACGTCGTACCGCGGATCGATCCCGAGGCCCGGTCCGCCGGGCCGGTCCACGCGGACGACGTCCGCGCCGAGGTCGGCGAGGAGCATGGCGGCGAACGGGCCGGGACCGATGCCCGCCAACTCGACCACGCGCACCCCGGCCAGCGGACCGCTCGCCGTCGTCCCTGCCACTGCCATCAAGCCCCCGCACTGTGACACCACTGATGTGACATCAGAGATGTTAAGAACGTGTTCCACGCCGGGCAAGCCCTGGCGAGCAAGCGCTTAGTTAAATCCCCGGGAGGGGATCACGGAGAAGCCGTCCACACCCTGACGAAACACGCCGGACCGGGGCGTATCAGCGGGTTCCGCACTCCACGGCCTCGGCGTCGGGCCCCAGGAGGGATATCCGCGCCCGGCCGGTGCCGAGCGCACCGGGCACGAGGGCGTCCGGGGCGCTCGGCACCGGGGCGTCCGGGACGGCAATCGGCACGACGCGGGCGGAGTCGGCGGACCGGACGGCGCCCGGCAGCGGGCGGCCGGACTCACGCACGCTTGCGCACCGTCTCAGGGCGCTCCCCGGCACGGCCACGATCACCTCCGGCCTCTTCGCCCGACCTCGTCGTCCGGCTGTTCGTACCTCACGCTAGCCTCAGCCACCGACAACGGCGCTTCGCGCACGGCAGCGGGGGCACCGCCCGCTCGCGCGCGGTCGAGAGTGGGAGTGTCATGAGCAGGTCGAAAGAGACGGATCGCGCGTACGACATCGTGCTCTTCGGAGCCACGGGCTTCGTCGGGGCGCTCACCGCGGAGTACCTCGCCGCGCACGCGCCCGAGGGGCTGCGCTGGGCGATCGCGGGGCGCGACCCGAAGAAGCTGGAGCGGTTGCGCGACCGGCTGGCCGGCACCCCCGACGTCATCCGGGCGGACGTCTCCGATCCGGCGTCACTGCGTGAACTGGCCCGGGGCGCGCGCGTGGTGGCCACGACGGTCGGACCGTACATCGTGCACGGCGAGGAACTGGTCGCCGCCTGCGCCGACGCGGGCACCGACTATCTGGACCTCACCGGTGAACCCGAGTTCGTGGACCTGATGTACGTCCGGCACGACGCGCGGGCCCGGGAGACCGGGGCCCGGCTCGTGCACGCGTGCGGCTTCGACTCGGTCCCGCACGACCTGGGCGCGTACTTCACGGTGCGCCAACTGCCCGAGGGCGTACCGCTGAGGGTCGACGGGTTCGTGCGCACCCAGGCGATGTTCTCCGGCGGCACGTTCGCCTCCGCGCTCACCCAGTTCGCGCGCGGCCGCCAGATCCTGACCGCGGCCCGGGACCGCGGGCGGCACGAACCGCGGCTGATGGAACGGCGTGCGTCCGCGCCGGTGAGCGCGCCCCGGTACGCCAAGGAGGTCGGCGCCTGGGCCCTCCCGCTGCCCACCATCGACCCGCAGATCGTGCTGCGTTCGGCGCGGGCGCTGCGGCGGTACGGGCCCGACTTCCGCTACCGCCACTACGCGGCCGTCCAGCGGCTGCCGATCGCGGTGGGCGGGGTCGCCGCCGTCGGCGCGGTGTTCGCGGCCGCCCAGCTGCCGCCCGCGCGGCGGTGGCTGTCCGACCGGATCAAGCCGGGCGAGGGGCCGAGCGCCGCACGGCGGGCCAGGAGCTGGTTCTCCGTGCGGTTCGTGGGCGAGGGCGGTGGGCGACGGGTGTTCACCGAGGTCGCGGGCGGTGACCCCGGCTACGACGAGACCGCCAAGATGTTCGCCGAGTCCGCGCTGTCGCTCGCCTTCGACGACCTGCCCCGAACGGCCGGTCAGGTCACGACGGCGGTGGCCATGGGCGACGCGCTCATCGCACGGCTCCGCGCGGCGGGGATCACCTTCCGGGTCGCGGACTCCCGGGCCTACAGCGGCCACTCCAGCACCGTGTAGATCATTCCGCCCACCCAGCCGACCCCGGCGACCACGGAGAGGACCAGCGCGGCCGTCACGGCACGCTCGACGGGCTGTGCGGGGCCGGGTCCGTCCCGGCGGGCGGGGGGTTTGGGGGATCGGTGCGTCGTCATACGGCACAGCCTGCCGGTCAGCCGGGTGCCGGCACATCCGTACAAGTACTCAGACTGCGTACGCGGTCAACGGGCCGAGCCGGTCAAGGCGTTGCCTCCTGAAGGGCCCGCCGGCACAGGGAGTCCGCCCGCCGGGTGGTCTCCGGGAGGCGGTACTGCGGGGTGAGGGCCAGCGTGTGCGCGCACGCGTGGTCCAGGCTCACCCGGTGGCCGACGGAGACGAACACCGGTTTGACGCCGTCCCGGGTGCGCAGCGCCCGTCCCACCTCGTCCGCGCCGGCGAGCAGGGGGGACGCGCTGCCGCGCGGGGCACCGGGTTCCTGGTACGCGAAGGTGAACGGGTTCTTGGCGACCCCGATCGTGGGAAGCCCGGTGAGTACGCCGAGGTGGCTGGCGAGGCCGAACCGGCGCGGGTGGGCGAGCCCGTATCCGTCGCAGACGACGAGGCCCGGCGGGCACGGCAGGGTGTCGAGCGCGGCCAGCACCGTCGGGATCTCACGGAAGGCGAGCAGGCCGGGGACGTACGGGAAGGAGACCTGTCCGACGGCGGTGGCCTCGGCGACGACCCGCAAGGACGCCGCGTCGAGCACGACGGCGGCGGCCACGACGAGGTCCCGCTCGTCGTCGTAGGCCACGTCGACGCCCGTCACCGTGCCGGTGCCGGGCGGCGGTCCCGGCTCGTCGAGCACCACCCGCCCGCGCAGCTCGTCCTGCGCGGCGCGGGCCTGTTCCTCCGTCGCGGGCCAACCCGCGGGAACGCGTACGGTCTTCATGGTGCCGAAGAGCCTACGGGGGGCGGCCGGCGGGCCGACCGGCCGGGCCGCGCCCGCCTCCCTCCGGCCCGGTGCCGCCGCTCCTCGCCCGGCCTCGGCCTCGGCCTCGGGTCCGGGTCCGGGTCCGGGTCAGTGCTCCAGACGTGCGACCCGGCCCTTCTCACCGGCGGCCCAGCAGCCCAGGTCGGGAGTGCAGTCCACGGTGTCGTAGGAGCCGGTGTCCAGGGTCCGCCAGGTGCGCCCGCCGTCGGTCGTGAGGTCGGTGCCGGTCGGGCCGACCGCGAGGGCGGAGGCACGGCTGTGCGGGAGCCAGGCGACGCCGGAGCGGTAGGCGGGCGGCGGCCGGCCGGCCGGGGTCCAGGTGCGGCCGCCGTCGCCGCTGACGGCCGCCGCCCGCGGGGACGCCTGGTCGGCGCGGTAGTCGCCGCCGACCGCGAGGCCGTGGGCGCGGTCGCGGAAGGCGAGGGCGAAGACACCGCGTGCCGGATCGCCGGCCGGGACCGGCGTGTCGGCCGCCTTCCAGGTCAGTCCCCGGTCGGCGGAGTGCAGCACGCGCGCGTGCGCGCCTCCCCCGGTGGCCAGCCACACGTCTCGCGGCCCCGCGCTCACCAGGCACTGCCCGCTCGCCGCGAACCCCGCCTCGCCCTCCTGCGCGGCGGGCATGCCGTCACCGGGCAGCACCTTCCAGGAACGCCCGCCATCGTGCGTGGACAGGATGCGGAACCTGCCGTCCACCGGGTCGCTCATCGCCAGGCCGTGCCGCCGGTCGAAGAAGGTGAGGCAGTCGTAGAAGGCCTTCGGATCGGTGTTGCGGAAGGACTCGGTCCAGGTCGCGCCGCCGTCGTCAGTGCGGAAGACCCGGGACGCCTCGCCCTCGCCGATGGTCAGGGCCACGGCGCGCCGTGCGTCGAACGCCTCGATGTCGCGGAACTCCAGTGCCGCCGCGCCGGGCGGCGAGACGTCGTGCCAGTTCGCGCCACCGTCCGTGGTGCGCAGCACGGTGCCCTTCGATCCGGCCACCCAGGCGGTGTTCCGGCTGACGGCGGACAGTCCGCGGAACCGTACGTCCGTACCGCTGTCCTTGAGTTCCCAGTGGGCGGCCTTCCCGGTTCCGTGCGCCTGCGCGGGTGCCGCCGCCGTCAGCGCGGCGGCGCACGCGGCCGCGCACAGTCCCACGGTGACCGCCCGGCTCGTACGTCTCGTCTTCCCCAAGCCCCTCATGGCGGGCGAAGCTAGCCCACTCGCCCGGCTCCGTCCAGATGTCCTCGGCGGGAACCCTGGGGCGCCGATTGGTGTCCTCTCCGGTATCGCGGGCACGCGGGGGACTGGAAATGGATCATCACGTCCGCCGCGGGCGACCGCGTGGGAGGGCTCGGTGACAGATGTCACTCGGTTCCCAGGTGCACTGAACGGCTCGTTCTCTCGTCTCTTCAGATGCCTGGCCTCATCCGCCCGAAGTTCGTCCAGCCGTCACAAGGGAGCAAGGCGTTGTCCACCGTCATCGAGCAGCCCGTAGAGGCCCGTCTCGTCGCCGCCGCGCCGCGGATGCCGAGCATTCCCGCAACCCTTCACTACGACCGGAGCGACCCCTTCGCCGTCCGTATGACCTTCCCGGCGCCGGCCACGCTGGAGGGCGTCGAGGTGTGCTGGACGTTCGCGCGCGAACTGCTCGCCTCCGGCATGGAGGACGCCGTGGGGTACGGCGACGTCCGGGTGCGGCCGTACGGCTACGACCGCACCGTCCTGGAGTTCCACGCCCCCGAGGGCACCGCCGTGGTGCATGTGCGCTCGGGCGAGATGCGGCACTTCCTGCGGCGCACGACCGAGCTGGTGCCCGTCGGGAACGAACACCTCCAGGTCGACCTGGACCACGACCTGGCGGAACTCATGCGGGGTACCTGCTGAGCCGGTGCGCCGCCACGCGCGCGCGTGTCCGGAGCCGGGCCGCGCCCCGCACCACCACCCCGGTCAGCCGCCCGACGCCGCTCCCGCCGTCGAGGCCGCGGTGGCCGCCACGATCATCGCCGTACGCACTTCCTGGATGACCTTCTTCAGCGCCGGGGCCGCCGCTCCGCTGCGCTCGGTGAGCTCCTCGATGCGCTCCTTGTACAGCTTGCGGTCCTTGCCCGGTGCCAAGGTGCGCAGTTCGGCCGCGGCGGCGAGGGCGACGAGGGCCGCGTCGCGGTCGGAGACCTCCGTGACGGGCAGCGGCCCCCGCAGGACCGCCCGCGCCTCCTCCCGCAGCGCGTCCACCGCCGCCACCCGCTCCAGCCGGTAGTCGACGGAGGGGAAGAGCCCCAGCATCCGTTTCTTTCCCGCGCGCAGGTATCCCTCGGCGGTGAGCTGCGCGCGGACCGCGTCGAGCGTGACGCGCGCCCGGAGGGTCACCCAGGTCTTCCACTTCCGCGGCCGGGACTCCTCCACGAGTTCCAGCAGTCCGTCGAGCGCGAGGTCACCCGTGCGGACGTCTACGTCCACCGGCGTGGCGATGCCGTCCACGTCGGCGAGCAGTCCGCGCTGGGCCAGCTCCGTGAGCGCGCCGGCCCGGACCAGATGGCGGAGGTGGGTCTCGCCGGTGACCTTGAGCCGCGTGGTGTCCCAGGACAGCAGGTAGAGCCGGGCGGGCAGCGACAGCGGGCCGTTGGGCACGGGGGCTCCTTCGGGGGACGGGCCGTGGACGGGGTCGGCCACGTTAATGCGTTGACAGCCCTAGTACCCGTTCCTACGGTGTACAGCGGTTCTGTTGCCGTCGAACGGAGAAGGACGTTGCTCTACTGAGGTCGGAAGACACCGCTCCCCACGACCCGCCGTTTCCGGCCGGTCCGTGCGTGGCGTGCGACCTCGGTGCATGAGCCGCCCTTCTGTCACGGGACTCTCACCTCTCTCTGCGGTCCGCCGCCCCGCGGTGTCTCACACGCGTTGCCCTTGACCCCCTCAAGCGACCGCGAGGCCCCATGTCCGTATCCATCACCTGTACCTCACTCTCCTTCTCCTGGCCGGACGGCTCCACCGTCTTCGACGACCTGCGGATCGCCTTCGGTCCCGGCAGGACCGGGCTCGTCGGCGTCAACGGATCGGGAAAGACGACCCTGTTGAAGCTGATCGCGGGAGAACTCACCCCGGCCGACGGCACGGTGCGTGTCGCGGGCGAGGTCGGGTACCTCCCGCAGAACGTCACGCTCGACACCGGCCTCAGGGTCGACGAGGTGCTCGGTATCGCCGCCACCCGCGCCGCGCTGCACGCCATCGAGGCGGGCGACGCGGCCGCGGAACACTTCGAGACCGTCGGCGACGACTGGGACGTCGAGGAGCGCGCGCTCGCGACGCTCGGCGAGCTCGGTCTCGGCCGCGTCGGGCTGGACCGCACCATCGGCGAGGTGTCCGGCGGCGAGTCGGTGCTGCTCCGGCTGGCCGCGCTCCTGCTGCGCCGGCCCGACGTACTGCTGCTGGACGAACCCACCAACAACCTCGACCTGTACGCGCGACGGCGGCTGTACGCGGCCGTCGAGGCGTGGTCCGGGGTCATGGTCGTGGTCAGCCACGACCGTGAGCTGCTGGACCTGGTCGACCAGATCGCCGATCTGCGCTCCGGCGAGGTCACCTGGTTCGGTGGCAACTTCTCCGCGTACGAGGAGGCGCTCGCCGACGAGCAGGAGGCCGCGGAGCGCATGGTGCGCGTCGCCGAGGCCGATCTGCGCAAGCAGAAGCGCGAGCTGGTCGACGCGCAGGTCAAGCTGGCCCGCCGCAAGCGCTACGGCCAGAGGATGAACGACCAGAAGCGCGAGCCGAAGATCGTCATGGGGGCGCGCAAACGCGCCGCCCAGGAATCCGCGGGCAAGCACCGCATCATGCACGAGGAGCGGCTCGCCGAGGCGAAGGAACGGCTCGGCGGCGCGGTGGAGGCGGTCAGGGACGACGACGAGATCCGCGTCGACCTGCCGTACACGGCCGTGCCGCCCGGCCGTGCCGTCCTCACGCTGGAGAAGCTGGAGCTGAGGTACGGCGCGCGGGTGAAGGGCCTGTTCGATCTGCGCGGACCCGAGCGGATCGCGCTGATCGGGCGCAACGGCGCGGGCAAGACCACACTGCTGCGGACGATCGCCGGGCAACTGGCCCCGGTGTCCGGCGAGGCCCGGACCCACGTGCCGACACGTTTCCTGCCCCAGCGGCTCGATGTCCTCGACGACGAGCTGACGGTCGTCGAGAACGTGGCCCGTTTCGCGCCGGACGCCACCAACAACCGGATCCGGGCGCGGCTCGCCCGCTTCCTCTTCAAGGGGGCGCGGGCCGATCAGCGGGCGGCGACCCTCTCCGGCGGCGAGCGCTTCCGGGCGGCGCTGGCGGCGCTGATGCTGGCCGATCCCGCGCCGCAGCTCCTGATGCTCGACGAGCCGACGAACAACCTCGACATGGCGAGCGTCCGGCAGCTCATCACGGCCCTGGACTCGTACGAGGGCGCGCTGATCGTCGCCGGCCACGACGTGCCGTTCCTGGAGTCGATCGGAATCACACGCTGGCTGGTGCTGGAAGGAGGAGAACTGAAAGAAACCACTCCGGAAGCTGTCGGGTATCCCGCATAGCGGGGACCCCTGGGGCTGGCTAACGTCGGTCCGGACGCGGGGGCCGCCCGGCGTCGGTCCCGGGGTTCCCGGGGCCGGCCGGCGGTCTCCTGTCATCGGGCCGGGACCGCGTCGCGTCCGGCGGGGGCTGTTGCGCGCGCGAACGGCGCTGCATGATGTGCGCCGACGCACCCTGCCGATTCGGAGACCGCACGTGCCCAGCCAGAAAGCACTCATCCGCAGGCCCAGCCCCCGTCTCGCCGAGGGGCTCGTGACGCACATCGAGCGCGAGAAGGTGGACGTCGACCTGGCGGTGGAGCAGTGGGAAGCCTACGCGCAGGCCCTGCGCACGCACGGCTGGGACACCGTCGAGGTGGATCCGGCCGACGACTGCCCCGACTCGGTTTTCGTGGAGGACGCCGTCGTCGTCTTCCGCAACGTCGCGCTGATCGCCCGCCCCGGGGCCGAGTCCCGGCGCGGTGAGACCGCCGGGGTGGAGGAGGCCGTGGCCCGGCTGGGCTGCTCGGTGAACTGGATCTGGGAGCCCGGCACCCTGGACGGCGGCGACGTCCTGAAGGTCGGCGACACGGTGTACGTGGGCCTCGGCGGACGCACCAACGCGGCCGGGGTCCAGCAGTTGCGGGCGGCCCTCGAACCCCTCGGGGCGCGGGTGGTCCCCGTCCCCGTGAGCAAGGTGCTGCACCTGAAGTCGGCGGTCACGGCGCTGCCCGACGGGACGGTGATCGGCCATGAGCCGCTGGTGGACACGCCGTCGCTGTTCCCGCGCTTCCTGCCGGTGCCGGAGGAGTCCGGGGCCCATGTGGTGCTGCTAGGCGGCGAGAAGCTGCTGATGGCGGCGAGCGCCCCGAAGACCGCGGAGCTGCTCGCGGGGCTCGGCCACGAGCCGGTCGTCGTGGACATCGGCGAGTTCGAGAAGCTCGAGGGCTGCGTGACCTGTCTCTCGGTACGACTCCGGGAGTTGTACACCTGAACGAGTGAACGACTCACCCGTTCGGCTCCGGGGTGTGTGAGACGGGAGTGGCCGACGGGTCTTCGGGGCGAGCCCCGACGGACGCGATACCGCCTGGTAGACCCCGCTGATCAGGCACTCTTTACAGCGAACTTAACCTACGGTTTCGTAACCTACGGAGACGTAGCCTACGATGCCGTAGGTTTCGTCCCCGCCCAGTCGTACGTTCAGTCGTACGTTCAGTCAGTCGCTTCAACAGCTCGCTAGTAACACGCTCAGTAACTCACGCAGTAACTCGCTCAGTACTTTCACGTCCCCCTGGAGCACCCGTGACGATCACTTCTCCCCACCTCGGCAGCCCGTCCGCCGCCTGGACCGACGCTCGGCTGCTGTACGCGCTGGAGGAAGTGGTCGAAACCGAGCTCAACCGTCACCTCAAAGTGGCCAAGGACTGGATGCCCCACGAGTACGTGCCGTGGAGCGACGCGCGCAACTTCCCCGGCCTGTTCGAGGACGGCGAGGCATGGGGCAAGGAGCAGTCGAAGGTCACGGAGATCGGCCGGATCGCGCTGGTCGTCAACCTCCTCACCGAGGACAACCTGCCCAGCTACCACCACGAGATCGCCGCGCTCTTCGGCCGTGACGGCGCCTGGGGCACCTGGGTGCACCGCTGGACCGCCGAGGAGGGCCGGCACGGCATCGTGATGCGCGACTACCTGCTCGCCTCGCGCGCCGTCGACCCCGACAAGCTCGAGGCGTTCCGTATGGCGCACATGAACGAGGGCTTCGAGTCGGACAACCGTCACTCGATGCTGCACACGGTCGCGTACGTCGCCTTCCAGGAGCTCGCGACCCGCGTCTCGCACCGCAACACCGGTCACCAGTCGGGCGACCCGGTCTGCGACCGCATGCTGGCCCGCATCGCGACCGACGAGAACCTGCACATGGTCTTCTACCGGAACCTGCTCAAGGCCGCGTTCGAACTGGCCCCCGACCTGACCATGCGGTCCGTGCGCGACGTGATCGTCAACTTCCGGATGCCCGGACACGGCATGCCCGGCTTCGAGCGCGCCGCCGCGCAGATGGCCATCGGCGAGGTCTACAACATGCGCATCCACCACGACGACGTGCTGCAGCCGGTGCTGCGCCACCTGAAGGTCCTGGAGATGGACGGATTCGGTCCCGAGGGCCTGCAGGCCCAGGAGGAGCTCGGCTTCTTCATGGGCGGCCTGGACGCGGAGGCCTCGAAGTTCGACGAGAAGCTCGCGGCGCGCAAGGCACGGATGGCCGCACGCGCCGCCGGCTGACACCCACCGCACGTCGCACCACCGGGGCCCGGCGGCCCCGGACGGTCGACTCACCCCCACGCCGCCACCCGGGCCGGCGCCGCGTCCCGCACGTCGGCCACCGGGTGGCGGCGCGGTGCTGCCGGCCGCCCCGATGGTGACCGCGTGGAATCGGCGGGCTCCCGGCGTGCCGCCGGGGAGCTCGTTCCGCGCGCGGGCCGCGCCCGCCGACCGCCGCGCGGCGGACCGATTTTCCGGTGCGGGCCGGCACCCGGCTGCGGCATCATGCGGCCATGCATGACAACACCACGTCGGAACGGGCGGCCGGTTTCCTGCTGGGTCTGCTCGAGGCCGGGGAGGCCGAGCGGGTGCGGCGCCGGATCGGCCTGCGGCCCTCCCCGCCCGACGGGGAGTCGGGAGGGTCCGAGGCGGCCGCCGCCGCCCGGCGCTCGGTGTACTCCTGGTGGACGCGCACGCCCGTGCCGTCCTCCGTGCTGCTGTGGGTTCTGGAGGAGGACGATCCGGAACTCAACGCCCTGGTCTGGCGGCATCTCTCCGCGGACGACGCGATGCGCCGCGCGATCGTGCGCGGGATACCGCACGGCCCCGGCCGCGGGCAGACCGTACCGGTGGCCAAGTCACTGCGCCGAGAGCCGGAACCGCCGGTGCCCGAGCACTTCAGCCGGTTCGGGCTCGTCGGCGCGCTGCGGGCCTCGCGGTCCATGGGCCCCGCGCGGAAGGCCGCCTCCATGGTGGTGGGACCCCCCGGCTGGAAGGCGGTCGCGGAGGCCGACCTGGAGCGGGCGCTGCCCGGTTACGCGCGCTGGGCGCTGGCCGTGCGCCCGGACTGTCCGCCCGCGTTGCGCGAACGGTTCGGCTCGCACGCGAAGTTCACCCACCGGGTCCGGCAGTCGGGCGTCCTCGACGGCCCCGCGCCGTACGCGACGACGTGGAGCCCCGCCGACCGGGTCCTGCGCGTGCTGTCGCTGGGCCGGACGATGTTCCCGGCCCGCGTCCGGGAGGCCGAGGACGCACTGCGGCCGCTGGTGCGGGACCACCTGGGCGACCGCGAGGACGCCTGGGCCGTACTCGCCCAGCTCGTCGGCACGTACTACGGCACGGTTCCCGAACTGCTCGTGACCGCGGGGGCGGTCGCCTGAGCCGCGCGGCGGGGCGAGGGGGCGGGGCGGCTGGATTCGAACCAGCGTGATCTGGTTTTGGAGACCGGCTGCGCCTGCCTCTGCGCTACGGCCCCGCCCTTGGCATCGAGCGTAATGCCTTGGCCCGATGTCGGTGGGGCCTGGTACCAAGGAGGTGACGGGGGAGAACGGGCACGGCGTCGGACACGGGGGCGGGGACATGGCGTACGGGGAGCGGGGGCGGATTCCGGTCGTCGATCTGGCGGACCGCAGGGCGCTCGTCCGGTACCGGCCGGCCGGCCCGGAGGTTCTCGAGCGGGCGCGGCGGCTCAAGGAGGCCGCGCTGCTGGACTTCGGTCTGACGGATTCGGCGGTGGCGTCCTGGCTGTACGCGAAGTGCCACCACCAACTGGCCACGACCGCGGTGGACACGGCGGCCGTGGTGGCCTCGGGCGACGGCACCTGCCTGCTGCTCTACAACCCGGACTTCTTCGTACGACTCGGCCTGGACGGCGTGAAGTTCGTGCTGTTCCACGAGGCGCGGCATCTGTTGCAGCGGCACCTGTTCGCCGACCCGCAGCTGCGCGCGGACCCGGTCTTCGAGACGGCCACCGAGGTGTCGATCAACCACGTGGCGCTGGTGCGGCTGCGCCGGGATTCCCTGCCCCTGCTGGACGGGCGTCCCGCGGGCGTCGATCCGCGCGTGATCCACGCGGCGTACCGGCAGGACCTCCTCGCCCAGGGGCTGGAACCGGTCGGCTACGACGAGTTCACCGGGACGGACATGACGGTGTACGGCGAGCTGAAGCGGATGCGCCACCCCCCGGTGGCCGCCCGGCGGGTGTGCGTCCGTCTCACGACCGAGGTGCCCGCGGATCAGGAGACCGTCGACGAGGTCTCGTCCTCCGCACTGCTCAACGCCCTGCTCGCGGCCCGCCGTGGGCACACGGGCGCCGAGCGGGAGCTGCTCGACCTCATGGGCCGCACGGAGGACGCCTCGGAACGGACGGCGAGGATCTGGGGGCGGCTCGGTGCCGCGGCCCTGCGCGGCGAGAGCGTCCGCACCCGGACGGTCGACTGGTGGCAGCGCTGGCTGGTCGACGTACTCGGTTCGAAACTCCGCGACGGTGAGCGGCTGGTGTACCCCAAGAAACGGGGCGCGCTGCTCGCGGCGCTCGGCCAGGAACCGACGCTCTCGCGGCGCGGGCCGGTACGGGACAAGGTGCTCGTCATCGCGTACGACACCTCGGGCTCCATGCCGGACCGGGTGATCGACTGGCTCATCGGCCTCGTGGGGCGGATCGACGGGGTCGAGGCGCACTGGCTGTCCTTCGACGCCGAGGTGATGCCCTTCGAGCCGGGCGGCCGCGTCCTCGGCGGGGGCGGCACCGACTTCCGGGCCGTCGCCGACTACGTCGAGGGGCGCACGGAGGTGAACGGCCGCCGCTGCGAGGCGCGTCCGGACGCCGTGGTGATGCTCACCGACGGCTGGGCACCGCCGATCACCCCGGCCGAGCCCGACAAGTGGATCTGGCTGATCACCGAAGGCGGCAACGACTGGCCCGAGACCCACAGCCCGCCCATGGACTGCCACCGCGTGACCACCGGGTCGTACCGACCCCCCTCAGCACAGGATCAGGACCGATGACCACCGCAACCGACCCCGGCCGCACCGACCGCGGCGCATCCGCGCCCTCCCGTCTGGAGGCGTTCATCGACGCCCTGATCGCCATGGGGCAGACGGGCCAGATCTTCGGCGAGCACGGCATCGGCAAGACGGCCACGTTCTTCTCGCACGTGGCGCGCGCCCACCCCGACGCCACGCTGGTCTACGTGCCCGCGGCCAACCTCACCCCGGACGACCTGCTGGTCAACGCGCCGGTAAGGGACGCCCGCACCGGGGAACTCGTGCTGCGCCAGCTCGTGATGAGTCAGCTCAAGCCGGGCACGCCCTTCGTGCTGCTCATCGACGACTCGTTGCAGGCGGGCGACACGGTCCAGTCCCAGCTGATGCAGATCGCCTGCGACTGGACGCTCGGCGAGCACGATCTGCGCGCCCTCGGCTGCGTCGGCGTCTTCCTCACCGACAACGAGTCGCTGGCCGAGACCTCGGCGCGGCGCGGCGACCTCGCGCTCCTCGACCGCATGGTCACCCTGCGCGTCACGGCGAACGACACCTCGTGGCGCCGCCATCTGTCGGCCACGTACCGGGAATGGGACCTGACACCGGTCTTCGCGCTGTGGGCCTCCCTCTCCCCCGCGCTGCGCGAGCTGCTCTCACCGCGCACCCTCGACCACGTCCTGGCCAACGCCCGGGAGGGATTCCCGCTGCGCTGGGCCCTGCCCCTGGTGGGCGGGGAGCGGCTGCGCCTCGTCGAGCCCCGTCCCGACGGCCGCCCCGGACAGAACCGCACCGCGGAGATCCTGGACCGGATCGCCGGGGAGCTCGGCGTGTCCAATCCGTCGACGATCCCGGACCCGGTCCGCCAGGTCGTCAGGGCGGCCCTGCGCAACCGCTGGACCGTGCTGCTGCAGGGACCGCCCGGCTGCGGGAAGACGGAGCTCGTACGGGAGACGGTGCGCGAGGGCCTCGGCCGGGAGCCGCTGTACTTCTCGCTGCCGGTGACCAACGTCGAGGACCTGTGCGCCCCGGTCCCGTCGGCGGACGGCACCCTGGACAACCTGCTCGCGGCGAACTTCACGGGTCCCGAGCCGAAGGCGATCGTCTGGGACGAGTACAACCGGCCCAAGGACAAGGCCGCGTTCGCCAAGCTGATGGAGATCACCCAGGAGTGGTCGCTCGCGGGGCGCCGGATCGAGAACCTGCGCGCGCAGATCGCCGTCCAGAATCCGCCGTACCACCTGGGCCGCAAGCTCCTGGTCGCGCGGAACAACATCGCGCAGGCCAGCCGGTTCACGGCCTCCCTGACGGTCGAGCCGCAGGACATCCCGGCCAACGAGTGGCTGCTCGCGCGATACGGCGCGGACGCCGAGACCGTCCTGGACTGGTGGAAGAACGACATCGACGACGAGGGCCGTGCCTGGATCACCAAGCGCACCCTGGAGCGGCTCATCAAGCTGCACCGGCACGGGCTCGACCTGGAGATGGCGACGGTCTACCTCGGCGACGGCGAGTACGCGCCCGTGTCCCTGACGGCGCTCGTCGACCGGCTGCGCGGACGCCCGGTGACGGGGCTGCGCGAGCTCGCCCGCGAGGCGGACGCCTGGGAGGCCCGGCTGCGGCGCGCCGCCCAGGACTCCGACGAGGGCACCGACGACAGCGACGTCGTCCACCAGATCCTCGCCAACGCGGAGCTGTCCCAGCTGAAGAAGCACCGGGCGCTGGTGGCGCGGCTGGTCCGCCTGCTGCCGCCGAAGCTGCGGGCGACGTATCTGGTGGGCGCGTCGGCGCAGCAACAGCGCTTCTGGACGGAGACGTTCACGGCCATGCGGCGCTGACATCCGGGCGTCCTCGCCGCGCCGCCCGGTGCCCGCCATGCCGCGCGGCCGACGCCCCACCGGCACGGCACCAGCGGTGCACCTCGCCTCCGCCGTGCTCCGGCCGCGCTCCTCGCCCGGGAAGCACCGGCAGCGCTCCTCCCCTTCCCGGCGCATGCCGCGCTCCGCCACCCGGTGGTTCCAGGGCGTGTTGCGAAAGTCCCGTCGTTCCGCCCGGAGGGCGGGCCTCGCGGCGTCCGGTGCGTGCTCTCGGCGTGCCGGGCAAAAGCCCGCGTACGGGACGTACCCGGGTTTTCGCCCGGTGCGGCGAATGGGGGCACCTCCCACGCCCTCGAGGCAGTGCCGGAACGTGCCGGGCGTCGCGAGGCAGGCGGGACCTTCGCAACACGCCCTAGCCGCCCTCCTCCGCCCCGACGGGCGCCGTGCGGTGGACGCTGCGTACGGCGGCGACGTCCGGCGGGACGGCCGGGGCGGGGACGTGCGCGCTCAGCGCCGCCAGCCGTTGTTTCACGCTGGTGGCGATGCCGCCGCCCAGCACGAAGCGGGTCGCGGTGGTGGCACGCGGCGCGGTGTCGAGGAGGCGGTGGGCCTCACGGCTGCGCATGCCGGTGTGGGTGAGGACGAGGTGGGTGAGCCGGTGTTCGGCGCCCGCCAGCGTGTCCGCGATGGCGGTGGCCGCCGCGAGGTCGATGTGGTTGTCGGCCGCGCCGAGCACCGCGGCGGCGCGCACCCGGCCGAGGTCGAGCAGGGCCACCCCGGCCGCGGTCGCCGCCGTCACCAGCCGGGCGGCGGCCTCGGCCCCGATGCCGTCGCTGGCGACGGAGAGCCGCGTGAGACGTCCGTACGGCGCCCGCTCCAGCGCGCCGGCCAGCAGCAGCGCACCCGCGTCGCCCAACCGCGCCGCCGATACGTAGAGTTCGCCGACCGCTCCGCCGCCGATCAGCTCGGCCAGCGGTACGGCGCCCGCCGCGCCCAGCGGATTGCCGCCCACGAACAGCCGCTGGATACGGCGGCCGTTCCCCGCCGCGGTGAGGAGGGCGTCGGCGAGGACGATCGCGCCCGCCGCGTCGAGCCCGGTCTGCACGAGGTCCAGCGTGCGCAGCGACCGCGCGGCCTCGACGAGTTCGGCGGCCGCCCGCCCTCCCCCGCCGCCGAGCGGATTGCGCTTGAGCCATACGCCGGTGACGACCCCCGGCGAGGCCCGCAGGTTGTCGGCGATCCGGCAGGCCCCCGCGGCGGTGATCCCGTTGCAGCCGAGATACAGCGTCTCGACGTCCGCGCCGCCCGCCACCGCGGCGGCTCCCTCGTCGCCGAGCCCGTCGGTACCGAGCAGCAGATGCCGTACGGGGGAGGCCCCCTCGCGGAGCGCGTCGGCGATCAGCGCCGCGCCTCGCGGGCCGATCCCCTGCTTGCACAGGTCGAGGCGCCCGTCGGGCAGCGCCGTACCCGCCGTGAAGTCCAGCCGCTCCCCCGCCGGGCGGCCACCGCGCAACCAGTCGAGCAGCGGCTCCAGTTCGGCCGCGGGACGCGGCACGACGGACGGCACTCCCGCGAACTCCCGCACGGGCTCCGGCTCCGGGCGCGGTCCCGGCGCCGCACCCGGCGCACCGGCCCCGCTCACCACTCCGCCTCCCGGTAGTCCTTGAGGAACACCCCGGACACCGGCGCGCCCGCCTCGCCCCGCACGATGGGGTCGTACACCCTGGCCGCCCCGTCCACCACGTCCAGCGGGGTGCGGAATCCGGCGCCCGCCATCCGTTCCTTCTTCGGAGCGGGGTTCTCGTCGGTGATCCAGCCGGTGTCGACCGCGCACATGTGCACGCCCTGGTCGGCCAGTTCGGCCGCACTGGTCCGGGTGAGCATGTTCAGGGCGGCCTTGGCCATGTTGGTGTGCGGGTGGCCCGCCGTCTTGTTGCGCACCGCGAAACGTCCCTCCACGGCCGTCACGTTGACGACGTAGCGACGGGGACGGGGCGAGGCGAGCAGCAGGGGCAGCAGCCGGTCGCAGAGCAGTGCCGGGGCGAGCGCGTTGACCAACTGGGTCTCCAGGACCTCGGCCGGGTCGAGGGCGCCCAACCGCGCCGACCAGGAGTTCTCCGGAGAGGGGTCGGGCAGCAGTCCCGCCTCGTCGGCCTCACGCAGGGCCGCGGGCAGCGCCGCACGGCCGCTGCCCAGCGCGCGCATCGGTGTGAACCCCGGCGCCTGCCGGGCGCCTTCGGGAAGTCCGGCGCGCTCCCCGGCGGCCAGCAGGGCATACGACTCGACGGGCCGCCGCACCGTCTGCGCGGCGTTGTTCACCAGGATGTCGAGCGGCTCGCCCTCCTGCCGCAACTGCTCGCACAGCCCCAGCACCTGGCGCGGATCGCGCAGGTCCACCGCCAGCACCGTCAGCCGGTCCAGCCATTTCGCGCTGCCCGGTTCGGCGCGGAAGCGGCGCGCCGTGTCGTGCGGGAAGCGGCTGGTGACCAGGAGCTCGGCGCCGTCGCGCAGCATCATCAGGGCCAGCTGGAAACCGATCTTGACCCGGCCTCCGGTGAGCAGGGCGCGCCGCCCGCCGAGGTCGGTGGCGAGGGCGCGCCGGGCGGTGTTGTCGGCCGCGCAGTCCGGGCACAGCCGGTGGTAGAAGGCATCGACCTGTCGATAAGGCGTCTTGCAGACGTAGCAGGTGCGGGACTTCACGAAGACGCCCCCCGCGGTGGCGCCGTCTGCGGAGTGCGTGAGCGGCGCGTCCTCCCGCCGGTCGAGTGCGCCCGTCGCGGTCGCGGCCATCACCGCCGCGTCGGTGGCGGACGCCTCGGCGCCGCGCGCCTTGCGTCTGCGCAGCCGCCCGTCGCGCGCGAAGGACGCGGCGACCTGTTCCGCCCGCAGCCGCACCGGGTCGTCGACGGGCAGGTCGCGCAGCCTGCCGACCGTACGGTGGAATGCCGCCAGCTCGTCCTGCGTGATCCCGCCGTCCTCATCCATGTGTCCCGCCCCGCGTGCGCGCTTATGTGGCCCCGGCCGGATTCGAACCGGCGTATCCGCCTTGAGAGGGCGGCGAGTCTGCCTCTGCTCTACAGGGCCCCGTTCCCCCGGCCCGGCGGACCGGACGCAGCCCGGACGACCGGATTCGAACCGGCGTGTCCGCCTTGCCAAGGCGGCGAGTCTGCCTCTGCTCCACGCCCGGGTGCGCCAGCGGATCCTAACCGCACTCCGGCCGCACCGGCGCATCGATTTCGGGGCCGTCGTACCGCATGACGGCGCACCGGCCGCGAGAGGCTCGTCGAAGGGTGGTGGAGGGTGGCGGAGGGGGCGTCCGGAGTACGGGTGGAGGTACGTCGGAACCGTACGCGCGAGGGCGCCCGGTCAGTGTCGGTCCGCGCGCCGGAGGCTGAGCCGTTCCTTCTCGGAGAGGCCACCCCAGACGCCGAAACGCTCGTCGTTGTTCAGTGCGTATTCGAGGCAGGCCGGGCGCATCTCGCACATGCCGCAGATGCGCTTCGCCTCACGCACCGAGCTGCCCGGCTCGGGAAAGAAGAACTCTGCCCCGGTCTGCGCGCACAGCGCCTGCTCCTGCCAGTCGGAGTCGGCCGGGATGATGGTGTCGGTGTGCATGCCGCAGAGCCTGCCCCCGATCGAAAAACGTTCGATCAACGCCGGATCAACGCCACGTTCCGAGCGTTCCGGCGGCCTCGATGATGCTCCCACCGACGGCACGGGAGCACGGCGGCGCGCGGGCGCCGTGAAAACAATGCAAACATCTCCGGTCACCCGTGGTGACCGGCGCGGTCGCTCGCATCACGGCCCGCGCCGGACCCGCGTCCCGGCGGCGATTGTCAGTGGGCGGTGCAAGACTCGGCGGAGCAGACAACGGGACCCTTCAAAGGAGGGCACTCATGCTCACCACCCGCTTTGTTTCCGGCGCTCCGAACTGGCTCGATATCGGCACGCCCGACATCGAGGGCGCCACCTCCTTCTACGGAGGCCTCTTCGACTGGCGATTCCAGTCGGCGGGGCCCGACGCCGGCGGTTACGGCTTCTTCCAGCTGGCCGGGAAGACCGTCGCGGGCGGCATGCAGACCACCGCCGAACAGGGTCCGCCCTCCTGGACGGTGTACTTCCAGACCCCCGACGCGGAGGCCACCACCAAGGCCGCCGAACAGGCCGGGGGCAGTGCGGTCTTCCTGCCCATGGATGTCATGGGCGAGGGCCACATGGCGATTCTGGCCGACCGGGCGGGCGTGCCCTTCGGCCTCTGGCAGCCGGCCCGGACCAAGGGCGTCGACGTGACGGGCGACCCCGGCTCGCTGTGCTGGGTCGAGCTCTACACCCCGGACGTGGCCGCGGCCGCCGCGTTCTACAACTCCGTGTTCGGCTGGGAGACCTCGGCCGCCCCGTTCCCCGGCGGCACGTACACCTGTATCAATCCCGCCGGGGCCGAGGAGACGGACATGTTCGGCGGTGTCGTCCCGCTGGCCGACGACCCGACCGAGGCCGCGTCCGGTGCGTACTGGCTGCCGTACTTCGAGGTGACCGACACGGACGCGACCGTCGCCAGGGCACAGGAGCTGGGCGGCACGGTCCGTATGCCCGCCACGGATCTGGAGGGCGTCGGCCGCATGGCCAAGCTCGCCGACCCGTACGGGGCGCGTTTCGCGGTGATCAAGAGCGCCTCGCGGCCGAGCTGAGCCCCGCCGCGGCGACGCCGGGAGCGGACGGACCGGCCGGCCCCACCAAGGGCCGGCCGGCCGTTCACCGGCTTGCGCCGCTCCGTCCCCCGCGTTCCAGCTCCGTCCCCGATTCCCTTGGCCGGTCCCGCCGTTCCCGTCGTCGCACAGCTCCGAGCCGGCCCCGGCAGCCCGGCATCGGCGCACAGTCCGGCGCCGGCGCCGTGCGGTCCGGCTACGCGGAGGCCCGCCGTACCAACGTCGTAGGCAGGATCACGTCGGTGGGGCCGCGCACCGCGCTCTCCTTCGACGTACGCCGGTCGAGGTCTCGCAGGAGCAGACGAGCCATCAACCGTCCCATCTCCTCTATGTCCTGACGGACCGTGGTGAGCGGCGGATCCGTCTGCTCCGCGATCGGCAGCATGTCGTCGAACCCGATCACCGCGACGTCGTCGGGCACCCGCCGCCCCCGCTCGCGCAGCACCCGCAGGACTCCCGAGGCGGTCAGGTCGTTCGCGGCGAACACCGCGTCGACGTCGGGGCAGCGCTCCAGCAGTTCGCGCATCGCGCGCTCGCCGCCCGCGGGCGTGAAGTCGCCCTCGACCACGAGCCGCGGATCGGCGTCGGCCATGACGTCCCGGAACCCGTCGAGCCGGTCGACGGCGGAGGTCTGGTCGAGGGCGCCGGTGATGTGCGCGACGCGGGTACGCCCCAGCGCGACCAGGTGGCGTACGGCCGCGCGGGCGCCGCCCCGGTTGTCGCTGTCGACGTACACGGGGGCCGCGGCGTCGCGGGTGCCGTCGCCCCAGCCGGGCCGTCCGCCGAACACGGTCGGCACGCCCGCGCCGTGGATCAGCTCGGGCAGCGGGTCGTCGAGGTGCAGCGAGAAGACGAGCGCGCCGTCGACGTGTCCGCCGGCGAGGTACCGGCCCACCCGCGCGTGGTCGTCGCGGCCCTCCGTGAGCAGCAGGACGAGCTGCGAGTCGTGCGCCGTCAACTCCTTGCTGATGCCGCGGAGCTGGAGACCGAAGAAGGGGTCGGCGAAGACCCTGGTCTCCGGTTCGGCGATGACGACGGCGACCGCGTCGTGGCGCCGGGTGACCAGGCTGCGGGCAGCCTGGTTGGGAACGTAACCGAGTTCCTCGACGGCCTGCCGGACCCGTTCGACGAGTGGTTCGCGCACTCCGTCGCCGCCGTTGACCACCCGTGACGCGGTGGCCCGGGAGACGCCCGCCCTGGCGGCCACGGCCTCCAGTGTGGGGCGCGACGTTGTCTCGGTCACCTCAGGGCTCCTCCTCGGCGGTTGCCGATCAGGATAGCCCCGGCGGGCACCCAATGAGAGCGCTCCCGGCGCCGGGCCGGGCACCCTCGGCCGACGCGAACCACGCTCAGGACCCCGTGTCCGGCCGAAGGCAACCACGCCCAAGACGCCGTGTCCGGCCGAAGGCAACGCGCCCAAGACGCCCTGTCCGGCCGAAGGCAACCGCGCACAAGACGCCCTGCCCGGCCGAAGGCAACCGCGCACAAGACGCCCTGTCAACCGGCGCCCGCCCGGCGGGAACGGCCGGCAACCCGTCACCCGCGCCGGCGGCCCACCGCTCTACGCCTGGCCCTCCGCGCGCTTGGCCCGGCTCGGCTGCACCCTCTTCGGCTCGCCCGGCATCTTCGGGTACTCGGGCGGATACGGCAGATCCCCGAGGCCGTGGTCGTGTTCGTCGCGGGCGGCCAGTTCCAGCAGCGCTTCGAGGGAGAAGGCGTGGTCGTCCATGTCCGCGTGCACGTCGCCGAGTTCGGCGAAGCGCTTCGGCATGGTCGCCAGGTCGAAGTCCCGGGGGCGGGCCTCCCCCACCTCCTCCCAGCGCAGCGGCGCGGAGACGGGGGCGTGCGGGCGGGGACGTACCGAATAGGCGGAGGCGATGGTGCGGTCCCTGGCCGTCTGGTTGTAGTCCACGAAGATCTTTTCGCCCCGCTCCTCCTTCCACCAGGCCGTGGTCACCCGGTCGGGCATCCTGCGCTCCAGTTCGCGTCCGGCCGCGATGGCGGCGCGGCGCACCTGGGTGAAGGTCCAGCGCGGTGCGATCGGCACGAAGACATGCAGGCCGCGCCCGCCGGAGGTCTTGGGCCAGCCGCGCAGGTCCCCGTACTCGTGGAGAACCTCGCGCAGTTCGTGGGCGGCGCGCACGGCGTCCTCGTAGTCCGTACCGGGCTGCGGGTCGAGATCGATGCGGAGTTCGTCCGGGCGGTCGACGTCGTCACGGCGCACCGGCCACGGATGGAAGGTGAGCGTGCCGTACTGCGCGGCCCAGAGCACGGCCGCCACCTCGGTGGGGCACATCTCGTCGGCGCTGCGCCCACTGGGGAAGGTGATGTGGGCGGTCGGGATCCAGTCGGGCATGTTCTTGGGCGCCCGCTTCTGGAAGAAGTTCTCGCCCTCCACTCCGTCCGGGTAGCGCTCCAGGGTGGTGGGACGGTTGCGCAGGGCGCGCAGGATGCCGTCGCCGACGGCGAGGTAGTACTGGGCGAGGTCCAGCTTCGTGAAGCCGCGCTCCGGAAAGAAGATCTTGTCCGGGCTGGACAGACGTACGGTCCTGCCGGCTGCCTCGAGTTCCACCGCTTCGCCCATGCGGGCCACGGTAGGCGCACCCCGCCCGCCTCGCACACCGGGCGAACCGCTCCGTGTCACCGCAGAATCGCAGTATGGATCTGCCGGTGATGCCGCCCGTGAAGCCGATGCTCGCCAAGTCCGTGGCGAAGATCCCGCCGGACATGCATTACGAGGCGAAGTGGGACGGGTTCCGCGCGATCGTGTTCCGCGACGGAGCCGAGGTCGAGCTCGGTAGCCGCACCGGCAAAACGCTGACCAGGTACTTCCCCGAGCTGGTGGAGGCGCTGCGCGAGCGGTTGCCGGAGCGTTGTGTGATGGACGGCGAGATCGTGATCGCCAGGGACGGCCGGCTCGACTTCGACGCGCTCACCGAGCGCATCCACCCCGCCGACTCGCGGGTGCGGACGCTGGCGGAGAGGACCCCCGCGTCCTTCGTCGCCTTCGATCTGCTCGCGCTGGCCGACGAGTCACTGCTCGACGTGGGGCTCGGCGACCGGCGCGCCCTGCTGACGACGGCGCTGTCGGGGACGACCGCACCGGTCCACCTGGCACCGGCGACCACCGACCGGGAGGTGGCGCAGCGGTGGTTCGAGCAGTACGAGGGCGCAGGGCTCGACGGAGTGATCGCCAAGCCGCTCACCGCGCCGTACCGGCAGGACGAGCGGGCCATGTTCAAGATCAAGCACGAGCGCACCGCGGACGTCGTCGTGGCGGGGTACCGCTTCCACAAGAGCGGCCCGATCGTCGGTTCCCTGCTGCTCGGGCTGTACGACGACGCGGGCGTCCTCCAGCATGTGGGGGTGAGCGCGGCCTTCCCCATGAAGCGGCGGGCCGAGCTGGTGGCGGAGCTGGAGCCGCTGCGTATGGAGGACATCGAGCGGCATCCCTGGGCCGCCTGGTCCCAGGAGTCGGCGCACGAGTCCGCCCGGTTGCCGGGCGCGCCGAGCAGATGGTCGGCGAAGAAGGACCTCTCCTGGGTACCGCTGCGGCCTGAACGGGTGGCCGAGGTGGCGTACGACCACATGGAGAACGGCGTACGGTTCCGCCACACGGCCCGCTTCCGCCGCTGGCGCCCGGACCGGACCGCCGAGAGCTGCACCTACGGCCAGTTGGACGAGCCCGTCGGATACGACCTCGCGGAGATCCTCGGGCCGCCGGACTGACGACCACGTACCCGGTTTCCCGTCCGGGTTCCTCCGGGTCTCTCCAGGTCTCTCCGGGCCCCGCCTGCCCCTGCCCGGCCCTCGCCCCGTCCCGCCCACCGGTCCCGTCGGTTCCACTGACCCCACCGACCCCACCGAATCCACTGGACCTGCCCCGCCTCACCGGTCCCGCCCGGCCGGCCATCACCCTCGGATCCGTGGCGGATCAATCCGCGCGCCGATCGGTCCACTCACCGAGCACGACCTCGAAAAGAACGGGTATGAGCACCGATGAACACATGAACATACAATCGATGACACGGGACAGGGTGGCACGGTGGGCATGCGACGGAAGGCACCGATACGGCGCGGCGCGGTAGCGACGGCGGCGGCGCTGCTGACGGTCGCGGCGACGGGCTCCCTGATGACGGGCTGCGCCTCGGGCGGCGGCGCGCACGCCGACGGAAACGCCCGGACTCCCGGCCTGAGCCGGTCGCCGGAGCCGACTCCTGGTCGCGCCAGTGCCGACAGCGTCGGCTCCGTCCTCGCCGTGAAGATCGACAACGTGGGTGCGGCCCGCCCCCAGACGGGCCTCGACGCGGCGGACATCGTGTACGCGGAACAGGTCGAGGGCGGACTGAGCCGGCTGATGGCCGTGTACGCGACCAAACTGCCGAAGGCAGTCGGACCGGTGCGCAGCGCACGCGAGTCCGATCTGGAGCTGCTGCGCCAGTTCGACGAGCCGACGCTCGCCTTCTCGGGCGCCCAGCACAAACTGCTGCCGGTCATCGACAAGGCCCCGCTGCGGCCGGCACCGCCCGAGCGGAACCCCGACGCCTACTTCCGCGGCACCGCCAAGCCCGCCCCCCACAATCTCTATGTGCGGCCCGGCCGACTGCTGCGGTCGGCCCCCGGCGCCGCCGCCCTCACCACCGGGTTCCGCTTCGGGGCGGCTCCCGCGGGCGGCAGTCCGCAGACGTCCCGGACGGTGCGGTTCCCGGCCGCCCGCTTCACCTTCTCCTGGTCCGCGAGCACGCACCGCTGGCTGGTGTCGACGGACGGGACTCCGACGGTCACGACGGACGGCAAGAGGGTGTCTCCGGCGACCGTCGTCGTGCAGTACGTGAAGCTGCGCAAGTCGAAGTACCACGACGTCCTGGGCAACAACACGCCGTTCACGCAGACGGTCGGTTCGGGGACGGCGAAGGTGCTGCGCGACGGCCGGGTCTTCGACGCCGACTGGAAGCGGCCGGCCGCGACGGACGGCACGCGGTTCACGACGAACGACGGCGCGCCGATGAACTTCGCGACGGGCCAGGTGTGGGTGGTCTTCGCGGCAGCGTGAAAGCGCCCGGCGACGAGGCAGTGTCGGGCGGCGTCCGGCGCAACCCTGCCGGGCGGCGTCAGTCGCGGCCCACCGCCGGGCCCGCTACGGGGCCGGAAGGGGCTCCGTCGGATTGCGGAGCCCCTCCGCGGCGTCCGACACCCGCCGGATGAGATCGAAGAACACGGTCTGCTCCTCGGCGGAGAGCGGGGCCAGGAAGATCTGGTTCATCCGTGCCGTGCGCACGGTCAGTCTGCGGTGCGTGCGCGTCCCTTCGTCCGTCGGGCGCAGCAGCGAGCGCCGGCCGTCCTGGGGGTCGCGCACCTTGTCGAGCAAGCCCCGGCGGCCGAGCCGGCTGACGACCTCGGCGATGGTGGAGCGGTCGAGGCCCACCCGCTCCCCCACCGTGCGCTGATCCAGCCCCGGCTCCGCGACGAGCGCGTTCAGGACCGCGAACTGCGGCGAGGTGATCTCCTCGGAGACCATCGTGTTCCACAGCAGGTAGTGCGCCTGCTGCAGCCGCCGGGCCAGGTGCCCGGGGTGGGTGGAGAGGTCCACC
Source organism: Streptomyces sp. NPDC057950 (assembly GCF_042887295.1). Taxonomy (NCBI): domain Bacteria; kingdom Bacillati; phylum Actinomycetota; class Actinomycetes; order Kitasatosporales; family Streptomycetaceae; genus Streptomyces; species Streptomyces sp. NPDC057950. Next base: position 321,855 of record NZ_JBHVPP010000005.1, read on the forward strand.
GCGGCCATATGCGCTCCAGAGATCGTCGGCACGGTCGTACGTCCGGCATTTTTTGGTATGTGCACTGAACATGCTGACGATACCTTCCACTCAACCCGCCTGTCTTTCGCACGGATCGAACCTGCTCGCGCTGCTCCAGGCAGGGTCTTGACGGCGGAACGCCCGGGTGGCAGCGTGAATCGAGCCTTGAAGAGATACTCAGTGTCCTGACTATTTGTGCCCTGTTCGACGACGACCCGGGACGCTCGGGAGAGAGAGGGCTTCACGGATGGACAAGGTGGTCGCCACGGCTGCGGAGGCGGTGGCCTGGTGCACAGGGCCAGGACGGTGATCGTGGTGATGACCCACACCGCGAAGGACGGCTCGCCGAAGATCCTTCAGGAGTGCGCGCCGCCTCTCACCGGCAAGGGCTGTGTCGACCGGATCATCACCGACCTCGGCGTCCTCGACATCACCCGCGACGGTCTCGTCCTGGCGGAGACGGCGCCCGACGTCACCGCACGGGAGGTCGCCGCCAGAACCGGCGCCACGTCGCACACCCCCCGGGAGCTGCCATGAGGCACGGCTGCGTCGTCGACGCCGTCCGCGCCCCGTCCGGCGGGCACCACGGCTCGCCGTCCGCCGTCCGCCCGGACGACCCGCCCGCGCACACCCTCCGGGAACTCCTCGCCCGCTCACCCGTCCCGCGCATAGGACCGTGCACCGGAGTCGGCCGGGACATCAGTGTCGGCCAGACCCTCGCCATCGCCATCGCCTCGCCCCCGCCCCGCCCCCGAACGACAGGAAGCCCCCGCATGGCCCTCACCCAGTCGGACATCGACGCCGAGATCAAGGACCGCCAGGACGCCTACGACAAGGCGGTCGCCGGTGGCGCCCCGGTCCGGCACCATCCGGAGCGCGACTACCCCCCGTACCGCAGCTCCCTGCTCCGCCACCCCCGGCAGCCGCTCGTCGCGGTCGGCGGCGGCGACCCGGAGACGGTCGAGCTGTCGGGTCCGGTCTTCGGCGTCACCGACATCACCGATATCGACGACGACCTGACCCGGCAGCACCGGGGCGAGCCGGTCGGCGAGCGCATGACCGTCTCCGGCCGGGTGCTGGACCGCGACGGGCGGCCGGTCCGCGGCCAGCTCATCGAGATCTGGCAGGCCAACGCGGCCGGCCGCTACGCGCATCTGCGCGAACAGCACCCTGCGCCGCTCGACCCCCACTTCACGGGCGTGGGACGGACGCTGACGGACGATCAGGGACGGTACCGGTTCACCACGATCAAACCGGGACCGTACCCGTGGGGGAACCACACCAACGCGTGGCGGCCCGCGCACATCCACTTCTCCGTCTTCGGCACCGCGTTCACCCAGCGCCTGGTGACGCAGATGTACTTCCCCGGCGACCCGCTCTTCCCGTACGACCCGATCCTGCGGTCCGTGACGGACGAGGCGGCCCGCGACCGGCTGATCGCCACCTACGACCACGCGCTCTCCCAGCCCGGGTTCTCGCTCGGCTACGCATGGGACATCGTCCTCGACGGTCCCTCCGCCACCTGGATCGAGGAAGGCCGTTGAGCATGACCGAGCGGTTGCTCCCCACCCCGTCCCACACCATCGGCCCCTTCTACGGCCACGCGCTGCCCTTCCCCGGCGGCGGGCAGGTGGCGCCCCCGGGGCACCCCGACACCATCACCGTGCACGGGTACGTGTCCGACGGCGCGGGCAGTCCGGTACCCGACGCCCTCCTGGACTTCTGGCAGGCGGCACCCGACGGCTCACTGGCGGGTGCCCCCGGCTCGATGCGCCGCGACCCCTCGACGGGCGGTTTCCTCATCCGCGACGGTGTCGACTTCACGGGCTTCGGTCGGGTCGGTACGGACGCCGACGGGCACTGGGCCCTGCGGACGCTGCCGCCGGGCAACGCCGGACCGCCGTACCTCGGTGTGTGCGTCTTCGCCCGCGGTCTGACGCGCCACCTCTTCACCCGCGCGTACCTCGCCGACGGCGAGGACCCGCTGCTCGACTCGCTCCCGGCCGACCGGCGCGCCACGCTGATCGCGGCCGAGGGGCCGGAGGGCACGTACCGTTTCGACATCCGTCTTCAGGGCGAAGGCGAGACGGTCTTCCTGGAGTTCCAGTGACACCTGCCGACCCGGCCGATCCCGCGGCCCCCGCCGACCTCACCGATCCCTCCGCCCGCGACCCTCGTGGGGACTCCGGCGACCGGAGCGGTCACGGCGACCCCGGCGACCCCGACACCGGTCTGCTCGCCCCCGGACGGGCCGGCTCCCCCGCGTCGTCCCTGACCTCGGACCGGGCGTTCCTGCAGGCGCTGATCGACGCGGAGGCGGCGCTGACGCGGGCCTGGGGCGGACTCGCTCTGGCGCCGGGCGCGGCCGCCTCGGCCCTGTCCGCCGTCACCGCCGCGGACCTCGACGCACGATCGATCGCGTCGCGCGCCCGGGAGGGCGGCAACCCGGTGATCCCGCTGGTGGCGGATCTGACGGCGGCCGTGGGCGCCGAGTACGGCCCGTACGTCCACCGGGGCGCGACCAGCCAGGACATCATGGACACCGCGATGATGCTGGTGGCCCGCCGCACGCTGCGGCCGGTCCTGGAGGACCTCGAGCGCACCGCGCGGGCGCTGCGGGACCTCGCCGCCACCCACCGGGACACGGTGCTGCCCGGCCGGACGCTGACGCAGCACGCGGTGCCGACGACCTTCGGACTGAAGGCGGCGGGATGGCGCGCGCTGGTCCTGGACGCGCGGGACCGGCTGGCGGCCCTGCGCCTTCCCGCCCAACTGGGCGGGGCAGCGGGGACCTTGGCCGCGTTCACCGCGTTCGGCGCCGACGACCCGCAGGTTCTGGTGGCCTTGTACGCCCGCGAACTCGGCCTCGCGGAACCGGCGTTGCCGTGGCACACCCTTCGTACCCCGATCGGTGACCTGGCCGGGGCACTGGCCGTGACGGCCGGTGCCCTCGGCAAGACGGCCGTCGACGTGCTCACCCTCTCCCGCACCGAGATCGCCGAGGTCACCGAGGGGAGCGGCGGCGGTTCGTCCGCCATGCCGCACAAGGCCAATCCGGTGGCGGCCACGCTGATCGCCGCCGCCGCCCGGCGCGCACCGGGACTCGCCGCCACCCTGTACGCGTCGATGACCGCCGAGGACGAGCGGCCTGCCGGTGCCTGGCACGCCGAGTGGGAGCCGTTGCGCGAACTGCTGCGGCTAGTCGGTGGCGCCGCCCGCGGCGCCGCCGAACTGGCCGAGGGGCTGCGGGTGAACACGGACGTCATGCGTGAACACCTCAGCCTCACCCACGGGTTGATCGTCTCCGAGCGGCTGGCCGTCGAGCTCGCCCCCGTGCTCGGACGGGCCCGTGCCAGGGAACTGCTGACCCGGGCCGCCGAACAGGCCGTCGCCGAGGACCGTCCCCTCGTGGACGTACTGGGCGAGGAGCCGCGGCTCAAGGACGTCGACCTGGTGGATCTCACCGACCCGACCCGCTACACGGGCTCCGCCGGAGTCCTCACCGACCGTGCTCTGGAGCGACGTTGAAGACCCAGCCCGAAGGCAGGCTGTACCACCGCGCCGAGGGGGCGGCCACCGCTCCCCCTCTTCTTCTCGGCCCCTCGCTCGGCACCTCGACCGCCCTGTGGGACGAGGTCGCGCCCGAGTTGTCGCTCACGCACCGGGTGGTGCGCTGGGACCTGCCGGGGCACGGCGGTTCCCCCGCGAACCTGATCGGGCCCGGCGCGACCGTCGCCGACCTCGCCACGCTGGTCCTCGCCCTCGCCGACGCGCTCGGCGTCGACCGGTTCGCCTACGCGGGCGTCTCACTCGGCGGCGCGGTCGGTCTGCACCTCGCCGTGCACCACCCCGACCGGGTGGCCGCCCTCGCCGTCATCTGTTCCTCGGCCCACTTCAACGGCGCCGGGCCCTGGGAGGAGCGCGCTCGGACGGTACGCCGGGAGGGCCTGGCCGCGCTCGCGCAGAGCGCGAACTCCCGTTGGTTCACGCCCGGGTTCACCGTTCCACGGCTGATCGAGGACCAGCGGACCGCGGACCCGGAGGCGTACGCCGCCTGCTGTGACGCGCTCGCCACCTTCGACCTGCGCGACCGCCTGTCGTCGATCACCGCGCCGACCCTGCTGGTCGCCGGCCGCGAGGACCCCGCGACGCCGCCCGCGCATCTGCGGGAGATCGCGGACGCGGTGCCCGGCGCCTCGCTCACGGAGATCGCGCGTGCCTCGCACCTGGCGCCCGCGGAGCGCCCGGAGGCCGTAACCGCCGCGCTGCGCGGGCACTTCGACGGGCATCCAGCAGGCGGCATGGAAGTACGCCGCGAGGTTCTCGGCGACGCGCACGTGGACCGCGCGCAGGCCCGGCAGACCCCGTTCACCGCCCGCTTCCAGGACTTCATCTCACGCTACGCCTGGGGGGAGATCTGGACGGATCCGACACTGTCGCGCCGCGAGCGCAGCCTGATCACGCTGACGGCGCTGGTGGCACACGGTCACCTCGACGAACTGGCGATGCACGTCCGGGCGGCGCGCCGCAATGGTCTGACCTCCGAGCAGATCGGGGCCGCACTGCTCCAGACAGCCGTGTACTGCGGTGTCCCGGCGGCCAATTCGGCGTTCGCGGTGGCTCAGCGGGTGCTCGACGAACTCGACGGGCCAGGTGCGGCCGACGGCGATGGACGGGACGCGCGCGGTGAGCACGGCGAACGAGATGCGGCCAGGACCTCCGGGGAAGCGTGAGCGATCCCCGCGGGCGTGAGGTGCGCCGACCGCACCTGCCCCGTAACCACCCCCGACGCGCGACCGGACGCCTGTCACCGCCGTCGGCCGGGTCCGGTGTGCCCGGCGCCGGTGGCGTACGGGCCCCTCGCCGGGTGGTCGGCCCGATGCCTACCGCAGTCCCCGCCCCGTCGCCAGAACCTCCTCCGCTCTCGCGACCAGTCCGTCAGCCCCGCACGAACGGGCCAGCGTCAGACCCTTGTTGAGCTCCGAGACCGAGCGCGCCGCGATGCCGTACTCGACACGGGCCGCCGCGTGTTCGTACTGGCAGGGCGAGGCCTCCAGGTAGGCGACGGCCTGCGCCGCGAGACGTACCGCACGCTGGCCCGACTCGAGGGCCGCCGCGCAGCGCAGTGCCTCGCCGATGGCGGTGTCGGTGCCGAAGCGCTCGGCCCGGCGCCGGGCGTCGACGGCCAGTGCGGCGGCGCGTACCGGATCCTCCGAGGCGAGCGCGCGGGCGAGGTCGATCGACCAGGGCGCCATCACCGTGTTGTGGTGGCCCCGCACCGCGGACGCCTTCTCGGCGGCCTCCAGTTCGTTGATGCCGTCCTTGACCCGGCCGACGGCGATCAGCAGCCGGCCGCGTACGGAGCGGGTGTCGGGCAGCACGATCGTGGTCGGGTACGGCGGTGCGAAGCCGTACTGTTCGGCGATCGCCCAGGCTTCCCGGACGTCGCCGCGGGCGAGCAGCGTGTCGACGAGTCCGCAGGTCGCGGACCAGTACAGGGGCAGCCCCCGTCCGACCCGCTCGGCGATGCGCAGTGACTCGCGCAGGGTGGTCTCGGCGTCCCTCAGCCGGCCCCGCCTGCGGTGCGCGAGACCGACGAAGGCGTGTGCCAGGGAGAGATGGCCGCCGCTCCAGCCGGCGGTCGTGTACGAGCGCAGCGCCTCCGAGAAGAGGCTCTCGGCCCTGTCGAGCCGGTCCGCGTAGGCGTACGAACTGCCCAGCATCATGAGGAGTTCGAGGCCCCACTCGGTGTCGGTCCAGCCGAGTCCGGGTGCCAGGCGGCCGTTGACGAGGGCCCGGTCGCAGAGCTCCACGACCTCCTCGGCGTTCTCGCCCCGGGTCATCGCGTCGAAGCCGCGCAGTATGAGCAGGGCGCGCTCGGAGTTGTCGCGCCCGGTGCAGGTCCCGGCGAGTTCGGCGAGCCCTCGGGAGCGTCCCGGCACGTGGTCCTCACCGGCGTGGATGCCCTCCCACATGTAGTGCACGGCCTGCAAGCGCATCCGGGCGGGGCCGGGGTCGAGCCGGGCTGCCTCCGCGTCGACGGTGCGCACGGCCTCGTCCAACTGGTTGTTGTGGACCAGCGCCTGGGAGAGGCGGAAGACAGCGTCCACCCGCAGGTCGCCCACCAGGCCGGGCCGGTCGAGCGCGGCGCGCAGATGGCCGATCGTGGTGGCCGGGGCGGTCAGGAGGGTGGCACAGCCCAGTTCGTAGAGCACGCGGGCGTGGACCTCGGGGAGCGGGGGCTCCCTCAGTGCGCGCTCCAGACAGCGGCGGGCCGCGTCGGGCGCGCCGACGGCCAGGTGTTCGCGGGCTGCCTCGCGCATCTGCTCGACGAGCTCGGGGTCGTCGTCCGGGTGCACTTCGAGGAGGTGGCGGGAGGCGGCCGCCGCGCCCCGGCCCGACTCGGTGACCGCCCAGGCGGCCTGGCCGTGCATCGCGGTGCGTAACGCGTCGGGGATCGAGCGGTAGACGGCGCTGGCGATCAGTGGGTGCACGAACTCCAGCTCCGTGCAGGTCAGTTGGCTGCTCGTAGGTTCGACGTCGGTGAGGATGCGGGCCGCGCCGAGCAGTTCGGCGCAGCGCTCGGCCTCGTCGAGCGGCATTCCGGCGAGCTGGGCGGCGAGGTCGAGGGAGATGCCCGTGCCGAGTATCGCGGCCGCCCAGGCGAAGCGGGTGGCGTCGATGCCGAGCCCTTCGAGGCGGGCGACGAGTCCGCGGCCACGCGCGGAGCGGTTCAGGGCGCGCAGTTCGGCGGCCGACGCCTCGACCGGTTCCAGCTCGGTGTCCTGCACCTTGGCGAGGAGTTCGACGGTCTCGTAGGGGTTGCCGCCGGTGACCGCCCACACCTCGCGGCAGAACGGGGCGTCCGCGTGGCCGCCGAGGGTGGCGCGGGTCAGTCCCGCGGTGGCGTCGGGGGTCAGCGCGCTGAGGGTGACGATCGGGCGGGCCGCGGCGACGACGGCGTCGAGGTGACGGGCCCGCTCGCCGGTGACCTCGCCGGGACGGCGGGCGACCACGACGAGGACGGGCAGGTCGTCGAGGCGCTCGGCGAACGCGGCCAGCCAGCGCAGGGTCTCCTGGTCGGCCCAGTGCGCGTCGTCGACCATGAGGACGAGCGGCCACTCGCGCTTGGCCAGCCGCCGCACGGCCGCGACCAGTCCGTCGCACACGCCCTGCGGGTCGGCCTGGCGGTCACCCGGCTCGGCGATGCCGAGAGCGGGGCCGGCGATCTCGTACCAGTCGCCCAGGTATTCGCGGGCCTCCTCCGGCATCAGCGAGACGATGGCCGGCTGGAGGAGCTGCCGTATGACGTTGAAGGGGACGGAGGTGACGGTCTCGCCGCCGCGGGCCGACCAGACCGTGCAGCCCTTGGCCTCGGCCGTCCTGCGGGCCTCCGCGAGCAGGGCGGTCTTGCCGATGCCCGCCTCGCCGCCGAACACCAGCAGACTGCCCGAGGACGAGGCGTCCGCGCGCAGTGTGTCCACGGCCTGTGCGACGTCCGCGATCTCCGTCTCGCGCTCCCAGAGGAGGGCGGAGGCCGCCGGGCCCGGCCGCGCCTGCGTCATACCGCTACCTCCCCGGGCCGCACGGACGACGTACAGACATCGAGCCTAGCCGTCCCCGAGCCGATGCGGAGGGGGGTCCGGGCACCTGTTGCCGAGACGGGTGACGGCGCGCCCGGGAAGGCGGCGCGACAGGACGCCGGGCGGAGCCGTGGAGGTCCTGGACGGTCGACGGCTGTCAGGACGTCGTCCGCCTTCCCGTCGGCGGACTCGGTGCGGACCCGGGAGAAATCCCTTACGGGTCCCGCGAGTTGAGAAGGCGCGGGTGGCCGGACCGACGCACCGCCGGCGTACGGCGCCATCGGCGCGGCGGTCCCATCGCCGCCGCACCGCGCCGCACGCCGGCGCGTCCCGCGCGGGGGTTCCGGTCTCCGCGGACGGTGGAACCGGTGCCCTCTCATCCGCCTTTCACCCAGGGCTCATACGGTGGGGTCCATGACGCAGGTGACTCCCCCCGGCTGGTATCCCGACCCCGGGCAGACAAGTGACAGTCCCGCCACCGAGCGCTGGTGGGACGGCAGGGCATGGACGGAGCAGACCCGCCCCCTCGGGTCGGGCGCCGCGTGGGGTCCCCCGGGACAACCGTCGGCCGCCGGACCGTACCCGGTCCCACCCTCCGGGCCACGGCGGCGCGGGCTGCGCACCGGCATCGCCGTCGTCGCCGCGATCGCGGTCCTCGCGGGCATCGGGGGTGGCGTGTACGCCCTCACCAAGAACGACGGCAACGGCGGGAACAGCGCCGGCGCCCAGGGACCCGACGGGCAGAACGGCCAGGGCGGATTCGGCGGCGGCCGGGGCGGCGGCTCGGGCGGCCCGGAGGGCGGACCGGAGGGCGGACCGGGCGGCGCTCCCGGCGGCTCGGGCGGCTCGGGCGGCTCCGAGGGGCTCACCCCGGCGCCGGGCCGGTCAGGGGTTCCGCGGACCGAGGACGGCTACGCCACGGACGCGTACAGCGGCATCAGTATTCCGGTGCCCGACAACTGGACCGGCCAGAGCGGCATGGGGAGCGCGGTGCTGTCGACCAAGGACACCTACAAGTGTCCCGGCGACACCTCGCAGAAGTGTCAGCGGGGCGGCGCCTACTCGGCGCCCGCGCGGTACCAGGGCATCAAGTCGACCACGGCGGAGGCGGCGGCCAAGGAGGACATCTCCAAGAACGCCCAGGAGTCCTACGGCAAGGGCTACGGCAAGATCACGTCACACACGGAACTCGCCTCCCGGGCGGTCACCGTGGCCGGCGAGAAGGGCTATCTCGTCCGCTGGAAGGTCGTCACCAGCAAGGGCGACGACGGCTACGTCGAATCACTCGTCCTCCCCTCCCCCGCCGACCCCAAGTCGCTGGTCGTCGTCCGCTTCGGCGTCGACGCCGGTTCCAAGGGCCCTCAGCAGTCCGTGATCGACGACATCACCAAGGGCATCAAGCCGGCGGCCGGAGTGGGCGGCGACGGACAGAACGCCTGACCGCGGCGCCCGCGCCCGACCGCGCCCGCCCCGGACACAGATCGGCCGGGTGGAGCACCTCTCCGCTCAAGAGGAGCCCCACCCGGCCGGGGGGTGCGCGCCGCCCCCGTCCCCACGGTGCGGCGCGAGCAGGCCGACGTCCGGTCATCCCGCGGACGGCGACCTGGGTCTCAGGTCAGTCCCAGTGCCGGGATCACCACGGCCTCCACGAACTGTGTGACATACGCCGCGTCCGCGTACTCGCCCTCCAGAACCGGACGCACCCGCACCACACCGAACAGCTGCGCCGGGATGAACTCCAGCGCCGGGTGGTCGGCGGGAACCTCGCCCCGGGCGACCCCGCGGGCGATGATCTCCTTGACCGCGCTGATCTCGGGCTCGATGAGCGCCTCGCGCAGGGCCTCCTGCAGTTCCCTGTCCTGCAGCACGGCGTGGCCGAGAGCCTGGAGCAGCTGGGTGTCCCGGCTCGACCAGTCCCCGGCGGCCCGCGCCATCGCGCGCAGATCGCCGACGAGCGAGCCCGTGTCGATTCCCGAGAACCGCGGGCACTGGTTGGCGCGCAGCGCGGCCGCCACGAACTGGGGCTTCGTCTTCCACTGCCGGTACAGCGTGGACTTGCTGCAGCGTGTGCTCGCCGCCACGCCCTCCATGGTGAACGCGTCGTATCCGCACGTACGGATCTGTTCGAGCACGGCGTCGTAGAACTCCTGCTCACGCTCGGGCGTGATCTTGGAGCGGCGCGAGGCGATGACCGACTCCGGTCCCTCCGCGGCCTGCGACGTCATGAGTCTTCTCCTCGCTCGTGCGGGTGGTCCGTTTCACAGAGTCTAATCGATACGCCAGTGTACCGGAACGCTTTGGTATCGGTACACTGGCGTATCGGTACACTGTCGTATCGATGAGCCTTGGTCAGGATCCACCCCCCTGTCGAACAGACACCGAGTGGAGCCTGTCCTGGGCTCACCGCGCACCACCTCACACAAGAACGTCAGCAAAGGGGCCGGGGGATGGATTCCCGAACCGAGCCTGCAGAACCGGAGCCCGCCGCGGCCGTACGGCGGCCGTCACGGCGCGACACCGCCGCGCGGCCGCCGCTCGTCCGTGAACTCCTGCTCGTCACAGGACTCTTCGTCGTCTACAAGGTCGGCCGACAACTGGCCACCGGACACACGGCCGAGGCCTTCCGCAACGCCGGACACGTCTGGGACTGGGAACGGACCCTGCACCTGCCGGGCGAGGGCGCCGTACAGGGCGCGCTGCTGCACAGCGACACCCTGGTGCACATCGCGAACGCCTACTACGCGACCGTCCACTTCCCGGCCACGGCGGCCTTCCTGGTCTGGATGTACCTGCGGCGCCCGGTCCACTACGTGTGGGCGCGCCGGGTCCTGGCCGTGATCACCTCCGCCGCCCTGGTGCTGCATCTCACCTTCCCGCTCGCGCCGCCCCGGCTGCTCGCCGCCGCGGGCCTGGTGGACACCGGACAGGTGTACGGGCCCACCGTGTACGGAGCGCACCCGGCCACCGACCAGATGGCGAACCAGTTCGCGGCGATGCCCTCACTGCACTTCGGCTGGGCGCTGATGGTGGCGATCGGCCTGATCGCCGCCACCCGCTCCCGCCTGCGCTGGCTGTGGCTGCTGCACCCGCTGGTCACCCTGCTGGTGATCGTCGGCACCGCGAACCACTACTGGCTCGACTCCATAGCCGCGGCCGCGCTGCTCGGGGTCGCCCTGGCCGTGATCCACCTTCCGCACCGGACCGAGACGACGGCCGGGCGCGCGCAGGAGCTCGCCGCCGCCGGGGACATCAAGGAGTCCGTACCGGAGCTCGTGGGGGCAGGACGATGAACGCCACTCTCGCCGCCGTCGTACTGTCCCTGTTCTCGGCCGTCGCCTATGCCGCCGCGGCCGTGGCACAGGAACGGCTCGCCTCCCGGACCACCGAACCGGGCGTCCTGAGCATGCTCGGCAACGCCGCGTGGTGGTGGTCGGTCGCGCTGAACGCGTCCGCCGCGCTGCTGCACGTCGCCGCCCTCAAATACGGGACGCTCACACTGGTGCAGCCGCTCGGCGCGCTCACGCTGGTGGCCGCGGTGCCGCTCGGCGCACGGGTGGCCGGGCGGCGGGTCAGCGCGGTCGAGTGGCGCGGTACCGCGCTCACCCTGGTCGGGCTGTCCGCACTTCTGGTCACGGCGTCCGGGCCGGCGCCCGACGACGTGCTGAGCGTGCCGCAGGCGCTGGCCGTGGCCGCCGCCACCTCGGTGGCGATCGGCGTCCTGTCGCGGCCCGGCACCCGGCCGGGGCTGCGGCACGCGACCGCCTCCGGGTTCGCCTCGGGTGTCGCCTCGGCGCTCACCCAGACGGTGACGGTGGCCGTGACGGACCGTTCCGGACCGATCCTCAGCGTCCAGGTCATCGTGGTGGCGCTGCTCGTGGCGGCCTTCGCGACCGCCGGACTGCTCCTGTCGCAGACCGCCTACCGGGGTGGACTCGGCGCTCCTCTGGCCGTCGTGACGCTCGCCAATCCGGTCGCCGCCGCGGCGATAGGCCTCTCCCTGCTCGGGGAGCAGCTCCAGGGAGGCCCGGCGGGCCTGCTGCTCGCGGCGTTCGGCGCGGGGGTGGCGGCCTGGGGCGTATTCACGCTGTCGCGTTCGGCGCCGGAGCCCGTTGCCGCCGCCGCACCCGTGCCCTTCGAGGACGACGAGCACCCGGTCGCCGCGGTGCTGGCGCTGGAGGCCGAGGCCGCCAAGTACGCGCCCTCCTTGATCCCGAACCAGCCGGACCCGGGAAAACGGACGAACCCGGGGCATCTGACGCCCCTGTGAGCAGGGCACGACGAGGAAGGGCGGCCGCGGAGAGATCCGCGGCCGCCCTTCCTCGTATGCGTCAGGTTCAGCCGAGCCCGCGGGAGTCCTGCTTGAGCGCGGTGTCCACCGTCAGCGCCGTCGCGATGACGAGGCTGAGCAGCGGCTCGGGAAGCTGGTAGTGGATCTGCAGGACGTAGTTGTCCGCCGTGGTGAACATCGTCTTGGCGATGCCTTCCCAGGTCTTGGTGATCCGGGCGACCTCGTTGCCGCTGTGGTCGACGATGGCGAAGTTCCAGGCGCGCCAGTTCTCCGCCTTGATGGCGCCGACCTGCTGGCCGTTGACGTTGATCGCGAAGTTGATCTTCCCGATCATGTTCTGCTGCACGATCTCGCCGACCGGCTGCCCGTCCGGACGCTCCACGATCACCCGCGACTTGATGAACTTCGCGGGACGCGTGAGCCGCAGCACCGGCTGCCCGTGGGCGTCACGGATCTCCAGCTTGTGCGTCATGTACTGGTCGACGCTGGAGACGAAGCGAAGCGCCTTCTTCAGGCCGCTCTGACCGACCTCGACGACCGCACCGAGCTGGTTGCCCTGCTGGTCCATGACCTTGTACTCGTTGGTCAGCTCGATCAGCTTCGCCTTCTGGTTCACCACCAGGACGGGCTCGGTGAACAGCGTGCCGCCACCGGCACCGCCGGACGCGACCCCGGCCTGCTGGTGCACCTGCTTCTGCACGCGCGGGTCGGGGGCCGCCGCCGGCTGTCCGTACGGCTGCTGTGCCTGCTGCGGAACCTGCTGTCCGGCCGGGGCCTGCTGGTCCGCATTCGTGTGCTCGGTCCACTGCGAGCCGTCCCAGTACCGGAGCGTCTGGGGCGCTCCGTGCGGATCCGGGTACCAACCTGCAGGAGTGTTCGAATGCGTGGTCACCGGGGCACACTACCTCGCATCGGCCGGAAATTGCCCCCTGTCCTGACAGCCATCAGCCGGTGACGATGGCGGGGTCGCTCACACCCGGACGGCCGTTCTCGACATGTCCGGCAAACCGGCGCGAGAAGCCCGTGTGCGCGGCTGATTCGACGGTCAGGTCGTACCAGCGGTGGCTCGCGCGCAGATCCACCCGATGCCGCACCGTCGCGCCCGGCCGCACCTTGAACGAACGGGGCCGCCCGCCGTAGCCGTCGGTGAGCCTCAGATCGACCGTTCCCGCACCCCTGTTGGTGAAGGTCAGCTCCACGTCCGCGCCGACGTGGCGCGCGGTGACCTCGGGACCCGCGGCCTTGCCGGGGCCCTTGAAGACGCGCAGGAAGCCGTTCGGTCCGTGCACCGTCAGGTCGTACGAGCCGTTCGAGTACGCCGAGTCCCAGGTGTCCGACACCGTCTTGCCAGCCTCGGCGGTGTACGTCCAGGGGCCGTCGGTGCGGTTGCCGGAGGTGACGAGGAAGGCGGCACCGGCCTGGGCACCGGAGCCGAAGGAGAGCGTGAACCTCCCGGCCGCCGGATCCGCCGAACCGTCCACCAGGGGCGCGTACTTGAGCGGGCGGGCCGGGCGCGAGCCACGCTCCTGCCTGGGCAGTACGGGGTGGGCGGGCGGCGTCGGCACATAGTCGGCGTGACGGTCGTGGTCCGGCGGCAGATAGCCGTCGGTGTCCGGCAGCGCGACCGGCTCGGTGTCCTTGCGGGAGAAGTCGAAGGCGGCGGTGAGGTCGCCGCTGATCGCGCGGCGCCAGGGCGAGATGTTGGGCTCGTGCACTCCGAAGCGACGCTCCATGAACCGGATGATCGACGTGTGGTCGAGCGTCTCGGAACAGACGTATCCGCCCTTGCTCCAGGGCGAGACGACCAGCATCGGTACCCGCTGGCCCAGCCCGTAGGGACCGGCGGCGTGCCCGGCGTCGCCCTTGTACAGGTCCGGGCCGACATCGACCGTCGACCTGCCCTGCGCGGCGGACTGCGGTGGGAAGGGCGGCACCAGGTGGTCGAAGAAGCCGTCGTTCTCGTCGTACGTGATGAACAGGGCCGTCCTCGCCCACACCTTGGGGTCGGAGGTGAGCGCGTCCAGCACCTGCGCGATGTACCAGGCACCGTAGTTCGCGGGCCAGTTGGGGTGCTCGGTGAACGCCTCGGGTGCGACGACCCAGGAGACCTCGGGCAGCTTCCCGCCCTTCACGTCCGCCCTGAGCTGGTCGAAGAAGCCCTCGCCCTTGCGGGCGTCGGTGCCGGTACGCGCCTTGTCGTAGAGCGGGTCACCGGGCTTGGCGTCGCGGTACTGGTTGAAGTACAGCAGCGAGTTGTCACCGTAGTTGCCCCGGTAGGCGTCCGGGATCCAGCCCCAGGAGCCGTTCGCGTCGAGGCCGTCGCCGACGTCCTGGTAGATCTTCCACGACACCCCGGCCGCTTCCAGCCGCTCCGGGTACGTCGTCCAGTCGTACCCCGCCTCGTCGTTGCCGAGGACCGGGCCGCCGCCCTTGCCGTCGTTGCCCGTGTGGCCCGTCCACATGTAGTAGCGGTTGGGGTCGGTGGAGCCGATGAACGAGCAGTGGTACGCGTCACAGATGGTGAACGCGTCGGCGAGCGCGTAGTGGAACGGGATGTCCTCACGCGTCAGGTACGCCATCGTCGTCGACGACTTGGCGGGCACCCACTTGTCGTACCTGCCTTGGTTGAAGGCGGTGTGGCCGTCGCTCCAGCCGTGCGGCAGGTCCTGGATGAACTGCAGGCCCAGGTCGTCGGCGTCCGGCCGGAAGGGGAGCACGTCCTTGGTGCCGTCCGACTGGTGCCAGACCGACTTGCCGTTCGGCTGGGTGACCGGACGCGGGTCCCCGAAACCCCGGACACCCCTCAGCGACCCGAAGTAGTGGTCGAAGGACCGGTTCTCCTGCATCAGCACGACGATGTGCTCGACGTCGTCGATCGTGCCGGACGCGTGGTGCGCGGGCAGTGCGGCGGCGCGCTCGACGCTGTTCGACAGCGCGGTGAACGCCGCTGTGCCACCGGTTAGTTGGAGAAATCGGCGTCGGTTCACTTGAGGCATGGCTGGGTGACCTCTTGTCCTGACGTGGTGCGTTGGATGAGACCTGCGCGGGGGGAGTGTTCCAAGAGGAACGAACGCCGTGGAAGACCCCGTGGCGCTTGTGTGACCGGCAGGAGTCCGCGATGCGAACAGCGGCGCCCCGGCCTCCCGTGCCGCGGCCGAGCCTCAGACGCCTTTGCGCAGGATGGCGGTGATCTCCGAACCGGCCTCCCGGTCCAGCCGGTCCGGGCAGGACACACCCAGCGCGAGGGCCAGCTCACGGCCGTGCAGATCGACCGCGGACTCCACCAGCTCGGCAAACGCGTCCATGGCGGCCCGCCCCCGGCGCAGGCCGACGGACGCGAGGCCCGCCGCGACGAGCGCGGCCGGCCACCACCAGACGGCGACCAGCAGGTAGGGCCCGCTCCAGGCGGTCAGCCGGACGGCCGCGTCGTAGACGTCACGCGCGCCGCGCAGTTCGGTGCGGGTGTCGCCGGACAGGACGAGCCAGAGCCGGGACCAGGCCGAGTCCAGGTCGAGCCGGTAGGCCCGGTGGATCCGCAGGTCCAGGGCGCGCACCCGGTCACCGATCCAGCAGGGGTGGACGGGCTCCTCCAGGGAGATCCGGTTGCGGACCGCCGCGTGGCGCGCCAGGTCGGCGATGGTACCGGGGTCGAGCGGCGCCCCCATCTCGACGGCGCGCGCCTCCACCCGGGCGTAGGCGTCCTCGGCCGCCCGCCACCTGCGCCGCCTGCGCTCGGCCAGCAGGCGCCCGGGCACCCTCGCGGGCCCCGGCCAGTCGCCCGCCCAGTACCGCTCCACCACACCGCCCAGGGCCTGGGCCGCGAGACCCAGTCCGGCCGAGGCGATCACCGTCGCGGAGGCCACCAGCACCACCCCTCCGGTCGACCGGCTCGCCGGGTGCCCGGCCAGCTCGTCGAGCGCCCGGGTGACCCGCCCGACGTCGTACCAGTGCGCCTGGCCGAGCAGCCGCCCGGCCCCGGCGACCGCCAGGAACAGCAGGCCCGACGGCACCAGGTAGGTGAGCCAGCGCGCGGCGAGGTTCTTGCCCAGTTCGGCGAGGACGGCGTTCACGAGAGCCCGCGCCGGCACAGCGGCTCGCCGTACAACCGGCAGAGGGGCGGCACCGGTTCGTTGCGGGCGGGGCTCCGCCGGTCGCACCGCTCGCGCGGACAGACGTACGCCTCCACCACGGGGTGTCCCTCGACGGCCGCCGGGAGCCCGCCGATCCCCGCGCCCCGGAAGGCTCGCAGGCCGGCCGCCACCCCGCTGCGGCGCAGCAGCCGGTGCAGCTCCGCCTGCGGGCCCGCCGGGTCGCCGCCACCCCGCAACGACGCGAGGATCTCCTCCAACTCCGGCCCCTGGTCGGCGGGAACGACGTCCCGGATCTCGTCCAGCCGGGCGCAGACGTCGGACCGCATCGCCGCGGCCCTCCCGCTCCCATCACCGGTCCCGGTGTCACCCATCCACGCAACCTCCCTGCACGACAACCGAGTTGCGAGGATACTGGGCGCTCACCGACGATCACGGGGGGTGATGCCGATGTTCTGGCGTCGACGCGACCGAGTACGCAACGCCGAGCGGGTCGGACCGGACGGGTCCGGCGGAGCGCGGTTCACCTTCCGCGCGATGCCGTCGGAGGCCGAGCTGCGCCGGGCGGCCGAGACCGGATCCCCACAGGCCCTGAACCAGTACGGCGTCAAGTTACGGATCGACGGACGCCTCGAGGAGGCCGTCGAAGTACTCACCCCGGCGGCGGAGGCCGGCCATCAGGACGCCACGGCCAACCTGGCCCTGACCCTGCTCTCGCTCGGGCGGGGCGAGGAGGCGGCCGCGTGGTTCGAGCGGAACGGCCCGATGGGCGAGGCGATGGCCCGGCGCATCCGGGAGCGGCGTGACGAGGACGACGCTCCGGGATCCCCGGGCCGGCCCGCACACTGATGGCCACCCCGTACGACCTGTTCGGCACGCCCGGGTACGAGCAGTTGCTGGCCGTCCTGGGCGGTGCCGAGGAAGCGCTCGCCCGCTACGAGCGCGCCGGCCGCCTCTCCGATCTCGAACGCGCCCTGGTGCTCTTCGACGCGCTGCTGACGAGGGCCGAGAACATCGACCTGCGCAGCGCCGCCATGAACGGCGTCGGGATGGTGCTCTGGTCCCGCTACGAGCGGTTCGGGGAGCCGGACGACCTGGACGGGGCCATCACCCTGTTCCGTGAGGCCCTGGCCCCCTACGGAGCGGAAGTCACCGTCGCCACGCCCTCCTACTGGACGAACCTGTCCGGCGCGCTGCGGCTGCGCTGGCTGCGCACCCGTGACGCGCGGGACCTGGGCGCCTCCGTCGACGCCGTCAGGACGGCCCTGGTCTCGACACCGTCCCGGGGCCCGCAGCGCTCCAACCGTCTCAACAGCCTGGGCGACGCGCTGCTCAACCTCTTCCAGCTGCACGGTGATTCCAGCGCGCTCGCCGAGGCCGTGACCAGCTTCCGGGAGGCGGTGGCCTGTACCGAACCGGGGAGGGAGGAGGGTGTCTGGGCCCGCTCGAGCCTCGCCGAGGCCCTCCGCCATCATCACCGCTGGTCCCCCGACGGCGCCCCGGAGGCGCTCGACGAAGCCGCGGCGCTGGCACGGGAGGTGCTCGCCGGGGTGTCCCGCCGCCACCGGCTGTATCCGCGGTTCCTGTCGAACCTCGCCCTGGTCCTGACCGACCGGCACGCCGCCCGTTCGGACCCGGCCGACCTGCGCGAGGCCGCCCGCGCCGCCCGGCGTGCGGTCGCCGCCACCCCCGCCGGACACCCCAACCTCGTGCAACGCAACGCGGTACTGGCGACCGTGCGCCGCCTGGAACTCGTCCGCGCCGGCCGCCGGGCCACCGGCCTCGACCTCACGGATTCCGGCGGTTCCGGTACGGCCGGGCGCCTCGACGCCGGCGGGGCGCCCGCGGGTGCCGGGGCCCGTGGCCGTCCGGCGCGGCGCGAGCGACGGGCCCTGCGCGCGTGGATCCGGGCCACCGGTCAGGCGTACGCCGCCACCCCCGAAGGGCATGCGCTGCGCGGACTCGCCCTGCTCCACCACGGATCGGCCCTGGCCACGAAGTCGGTGACCGAGGACGACGCACGGGCCCGGGACGCGGCGATCGCGCTGTACCGGCGGGCCGCGCGCGATCCGGCCATGGACGTGAGCGTCCGGGTGGGCTGTGCGCGGCTGTGGGCGCTGAGCGTCCTCGACGGCGGCGGGGGTTCACCGGCGTACGGCCGGGCCGCGGCCATGGAACCGTACCGGCTCGCGGTCGAGCTGCTGCCGCGTACGGCCTCGTACCGTGTCGGACGCATGGACCGCGCGCGCCAGTTGGGCGACTTCGCGGGTCTCGCCTGCGACGCGGCCGCGTGTGCGCTGGATCTCGCCGACGCCCAGCCGCCCGGCACGGAACCTGCCGGTGCGGAACCGCAAGGCGCGGAACCGGCCGGTGCAAGACCGCCCGGCGCGCAACCGGCCGGTGCAAGACCGCCCGGCGCGCAACCGGCCGGTGCAAGACCGCCCGGCGCGCAACCGGCCGGGGCAAGACCGCCCGGCGCGAAACCGGCCGGTGCAAGACCGCCCGGCGCGAAACCGGCCGGGGCGAAACCGGCCGGGGCGAAACCGGCCGGGGCGAAACCGGCCGGGGCGAAACCCGTCGGCGCGGAGACAGCCGACGCGAAGACAGCGAACCCGGGGGCGGGTGACGCGGCGGCAGCCGACGCGGAAACGGCCAGCCCGGAGGCGGCCAACCCGAGGACGGCCGAACCGAGGACGGCCGAACCGAGGACGGCCAACCCGGAGGCGGTCCAGGCGGTACCGGTCAACACTGAAGCGTCCGGGGCCGAGTTGGCCCTGCGGCTCCTCGAGCAGGGTCGCGGCGTGCTGCTCGGGCAGGCCCTCGACGCCCGCACGGAGACCTCGGAACTGCTGAGCCGGGTGCCCGACGAACTCGCCTCCGAATGGCGGCGGTTGCTCCCGCAGCTCGACCGTCCCGAGGCCGCCGTCTTCACCTCGTCGGAGCCGGGAGGGGCGAACGACCCCACGACGGAGGACCCGTTGACGGGCGAGGACCGCCACGCCCTGGCCGAGCGATGGGAGCGGCTCGTGGAGGCGATCCGGCGGGTCCCGGGCTGCGAGGACTTCCTGCGGCTCCCCCGCACGGAGGAGATGCTCGCCGGGATCGGGGACACGGGCCCGGTCGTCGTCGTCAACGTCAGCCCGCTGCGCTGCGACGCGCTCGTCCTGCACCGGGGGCGCGTCCGGCACGTACGGCTGGAGGGTCTGCGTCACGCGGAGGCGGAACGGCGGGCGGACGCATTCCTCGCCGCGATCCGGGCGACCGGCGACCACACCCTGCCCCTGTCCGCGCAGCGGGACGCGCAGGCACAGGTCCGGGAGACGCTCGGATGGCTGTGGACCGCCCTGGCCGAACCGGTTCTGGACGCGCTCGCCGGCTGGGGGTGGCCCGGGGAGGATTCCGCGGGAGGACCGGGCCGCCTGTGGTGGGTTCCCACGGGTCCGCTCACCGCGCTGCCCCTGCACGCGGCCGGCCGGCACGAGGAGGACGGGGACAGTCTGCTCGACCGCGCGGTCTGCTCCTACGCCCCGACCGTCAACAGTCTCGTGCGCGCCCGGCGGCGCGAGGCCGGACGCCCGGCCCCGGTCCGGCCCGAGCCCGCCGCCCCTCTCGTCGTCGCCGTCGCCGAGGCGCCGGGCTCCGGTTCCCCGGTGCTGGAAGGCGTACGGGAGGAGGCGGCTCGGCTGGCCCGACGACCGGGCGCCCGTCTGCTCCTGGCCGAGGACGCGGTGCGGCGGTCCGTGCTGGACGCGCTCCCCCGCCACGCGTGGGCGCACTTCGCGTGTCACGCCGTCGGCGCGCTCTCCGGAGCGGCGGCCGGTCACGTGGTGCTCCACGACCACGCGACGGCTCCGCTCACCCTCTCCGACATCGCCCGGCTCCGGCTCCCGGAAGCGGAACTGGCCTATCTCTCCGCGTGCGAGACCACGAGCGGGCGCAGGGAGTTCGCCGATGAGGCGCTGCACATCACCGGGGCGTTCCACATGGCCGGGTTCACCCATGTCGTCGGAACCCTGTGGGCGGTCGCGGACGACACCTCCCTGGAGGTGAGCGAGCGGTTCTACGCGGCCTTCGACCCCGCCCACCCCTTCCCCGGGCACACGGCACACGCGCTGCGCGAGGCGGTGCGCGAGATCCGCGAGAACGTCGAGGGGGTCCGGGAGAACCCCAGTCTGTGGGCTCCCTACATCCACGTCGGGCCGTAGTCACCGCACATGCGGTCGCGGTCGCCCCCGGGGTCCGGGGCCCGGCGCTCGGACGCCGTCCGGCGCACAATATCTGTGACCGCGAAGTGAGAAATGAATGCGACGCACAATGAAGATTCCTCGCGCGACAGGCGGAGCAGAGTTATCCACCGCACATGATCGATCGCACCGTGCTACTGTCGATGTCAGTTGCAGTTGTGGTTCCCTAAAACTTGCGAGTGCCCTCACCGTCCTTCAAGCCGGTGGAGCTCCTTTTTATCTCCGGATTCATTTTCCGGCGGGGTGATCATCACGGCGACGCGGAGTCCGCACACCGCGCATTCCGAACACCGCCCCGAAGGAGATCTACATGGCTACCGGCACCGTGAAGTGGTTCAACGCGGAAAAGGGCTTCGGCTTCATCGAGCAGGACGGCGGCGGCGCCGACGTCTTCGCCCACTACTCGAACATCGCCGCCCAGGGCTTCCGTGAGCTCCAGGAAGGCCAGAAGGTGTCCTTCGACATCGCTCAGGGCCAGAAGGGCCCGACGGCCGAGAACATCGTTCCGGCCTGACGCGCCACGTACTTCGCAGCTGGGGCCCGCACCATGGGGTGCGGGCCCCGGCTCGCGGCGTTTTCGGGCACGGTCCCTCCGCCGGACCGCGGCGTCCTCACCCGCGGCATGACGCGGAGGATTCACCCCCCAACCCACGGGAATGCCCCGTCGACACTCCGAGTGCGCATATCCGCCCTCTTCATGGAGTGCCCGGGCCCCGCCACCGGAACCGCGCCATTTCTCTGAGCGAAATTTCCCGTGAGCATTCCCCGGCGGAACCGCATCGGTTCCGCACTGTCCCGGCTCGTTCTTGCGATTCTCTGCGCTGCTCTTTGCTGCGGGAATTCCTTGATACGCGCCGCATCAAGGAAGGTTCCGCATGAACCGCACGCGCACGAACGACCGCTACTCCCGTACCCGCACCGGAGGTTCGGGCTCCGGGAGGGGCGCCGGCCGCTTCGGGTCCTCGGCCGCCGGCCGCTCCGGAGGTCCGCGACGCTCCGAGGGCCAGGGCCGCCGACAGAGCGCTCCGCAGGGCGAGTTCGCACCGCCGGCGACGATCACCCCCGCGTTGCCCGCCGTCGAGGCGTTCGCCGATCTCGCCATGCCCGCCTCGCTGTTGGAGGCTCTCGGGCACGAAGGCGTCACCGTACCCTTCCCGATCCAGGCGGCCACCCTGCCGAACTCCCTCGCCGGCCGTGACGTGCTCGGCCGCGGCCGTACCGGTTCGGGCAAGACCCTCGCCTTCGGCCTCGCCCTGCTGGCCCGTACCGCCGGCCGGCGCGCCGAGCCGCGGCAGCCGCTGGCCCTCGTCCTCGTGCCCACCCGCGAACTCGCCCAGCAGGTCACCGACGCGCTCACCCCGTACGCCCGCGCGGTCAGGCTGCGACTGGCCACCGTGGTCGGCGGTATGTCGATCGGCAGGCAGGCGGGCGCGCTGCGCGGCGGGGCCGAGGTCGTCGTCGCCACTCCGGGACGGCTCAAGGACCTCATCGACCGTGGTGACTGCCGCCTCGACCAGGTCGACATCACCGTCCTCGACGAAGCCGACCAGATGACCGACATGGGCTTCATGCCCCAGGTCACCGCGCTGCTCGACCAAGTACGCCCCGGGGGCCAGCGGATGCTGTTCTCCGCCACCCTGGACCGCAACGTCGACCTGCTGGTCCGCCGCTATCTCACCGACCCCGTGGTCCACTCCGTGGACCCGTCGGCGGGCGCGGTCACCACCATGGAGCACCACGTGCTCCATGTGCACGGCGCGGACAAGCAGCGGACGACGACCGAGATCGCGGCTCGCGAGGGCCGGGTGATCATGTTCCTGGACACCAAGCACGCCGTGGACCGGCTGACCGAGCATCTGCTCCAGAGCGGCGTCCGCGCCGCGGCCCTGCACGGGGGCAAGTCGCAGCCGCAGCGCACCCGGACCCTGGCCCGGTTCAAGACCGGGCATGTGACGGTCCTGGTCGCGACCAACGTCGCGGCACGCGGGATCCACGTCGACAACCTCGACCTGGTCGTGAACGTCGACCCGCCCAGCGACCCGAAGGACTACCTGCACCGGGGCGGCCGCACCGCGCGCGCCGGCGAGTCCGGCAGTGTCGTCACCCTGGTGACGCCCCAGCAGCGTCGCGACATGAGCCGGCTGATGGCGGCGGCCGGCATCACTCCTCGGACCACCCAAGTACGTTCCGGCGAAGAGGAGTTGAGCCGCATCACGGGTGCGCAGGCCCCTTCGGGCGTACCGGTGGTCATCACCGCGCCGGTCGTGGAGCGCGCCCGCCGCGGCTCCGCTTCCCGGAGTTCCTCCACGTCCCGCGGTTCGTCCTCCCGGGGTTCCGGCTCGTCCCGGGGCCGACGTGGCGGCGCCGGACAGGGGCGGCCCGCCGGCGAGGCGGCGCGCCGTACGGCGCGGCGGCCGTCGGCCCTCGACTCCGCGGCCTGAGGCCTCGCCGGGCGTCGCGGGGCGGGCGTGACTCTCGCGACACGCCCCGGCACCCCGGCACCGGCGGCGTCGCACTTCGTGACGGGACAGCTCACCTCACTTCGCAGGAGGCACTCTTTGGCACTGGCACCGGCTTTGGCACTGGCACCGGCTTTGACACTGACGACGGTTCGGACGCGGCAACGCCCGGCGGACGCCGCCTCCGGCGCCCCGGCCCAGAGCGACGCCATGGACGTGTCCGGACCGCGGGTCGGCGACGACATGACCGTCGAGGTCGCCCTGTCCGTCATGGCCAGTGCCCGTGTCGGGTACCTGCTCCTGTGCGACGGGGACGAGCAGTGCACGGGCGCGGTCACCCGGGCCCAGCTCACCGCCGTCCGCGACAGCTCCGCCTACACGGACCGGATCCGGGTACGGGACGTCCTCGGCGCCGGCGAGCACGACCGCGCCCCGGGTGTCCTCGCCCTGGTCCGCTGATCCGCCCCACCCGGCCGGACCCCCTTCCTCCTCTCCCCCCGTTCCCCTGTGAGGCATCATGCGTTGCGTCATCGCCAGGTTCCCGTTCGACCTCTCCAAGAGCGGGGTGCTGGCCTCTATGAAGGGCGTCAAGCCCGAGCCGATCACCGGTGAGTCCGTCCTGATCGGTCGTCGCCACTACCCCGTCAAGCAGGTGGGCGAGGTCATCACCCGTCAGGACCGCCGCGACTTCACCAGCGGGGAGGTCACCCGGGCCATGACCCGCCTCGGCTTCACCTGCCAGGGCGGCCACGAGGCCGTACAGCCCACCCGTGTCCTCACGCCGCTGCAGAACGCGTCGGCGCTGCTCGGCAGCCCGGCCCCGCTGGGACTCTGAGGATTCGAGGACCTGGCGCCGCGGCACCGGGAGGACGTGCGGACTCCGCGACCGCGCGGACCGACGGAGGCATCTGACGCGGGCGACGGACTGAAACCGCCGCCAGGACGACGACGAGGGCCCGGCCGACACATGTCGGCCGGGCCCTCGTCGTGCGCCACCGTCCGGGCGGCGACCACCGGCCCGGGCGGGGACGATCCGACACCGCGGTGGCTCACTGTTCGAAGTAGCTGAAGTCGCCCACGGTCCAGGCACTGACGTCCTTGATCGCGACACGGTACATTCCGCCCGTCTCCGGGATCCCGACGTTCCCCTGCAGGATCCGGGCGAGGTGGAAGTGCAGATGCGTGGGCGGCTCGCCACGATCCGCCCGGCCCTCCGCCCCTCGCGCGGTGAAGACGTCGGAGAACGGTCCGAGGCGGTCGGAGTCCTTCAGGACCTCCGAGACACGCTCCCGCCACACGGCTTCGGGAGCCAGCCGGCCGGTGATGACGGCTCCGCCGGCGACCACGGTCAGCGACATCTGATTGCTTTGCCCGGACTCCACCATGGCGGAGATGTCCACGAGCAGCTCGTCAGGGTTCGACATGAAAGCCGATTCTATGGGCGTCGCCGACCGATCGGACGCGAACCCGATCCTGGTGACCTGCGGACCCCAAAATACCTGCGACACGCCGACGCCAAAATCTACCTTTGTCAGAGTAGACATTGGTCGGCAGCCTGGCTAAGGTTTCTCACGTAGACATGACCGCCACGTGGACGGCCCGCAAGCGAAGGGGCCGCACGCAGTACCGATGCGACACGTGGTGGATGCAGAGGAAGAACGGAGGAACGGACGCCATCAGGATCGCCCGGCCCGAGCACCACACGGCCGGGTACCGCACGACCCCGGAACGGAAGGTGGTCCCCGGTTACGCATCCTCGAACCCCGCACTCCCGCCCCTCCTCGGGGCCGGACAGCGGAAACAGACGGTCGGCGCAGCGGTAAGGCCGACAGATGGTGTTGAATTTCCTTCGGGGCCCTGGTGCCGTACGGCATCGGGGCCCCTCGACGCGTTGCTCAACGAGGTGAAATGACAGCAGATACTCCGCTCAGTGGCCATCTGGACGACGACGACTACCCCGCGTACACCATGGGACGGGCCGCCGAGATGCTCGGCACCACCCCCGGCTTCCTCCGAGCCATCGGCGAGGCCAGGCTGATCACTCCGCTCCGCTCTGAGGGCGGACACCGGCGCTACTCCCGCTACCAACTGCGGATCGCCGCGCGCGCCCGCGAGCTCGTGGACAAGGGCACCCCGGTCGAGGCCGCGTGCCGCATCATCATTCTTGAGGACCAGCTCGAGGAAGCGCAGCGCATCAACGCCGAGTACCGCCGCTCCACGGACAAGGGGACCGAGAAGGCGGGCTGAGCACACCGAGGCGGTGCTGCCGCCCGAACGAGCGATCGCGCACCGCCGACGTCACGCGTCTGTTCGCCGTACCCCGGAAGGGGCACAGAGGTGAGCGTGGTCGTGAAGGGCGGTCGCCTCCGCGGCGAGGGCTCCATGAGGCTTCAGCCGAACGATCGTCCTCATGGGCAAGAGGTGAGGCCCGGGGACACAGTTCCCTTCACCACCACACAGGTGAGAACCACATGGGCCCCCCAGACATTCCCACGACAGGTCCGCGCGGGCGTCGACGGTCACGCGCGGTCGGAGCACGGACCGGCGCGCCACCCGACCGCCGCCCCTCCCCCTCGCTGACAATGAGCGGCAACCCGTGCCACCGGCGACAACCGACGGCAACCGGGTCCGGACGCCACGACCGGGCCGGGGCCGGTATCCACCGGGCACCAGCGGGAACCAGCGACGAAGGAGCCGTGTGAAATTCGGGATCTCCACCTTCATCACCGATCTGAGCACCCGGCCGGCCCCCCTCGGGCGCGCCATCGAAGAGCGCGGGTTCGACTCGCTGTTCATCGCCGAGCACAGCCACATCCCGGTCGACCGGCGCTCTCCCTACCCTCCGGGCGGGGAACTGCCCGACATCTACTACCGCACGCTCGACCCGTTCGTGGCACTGACCGCCGCCGCCACCGTCACCGAACGACTCCTGCTGGGCACCGGCATCGCCCTGGTCTCGCAGCGCGACCCGATCCACACCGCCAAGGAAGTCGCCTCGCTCGACCTGATCTCCGACGGCCGGGCCGTCTTCGGTGTCGGCGCCGGCTGGAACCGCGAGGAGATGGCCAACCACGGCACCGACCCCGCCACCCGGGGCAAGCTCGTCAACGAGCGGCTGCGCGCCATCATCGAACTGTGGACCAAGGAGAAGGCCGAGTTCCACGGAGAGTTCGTCGACTTCGACCCCGTCTACGCCTGGCCCAAGCCGGTGCGGAAGCCGCACCCGCCCCTCTTCGTCGGCGGCGGCACGGGCGCCTTCCCCCGGGTCGCGGAACTCGGCGACGTATGGCTCGCCAACGCCGTCCCGCCCGAGGTGCTGGCCCCCCAGATCGAGGAGGTCCGGGCCATGGCAGGGCGCGCGGTCCCGGTGACGGTCTACGGTGTGCCCGCCACCCCCGAGGCGGTCGAGGGCTACGCCCAACTGGACGTGGAGCGCGTGCTGTTCTACCTGCCGTCCGACCCCGAACCGGCGACCCTCGCACACCTGGACCAGTTCGCCGAGGTCGCCGCCCGTTTCCGCTGATGCCCGACCTGACCGCGTCCGAGGCGCGCGAACGGTTCGCGGCGTCCCGGGTCGCCCGCCTGGCCACCGCCGGCGCCGACGGCCGCCCGCACCTGGTGCCGGTCGTCTTCGTGGTCACCGGGGACACGGTGGCCATGGCCGTCGATCACAAGCCCAAGCGGTCGGCCCACCTCAAGCGGCTCTCCAACATCCTCGCCAACCCCGCCGTCTCGCTCCTCGCCGACCACTACCAGGAGGACTGGGACCGGCTCTGGTGGACCCGCGCCGACGGCCGGGCCCAGGTGCTCCCACCCGCCGGCCGGTCCTCCGAAGCGGCCCACTACGCGGAGCTGCTCACCGAGAAGTACCCGCTCCAGTACACCGGCCGTCCCCCGGCGGGTGAGGTGGTGGAGGTGCTCGTCACCCGCTGGACGGGGTGGCGGGCGAGCTGAACCACCCCGGGTCCGGTGACCTCGACACCGTCCGCGCCCGCCCGTCCCTCCACGGGTCGCCGTCGTCGATCCTCACGTCACTTCCCTGTCCACCGCGGGGCGCGGCGCTCGGCGAAGGCGGTCATGCCCTCGCGTGCGTCGGCCGAGGCCGCCACCATGCCAAGTTCCTCGCGCTGCACGGCGAAGAGGTCTGCCTCCGGCACACCGTCGGCGGCCCGTACGAGGTTCTTCACCGCGGCGAGTGCGAGCGGGGCGTTGCGTGCGAACTGCTCGGCGAGCCCGAGGGCGACGGCTGCGGTACTGGCCCACGCGCAGGGAGTCCGCCGGGGACTCGATCTTGATGACATCGGCGCCCAGATCTCCGAGGATCTGGGCCGCGTACGGGCCCATGACCACGGTCGAGAGGTCGATGACCCGCACACCGTCGAGCGGCCCGGAACTGTGTGTGTCCGCCATTGTCGCGTCCTTTCATGTCTCGGCCGCCTCTGACATGGAACGCTAATGAAGCCGTACGGAGAACGGAATCATCGTATTGCTGACATCGATGTGACCGCAGCGGTCACACCGATGTCGATATCGAATCCGAATGCCGCTCGACTCATATGTGAAGCGGATCGGCGAAGACCTCACGGGCCGCTGCGACGATGTCGTCCAGGTCACCACCGGAGGCCCGGTCCCGCCGCCAGATCAAGGCGGTGTCCAGGACGGGTTCGAAGTCCGTGAACGGCAGGACCCGTGTGTTCTCCAAGGCGTAGCCGTGCATGGGGCTTTCCGCGTTGAGCATGGAGAAGCAGAACGCTATCCCGCTGGAAACCACTTCGGCGATTCCGGAATAACCGGAATCGGTCAGCTTGATTCGCTTCTTGATCCCCCGCTCCGATATCTCCCGGTCGAGCTGGTCGAAGTAGGCGAACCGCAGTTCCTGCGGTGCGACGACGAAGCCGAGATCGGCCAGTTCGGCCAGCGCCACGGAGTCCCGCCCGGTGAACCGGTCGGCGGGCACGAGCGCTCCGAGCCGTTCCGACATGACGGACAGCATGTCCAGTGCGGGATCGCTGATCGGCAACCGGGCCAGCGCGAGCGCCAGCCTCCCCTCGCACACGCCGTTGACCAGAGCCTTGGAGGTGCCGGGCCAGCGCAGGAGTTCGCACCATTCGTCGGCGCGCTCCGCGAAGGCGTTGACGAGCTCTCTCAACCTGGGGTGGAGTCCGGACGGGATGCCCACGAACATGGTGCCGCGCTCCGACCGTGTCACCTCTCGCAGCCGCCACGGAATGCGGTTGACGCGCTCCAGCACGTCCCGCGCGATCGGGAGCAGCGCCTCTCCGGCCGGCGTGAGCGTGACACTGTGCGTGTCCCGCTCGAACAGCCGGAGGTCGAGCTCCCGCTCCAGGTCCTTGATCCGCTGGCTCAGTGGTGACGTGGCCATGTGGAGTCGGCGGGCCGCCGCGGAAAAGTTCAGCTCCTCGGCAACCGCGACGAAGTAGCGCAGATGCAGCATCTCCACCCTGCCACGTTAACCCGATCCACGAGTCGGTTCCGAGGCACCGTGGGTCGGGGCGGTGGCTCTCCCGGCGCATCGGTGCGGGGCCTCGGTGCCCCGTGGCGGGTGGCGCGTGGCGGGTGGCGGGTGGCGGGTGGCGGGTGGCGGGTGGCGGACGGTCGGTGGCGGGACGGTCGGCGCGATCCCGGTCACCCGCCTCGCCGGGGGCCGGCTGCCTCAGCCGCGCGGGCGGGCCGTCTCGCGCAGGGAGGCCAGAGCCGAGCCGTACATCCGCGCCTTGATGGTGCCGAGGGTGTCGCCCGCCTTGCTCAGCTGCGCGTGGGCGATCTCCACGGCCGTGGACCGTACGACGTCCTCGGCGACCGCCTGGTCGACGATGCCCGCGGCCGCCGCGTCCGACCCTCCGTAACGGCGGGCGGTGACCATGGCCTCGTGCGCGGTCTGCGGCGCCAGCCGGGCCTGGATCAGGGCGGACATGCCGGGAGAGAAAGGAATGTTGATGTCGGCCTCGGGCAGACACCAGAAGCCGCGGTCGCTCCGCATGACGCGGAAGTCGTGCGCGAGGGAGAGCATCGCGCCCGCGGCGAAGGTGTGCCCCTGAAGTGCCGCCACGGTGATCATCGGCAGGGACAGCAGGCGGGCGAAGAGACCGTGGACGGAGACGAGATGGTCGTCGTGCTGGTCCGCGTGGGCGGACAGCCACTCGAGGTCCAGGCCGTTGGAATAGAACTTGCCCGTCGCGGCGGTCACCAGGGCTCGCGGTCCTTCTGCCTTCTCCACCTCGTCCAGGGCCGCGTCGGCGGACGAGATCCAGTCGGGGTGGAAGCGGTTCTCACCGTCTCCGAGGTCGAGAACGAAGACGTTGTCCTGGCGGTCGAGGGTAGGCATGTGCGCTCCTGCGGGGGTTGCGTGGTGTCGGGGTACGGACGAGATCAGGCACAGGGGTGTCACGGTTCCGGCATGGGAGTTGTGGGAACGGCGTGCCGGGCGTACGCCCGCACCCGCTGCGGCGCGGTGCGGTGGGCGCCGGGCGAGGCCGCCGAGGGTCCGGGTCCGCGTACGGACCCGTACCGCGGCCGACGGGTCGCCCCCCGCTGCCGGCCGCCTCCCGTGCTCATCACGCCGCTTCGGCTTCGGTCGTGCCGGGGATCGCTCCCCTAGCGCGCAGCGCGGCGATCTCGGCGGGGCCGAATCCCAGCTCGCCGAGGATCTCGTCGTTGTGCTCACCCAGGTCCGGTGCCCGCCTGGCCGGGACCTTCGGCATCCCGCGGAGGTTGACCGGACTGCTGATGGTCTCCGTCAGCCCCTCCACCCCCTCCAGGGGCACGACGACGTCGTTCTCGCGCAACTGCGGGTCCTGCGCGGCCTCCTCCGGTGTCTGGATGAGGCCGACGGTGACGCGCTCCCGGGTCAGGACGTCCTGCCAGTGGGCGAAAGGACGCGTGCGGAACGCGGTGTCGAGCAGTTCGCTCAGCGCGGCGGCGTTCTTCGCGAAGCCCTGGATGTCCGCGAATCGGGGATCCGCCTGCAGTTCGGGACGCCCGATGGCCCGCGCCAGCGCCGGCCAGTGCGCGGACGAGGTGGCCAGCATGAACCACCGGTCGTCCGCGGTCCGGTAGGGGTTGGTCAGCGCGTTCACCGGTACGTTCCGGTCGTGCAGCTCGAACGGTGTGCCGCCGGCGAGCGCGCCGGCCACGAGTGTTCCCGTGGCCCAGACGCCCGTGGCGAGCAGCGACGTTCC
>NZ_JBHVPP010000006.1:0-348251 GCF_042887295.1 Streptomyces sp. NPDC057950
CCACGGCGCCGCCCCCCCGTGCCCCCCCACCTCCCCCTATGGGAGCGTCCTCCAACGCGGGTGGGGCTGACACACCCAGCCCGTCCGGCGTTCGAGGACGAGGCCCT
Organism: Streptomyces sp. NPDC057950; assembly: GCF_042887295.1. NCBI lineage: Bacteria > Bacillati > Actinomycetota > Actinomycetes > Kitasatosporales > Streptomycetaceae > Streptomyces > Streptomyces sp. NPDC057950. The sequence continues at coordinate 108 of NZ_JBHVPP010000006.1, forward strand.
TGAGGCCCGACGGGGGTCCGGGGGCGGCGCCCCGGGTACGGACAGGCCGCGGGTGGCTCAGCTCGTGGGCCGGTCGGCCAACGCAGTCGGTGGCTCGTCGTCCATTTCGAAGGCCATCGGGAAGGGCGCGTGACCGGCCAGCCGGAACCACCGCACCGTGCGGTGCCGGCGCAACGCCCGCGCCGCCCGCACGGCGTCGTTGTGGAACCGCCGGGCCATCGGTACCCGCCGCACCGCCTGCGCCAGCTCACTCGCCGCCGCGTCCCCGCCGGGCGCCTCCCGCACGGCCTCGACCTGCTGCACCTCTCCGAAGACGGCCCGCAGGGCCTGGCTCAGCTCGCTCTCGGCGACCTCGCGCAGCTCCTCCTCCGCCTGTCTGGCGGCGTGCGCCGCCTCGTAGAGCACGATCGAGGCGGCCGGGTCGAGCACCCCTGAGGTCGCCAGTTCCTGGGCGACCGAGGCCCGGCGCAACAGCTGCGCGTCGAGCGCGGCGCGCGCGGCGTCGATCCGGGCGTGCAGCCGGTCGAGACGCCCCGCGGTCCAGCTCAGGTAGAGGCCGATCGCGGCGAGGCCGACGAGGATCCAGATCAAGGTTGCGGTCACGGGCCGCAAGGCTACTCGGGCGTGGTCACCCGCCCCTCACGTCCCCCGCGCGGGCGTCCGCCGCGCAGGAGGGCGTCAGCGCCCTCCTCCCGCTCCCCCGCGCTCGTCCCGGGCCAGCCCGAACCGTGCCCGCAGCCCCGTCCGTTCGTCCGCCGCCACCGCCGCCGCCCCGTCCGTCACCGTCTCGTACACGGACAGGATGTCGGCACCGACCGTGGACCAGTCGAAGCGCCGTACATGAGCACTGCCCCGCGCACGCAGTTCGGCGCGGCGCTCGGGGTCACCGAGCAGGCGTACGGCGGAGGCGGCCAGCGCGTCCGCGTCCTCGTTGGCGAACAGTTCCCCGGCCGCTCCCTGGTCGAGCACCTGGGCGAAGGCGTCCAGGTCGGAGGCGAGCACCGGCGCCCCCGCGGACATGGCCTCCACCAGGATGATCCCGAAGCTCTCGCCGCCGGTGTTGGGCGCCACGTACACGTCGACGCTGCGCAGGAAGCGGGCCTTGTCCTCGTCACTGATCATGCCGAGGAACTCCACACGTGAGCGCATCTCTGCGGGCAGTGACTCGACGGCCTCCTCCTCGTCACCCCGGCCGGCGACCAGGAGCCTGGTCGTGGGGCGTTCGGCGAGGATCTTCGGAAGTGCCTTCATCAGGACGGGCAGACCCTTGCGGGGCTCGTCGATGCGGCCGATGAACCCGAGGGTGTCGCCCTGCCACTCCTGCTGGGGCTTGGCGCGGGCGAAGAAGTCGACGTCGACGCCGTTCGGGATGACGACCGCGTCACCGCCCAGATGCTCGACGAGCGTGCGCCGCGCGTACTCGCTCACCGCGATCCGCGCGCTGATCTTCTCCAGCGCGGGCTGCAGGATCGGGTACGCGGCGATCATCGCCCGGGAGCGCGGGTTGGAGGTGTGGAACGTGGCGACGATGGGCCCCTGCGCGGCCCAGCACGCGAGCAGTCCGAGGGACGGCGAGGTCGGTTCGTGGATGTGGATCACGTCGAAGGTGCCGTCGTGCAGCCAGCGCCGCACCCTGGCCGCCGACAGGAAACCGAAGTTCAGGCGCGCCACGGAGCCGTTGTAGGGCACCGGGACCGCGCGGCCCGCCGAGACGACGTACGGCGGCAGGGGTGTCTCGTCGTCCGCGGGGGCGAGGACGGAGACCTCGTGCCCGAGGCGGATGAGATGTTCGGCGAGGTCCCGGATGTGGAACTGGACGCCGCCCGGTACGTCCCACGAGTACGGGCAGACGATGCCGATCTTCACGGCCGCTCCCCGTCGGACGGTTCGGGGCGGGGCTCCAGGTCGGCGAGCCACAGGCGCTGCAGCATGTGCCAGTCCTCCGGATGGTCGGAAATACCCGTGGCGAAGGCATCGGCCAGCGCCTGTGTCATGACAGACGTCTTCTCGGCCCGGGTACCTGTCTCGGGGACCTCGACGGGGGGATGCACTCGGCCCTGCATCACGGGTGAGTCGTCGTACCAGAGCGTCACCGGGAGGAGCAGCGCGCCGGTCTGCTGGGCCAGCAGCGCCGGGCCCGCGGGCATCCGGGTGGCCTCTCCGAAGAACTTGACCTCGACGCCGGACGCGGACAGATCGCGTTCGGCGACCAGGCAGACCAGGCCTCCGTCGCGCAGCCGCCGGGCCAGGGTGCCGAACGCGGTGCCGCCGCTGTGCGGGAGGACCTCCATGCCGAGGCCCTCGCGGTAGGCGACGAAGCGGTCGTAGAGCGATTCCGGCTTGAGGCGCTCGGCCACGGTGGTGAACGGCGTCTCCAGCTTGGTGGTGACCCAGGCGCCCGCGAGGTCCCAGTTGCCCATGTGAGGGAGGGCGAGGATGACACCCCGGTCGGAGGCGATGCCGTCCGTCAGGTAGTGCGCGTCCCTGGGGTCGAAGCCCGTCCGCACGCGCTCCCGGCTCCAGGCGGGAAGCCGGAAGGACTCCATCCAGTAGCGCAGGTACGAGCGCATGCCCGCGCGGGAGAGCTCCGCCAGCCGTTCCGGGCCCGCGTCGGGCACCACGCGCGCGTAGTTGCTCTCCAGGCGCAGTACGCCCTTGCCGCGTTTCCTCCAGGCGATGTCCGCGATGGTGCGGCCGAGACGTACGGCGACCGGCTCCGGGAGCGTCTTGACGGTGCTCCAGCCGAGCGCGTACGCCCCGTCCACCAGTCTGTCCTGGAGGCTGGTCACGACGTGGCCCCGCTGCTGTGCGCGGCGGCGGCGTCGGCCTCGGCGGACTCCCGGCGTACCGTGACGACGCGCTGGACGAGCGTCACCAGGCTGCCGACGGCGACGATCCACAGCGCGACGGGCAGCAGCCACTGGATGCCGGGAACCCCGAACTCGTGCAGCCCCGCGAGGCCCGCCGCGACCAGGGAGATCACCAGGCGTTCGGCGCGCTCCACCAGACCGTTGACAGCGACCGGCAGACCGATCGACTCGCCGCGGGCCTTGGTGTACGAGACCACCTGTCCGCTGGCCAGACAGAAGATCGAGACGGCGCAGAGCACGTTGTTGTCGCCGTTGCCCGCGTACCAGAGCGCGAAGCCGCCGAAGATGGCCCCGTCGGCGACCCGGTCGAGCGTGGAGTCCAGGAAGGCCCCCCACCGGCTGGAGCGGCCGAGCTGGCGCGCCATGTTGCCGTCGACGAGGTCGGAGAAGACGAAGAGCGTGATGACGATCGTGCCCCAGAAGAACTCTCCCCGGGGGTAGAAGACCAGCGCGCCCGCCATCACTCCGGCCGTGCCCAGGAGGGTGACCGTGTCGGGGCTTACCCCCCGGCGGATGAGAAACGCGGCGAACGGTGTGAGGACACGCGTGAAGAATGCACGCGCGTACTTGTTCAGCATGGCCTTCCCGAGGGTCGGTGTCGCCGGGCGGCCCCTGCTGGCCCCCGGCTGGCCCATCGTAGTCACGCGCGCGCATGTGCGACGGTCGGGCACCCGCACCCCGTGTCACGCGGGGACCGCGCGGGCGGCACGGCGCGATCGCGTCCTCCGTATGGACGCACCGTGACACGAGTGCAAAGCTCGAAGTCACCGCGGGCGTCATCGGAGCCGTACCGCTGGGGGTACCCCTGGACCCGGTCCGGGGAAGGATCCGTCGTGCCCGCGCCCACAGAGACCTCACCGTGCACGGGAGGCAAGGCCATGGGCGACAAGGCGAACGCACACCCCGGAGCCGCCGGCAGGGCTACGGCGGCCGACCACCCCGCGTCCGTACGGAATGTGGTGCTGGTCGGCCACAGCGGATCGGGCAAGACGACTTTGGTGGAGGCTCTCGCGCTGACAGCGGGAGCCGTGAACCGGGCGGGCCGGGTGGAGGACGGCACCGCAGTGTCCGACTACGACGAGATCGAGCACCGGCAGCAGCGCTCGGTGCAGCTCTCCCTGGTACCCGTCACCTGGGACGGATACAAGATCAACATCCTCGACACCCCCGGATACGCCGACTTCGTCGGAGAACTCAGGGCCGGTCTGCGCGCCGCGGACGCGGCCCTTTTCGTGGTCTCGGCCTCGGACGGCGTGGACGGCTCGACCCGGATGGTCTGGGAGGAGTGCGCGGCGGTCGGGATGCCGCGGGCCATCGTGGTCACCCACCTCGAATCGGCCCGCGCCGACTTCGACACGATGACCAGGATCTGCGCGGAGGCCTTCGGTGCCGACGACCCGGACGCCGTACTGCCGCTCTATCTGCCGCTGCACGGAGAGCCGGGCCCGGACGGGCACGCGCCGGTGACCGGGTTGATCGGGCTGCTGTCGCAACGGCTGTTCGACTACTCGTCCGGTGCGCGTGAGGAGGCCGAGCCGGTGGACGGGCAGCTGCCGCTCATCGAGGAGGCGCGCAACCGGCTGATCGAGGGGATCATCGCGGAGAGCGAGGACGAGACCCTCATGGACCGCTACCTGGGCGGCGAGGAGATCGATTTCAAGACATTGGTGCAGGACCTGGAGCGGGCCGTGGCGCGCGCCGCGTTCTTCCCCGTGCTGGCCGCCGCGCCCGCCGCCGAGGGCGCCCGGCAGGGACTCGGCACGGTCGAGCTCCTGGAGCTCGTCACCGGCGGCTTCCCGACCCCGCTGGAGCGCGCGGCACCCGCGGTGACCACGCCCGACGGCGCGGCCCGCGAGGTCAGGGCCTGCGACCCGGACGGGCCGCTGGTGGCGGAGGTCGTGAAGACGGCCAGCGACCCCTATGTCGGCCGGGTCTCGCTCGTCCGAGTCTTCTCCGGCACCCTGCGCCCCGACGAGACGGTGCACGTCTCGGGGCACGGGCTCACCGACCGCGGCCACGAGGATCACGACGTCGACGAGCGCGTCGGCGCGCTGTCCGCGCCGTTCGGCAAACAGCAGCGCGCCCTCACCCACTGCATCGCGGGCGATCTGGCGTGCGTCGCGAAACTCAACCGTGCGGAGACCGGCGACACGCTCTCGGCCAAGGACGACCCGCTGCTGATGGAGCCGTGGCAGATGCCCGACCCGCTGCTGCCGCTCGCCATCCAGGCGCACAGCAAGGCCGACGAGGACAAGCTCTCACAGGGGCTCGGCCGACTGGTCGCCGAGGACCCCACCATGCGCCTGGAACAGAACCAGCACACCCACCAGGTGGTCCTGTGGTGCCTGGGCGAGGCGCACGCGGACGTCGCCCTGGAGCGGCTGCGCAGCCGGTACGGCGTCCAGGTCGACGTGGTCCCGCACCAGGTTTCCCTGCGGGAGACGTTCGCGGCCAGGTCCGCGGGGCGCGGGCGCCATGTGAAGCAGTCCGGCGGCCACGGCCAGTACGCGATCTGCGAGATCGAGGTCGAACCCCTCCCGAACGGCTCGGGCATCGAGTTCGTGGACAAGGTCGTCGGCGGTGCGGTGCCCCGGCAGTTCATCCCGTCGGTCGAGAAGGGCGTGCGCGCCCAGGCGGCCAGGGGCGTGGCCGCGGGCCATCCGCTCATCGACGTGCGGATCACCCTGCTAGACGGGAAGGCGCACTCGGTGGACTCCTCCGACGCCGCCTTCCAGACCGCGGGCGCGCTGGCGCTGCGCGAGGCCGCCGCCGAGGCGAGGATCCATCTCCTGGAGCCGGTCGCCGAGGTGACCGTCATGGTCGGCGACGACTACGTGGGCGCCGTGATGAGCGACCTCTCGGGCCGGCGTGGCCGGGTCGTCGGCACGGAGCAGACGAGCGGCGGACGCACGCTCGTACGCGCCGAGGTGCCGGAGATGGAGATCGGCCGGTACGCCGTCGATCTGCGCTCGCTCTCGCACGGCACCGCACGTTTCCAACGCAGTTACGCGCGGCACGAGCCGATGCCGCCGCAGATCGCCGAAAGGATGCGCGAACGGACGCGGGAGGCCTCGTAGTTCACACCGGACGCGCTCCGGTTCACCCTCGGCGGGCGGCTTCGGCCGTCCGCCGACGAAGCCCGCCGCCTGCCGATACGCTGATGACCTGATCAAGCTGATGGCTGATGACGTGGTGACTCGATCACCATGACTGACTGATCAACAGGTGTGCGGGGCAGGGAAGTCGGGAAAAGCCGCAGAAGCGACACCGGCGGCGATGGGGGCGGGAATGACGGTTCCAACCGGTTTCGAGGACATCTTCGGGCCACAGGTGCCACGCTCGGGTTCGGACGAGATGGCGACGTACGCCCTGGCCTCGGCCGCATACCGGGACGACGAGGTCGGCAAGATCCTCGAGGCCAACAACGAGTGGCACGAGTCGAAGGTCAACCCGGGCCGCAAGTGGGCGACGATCTTGCGGCCCAACCTCGGCGAGGCCTTCGCCCAGGCGGTGGTGACCCGCATGCTGGGCGTCGGCCGCAGTCCGGTCGTCCAGTCCTTCGGCATCGAACCGCAGGCGGTGGTCGAGCACTGCCTGGCGGCCAACCGCCTCCGCAAGGAGCGCGACACCCGCCTGACGGTCGTGATGACGCTGTGCGGTCTGCTCTTCCTGCCGGGGCTCCTGCTGTGGCTGCTGGTCTTCCAGATACGGACCGCCGTCTCCAAGCGCGAGGACAAGCGGGCCTCCGCCCTCGCCACCGCGCTCCTCGTCGCCGTGGGCGTCGTCGCCGTGATCGCCATGATCCGGCTGCCCTTCACCGGTCCCCTGGCCTGGTACGTGCGGGGCGCGATCGTCGCCCCGGTCATCGGCTGGCTGCTGGCGAAGCAGATCTGCGAGCGCACCGCGAAGGACCTGCGCGCCCGCTGGAACAGCCTCCTCTCCGGCAGCACCGTGGGCGCCCGGGTCCCCGAGTCCGTCCCCAGCAGCCCCGGCGACACCAGGGCCGAGCGGCTGCGCCAGGCGTTCGGCGAGCTGCGCGACGAGCAGCGGTCGAACTCGGTCTTCTACGCCGGTCCCAAGGGCATACTCGGCATGGGCACGCGCTGGGGGCACTGGCACCTCGCCGAGGAACTGGTGCCGCTCGTCTCGGACCAGATGCAGAAGGTGGGGTCGCTGAGCGCGGAGCTGGCCAAGCACCTGGTGCCGGCCCCGGAGATCAACAGGTTCCAGAGCTTCGACGTCGTCAGCGCCGTCGAGCGGGCGCTGGAGCGGCTCCACACCAGCCCGCTGACCACGGGCGGCTTCCCCAAGCCGGAGATCCGGCACTGGGTCGTCACGCACATCCCGGCGAGCGCCAAGGCCGTCACCCGCCCGAGCGGCAGCACGGCCCACCAGGTCAACCTCCAGCAGATCCGGGACATCTGCAACAAGCAGCAGTACAACAACGGAGAGCGGCACTACCTCGGGGTCCAGTGGACCCTCTACGACGGCCAGTTGGTGATCAGCATGCTCGTCTCGGTGACCGTGCTGCACAAGACCCTGCGCATCGAGCTCACGGGTCATGCCCTGGGGCCGGTGAACGGCCTGTTCATGGGGAAGCCGGCGGCCAAGGAGAAGAAGGTCGCCAAGACGGTCAAGTTCTGGGAGACCCGCACGGTGAAGCTCCCGCTGGTCGACAACGACGAGGTCGTACGGCTCGCGGCCCGCGCCCCGTTCACCTGGTACCCGCCGCTCCTGAACTGGCTCGGCGGCTCGCTGACCCTTCCCGAGCCCTTCGGACTGCGGCACGCCTGGGCCGACCAGCCCTGGAAGAACCGCTTCATGACCGACGACGTACTGCGCTCCGCGACCCCCGTGCTGCGTGTGGTGCACGAGGCGGTCATCGAGTTCCTCAAGGGCCACAACGTGGACACCACGAAGTTCGACGGCCGCACCTCCGTGCTCAGCGGCGCGGTGCAGGACCCGACGCCGAAGAAGGACGACGTCTACGACGCGTAGGCCTCCGGCGGATCAGCCGGAGGCGACGGCCCGTGTACGTGCGGTCACGGCTCGCGGACGGGTGCCGTGACCGCCGGAGTGCGGGCGCGCGCGTGCGGGACGCGGGCGTGCGGTGCGTGTGCGGGACGCGGGCGTGCGGTACGGGACGCGGGCGGGTGTCGTGCGGGTCGCGGAGGTCGGGCGGCCCGTGGGAGAGGCCGGGGGCGTGGGATTCCACGCCCCCTTTTTCGCGCCCCTTCCGAGGGCCCGGCCGGGCTACGGCCTTGGCCACGCCTCGGCGAGCATCTCCCGGGTGTCCGCGAGCAGTTGGGGCAGGACCTTGGTGTGGCCGACGACCGGCATGAAGTTGGTGTCGCCGCCCCAGCGGGGCACGATGTGCTGGTGCAGGTGGGCGGCGATGCCCGCGCCGGCCACGGTGCCCTGGTTCATGCCGATGTTGAATCCGTGCGCACCGGACGCGGCCCGCAGCGCGGTCATGGCCTGCTTGGTCAGCTCACCGAGCTCGGCGGTCTCCGGACCGGTCAGGTCGGTGTAGTCCGCGACATGGCGGTAGGGCACGACCATGAGATGGCCGCCGTTGTACGGGTAGAGGTTGAGCACCGCGTACACCTGCTCACCGCGCTTGACGATGAGCCCGTCCTCGTCGGACTTGGCGGGGATCGAGCAGAACGGACAGCCGTCGTCGGCCCCCGGGCCGGTGGGCTTGTTCTCGCCCTGGATGTAAGCCATCCGGTGGGGCGTCCACAAGCGCTGGAACGCGTCCTGCGTCCCCACTCCGATCTGCTGCTCCGGCTCACTCGTCATGTGGTGCAGCATATTGCTTCGCCCGTTCGCGGCGTGTCGGCGGGGCTCCCCCGGATACGCCCCGGGCCAAGCTGGGCCGGTGGACGACGACAGCCCGCAGGCCCGCTGGGAACGGCACACCGAGGTCCCGCTCGGTCTCTGCTCGCTGCTGTTTCTCACCGCCTACGCGGTGCTGGTCCTGGGTCACGGTCTGCCGCCCGCCGCACGGGACGTGTGCCTGGCCGCGCTGCTGGCCGCCTGGAGTCTGTTCCTGGTCGACTACGCGGTGCGCTGGCGGCTGAGCGGCCAGGGTCCCCGCTTCGTAGCGGCCCACTGGCTGGACACACTGGTGCTCGTCCTGCCCCTGCTGCGCCCGCTGCGTGTGGTCAAGGTGTACGAGGCCGTGCAGCGCCGTCGCGGGCGGCCCCGTCTCGCCCTGTACGCGCGCGTGGCCTGCTATGCGGGTCTGTCGGTCCTGCTGCTCGGCTTCGCCGGCGCTCTCGCCGTCTACCAGCAGGAGCACTCGGCACCGCACGCGACGATCCGCACCTTCGGTGACTCCGTGTGGTGGACGTGCTCCACCCTCGCGACGGTGGGCTACGGGGACGTCGTCCCGGTGACCCGGCTCGGACGCACGATCGCGGTGGGTCTGATGGCGTGCGGTCTGGCGCTGCTCGGCGCGGTCACGGGGTCGTTCTCGTCGTGGCTGCTGCACGTGTTCGCGCGCGAGGACGACGAGAGGCCCCCGGGGTTCTGAACTCCCCGGGGGCCTCTCGTCGTACGTGTCGGGCTCACTCCGCGCGTCGGATCACTCCGCGCGTCGGACCTGCGTGTGTCAGACCTGCCTTCGTCAGACCTGCGTGCGCTCCTCGACGATCTTCGCGATCTTGGCGATCGCCTCGTCGACGGGGATGCCGTTCTCCTGCGAGCCGTCGCGGTAGCGGAAGGAGACGGCGCCGGCCGCCATGTCCTCGTCGCCCGCGATGACCATGAAGGGCACCTTCTGCTTCTGCGCGTTGCGGATCTTCTTCTGCATGCGGTCGGAGGAGGAGTCGACCTCGACGCGCAGGCCCTTCTTCTTCGCCTCGGCGGCGAACGCGTCGAGATACTCCACGTGCGCGTCGCCGATCGGGATGCCGACCGCCTGGACGGGCGCCAGCCAGGCCGGGAACGCGCCCGCGTAGTGCTCCAGGAGCACCGCGAAGAAGCGCTCGATGGAACCGAACAGCGCGCGGTGGATCATCACCGGACGCTGCTTGGAGCCGTCGGGGCCGGTGTACTCCAGGTCGAAGCGCTCGGGCAGGTTGAAGTCGAGCTGCACGGTCGACATCTGCCAGGTCCGGCCGATGGCGTCCTTGGTCTGGACGGAGATCTTCGGGCCGTAGAACGCGGCGCCGCCCGGGTCCGGGACGAGCGGGAGGCCCTGCTTCTCGGCCACCTGCCGCAGCGTCTCGGTGGCCTCCTCCCAGACCTCGTCGGAGCCGACGAACTTCTCCGGGTCCTTGGTGGACAGCTCGAGGTAGAAGTCGGTGAGGCCGTAGTCGCGCAGCAGGTTCAGGACGAAGGTGAGCGTCTTGTCGAGCTCGTCCGCCATCTGCTCCTTGGTGCAGTAGATGTGCGCGTCGTCCTGCGTGAAGCCGCGGGCGCGGGTCAGACCGTGCACGACGCCCGACTTCTCGTACCGGTACACGGTCCCGAACTCGAAGAGACGCAGGGGCAGTTCGCGGTACGAGCGGCCGCGCGCGTCGAAGATCAGGTTGTGCATCGGGCAGTTCATGGGCTTGAGGTAGTAGTCCACGCCCTCGTCGAGCTGCATGGGCGGGTACATGCCGTCGGCGTACCAGTCCAGGTGGCCCGAGGTCTCGAAGAGCTTCCCCTTGGTCGCGTGCGGGGTGTAGACGAACTCGTAGCCCTCCTCCTCGTGGCGCCGGCGCGAGTAGTCCTCCATGACCCGGCGGATGATGCCGCCCTTGGGGTGGAAGACGGCGAGGCCGGAGCCGATCTGGTCCGGGATGGAGAAGAGGTCCAGCTCGTTGCCCAGCTTGCGGTGGTCGCGCTTCTCGGCCTCGGCGAGGAAGTCCAGGTGCGCCTTCAGCTCGTCCTTGGACGGCCAGGCGGTGCCGTAGATGCGCTGGAGCATCGGGTTCTTCTCGCTGCCGCGCCAGTACGCGCCGGCGTTGCGCATGAGCTTGAACGCCGGGATGTTGCGGGTGGTGGGCAGGTGAGGACCGCGGCAGAGGTCCTTCCAGCACAGCTCGCCGGTCTTGGCGTCGAGGTTGTCGTAGATCGTCAGCTCGCCGCCGCCGACCTCGACGTCCGCGCCGTCGGCCCCGTCCTGGGCGCCCGCGGAGCCCTTGATGCCGATGAGCTCCAGCTTGTACGGCTCGGCGGCGAGCTCCTCGCGGGCGTCCTCGTCGGTGACCACGCGGCGGGAGAAGCGCTGGCCGCGCTTCTGGATCTCCTGCATCTTCTTCTCGACGGCCTTGAGGTCCTCGGGCGTGAACGGCTTCTCGACGTCGAAGTCGTAGTAGAAGCCGTCCTTGACCGGCGGGCCGATGCCGAGCTTGGCGTCCGGGAAGAGCTCCTGCACGGCCTGGGCCATGACGTGCGCGGTGGAGTGGCGCAGGATGTTGAGGCCGTCCGGTGAGGAAATCTCGACGGGCTCGACCGCCTCGCCGTCCTTCACCTCGTACGCGAGGTCCCTCAGCTCGCCGGCCACGCGCGCCGCGACGACGGTGCGCTCGCCCGCGAAGAGATCGGCGGCCGTAGTCCCCGTCGTCACCACGCGCTCTTCCCGCTCGGAATCGCGTTGGATGATCACACGGACGTCTGACACCGGACTCTCCTGCCTGAAGGTGGGCGCGCCGCTACGCGCGGGCGCAGACAGGAATCCTACCGAGCCGATGCCTCCCGCCGCGAAACGGTTCTCGCCGGTCCGGGCTCAGTCCTCGCTGCACGCCTCCTCGAAGAAGTCCAGATTCTCCTGGAGCGACTTCATCAGCCGGTCGCGTTCGGCCTCGTCGACCTGCACGGGGACGACCCCGGAGGCGTCCGCGAGCCTGCGGAAGCCGCCGCGGCTCTCCAGTCGCCCGTGCACCCGCACCGGCAGCCCGACGAGATGGGCCTGCCCGGCTATCCGGTACGCCTCCTCGTCGAGGGTCACGCGCACGTAGGGGACCTCCGCGCCCGCGATGACCCGCAATCGTACGGTGCCCTCACCGCGCGGTTCCGACCTGCGTATCCGCACCACGGCCCCGGTGATCCGGACCGGCACGGACGGCTCCTCGCGCAGATATCGGGCCGCGGCCTCGCGCAGCACGGGCACGTCGCCGGGCGAGAACTCGACGGCCTCGTCGGGCGCCGCGCAGCCCTCGGGGACGCCGGCCGCGGGCGCCCACTCGACGGCGATGCGGGCGCCCTCGGTGCCGCGTACGAGGGCGACGACGGCCTCGGTGAGTTCATGGCTGACGCCCGCCTCGACGGCCGCGTCGAAGGCGTCCATGCCGCCGGTGGCCCGCTGGTAGTCGATGGCCTCGCGGGCGGCGTACAGCGCCTGGTGCAGGCGTACGGCCAGCGACCGGCCGGTGTCCACGGGCACGAAGGCGGTGAGCCGGCGTCCGCCTGGTTCGGCGCCGACCAGGACGTTCTCCAGGGACGCGGCGGCGGGCCTGCGGTACCGGGTGCCGTAGTAGCCGGCCCGCGCGCGGGTGGCGAGGGCGGCCGCGAGCAGCATCTGGCGGGCGGCCGAGCGCAGCCGCTCCTCGACGCTCCAGGGCGTGGCGCCGACGGGACCGGTCGGGACGTCGCGCCACCACCGGATCTCGTCGCTGGGCACGGCGAGGGCGACCAGCACGTCGCGCGCGGAGGGGGAGCCGCTGCGGGAGAGCGCGTCGAGGGCCTCGCCGAGAAGGTCGTCGCTGTCGGGGAAGGCCCGGTTCTCCGGCACGAGCAGGCTGGTGCCCGAGCCGCCGGGCCCTGGTGGGGTCCACCTGCCGTACCGTCCCGCGGCGCCGCCGCGGCGCTGCCAGCCGTGCCGGTGCAGCAGGGCGCTGAGCACGGCGGGGTCGACCTGGCCGGGCTCGGGCGGCTCGGTCCAGTGGGCCTCGGCGGGGTGCGGCCTGACCGGCCGGAGGGGTTCGTCGATCGGGCGGTGCGTCATGGCCTGCCTCCCGTCCCGACCCGCGTCATGATCTCGCACAGGGCCCGGTCGTCGAATATGCGCGAGGTCGGTATGCGGACGGTGGTTCTGCGCCGGCCCGTGACGGGCTGCCCGGCGAGGTTGATCCAGTAGCAGCAGTGCCGCAGGTCGAGGCGGTCGTGGCTGGCGCGCAGCCAGTCGTCCTGGGACCGGGGCACGAGCATCACGACCAGGATCTTGTGCACGGAGACCGGGGTGCGGGCGAGCTTCGCCAGGTGCGCGTTGTCGAGCGTGAAGGAGAAGGCGGGGCCCGGGGGGTTCGGCGGGATCTGGTACGTGCACTTGAGCTGCACCTTGATGGTGACTTCGTCGTCGACCGTGTGTCCCGGGCCGCTGTGACTGACGTGCCAGTCGATCCCGTTGTCCGGAAAGGGCTGGGACAGCGAGCAGCCCGCCGCCGCGGCGACCGCGTGCAGGTAGCCGACCTGCAGTGTCTCCATGCAGGCGGTGGTGGCGAGCGTGCCGCGATGGGGTGCCGTCCGCTGGGGCAGCAGCCCACCCCGCTCGGGCTGCGCGATTGCCATGAGTCCAACAGCCTTCCAAGCCAAGAGAATCCCCGCGACGGGCCGCTGAACTGCAAAGACCCGTACCTCTGTTGTCTCCGTCCGGCGTACGGCGCAAACAGCCCGGGTATCACCAAACGGGCAGAAGACGGTGCGTCAGCTGCCGTGGGTGAACGAGGAGTTGTGTGCGTATGACGTGCTGGTACGAGGGCCCCTTGGCCGCGTTCGACACGGAGACCACCGGCGTGGACGTCGAGACCGACCGGATAGTGTCGGCCGCCGTCGTCGTCCAGGACGCCGCGGGTTCCCGCCCCCGGGTGACCCGGTGGCTGGTGAACCCGGGGGTGCCGGTGCCCGAGGGCGCGACGGCGGTGCACGGGCTGACGGAGGAACATCTGCAGCGCAACGGCCGCTGGCCGTCGCCGGTGATGGACGAGATAGTCCGGGTGCTGGGCGAGCAGGCGTCGGTGGGCCGCCCGCTGGTGGTGATGAACGCGCCGTTCGATCTGACGCTGCTGGACCGGGAGTTGCGCCGGCATCGGGCGTCCTGCCTCGACCGCTGGTTCGAGTCGGCGCCGCTGCGCGTGCTCGATCCACGAGTCCTGGACAAACATCTGGACCGCTACCGCAAAGGCCGGCGCACGCTCACCGACCTGTGCGCGCACTACGACGTAGCGCTGGAGGGCGCGCATGACGCGGCGGCGGACGCGCTGGCCGCGATGGAGGTGGTACGGGCGGTGGGGCGCCGGTTCGCGCCCCGGCTGGAGCGGCTCTCCCCCGCCGAGCTGCACACCTTGCAGTCGGTGTGGCACGCGGCGCAGGCACGTGGGCTGCAGGCATGGTTCGCGCGCAGCGGTTCGCAGGAGTCGGTCGATCCGTCGTGGCCACTGCGGCCGGAGCTGTCCGCGGCGGCGTGAGCGGGGCGTGCGGCGGCCCACCCGAGTGTGCGGTGGGGCCCGCGTGGACACCGGCGCCGGCCGCCCGGGTATGCAAGAAGGCCGGTCCGTCTGCGACGGACCGGCCTTTCCCGGTGGGCGATACTGGGTTCGAACCAGTGACCTCTTCGGTGTGAACGAAGCGCTCTCCCACTGAGCTAATCGCCCGGGAACGCACTGAACAATACAGGTTCCGGCGGGTGTCGTTCAAACCGCTCGCAGCGAGGTCCTCAGTCCGTGCTGCCCCGCACGCATCATCAGCGCGTGGTTGAGCCGGAACAGAGGCCGTCCCGGCAGGGCGAGCCGCCGCAGCAGGGGCTTGCGCACCTCGACCTCCTGGTCGTACCGGGCGCGGGTGCCCGGCCCGTCGGGGCACAGAGTCCAGCGGGCCCAGCCCTCGATGTCGCCCGACATCGCGATCTCCAGGACCCCGGCGACCGGGTCGCTCCGCACCTCCTGTGCGGTGAACACGAGGTCGTACGGCAGGAAGGAGCGGATACGGATGATGCCGCTCCGCTCGCCGGCCGGGCGCACCTCGCGGACCTGGGGCCACCAGCGCGGGTAGTCCTCGGCCCGTTCGAGAGCGTGGTAGACGTCGGCGGGCGGCGCGGGCAGGGCCCACAGGCTGCGGAAGCGGTAGTGACACCAGTCCATGGACCGAGTGTGCCGGTCCGGGGTCGCGAGGACGAGGCGGGTGCACGCGCGGCTTCCGTCACCGGGGATCGCGGACTCGGTATCGACGGGGCCGTTCTGACGGAGTGGCGGACCGACGGCCACCGGCCCGTCGACGATGCCGACACGGTCCACGCCGCCGGACACCCCCGGGCGCCGTGGATCCTCTTCGGAGCGGCGAGGTACCCGTCCGGGGTCCAGCCCCGCTCACGGCGCGACGGCCGACTTCTCAAATACCCTCTCCTCGGCGACAAGTGACATCGCGTTGGATCCGACCGGAATACCCGATCGCTTTACGCCGACTTGACCGATCTTCTTGACTCCCGCATTTCCGGTGTCTATCCGCGGCCCGGGGCCGAGCGGCACGCCTGTCTTGTCGTACTTGCGCAACAAGCCGACCTCGTTCCGGAATACCGCCTGCCGATTTCCACCGGCGGTCCGGGTCCGGAACTTCTCCCAAAAGGCCACATAATCCTGGAAGTCCCTCTTCCCCTTGATCCTCGGGCACGGAGGAGGGCACCCGGAGGCGGCGTGCGGAGCCGACACGAGTGCTGACGACGGGTCACCCGCGGCTGGGCGGGCACAGCGGGGGCCGCCGGCCGTTGCCCACGTCGCCCACTCCGGCGGAGGCGCCCGCACCTCGCCGGTGCGACCCACACGCGGCGGGCCCCGCCACCGAGGCCGGGGCCCGCACCGAGCCGAGCACCGAGCACCGAGGCCATCCTCGTCCGCCCTCGACGTCGCTCTCCGGCCACGCGGCCCCCTGGCCGAGATCACTCGCTGCGCGCCATGGGCGTACTACACAGAGTGACGCGCGCCGCCGCGACCTGGCGTGGAAACGACGAAGGCGACCCTGTCCACGTATCCGTGGAGCTGGGCCGCCAACCGTGCTTGTGGGCGATACTGGGATCGAACCAGTGACCTCTTCGGTGTGAACGAAGCGCTCTCCCGCTGAGCTAATCGCCCGGGCGCAGGGAGAACATTACCCCATGTCAGGGGGTGACTCGGACCGGCCGGGGGCGCTGCGGGGCCGCCCCACGGCCGCTTCTCCGCCCCTCTTCGTCACTCTTTGTCACTCTTTGATGTTCCAGGGCATCTGGAAGCCGAACTTCCAGAGATAGACGGCACAGAGGGCCGCGATGATCACGAGGCCGACAGCCGTCAAGATGATGTTGCGACGGCGGACCGCGGGGTCGAGCGCCCGCTGCGTCGCCTCTGTCACCTTGCGCTTCGTCCAGCGGAGCACCAGCTGCGCCCAGACGAACTCGGTCGCCCAGATCGCCATGCCGCCGAAGATCACCAGCCAGCCCGGACCGGGCAGCGGAAGCATGATCACGCCCGCGACGACCACCGCGAGCCCCACGACGAAAACGCCCACCTGCCAGCTCACGTGCAGCGCACGACGCGCCTTGATGAATTCCGGCGCCCGCGAGCCGAGCGGCTGCTCGGCCTTCTTCTCGCCATCAGCCATGGCGTCCTCGCCCGGCTCGTCACTCCCCGTATTCATACGACCAAACCCTACCGGAGAGAAACCAGTCACCGGATTGGCCCTATCCGGCGAAGGCACCCTCGGCCGGATGAGTTACGTAAAGGCACGCAAAACACTCAGAGGGGTTTACAACGGCACCGTAGGTGGCATGTCGATTTCGCCGACGTGCGAATCCCCGAGCGCACACTGAGCGAAAGGCCCTGGCGCTTATGAACACCACGGTCAGCTGCGAGCTGCACCTGCGCCTCGTTGTGTCGAGCGAGTCCTCACTGCCTGTTCCCGCAGGACTGCGGTATGACACGGCCGATCCCTACGCCGTGCACGCCACCTTCCACACCGGAGCCGAGGAAACCGTCGAGTGGGTGTTCGCCCGCGACCTCCTCGCGGAGGGCCTCCATCGGCCCACCGGTACCGGCGACGTCCGAGTCTGGCCGTCCCGAAGTCATGGTCAGGGCGTCGTATGCATCGCCCTGAGCTCTCCGGAGGGCGAGGCTCTGCTCGAGGCCCCGGCGCGGGCCCTGGAGTCCTTCCTGAAGCGAACGGACGCCGCCGTGCCCCCAGGCACGGAACACCGGCACTTCGATCTCGACACGGAGCTCTCACACATCCTGGCCGAGAGCTAGCGACCCCACAGAGCCGCCCGGCGCCGTCCACTCGGGGAGACGGCTCGGGCTGAAACAACCGCATAGGGCACAACCGAGTTAGGCACGACAGCATGTGGCACAACCGCACAGATCACGAACACCGGCGCCGTCGCCGCGGACCTCCGCGGCGACGGCGTCGGTGCGTGCGGCGCCACGCACCCTGGGTCCCGCCCGGTCACGCGGCGCGCGCACGCCCGCCCCGGACCCCACGGAGCCGTCCCCGCTCCCCCGTCACCGGGAAGCACTACCATCGGCCAGCATCGGCGGGCGGCCGCCCGACCCTCAGGCCAGGGAGCGAAACGTGCTGATCACCCACGACACCCGGTGCGCCCTCGACACCGTGGTGGATCTGGTGAACACCGCGCCGGAGGACGACACGGCGGACGGACTCGCGGATGTCCCGTCCCTCGCCGATTTCGTACGAAAGCACGAGATCAGTGATGTCGGGGTGCTGTCGGAGCGGGATCTCGCGGCCGTGCGCGGGGTCCGCGGCCGGTTCGCCGGGGTCTTCGCCGCCGACGAACCGCGGATCGCCGCCGGGCTCATCAACGAGCTGGTGGCCGCCGCGGGCACCACGCCCCGTCTCACCGACCACGACGGCTACGACTGGCACGTGCACTACTTCGCGCCCGGCGCCTCGGTCGCCGACCACCTCGCGGCCGACTGCGGGATGGCGCTGGCGTTCTTCGTGGTCGCCGGGGAACAGGAGCGGCTGCGCAGGTGCGAGGCACCGGACTGCCGGCGGGCCTTCGTGGATCTCTCGCGCAACCGTTCGCGCCGCTACTGCGACAGCCGGACGTGCGGAAACCGGCTCCACGTGGCCGCGTACCGGGCACGCCGCAAGGAAGCCGCGGGCTGAGGGGTTCGCCGGGAGGCCGGCGACGAACGGACCGCCGCATGACGGACCAGGTCCGGCCTGTGGCGGACCGCCGCGTGACGGACCAGGACCAGCCTGTGGCGGACCGCCGTGCGACGGACCAGGACCAGCCTGTGGCGGACCGCCGTGCGACGGACCAGGACCAGCCTGTGGCGGACCGCCGTGCGACGGACGGCCTGTGATGGACCGACGCGCGACGGACTGGACGGCGGCGGGCTACGGAGCCCTCGGCGGGTGACGCCAGGGGCTCCGTGTACGGCTCAGAGCAGCAGCAGGTCGTGCAGCGAAGCCATGAGCAGGAGACAGCCGATCACCGCCAGGAAGATCATCAGCGGTGGCTGGGAAAGTGCGAAGAGACAGCCTCGCCGCTCCTCGGGCGGTGCGACGGGGTCGCTCTGTTGTGTGTCCAGCATCTCGCGGCGATGATGACGCAGCCACCACCCGCCGCGCGATCAACACGCCCGGGATGACAGCGAGTTCGCCAATATCCTCAATATCCGCGATGAGCAGGAACGAACGTGATCGTTTCCGCGACCCGCATGATCCGCCGTGTCGCTTCAGACCGCGCGGAGCGTCATATGCCGTGCTTCTTCAGGATGGCCTCGATGTCGCTGAAGTCGTCCCCCGCGCCGGAGGCCCGGGGGGCCGTCGCGGGGCGCGCGGCCGGGCGGGGGCCCTGACTCAGCGAGGGCGCCGAGGCGGTGGGGGCCACCGCCTCACGCCGGGCGGCCCGCGCGGCCGCTTTGCGTTCCTTGCGCGTTCCGCCGCCGCGACGCTCCACGGCCCGCACCGTCATGAACAGCAGCCAGGCCGCGGCGAGCACGGCGAAACCCGCCCACGCGGTCGGGCTGAACGCGGTGTCGGCCAGCCAGCCGACGACCCCGGTCATCACCAGTCCGACCGGCACCAGCGCGTAGGCGGCGACGCGCGCGGCGGCGAGGAAACGCTTGCGGTAGGCCGTGACCGCCGCGATGCCCAGGCCGGCGGCGGAGACGGCGGAACAGACGGTCTCGGCAATCATCCGGTCCTCCAGGGCAGGGCTCGACGGGGCGGGGCGGTTCGTCCCTTCCATCCTGCACCGCGCCGCGCCCGATATGCCATGCTCCGGGCACACCTCAGGGACATCTCCGGGTCAGGGTCCTCCCCAGGTCCCGGTCCGCGGGTCACCGGCCCGCAGGTCACCGGTCCGCGCCCTCTCGGTCCCCTGTGGGCCGGCGGACCCGGGACTGCGAGACTGGGGGCATGAACGACTCCTCCACGCCCACCACCGCCGTCCTGGACGTCTGGTGCGAACTCCAGTGCCCCGACTGCCTCGACGCCCTCGACGACCTGCGCGCGCTGCGCGCTCGCTACGGCGACCGGCTGGAACTGCGGCTGCGGCACTTCCCGCTGGAGAAGCACCGGCACGCCTTCGCCGCAGCGCAGGCCGCCGAGGAGGCCGCGGAGCAGGGCCGGTCCTGGGAGTACGTCGAGGCCGTGCTCGGGCGTGTCGAGGAACTGGACCGCGAGGGCGAGCCCTTCCTGATCGAGGTCGCCCGTGAACTCGGCCTGGACGCCGAGGAGTTCGACACCGCGCTGATCGACGGGCGGCACATCCTGATCGTCGACGCCGACCAGGCCGAGGGCAAGGCCATCGGGGTGACCGGCACCCCGACGTACGTCATCGGCGGCGAACGGCTCGACGGCGGCAAGAGCCGGGAGGGCCTGCGCGAACGCGTCGAGGAGATCGCCGACCGGCTGCTGACCGAGAACGAGTAGCGCCCGCGGAGCGGGTTCTCACCCGCCGAGCAGGTTCCCGATCTCAGAGCAGGTTCTCGCCCGCCGAGCGGGTTCCCGATCTCAGAGCAGGTTCTTGTAGAGGTGGTAGGAGCTCGTCGTGTAGCCGAGCGCCTCGTAGAGCTTCTCGGCCGGGGTGTTGCCCGCGAACACGTTGAGGCCGATGCGGTCCCGCCCGCCGGACACCGCCTGGGCCTCGGCGAGCAGCATCAGGGAGCGCCCGTGACCGCGGCCCCGGTGCGCGGGATCGGCCTCGACGTCGAGCACGTAGGCCCTGTCGGGCCACAACGCCACCCACAGGGTGCCGACCGGGGTTCCCTCCTGCTCCAGGACGCTGATCAGCGTGTTCTCGCTGGCCAGGCCGTCCGGCAGGAACCTGGCGTGCCCCTGGTCGGTCTTGCTGTACGCCTCCGCCTCCGGCACTCCCCGCGCGATCAGGGTGCCGGCGAAGGCGTCGCGCTCGGCCGCCAGCCAGGGAACGTACTCGGCCTCGGTCATGGGGCGCGCGACGCTCCCGGCGGGCAGTCCGGGCGGCGGCCCGGCCAGGCGCTTCGTCATGTTGCGGTTGGTGAGGACGTATCCGAGCGTCGTGGCGAGCCGGAGCGCGGCCTCCGCGTCCCCGGGCACCGAGGTCTCCACGCGTCGGCAGCCCCAGCCGCGCGCCACCTCCTCGGCCGCGAGCGCGGCCACCGTGCCCCGGCCCCGTCCGCGGTCCGGCTCGTCGATGCCCAGCTCCCCGATCACGCCCACGGTGGGCCCGTACTCGGGATGGGTGGAGAGACGGAGGCCGCCCACGGGGCGGCTGTTCACGCACACCTGGTAGCGGCGGGACAGCGCCCCGCCGGCTCCGTGCTGAAGCGGCTCGGTCGGCCGCAGAGTGGTGGTCATCAGGGGTGTTCTACCCGTCTCGCGGTCCCTCGTCATCCCGATTTAAGGCCGCTGGCGGACCGTTCACCGCCGACGGCGGACCGGGCCCGGGGCTCCGGGCCGTGGCACGCGTGGTCGGGGCGGGCCGTCCTACGGATCGAGGTCGTGTCCGGCCCGCTCGTCGAAGATCCGCATCGCCTTGGCCGTCACCGGTCCCGGCGCGCCCGGGAGTTCACGTCCGTCGACCCGGTGCACCGCCTGCACGTCCCGCAGGGTGGAGGTGAGGAAGATCTCGTCGGCGCGCTCCAGGACGTCCAGCGGCAGGTCGGACTCCTTGGCGCCGGTCCACTCGGCGGCGAGCGCGCGGGTGATGCCGGCGAGGCAGCCGGAGGCCACCGGCGGGGTGTGGATCTCGCCGTCGAGCACGACGAAGACGTTCGACCCCGTGCCCTCGCACAGCTGCCCGACCGTGTTGGCGAACAGCGCCTCGGACGCGCCCTGTTCGCGCGCCCGGGCCAGCGCGACCACGTTCTCGGCGTACGAGGTGGTCTTGAGGCCGGTGAGGGCGCCGCGTTCGTTGCGGGTCCACGGCACGGTGATCACGGCGGTGGAGTCGGGGCGCCGCGCGGACTCGCCCAGGGCGACGACCAGGGTCGGACCCCGGTCTCCCCGGTCCGAGCCGAGCGGGCCGTGGCCGCCGGTGTACGTGATGCGCAGGCGGCCGAGCGGCATCGGGTTGGCGTCCAGGACGGCCGCGCAGGCGCGGCGCACCTCGTCGCGATCGGGGTCGGGCAGCCCGAGGCCGTGCGCGGAGCGGGCCAGTCGGTCGAGGTGCCGGGTCAGCGCGAACGGCCGCCCTTCCACCGCCTTCACGGTCTCGAAGATGCCGTCGCCCACGGTCAGTCCGTGATCGAAGACGGAGACACGGGCGGACTCGCTGTCCTGCAGCCCGCCGTCGAGCCAGATCTTCACGTCAGGATCCCTTCACTCACCTCGAAGGCTCCCGACGCTACAGCGAGCAGTCGGGCCGCCTTCAGTTCGGTCTCGCGCCATTCGCCCTCGGGGTCGGAGCCCCAGGTGATGCCCGCCCCGGTGCCGAACCGCAGGACGCCCTCCTCCCGGTCGGCCCAGAAGGTGCGGATGCCGACGGCGAGTTCCGCGGTGCCGCGGTCCGCGTCGACCCAGCCGATACCCCCGCAGTAGGGGCCGCGTGGGGCGGTCTCCAGCGCGTCGATGATGTGCAGCGCACTGGCCTTGGGGGCGCCGGTGACCGAGCCGGGCGGGAAGGCGGCGGCGAGCAGCTCGGGCCAGCCGGCGTCCTCGCGCAGCTCGCCGCGGACGGTGGAGACGAGGTGGACGAGCCCGGGATGCTTCTCGACGGCGCACAGGTCGGGCACGGTCACGCTGCCGGTGGCACAGACCCGGCCGAGGTCGTTGCGGACCAGGTCGACGATCATCACGTTCTCGGCGTGGTCCTTCTCCAGCAGGTCGGCCTCGGTGCGTCCGGTGCCCTTGATGGGGCCGGACTCGACCGTGCGGCCGGTGCGGCGCAGGAAGAGCTCGGGCGAGGCGGTGGCGATCTCGACGCCCTGTCGGGGGAGCCGGACGGTTCCGGCGTACGGGGCGGGGTTGCCGCGGGCCAGCAGGGCGGTCAGCGCGTCCAGGTCGGCGTCGGGGGCGAGCGGCGCGGACAGGACGCGGCAGAGGTTGGTCTGGTAGACCTCGCCGGCGGCTATGTGGTCGCGGATGCGGCCGACACCCCGCGTGTACGCCGCGCGGTCGAGGGACGACGTCCAGTCACCGGCGGCCGGACCGCGCCACCGGCCGGGCACGGGGGCGGGCACCGGCTCGCGCCGCACCTCGGCGAAACGGGCGCACACCAGACGCCCCTCGAAGTCGGCCGAGACGGCCCAGAAGCCGGTGGAGTCCAGGGCCGTGGGGTCGCCGGTGACATCGAGGAGACCGGTCGCGACGAGGTCACCGAAGCGGGCGAGAGGAGGGAGGTCGAGCACGCGGTCGAGTCTAGGCCGGGTGACCTGCGGGTGCCCTGACCGTGTCCTCGGGCGGACAGACCGCAGCACGCTGCGCAAACGCGTTTTTGTACTGGCCGGGGAATCCGCTAGAGTTCAACACGTCGCCGGGACGCGCAAGCCGACCGGAAACGACAAGCGGACGTAGCTCAGTTGGTAGAGCGCAACCTTGCCAAGGTTGAGGTCGCCAGTTCGAACCTGGTCGTCCGCTCGCAGGACAGTGGGGGATCCACCCGAACCCCCGCGCTCCTGGTGGAGTGGCCGAGAGGCGAGGCAACGGCCTGCAAAGCCGTCTACACGGGTTCAAATCCCGTCTCCACCTCCAAGGACGATTAGCTCAGCGGGAGAGCGCTTCCCTGACACGGAAGAGGTCACTGGTTCAATCCCAGTATCGTCCACTGGATCGCCCCGCACTGGTGTGCGAGATCCGAACCCGCGCGATTAGCTCAGCGGGAGAGCGCTTCCCTGACACGGAAGAGGTCACTGGTTCAATCCCAGTATCGCGCACGCAGTACGCTGCGGATCCTGTACCTTGAGGTCCGTCCCGCGCGATTAGCTCAGCGGGAGAGCGCTTCCCTGACACGGAAGAGGTCACTGGTTCAATCCCAGTATCGCGCACCAGCAAGAAGCCCCCGGCCGTCTCGTACGGTCGGGGGCTTCGTCGTGTGCGCCACGCCCGGCCGGGGACACCCCGGCCGGCACGGTCACGACGAGAAGAGCATGTGCCCGAAGCTCTTGTGACGGTGGTGGCCGCCGTGGCCGCCGCCGTAGTGACCGCCACCGTGGCCACCGCCGTGCGGGGCACCCCAGGCGGGCGCGGGAGCGGACGGGTACGCCTGCGGGGCGGCCGGGGGCGGCGCGGGCTGCGACCACTGCGACTCCACGCGGGTCAGCGCCTCGAGCTCGCCGTAGTCGAGAAAGATCCCGCGGCAGCCGCTGCACTGCTCGATCTGGACACCGTTGCGGTTGTACGTGTGCATCGGCGCATGGCACTTCGGACACTGCATGCTCGGCTCAACTCCTCGCCGGTCGGTACTGCTTCCGCCAGGACAGACACTGCCCGGCTTCGATCGGTTGCACCCTACGTCGTCGGACCTGGTCCCAACTGCGGCGGGACGGCTCCCATTCGGGCGCACGCGTCGATCACCGCCTGCTGCACCTCGTCCAACGGGCGGTCCGCCGCGACTGACTTGGCGATCGCCAGGGCCGCGGCCTGCACCGTGAGGGCGCGGGCCGGCACGTCCAGGGCGGGCCACGGATCGCCGTCGGCGGGGACCGCCGGGCCCGCCGCGCCCCGGTAGGCGGTCAGGAAGCGGTTCCAGTCGTCGGGCGGGAGAAGGCCGCAGGCGTACCAGGCGGCGGGCCGGGCCAGGTCCCAGGCCGGGACGCCCGCACCGAGGTCGTCCACGTCGATGAGGAGCCAGCGGCCGGCGGATGCGGGGTGGCGGACGAGCTGGCCGAGGTGCAGGTCTCCGTGGCACAGCGCGGCCGGGCCGGGCATGACCGCCTCGGCTCGGGCCCAGGGCGGGAGGCCCGCCCAGGCGCGCAGGACCGGAGCGGTGGCCGGGTGCGGACCCGCCGACCGCAGCCGCTCGATCGCCCGAGCCGCCTTGACGGGGCCCCGCATGGGCGGCAGGCCGGCCGGGGCGGGGGTGCGGTGGAGACGGGCGAGCAGGATCGCGGCCGCCTCCCAGGGGGCCGCCTCGGGGACCTCGGGGTCGACAGGAGTGCCGTACGGCCAGAAGGTGACCTGCCGCCCGTGGAGGTCGGCGGGCTCCGGACGGAGCGGGGTGAGGAGGATGCCGTCCAGGGCGGGGTGCGAGGCGACCGCGAGGCGGCGGGAGAGGCCGGCCGCGTCCGTGCCGGCCGCGTGGGCCTTGGCCACGGTGTCGCCGTGGCGCACGACGGTGCCGTCGGGCTGGTCGGCGAGGACACTGTCCCGGTGCGCGCAGGCGCCGGCCGTGGGGTGGGCCGCGCTCCGCGCCCCGGCGGTCAGGGCGGGCAGCACATCTGCGGTCACGGTTCCCCCTGGGTGCGTTCGTTACCGGGCGAGCGTACGCAGCGGGGCGCGCCGCGAGGAATCCCGCGTCCCCCGGGCCCCCGGTCCCTTGCTCGGCCGTCCCCGGCGCCCGCTGTCGCGCGCTCCCCCTCCCCCGGCCGCCGCGGCGGCGGACGACAGGGCGGCGGACGGCTGGGCGGCGGACCGCGGGACGGCGGACGGCCGGGCAGCAGACCGCGGGACGGCGGACGGCCGGGCAGCAGACCGCGGGACGGCGGACGGCCGGGCAGCAGACCGCGGGAC
This sequence comes from Streptomyces sp. NPDC057950, assembly GCF_042887295.1. Taxonomy (NCBI): domain Bacteria; kingdom Bacillati; phylum Actinomycetota; class Actinomycetes; order Kitasatosporales; family Streptomycetaceae; genus Streptomyces; species Streptomyces sp. NPDC057950. The sequence continues at coordinate 25,052 of NZ_JBHVPP010000006.1, forward strand.
GGCGGCGGCACGCGTTCGGGTTGATGGAACACCGGACCACAGGAATCCCGGCCCGCGGGCTCACCGTCGGCCCGAGGACCCGCCGGCCTCACCGGGCCACCGCAAAATGGGCAGACCCACCGGACCACCGGAGAACCGGATCCGTCGGGCCAAAAACAATGCCCGCGCAGCTCCCCAGCTGCGCGGGCATCTTTTTGCCGTCCGCCGCACCCCCGTCCCCACGGGGTTTCATGGCCGGATGTCCCCGCCCGGACCGCTCATCCGGGCCTGAGGCGCCGCTCAGCGCCCCAGCATCACGCCCACGGACGACGCTTGTGTGACCACTGACTCCCAGCCGCCGAAGACGACCACGAGCAGGGCCGCCAGAGGAAGGACCATCGCTGTCGCCACCAAGGGGTGGCGCTGACCCTGACGACGCGGGCGGAACGCGGCGCTGTATGCCCTGCGTCCCTGCGTGCGGATCGCCGTCCGCGGTGCCGTGTGGGCCATGGTCCCTCTCCTGACCGAGCATCTGTGTGGTTGGCAGCGGCGGGTGTCTGACCTCGGGGGACGAGTGCTGCACCCGCCGCTTGACCTCAAATCTATGGGCGCGGCGACCCCGGGTCGTCATGCCCTCGTACCGATTGCCGGGCCTCCCGGAGGATGAGCGATGACCTGCGGTGTACTCCCCTGGGTGGAGACGGGGACCTAGGTCTCAGGGTCTTCCCGGAGGGGGCGGGCGGTGTGCCCCTACTGTTCCGAGCTGTCCTCCCTGGGCACCGGCTGCTCGACCAGCGCCAGCACCCGCGTCGCCATGAAGCGCGCGGTGCGCACGACTGATCCGCTTCGGGTGACTTCGCTCACTTCCACGACACCTCGGCGTACCGCTGTCTCCACCCTGCGGCCCGCCCTGCTGGCCACCACCTCGTACGTGCGCGTCGTGTCCCCGGCGTCCACGACTATCTCCACGCGATCACCTTTCACGGGCTCAATCCCCCTTCTGCGACGGATGGTTGGGATCACAGCCGGCCCAAGGCCGCGCTGTTCGCGCCTTCCCTGACCACCTCTCAAGTTTCCCACCCGGCACTGACAATCGATCGGACCGTGAGGGCGCGGCCTCTGCGCGCTCCCGGCCGCGGAAACGTAAGCTGTGGCTCGTCAAACGGACCGGGCAGCGGGGATGGACATGGCGATGATGCGCCTGAGGCGCGAGGACCCGCGTGTCGTCGGCTCGTTCAGGCTTCACAGACGGCTCGGCGCGGGTGGGATGGGCGTGGTCTACCTGGGCTCCGACCGCCGTGGGCAGCGGGTCGCGCTCAAGGTGATCCGGCCGGATCTGGCGGAGGATCAGGAGTTCCGGTCACGGTTCGCGCGCGAGGTCTCGGCGGCCCGGCGGATCAGGGGCGGCTGCACGGCCCGGCTCGTCGCCGCCGATCTCGACGCGGAGCGGCCCTGGTTCGCCACGCAGTACGTGCCGGGGCCCTCGCTGCACGACAAGGTCGCCGAGGAGGGCCCGATGGCGGCCGCCGACGTGGCCGCCGTGGGCGCCGCGCTCTCCGAGGGACTCGTGGCGGTGCACGAGGCGGGGGTCGTGCACCGCGACCTGAAGCCGTCCAACATCCTGCTGTCCCCGAAGGGGCCGCGGATCATCGACTTCGGTATCGCCTGGGCGACGGGGGCCTCCACCCTCACCCATGTCGGGACCGCCGTCGGCTCGCCCGGCTTCCTGGCGCCCGAGCAGGTGCGCGGCGCCGCCGTCACCCCGGCCACGGACGTCTTCGCGCTGGGCGCCACCCTGGCGTACGCGGCGACCTCCGACTCGCCCTTCGGACACGGCAGTTCCGAGGTGATGCTCTACCGAGTGGTGCACGAGGAACCGCAGCTGCACGGCGTGCCCGACGCACTGGCCCCGCTCGTCCGGGCCTGTCTCGCCAAGGACCCCGAGGAGCGCCCCAGCACGCTCCAACTGTCCCTGCGGCTCAAGGAGATCGCGGCTCGCGAGGCACAGGGCATGACGGACGCCCGGCCGCCCGCGCAGCGCAACGACCCCGACCGGCCCACGGGGCGCCTCGCCGAGCAGTACGCCGAGCAGCCCACCCAGCGCCGCCCGCAAGGCACTCCCCCGCCGCGCTCCGGCGGGACGAACGGCGGCGGCTCCCGGCCCGCGCCGTCGGGTTCGCGCCCCACGCCCTCCCGGAACACCGGCCGGTCCGGCAGCCGGCCCGCGCCCCGCAGCGGGACCGGCCGGCCGGGGCCGCGGACCACCGGGACCGGGCGCCGGCCCGCCAACCCGCGGCTGCTGCGGCAGCGCCTGTTCGTGTTCGTCGTGGTGACGCTGCTCGTCGCCCTGGGCATCGCGGTGGCGCAGGGCTGCCAGGGTCCGGCGCGGGGGCTCGACGACGGGGACGGGCGCCAGGTCGTACACGTCCTCCGGCAGGGACTGCCGTCGTCCTGGCCCGCGCCCACCGGGGACACCGGGGGCGCGCGGTACGGGGGCTTCAGCGGGACGGCCGGTTAGCCCGAAGCGCGTGCCCGCGCTGAGATCCGGGAGTCCGGGCGACGTCCGCCCGTCCGGGACGGGGACCGGAACAGTCCACGCTCCCCGCGACCGGACAACGGCCGGTCAGACGCCGGGGCGACCCGTCGCCACCGCGTAGAACGCGACCGCGGCCGCCGCACCCACGTTGAGGGAGTCGACACCGCGCGCCATCGGGATGCGGACCCATTCGTCCGCCGCCATCAGGGCCTTCGTGGACAGGCCGTCGCCCTCCGCGCCGAGCATCAGCGCGACCCGTTCCATCCGGTGCGGGGCCGCCTCGTCGAGGGAACGCGCCTTCTCGTCCGGGGTGAGGGCGAGCAGAGTGAAGCCCGCCCCGCGGACCGACTCCAGGCCCCTGGGCCAGCTGTCGAGACGCGCGTAGGGGACGGAGAAGACCGCGCCCATGGAGACCTTCACGGAGCGGCGGTAGAGCGGGTCGGCGCAGTCCGGGGACAGGAGGACCGCGTCCATGCCGAGGGCGGCGGCGGAACGGAAGATCGCGCCGATGTTGGTGTGGTCGTTGACCGCCTCCATGACGACCACCCGGCGGGCGGAGCCCAGGAGTTCGTCCGCCGTCGGCAACGGTTTGCGCTGCATGGAGGCGAGCGCGCCGCGGTGCACGTGGTAGCCGGTGACCTGCTCGGCGAGCTCCGGGCTGACCGCGTAGACCGGTGCGGGCAGTTCGTCGATGACATCGCGCATGACGTCGACCCACTTGGCGGACAGGAGCATGGAACGCATCTCGTATCCGGCGTCCTTGGCCCGTCTGATGACCTTCTCGCCCTCGGCGATGAACAGACCCTCGGCGGGTTCGCGCTTTCGGCGCAGTTCCACGTCGGTCAGGCCCGTGTAGTCGCGCAGACGCGGGTCGTCGGGGTTCTCGACGGTGATGAGATCGGCCACAGGGTGATACTGCCTTGTCCTGAGTGCGGTGCCAACGGCTGGGAAGGGGTCGGGTTACCCCGGGTTACTCGGATACGTCCGGAGCCGGCCGTACCGGTTGTCCGGGGCCCACGTTCACGACGTCGCCGACGACGATCACCGCGGGCGGCTTCACGTCCTGCGCGACGACGGTCTCGGCGACCGTCGCCAGGGTCGCGTCGACCCGGCGCTGCGCGGCGGTCGTGCCCTCCTGGACCAGGGCGACGGGGGTGTCGGCCGGCTTGCCGTGGGCCATCAGGGTCTCGGCGATCCGGCCGATCTTGTCGACGCCCATGAGGACGACGAGTGTGCCGCGCAGGGCGGCGAGGGCCGGCCAGTCGACGAGGGAGCGTTCGTCGTCGGGGGCGACATGACCGCTCACCACGGTGAACTCGTGCGCGACACCCCGGTGGGTGACCGGGATACCGGCCGCACCTGGCACCGAGATCGAGCTGGAGATGCCGGGGACCACGGTGCAGGCGATGCCCGCCGCCGCGAGCGCCTGGGCCTCCTCCATGCCACGGCCGAAGACGAAGGGGTCGCCGCCCTTGAGACGGACGACGGACTTGCCCTGTTGCGCGTGCTCGATCAGCGCGTTGTTGATCGCTTCCTGGGCCATGTACCGGCCGTACGGGATCTTCGCCGCGTCGATGACCTCGACGTGCGGCGGGAGTTCGGCCAGCAGGTCGCGCGGGCCGAGACGGTCGGCGATGACCACGTCGGCCTCGGCGAGCAGACGGCGGCCGCGGACCGTGATCAGGTCCGGGTCACCGGGGCCGCCGCCGACCAGTGCGACACCGGGGGCACGGGTGCGGTGGTGCGGCGCCACCAGGGTCCCGTCGCGGAGTCCCTCGACCACCGCGTCACGGATCGCCGCCGTGTGCCGGGGGTCGCGGCCCCGCGCGTCCGTCGTGAGGACCGCGACCGTCACGCCCTCGCTGTGCCCCGTCGCCGGGGTCCAGGCCGTCGCCGCGTCGGCGTCGTCGGAGCGGACGCACCAGACGCGGTGCCGCTCGGCCTCGGCGGAGGCCGCCGCGCTCGCCCCCGGATCACTGATGGCGATCAGGGCGTACCAGGCACCGGCGAGGTCGCCGTCCTCGTAGGGACGCCTGGTCCAGGTGACCTCGCCCGCGTCCGCCATCGCCTCGACGGAGGGGGTCGCTTCCGGTGACACGAGGTGCACGTCCGCGCCCGCCGCGATGAGCGCGGGGAGACGGCGCTGGGCCACCTGACCGCCGCCGAGGACGACCACGCGGCGGCCGGTGAGACGGAGACCTACGGGGTAGGCGGGGTGTTCGGCCATGGCGGTGCGGCTCCTCGGACGGACGGTGCGGTGGGGCGCGCCGCGGCTGTGGAGCGGCCCTGACGTGGGGATTTTAGGCGCCGGTCCGGTGAACGGGCCGGGTGGGGGTTCCTTCCCGGGCCCGCCTCCTCCCGAAACCGGGGCGGTGCCCCGGCCCGGCGTGCGGGCGGCCTCGCGGTGGTGGGCAGGTGCTCCGCACCGCGGAACACCTGCCCACCACGGCCGGCCGGCTACTTCTCGGTGACGCCCGCGGAATCGAACGTCGCCACCTCGTGCATGGCGCGCGCCGCGCTCTGCACCACGGGCAGGGCCAGCAGCGCGCCGGTTCCCTCGCCGAGGCGGAGGTCGAGGTCGATCAGCGGGCGCAGGCCCAGCTTGTTCAGGGCCGCCACATGGCCCGGTTCCGCGCTGCGGTGGCCCGCGATGCAGGCCGCCAGCACCTCGGGAGCGATGGCGCGGGCCACCAGGGCCGCCGCGCCGGCGCTGACACCGTCCAGGATCACCGGCGTACGGAGGGAGGCACCGCCCAGCAGCAGGCCGACCATCGCCGCGTGTTCGAGGCCGCCGATGGCCGCGAGGACGCCGATGGGGTCGGCCGGGTCCGGCTGGTGGAGTTCGATGGCGCGCCGCACGACCTCGGTCTTGCGGGCCAGGGTCTCGTCGTTGATGCCGGTGCCCCGGCCCGTCACCTCGGACGGGTCGGCGCCGGTGAAGACCGAGATCAGGGCGGCGGACGCGGTGGTGTTGGCGATGCCCATCTCACCGGTCAGGAGTGCCTTGTTGCCGGCCGCCACCAGGTCGCGGGCCGTCTCGATGCCCACCTCGATCGCCGCGGTGACCTCCTCGCGGGTCATCGCGGGACCGGTGGTCATGTCGGCGGTGCCCGCGCGGACCTTGCGCGGCAGGAGCCCCGGCGTCGCGGGGAGGTCGGAGGCGACACCCACGTCGACGACGCAGACCTCCGCCCCGACCTGGTTGGCGAACGCGTTGCAGACCGCGCCGCCGCCCAGGAAGTTGGCCACCATCTGGGCGGTGACCTCCTGCGGCCACGGGGTGACGCCCTGGGCGTGCACACCGTGGTCGCCGGCGAAGATCGCGACGGCGGCGGGCTCCGGGATCGGCGGCGGGCACATCCGGGACAGACCCGACAGCTGCGCGGAGATGATCTCCAGCATGCCGAGCGCGCCCGCGGGCTTGGTCATCCGCTTCTGCCGCTCCCATGCCTCGCCGAGCGCCTTGGCGTCCAGCGGGCGGATGTTGGAGACGGTCTCGGCGAGCAGGTCGTGCGGCTCCTCGCCGGGCAGCGCGCGTCGGCCGTACGTCTCCTCGTGCACGACCCAGGACAGCGGACGGCGCTTGGACCAGCCCGCCTGCATGAGCTCGGGCTCCTCCGGGAACTCGTCGACGTAGCCGACGCAGAGATACGCCACGACGTCCAGGTGTTCGGGCAGGCCGAGGGCGCGGACCATCTCGCGCTCGTCGAAGAAACTGACCCAGCCGACACCGAGACCCTCGGCACGCGCCGCGAGCCACAGGTTCTGGACGGCGAGCGCGGACGAGTAGGGGGCCATCTGCGGCTGGGTGTGCCGGCCCAGGGTGTGGCGGCCGCCGCGGGTCGGGTCGGCGGTGACGACGATGTTCACCGGGGTGTCGAGGATCGCCTCGATCTTCAGTTCCTTGAACTGCTTGGCACGGCCCTTGGGCAGCGACTTGGCGTACGCCTCGCGCTGACGGGCCGCCAGTTCGTGCATCGTGCGGCGCGTCTCGGCGGAACGGATGACGACGAAGTCCCAGGGCTGGGAGTGGCCCACGGACGGCGCGGTGTGCGCGGCCTCCAGGACCCGCAGCAGGACGTCGTGCGGGATCGGGTCGTTGCGGAAGCCGTTGCGGATGTCGCGGCGCTCGCGCATCACGCGCAGGACCGCCTCGCGTTCGGCGTCGTCGTAGCCGGGGGCCGCCGGGCCGGTGGACTCTCGTACGTCTTCCACTGCGGCCGTGCTCTCTTCCTGGTCGGCGACCTGGGTGTCCAGGTCCTCCGCTTGCTGTGCGACTACGGGCTCCGGGTCCGCGTCGAGGGGCTCGGGTACGGGGGGCGCCTCCGCCTCGCGGGGTGCGGGCACCGGGGCGGCGTGCTCCTCCTGGTGGGCGGGAGTCTCCGTGATCCGTCCGGGCGCGGCCTCCGGCGGGCCGGCGAAGGCCGGGGCCTGCTCGTGGGCGGATTCCTCGGCCGGGAGCCACTCCTGCGTGGGCAGCGGCGGCACGGTCATGGCGTGCGGCGGGGTCGGGGCGAGGTGCGGGGTCGTCGGCACCTGTCCTTCGACGGGCACGAACCGGCCGAGCGAGTCGTCCGCCGAGGGGTCCGCGGAGAGGTTCCGGAAGCCGGACCCGTCCCGCGCCTCGCCGTGGAGGTCCTCGTCCTGCGACGGGTTCGCCACGTGGGACGCCCCGTCGTGCGGCTGGTTCGCGGGCGGGTGGGACGCCTCGCCGTGCGCGCCGCCGCCGCCCGGAACGCCGGCGGCGGCCTCGGCGAACGCGGCGTGCGCCTCGGCGGGGGGCGCGAACTGGGCGGCCTCCGCGAATCCGCTCTCCGCCCCGCCCGCGCGGCCACCTGCCGCGACGTGCGCGAACGGCTCCGCCGATTCCGGGATGTGGACACCGGCGTCGACGAACCGGACGGCGCGGTCCGGGAACCGCGCCGCCTGCTCGGCCGCGTGGGCGGCCTGCTCGACGAAGGGGACGGCCCGGCCCGCGAATTGCGCGCCCTGATCGGTGAGACGGCCCGCCGGGTCGGCGAGGTGGACGGACGGGTCGACGGCGTCCGGTGCGGCCGGGTGAGCCGCCTGGTCCAGGTGCGCGCCCTGGTCCAGGTGGGCGGCCTGGTCCAGGTGGGCGGCCTCGGCCTGGGTGGGCCGGTCCCGCTCGGCCTCGTCCTGGACGGACTGGAACACCTGCTCGGGCGTCAGGTCGCCTTCGTCCACGGGAACCCCCGCCGGGGCGGCGTGCCCGGACACATGGGCGTCGGGCGCCTGCTCGGCGGCATCGTCGTCCGCCGTCGGCTCCGCGTGCGAAGCGTCGCCGGCCGCCGCCGACGAGTCGGCGTCGGAGGCCTCCGGGACCAGCGGGTCCGGTGTGCAAGTGGGCTCGGAGTCCTGCGCGGCCTCCCCACCAGCCGGCGCGAGGTGCTCCTGTGCCGGCTCCGCCGTGCGGTCGGCCTCCGGCGCCGCGGGACTCTGCGCGAGAGCCGCGTCCGGTGCCGCCGCGTCGGCGTCGAGAGGCGACGTGAGTCCCGCGTGCCCGGCCTCTTCGACGGCCTGGTGCGCCAGGGGGGACTCCGCGGTACCCGACGGTTCGTCATACGCCGGCGCCGCCCCGAACGCCGTCTCCGGTCCGGCGGCGAAGCCGGCCTCGGGGCTCTCCCCCGCGGCCGGGACGACCGTTTCTTCAGCCGTCGGCCCGGGACCGGCGGGCGGCGCCCCCCAGGGCACCGCGCCCTGCGGCGGGATCTCGGAGAGCTGCGGCACGTCGAGGTACTCGGGACCCACCGTCGCGGGACCGGCGTGCCGGACCGGCGTCGCGGGGTTCATCGCGTGGGCGGGGGTGGCGAGCGGTGCGGAGGCGGGGCCGCGGTCGGCGAGCGAGCGCACCGGTCCTGCGGATACGTCCGGGGTCGGCGGGCCGAGGTGCAGTGGGCGGCGCGGCGCGACCGGCTGCGCGGCGGGTACGGGGGCGGCCCCGCGGACGGCGCTGAGGTCGACCGAACCGCTGTCCCGGCCGGCGGTCTCGTGCGGACCCGGTTCGTGGACGAGGGGCTGGGGGGCAGGCGGGCCCACCTCGTTGCCCCAGGCACCCTGGGCACCCGGCATGAGGAGCAGGTCGTCGTCCTCGGCGTGGTTCTCGGAGGGGTCGAGGAAGGTGTACGCGTCCGGGGCGGGGGCGCCCGGCTGCTCCACCATGCCTGCGTTCTCCGGCAGTCCCTCGCCCGGGACCTGGCCGGTGTCGGTCATGCGTACCCCTCGCCCATCGGTTAGTGCTTCCAAGTCCTGCTCGCCCGGAACGGCGCACCGACCGCCCCACAGTGAAGAACGAGCGTGCGTGCCCAGCGGCACGAACGACCGGCCAACAAAGACGACAAAGCCATTAACTGGCATTGTCCCGGTCGTCCGACCCTCGCGACAGCTTGATCCGCGACGGCCCGCTGTGGACTGCGCCACGTTGCGCGTCCTCCGGTTCTGCCGTACCACACTCGCCTCAAAACGGGCGTGCTTTCCGGACATTGGCCCACGAAAGGCCGATCATCCGGGCGCGGTACAACGATCGGCCAGCCTACCGCGCGCGGTACGACAACAGGATCACGGGTTGCGGTCGGGAAGTCGGCCCGTGAGCAGGAACGCGACGCTCCGCTCCGTCTCCGTCCAGGCCCTCGTGTCGAGTTCGACGGACTGGATGAGGGCGCACTCGACCTGGTAGCCGTGCTCGGTGAGGTTGCGGCCGACGAGTTCGGCCGCGTCACGGGTCGCCGCGTGCGTCACGATGCGCTGCGGACGGCGGTCGGCGACCGCGGAGACGACCTCGGCTCCCCCGCCGCCCACCCGCACGACGTCGGGTTCGGGGAGGTTCTCCAGGACGTGCGGGGCGTCGCCGTGCACGATCTGCATCTGGACGCCGTAGCGGCGGGCGGAGTCATCGGTGCGGGTACAGGCCACCAGGTCGCGGTCCACCGCGATGACCGCGGCGCCGGTGCGGGCGGCCTCGGTGGCGAAGGCACCGCTGCCGGACCCGATGTCCCACACCAGGTCACCGGGGCGCGGACCCAGCCGGGCGAGTTGCGCAGCGCGCAGCAGATCCGTTTCGCCTTCTCCGAGCGCGCCGCCGTACGCCTCGGCGGGCAGCGCCCAGCCGCGTGGTTCGGTGGCCGGGTCGCGTCCGGCGATCCAGCCGCCGTCCTCTGCCGCGGCGACGAAGCCGCCGATGACGATGACGACGTTGGGGTCGCGCCAGGTGTGGTCGGCGGCCTTGTCGGAGGTGAGGATCGTGACCCGCTCGCGCGCGGTGCCGAGTTCCTCGCAGATGACGAAGGTGCGGTGGACGCCTTCGAGGAGCAGGCCGAGTTCGGCGGGGCCCGCACCGGGTGAGGTGAGGACGGCCACTTTGGTATGAGCTCGACATACATTCACCGCGCGTCGCAGCGAGCGGCCGTGTGCGACAACCACATGTGCGTCGTCCCAGGGCATTCCGGCGCGGGCGAAGGCGGCGGCGACCGAGGAGACGGCGGGCACGACCTCGACCTCGAGGCCGAACTCGGGAGCGCGCAGGGTGCGGACGACACCGAAGAAGCCCGGGTCCCCGTCGGCGAGGACGACGGCGCTGCCGCGGTGGCCCGCGATGCGGCGGGCGGCGAGGGCGACGCTGCCGAGCCGGATGCGCTCGGCGCCCCCGGGCACCTCGGGGAGCGTCAGATGGTGTGCCGCTCCGGCCACCAGGGTGGCCGCGCCGAGCGCGGATCGCGCCGCCGCGGTCAGGGGGGAGCCGTCCCAGCCGATCACCGTGACGCGGTCGGCCATCGTCGTCAGTCTCCAGAGGGTCTTCGCAGGTCGTCGGGGGGCAGCCCGTGGGTGGGCTCCGTGAGGGTACCTGGCCTTGCCGGACGGGGCCGCGCGCGGGTCCCACCGGGTGCGAGCGGATCCCTCGGGCCTCAGCGGTGCCGTCGGGTGCGAGCGGCGCCGAAGGGCGTGCGCGCTTGTCCGGGTCCGGTCGCGGGTGCCCCCGGGTTCCGGGGCCGGGTCGCCCTCGCGCTCGGTTCCGTGCTCCGTCCCGTGTCCGGTTCTGTGTTCAGTTCTGTGTGCCGTCCCGGGTTCAGTTCCAGTCGGAGAACGACGTGAAACCACTGGAGTCGGCGAACTGGTCGCCGACGCCTTCGAGATCCTCCGGGAGGAGGCTCCAGACGATGAAATCGGTGCGGTGGTCGACCCAACGGCCGTCCTCGGTGCGGCTGTGCGCTATGCACGCGTTGCGCAGCACGCCCTCGCTGATGCAGCCGATCTTCTGGGCGACCTGCTGGGAGGCGGTGTTGTCGGCCGCCGTGCGCACCTCGATGCGCTCGAACTTCTGGTCCCGGAAGAGCCATTGGGCGGTGGCGAGCGACGCCTCGGAGGCGTAGCCCTCGCCGCGGGCCCAGGGGGCGATGACGTAGGAGAGTTCGGTGGAGCGGATGTGCCAGTTCGTCTTGCCGAGCTGGATGATGCCGACCAGCCGCTGCGTGAGGAACTCGGTGACGGCGAGGTCGATGCCGCGTCCCGCCTGGCGTTCGGCGGGCGCGTACTCACTGATCCAGGTGCGCGCGCCCTCCTCGGTGAAGGGCTGGGGCACGTCGGTCCAGGCCGCGACCTGCTCGTCGTTCATCATTTCGGACAGGGCGGCGACGTCGTCCTCGTCGAGCGCGCGCAGGACCAACCGCTCCGTGCTGATGGAGATGTCGGGGAAGGTGCTAGTCATGCGCCGCTCCGTAACCGTCGGGGACATCGGGCCGTCGGAACCTGCGGGCCCGCTGAACTGCCCAGCATGCAGCATGAAAGCACCCAACCGCACCACGGGGTCCTCCCCCAACTGCCCGAAGGGGAACAGGGAAGGACCACCGGATGCGGATGTGGGTCCGTGCGGCGGCACGGATCGCGGGAACGGATCAGAAGGAGGGGATGACCGAGCCGGCGTACTTGTCCTCGATGAACTTCTTGACCTCGGGCGAGGTGAGGAGCTTGGCGAGCTTCTTCACCCGCGGGTCGTTCTCGTTGCCCTTCTTGACGGCGAGGAAGTTGCCGTACGGGTTGTTGTCCGGCGACTCCAGGACGAGGGCGTCCTTGGCGGGCTTGAGGCCCGCGGATATGGCGTAGTTGCCGTTGACGACCGCGGCGTCCACGTCGTCCAGGGAGCGCGGGGTCTGGGCCGCCTCGACCTCCTTGAACTTGAGGTTCTTCGGGTTCTTGGAGATGTCCCGCGGGGTCGCCTCGCTGCCGGCGCCGTCCTTGAGGGTGATGAGCCCCTTGGAGGCGAGCAGCTTCAGGGCGCGCGCCTCGTTGACGGCGTCGTTCGGGACCGCGACGGTCGCGCCGCTCTTGAGGGCGTCGGCGCTCTTCACCTTGTGGGAGTACAGGCCGAGCGGCTCCAGGTGCACGGTGACGACAGGCACGATGTGGGTGCCGCGCTTCTTGTTGAAGTCGTCCAGGTACGGCTTGTTCTGGAAGTAGTTGGCGTCCACCGAGCCGTCCTCGGTCGCCGTGTTCGGGACGATGTAGTCCTGGAACTCCTTGACCTCCAGGTCGAGGCCCGCCTTCTTCGCCAGGTTCTTCTTGACGAAGTTGAGGATCTCGGCGTGCGGGGTCGGGCTCGCGGCGACGATGAGCGGGCCGCTCGTGTCGGAGGCGGAGTCCTTGTCCGAGCCGCAGGCGGAGAGGCCGAGGGTGAGGGCTCCGGCGGCGAGGACGGCGGTGGTGATCTTGGCAGTGTTACGCACGAAAAGTGCCTTTCCTGAGGGGTGGAGCGTCCCCGTGTTCGGGTGGGACGGGGAAGTCTGCGGTTGGGGGTGAGGTGTGCGGGTGGCGGGTGAGGCGCTCGGGCGGCCCGGCTCAGACGGCCTTGCCGACGTCGGCGGTGGCGGCCTCCGCGGTGGCGCCGGCCTCCGCGGTCGTGGGCGTCCCGGCCTTCAGCAGCCGGAGCCTCGGCGCGGCGCCGGAGTGCCCGCCGCGTCGGTGCAGGCGGCGGGCCGCGTAGTCGCCGGCGAACTGGATGAGGGAGATGACCACGGCGAGGATGGCCACGGTGATCCACATCAGCCCGGTCTCGAAACGCTGGTAGCCGTAGCGGATGGCGATGTCGCCGAGGCCTCCCGCGCCGACGGTGCCCGCCATGGCCGAGTAGCCGATGAGGGCCACGACGGTGGTGGTCGCCGAGGAGATCAGCGAGGGCAGCGACTCCGGCACGAGCACCCTGCGCACGACGGTCCAGGTGTTACCGCCCATGGACTGCACGGCCTCGACGAGCCCGCCGTCCACTTCACGGACGGCCGTCTCGACGAGCCGCGCGAAGAACGGGATCGCGCCGATGGCGAGCGGCACGATCGCCGCCTCGCGACCGATCGTCGTTCCCGTGATCGTGCGTGTGAAGTTCATCAGCGCGACCATCAGGATGATGAACGGCATCGAGCGGGCGATGTTCACGACCTGCCCTGTGACCTTGTTCGCGGCGACGTTCTGCAGGAGTCCGCCGCGGTCGGTGAGGACGAGCAGGATGCCGAGCGGCAGACCCCCCACGACGGCGATCAGTGTGGACCAGCCGACCATGTAGAGGGTGTCCCAACACGCCTGGGACAGCAGCGGGTGCATCTCCGACCAGGTCACTTGGCACCGTCCTTCACGAGTGCGGGCTCCTGGCCCTGGACGTCGATCTGCAGGCCCTGCTCGCGCAGGAATCCGATCGGCACGACGTTCTCGTCGTAGCGGCCGGGCAGTTCGATGCGCATCCGGCCGACCTGCTTGCCGCCGACGGTGTCCATCGCGGCGCCGAGGATGGAGATGTCGATGTTGTAGGTGCGGGAGAGCTGCGAGATGACGGGCTGTGTCGCGGCCTCGCCGTGGAAGGTGACGTCGACGACCGTGCGGTCGTCACCGGAGGCGTCGCCGCTGACCGGGAAGAGCGCGGAGGCCAGCTCGGAGCCGGGGGTCGCGAGCAGTTCGCTCACCGTGCCCGACTCCACGATGCGGCCGTTCTCCATGAGCGCGGCCGAGTCGCAGACGGTCTTGACGACGTCCATCTCGTGGGTGATGAGCAGGACGGTCAGACCCAGTTGCCGGTTCAGGTCGCGGATCAGCTGGAGGATGGAACGGGTCGTCTCGGGGTCGAGGGCGCTGGTGGCCTCGTCGGAGAGCAGCACCTTGGGGTCGCCGGCCAGGGCGCGGGCGATGCCGACGCGCTGCTTCTGGCCGCCGGAGAGCTGTGCGGGATAGACCTTCGCCTTGTCGGACAGGCCGACCAGGTCGAGCAGACCGAGCGCCTTGGTGGAGCGCTCCTTCCCCGAGATGCCGAGGATCTCGAGCGGCAGTTCGACGTTCTCCTGGACGGTGCGCGAGGACAGCAGGTTGAAGTGCTGGAAGACCATGCCGATACGGCTGCGCGCCCGGCGGAGCTCCTTGCCGGCGCGCGGACCGCGTCCGACGAGGGCGGTGAGGTCCTGTCCGGCGACGGTGACCGTGCCGGCGGTAGGACGCTCCAGGAGGTTGACGCAGCGGATGAGCGAGGACTTGCCGGCGCCGGACTGGCCGATGACGCCGTACACCTCGCCTTCGCGGACATGCAGATCGACGCCGTCGAGGGCGGTCACTTCACGGCCGCGCGAGCGGTAGACCTTGCTGAGGCCCGTTGTCGTGATCACTGGGGTTTCCGTCACTGTCGAGTGCGGGGCGTGGGTGTGCTCCGGCACGGGTGCATTCGGTCTTGAACGCGGCACGGTTCTCGCGATGGCGATGGAACCGGGGGGAACCGGGAGGAGAACGTGTGCGCGGGGCAGCCCCTGTCACGTACGCGGTACGGACTCAGGGCGCGGCGGTCCCGCTTCGGGGCGCGGGATCAGGCGGTGGTGCGGGGGCCCTCTAGAAGGCGCACATTCGACACATACAACGAGCACCGGGCGTCATGGTCGCCTCGGTCGCAAGGGTGCGGCTGCTCGTCGTGGTCATGGAGTGAAGTAAAGCAGACGGAGTGACTCGGCCCCGAACCGCTGTCCGCATCGTGGACAGCGGTGGACACTTCTCAGCCGCGGACGGAGATCTCCACGCCCCCGTCCGTGACCAGCGCGGACAGGGCCGAGAGGTCCTTCACCACCAGGTCCGCGACCAGCTCGGAAGCCGCGTGGGTTGTGGCCAACGCCACGGTGGTCATGCCGGCGGCGCGGCCCGCCTGGAGCCCGGCCGGAGCGTCCTCGAAGACGACACAGCGGGCCGGGTCGACACCCAGCTCACGGGCGGCGAGGAGGTAGGGCTCGGGGTCGGGCTTGCCGCGGGTGACGTCGTCGGCGCAGACCAGGGTCTTGGGCCGGACACCGACCTCGTCGAGCCGGGCCTCGGCCAGCCGCCGGGTGGCGGAGGTGACGACCGCCCAGCGCTCCGCGGGCAGCGAGCCGAGGAAGTCGGCGGTTCCGGGCAGCAGCAGGACGCCGCCCGGAACGTCCTCGACCTCCAGCTGCTCGATGCGCGCGAGGGCCTCGGGGACGATGTCGGCGGGCAGCAGGTCGGCGGCTATCTCGACGGCGGGGCGGCCGTGCAGTTCGATCCGGGCGAAGTCCTCGGCGGTGATCCCGTACTCCCGCGCCCAGCGGGTCCAGCAGCGGTTCACCGACTCCAGGGACGAGACGAGGGTTCCGTCGTTGTCGAACAGCAGGGCGTCAGCGTGGATCTTCATGTCCCCGACCCTACGGGGCGGCCGGGGGCGAGGGCATCGGGCCTTTTGGCCCGTAATAGGGTCACGGCATGCTTGATGCCCTGACGGTCGCGACCGCCGTCGCCGCGCTCGTGCTCGCCGCCTGGTGCGGCTGGGCCGCCTACCGTGATCAGCCCACCAAGGACTGGCACTTCATCGGCATGGCCGTGGTGTCACTGCTCGCCGCGGTCCAGCTGGTGATCGGCATCGTCCAGCTGGCACGCGGCGAGAAGGCGGAGCAGGGCACGACGATCTTCGTGGCCTATCTGCTCGGGGCCTTCGTGTGCGTACCGGCCGTGGCCTTCATGTCGCTGGCGGAGCGCACCCGCTGGGGTTCGATCACGGTGGCGGCCGGCGGCGTGGTGCTCGCCGTCCTCGAAGTGCGCCTGTACGACATCTGGGGAGGCTGACGTGACGAAGGCCGAGGTCACCGTGACCGAGGAAGAAGCGACCGGACGGAAACGGACGCGGCTCATCAGCGGTCCGGGCATGCTGCTGGTCTGGCTGTACGGAGTGATGGTCGTCGGCGCTGTGTCGCGCTCCGCCGTGCAGATCTCGACGGAGTTCGACAAGGCCCCGCTCGCCTATTCGCTGTCGGCGGTCGCCGGCCTCGTCTACGGCTTCATCACGTACTCGCTCGTCCGGGGCGGCGAGAAGGCCCGCAGGGCGGCGCTGGTGTGCTGCGCCGCCGAGCTCGCGGGTGTCCTGATCGTGGGTACCTGGACGCTGGTGGAGCCGTCCGCCTTCCCCGACGCCACCGTGTGGTCGGACTACGGCATGGGGTACCTCTTCATTCCGGTGCTGCTGCCGCTGTCGGCCATGTACTGGCTGCGCGGCCGCTCCGCGGGGAGCCGCTAGGGCGACCGCGGGCCGGCGCAGGTGCGTGCCGCCGGTCGCGTGTCCCGCGTCGGGCCACGCCTGCCGGGCGGGCGCGGCTACGCCGTCGTCGCGTAGGTCTCCGCGGGCTTTTCCAGCACGATGACGGTGACGCCGTCGTCGCCCTTCGACGTGCCGACCGTCTCGTAGCCCACGCTTCGGTACAGCCGCAGGTTGCCGCCGCCGCGCTGGCCGGTGTGGAGCTGGATCCTCTTGGCGCCGCGCTCTCCCGCGAGGGCCGCTTCGGCGGCGCGCAGGAGCCGGGCGCCGATCCCGTGGCGCTGCATGCGCGGGTGGACGATGAGCTTGTTGATCCTGGCCGTGCCGTCGGGGTCCACGGTTCCGCGGACCGAGGCCACCACCTCCTGCCCCAGCCGGGCCACCAGGACCGTACCGTCGGCCAGTTCCGCCCTGAGGGAGTCGAGCGGCTGCGTGAGCGGCTCGATGCCGTAGTCGCCGGACAGCTCGGCCTCGCTCTGGTAGCAGAGGTACTGCAGCTTGAGGATCTGCTCCACGTCCTGCTCGGTCGCCCCGGAGATGGTCACGCTCATGCCCATGTGTGCATGCCTCCCGCTCACTTGTTCCACCGGTGTTCCCCACTCCTATCCCCGTGGTCCGCGGGCCGCAACCACCGGCGTCAGCAATCGCCGCAGACATCCAAGACATCTGGAACGTTCCGGACCAAGACTGCCCTGTGAGATACCCAACTCACCGGCGATCTCACGGTAGGTGAGGTCCCGAGGGGAGAGCAGCGCCGCCATGAGGCGCGGGCAGCGGCCGGGCAGCCGGCGTACGGCGGCCTGCAGGGCGCGGCGGGAGTCGGCGGTCATCGCCCGCTGCTCGGGGCCGGGCCCACCATGGTCGGCGGGTTCGGAGCCGTACGGCTGTTCCCGGCGGGCCGCGCGGCGGGCGCGGCGGGCCTCCGAGCGCACCGCGCGTCGCAGCCATCCCGGCGGGTCGGCGGGCGGGCCGGCCGAGTCGAGGCGCTCCAGGAGGCGCAGCCAGACGGCCTGTTCGAGGTCGCTCTGTTCGGTCCCGGTCGCGTGTGCCTCCGCCGATGCCTCGGCGGCGAGCAGCGGACGAAGCGCGGAAACCATCTCGTGGGTCATGTGCGGCGGGACGCGGCCGCCCCGGCGGAAGGTTGCCGGGGCGGCCGGGTGTCACCCCATCCGGGGTGGCGGGGTCAGCCGTTGACGAAGTCCTCGCGGGCGAGCAGCGCGGTGTCCGCGTTGTCGGAGAAGACGCCGTCGATGCCGGTGGCGAAGTAGGTCCGGAAGGCGCCGAACGCGTCGCCGTAGGCGTTCGGGTCGGTGCCCCGGCGGAAGTCGGCCGGCAGGAAGACGTTCTCGTTGCGCATGGTGTACGGGTGCAGGATCAGGCCCGCTCGGTGCGCGTCGGCGACCAGGGTGGTCGGCGTGGTGAGGGCGCCGCCGGCGTCCTTGGGGATGACCAGGTCGAGTGTGGGGCCGATGCCCTGGGCGTACGAGGCCATCCACTTCAGGCCGGCGGGCTCGACGAGGTCCGCGACCGTGCGGGGGTCACCGGTCGCGACGAAGTCCCAGGGCCGGGTGTTCGCCGCGGAGAGCAGGACGACGAGCGCGTTGTCGACGAGTTTGTCGAGGCGCTGGATGCTGGTCGGCTCGAAGGACTGGATGATGACGGGCGAGTTCTTCCCGTCCTTGCCGTGTTTGCGCAGCACCTTGGCGAGGCGCTCCTCGAGGCCCAGACCGAGCGCCCTGAAGTAGGTGGGGTGCTTGGTCTCCGGGTAGATCCAGACCTGCTTGCCGCGCTTGCGGGTCTGCTCGTCCTGCCAGTGGAGGACCTCTTCGAAGGTGGGGATCTCCCAGCGGCCGTTGTAGAGGGTGTTGTTCGGGCGGTTGGCGGGGATGCGCTCGACGGCCCGCAGGGTCTTCAGCTCGGCGAGCGTGAAGTCCTCCGTGAACCAGCCGGTGGTGGGGACGCCGTCCAGGGTCTTGGTCGTCCTGCGGCCGGCGAACTCCGGGTGCGCCGACACATCGGTCGTCCCGCCGATCTCGGGCTCGTGCCGGCAGACCAGGTGACCGTCCTTGGTGGGGACCAGGTCGCCCGCCTCGATGACGTCGGCCCCCATGTCGAGCGCCAGCTGGTAAGAGCCGAAGGTGTGTTCGGGACGGTAGCCGCTGGCGCCGCGGTGTCCGATCACGGTCGGCTTCGGCAGACTCCGGTACCCGCCGCCGTGACCGCCGCCCCCGTGACGCTCGTCGGCCCGAGCCGCGCCGGACAGTCCGAGGACCGCTCCACCCGCCCCGAGCACGGCGGCCCCGAGCAGGGCCCGCCGCCCCGTGCCCCGTTCCCGCCCGTTCGACTCCTGCGACTCGTGCGACTCCTGCGTCCCCATGTGCGCTCCTCCCGCGTACCCGCCCTGCACCTGTCAAAGCGCGTCGATCGTAGGGGCCCTTGCGTGACGGGAGGGAGACCCGCGGCGGAACACCTGGGCTCCGCCTGATGGCGTACGGGAGGCGGGTGATGACGGATCGTCGGGTGGGGGCGGCCGACCGGGGGAGCCTTGCGCCGTCCGGGGGCGACTTCCGTCACATCGTGTCGAACGGGTGACAGATGCTCGACCGCAGGCCACGGCAGGTAAACATTGGTCAACAGTGCGTGTCCGGGCGGTGAACCCGATGTGCAATCACCCGGGACCCGCGAGTATCGTCCTCACCTGCACAGACTCATACCGAATCCCTTGACACCGGAGGGCCCGTTGTCCCGCTTCGTGCTCATCAAGGCAGTGCTCGGACCGATCATGCGCCTGATGTTCCGCCCACGGGTGGAGGGCGTGGAGCACATCCCGGGCGACGGTCCGGTCATCCTGGCCGGCAACCACCTCACGTTCATCGACTCGATGATCCTGCCCCTGGTCTGCGACCGGCAGGTGCTCTTCATCGGCAAGGACGAGTACGTCACCGGCAAGGGGTTCAAGGGCCGCCTCATGGCCTGGTTCTTCACCGGCGTCGGCATGATCCCGGTCGACCGCGACGGCGCCAACGGCGGTGTCGCGGCGCTGATGACCGGCCGTCGCATCCTGGAGGAGGGCAAGGTCTTCGGCATCTACCCGGAGGGCACCCGCTCCCCCGACGGGCGCCTCTACCGCGGCCGCACCGGCATCGCCCGGCTCACCCTGATGACCGGCGCGCCGGTCGTCCCGTTCGCGATGATCGGCACCGACAAGCTGCAGCCCGGCGGTGCGGGGATGCCGCGTCCCGGCCGGGTCACGGTCCGGTTCGGCGAGGCCATGGAGTTCTCGCGGTACGAGGGCATGGACCGTGACCGCTATGTCCTGCGCGCCGTGACCGACTCGGTGATGACCGAGGTCATGCTGCTGTCGGGCCAGGAGTACGTGGACATGTACGCCACGAAGGCCAAGGCGGCGTAGCGCCTCCGGCGGTTCGGTCGTCTCTCGGGTGCGGGTGCTTCGTGGCTTGTCGCGCAGCTCCCCGCAACCCTGACGGGGCGCCTGCCTAAGGGCTGTCCCGTAATCCCCGGTGGATCAGCGCGCGGCGTCAGATGCGGTGCATCGCAAGGCGGAGGGTCGTCCTCATACTGGGCGTATTCGGGCGATCCGACAACGCGGCGAGGTGCCGTAGCTGTCGTCGTGCGCCCGCCGGGGATTACGGGACAGCCCTTAGACCCCGGATTCCAGTTTCTGGCCCCTCAGCAGGAACCATGCCGCGGTCGCCGTGACGAGCAGTACCGCTGCCCCGATGCCGGACGCCAGTGCCAGGCCGTCCACGAAGGACGTACGGGCCGCGTCCAGCAGGGCCCCCGAGGTGTGGGCGGGGAGCTTGGCGGCCGCCTCCACCGCACCACCCAGGGACTCGTGAGCTCCGGCCGGGGTACCCGCGGGCCCGGTGAAGCCCGCGTACACACCTGTGACGATGGAGCCCAGCAGGGCGATACCGAGGGCGGCGCCGAGTTCGTACGCCGTCTCGGAGACCGCGGAGGCCGCGCCGGCCTGCTCCTTGGGCACGCTGGAGAGGATCACGTCGGCGGTGACGGTGAACGAGAAGCCCGCGCCGACACCGACGGCCAGCAGCGCGGTGCCGAGCAGCGTGTAGCCGGTGGACTGGCTCAGCAGGGTGAGCGCGGCGAGCGCGAGGCCGACCGCGGCGAGCCCGCCGGAGACCACGGCACGCACCGAGTACCGCCGGGCGGCCGAGCCCGCGACCAGGCCCGCCCCCACGGCGCCGACGGCGGCGGGGAGTTCGGCCAGACCCGCCTCGAACGGCCCTCTGCCCTGCACCAGTTGCAGATACTGCGAGAGGAAGAAGACGAGTCCGGACATTCCGAAGACGGTCAGCAGGTCGGCGGCCACGGCCGCCGAGAAGCCCCGGTTACGGAACAGCCGCATGTCCAGCAGCGGTATCGGCATGCCGAGCTGGCGCCGTACGAACCCGTACAGGGCCAGGGCACCGAGCAGGCCCACGGCCACCGGTTGCCGAACGAACCCGTGCATGGCCAGTTCCTTCACCGCGTACACGATGCCGATCATGCCGACGAGCGAGAGCGCGACGCTGGCAAGGTCCCAGGGGCCGGGGTTCGGGTTGCGGGACTCGGGCAGCAGTTTGATGCCGACGGGCACCAGGACGAGCATCACGGGCACGTTGATCAGGAAGACCGAGCCCCACCAGAAGTGTTCGAGCAGGAAGCCGCCGACCACGGGTCCGACCGCGGTACCGGCGGACGCCGTGGCGCCCCAGATGCCGATGGCGAGGCTGCGTTCGCGCGGGTCGTGGAAGAGGTTGCGGATCAGGGCGAGCGTGGCGGGCATCAGGGTCGCGCCCGCGACACCGAGCAGCGCCCGCGCCAGGATCATCAACTCCGGTGTCGTGGCATAGGCGTTGAGCACGGATATCGCGCCGAACACGGTGGCGCCGATCAGCAGCAGCCGCTTGCGGCCGATGCGGTCGCCGAGGCTGCCCATGGAGACGAGCAGGCCGGCGATGACGAAGGAGTAGACGTCGCCGATCCACAGGAGCTGGGTGCCGGAGGGCTCCAGGTCCTCGCTGATGTAAGGGGTCGCCAGACCGAGCACGGTCGCGTCGACGGCCACCAGCAGCACGGCGAGCACGAGCACCGAGAGCGCGAGCCAGCGGCCCGGTCGCTTCTCCGCCTTCGCCGTGTACTCCCCCGCCCTCCCGGCTTCGTCCGTGCCGGGGACACCCCCGTTCCGCAGGGTGCTGGTCATGATCACTCTCTCCGTAGCGCGCCGCCGAGCAGCAGCTCGACGATCATGAAGGTGAAGTCCTTGGTGGCGACCCGCCCCTCGATCACCGCCCAGGCGCCGGAGGCGATCAGCCCGTAGAGCGCCTCGGTGAGCCAGGCCGGGGTGAGGTCGATGCGGAATTCGCCGCTGTCCTGGCCGCGCCGGAACAGCGCGGCGATACGGGCGTCGAGCCTGGCCCAGCCCTCGTTCTGTTCCTCGCCCTCGAACAGCTGGTTCTCGGTGTAGAGGAAGGCGAGGAGTCCGGCGGCCTTCTCCAGCTCGTGCACCAGACGGCGCAGCGCCTCCTGCGCGGTGCCGTCGTCGAGGCGGGCCGCGTCCAGGGCGGCCTCGCACTCCTCGATGCCGAGCGCCTCCAGCGCCCGCACGAGCGCGTCGCGACCGGCGAACTGGCGATGCAGCGTGGCCCTGCTGATCCCGGCCGCTCGGGCGACCTCGTCCATGGTGGCGGTGGATCTGCGGGTGAGGAGGGCGGCCGCGCTGCGCAGCACATGGTCACGGTCGACAGCCATGAGACAAGGATAACCCATGTGAGACATTCGTGTCTCATTAGGAGCGTCGACGTCTCACGTATCCCCCCGCTCGGCGGGTTCTCAGTGCCAGGGCAGCCGTGCGCGATGCTCCCAGTAGGCCCCCGGCTCCTCGGCGAGGGCGTCGAGGCGGGCCAGCCGGTCCTCGTCGAGATCGACGACCGCGGCGTGCAGGTTCGAGGCGAGCTGGTTGGCGGTGGCCGCGCCGGAGAGGACGACTCCGGCCCAGGGGCGGCACAGGACGAAGGCGAGGGCGACGGCGTCCGCGCCCCGCCCGGTCTGCGCGGCCACGGCGGCGACCGCGTCCGGGGCGTGCCCGGCGGCGAGGCGGCCGTTGGCCATGGCCTCCTTGACGATCACCGTGAGCCCGGCGTCGTGCGCCTCGGCGAGCGCGGGCGCGGCCGAGGTCTCCAGGACGTTGTACGTGGACTGGACGGTACGGAAGAGGGGTGTGCCGTCGACCGTCACGGCGAGCGCGGCACGGATCGCGTCGGCCTGCGCCGGCCCGCTCGTGGAGAAGCCGATGGAGAGGCCCCCGGCCGCGGCTTCGGCCAGCTCGGCGTGCAGCTTCCGGTCGGTGAGGGCCGGGCTGTCCGGGGTCACCGAGTGGATCTGGTAGAGGTCGAGCCGGTCACCGAGCAGCTCGGCGGTCTCGGCGCGCTGCCGCTCGTAGGTGGCGAGGCCGTGGTCCTTGACCTCGTGCGCCTCGGCGTCGGTGCGCCAGTCCGCCGTGTAGGTGTAACCCCACTTGCTGCCGACCACGACGTCGTCGACGCCCGGACGGGAGCGGAGCCAGTCCGCGAGGAACTCCTCGGAGCGGCCGTACGAGCGGGCCACGTCGTAGTAGCGCACGCCCTGGGCGTAGGCGGCGTCGAGGAGTTCATGGGCGCGCTCACGCAGGGCGTCGACACTGCGTACGGCCGGGAGGTCGTCCTCGCGGCCGAGGTTGATGTAGCCGGGGCGGCCCACCGCGGCCAGGCCGAGCCCGATGTGCGCGGTGGGAGTCGTGGCTGAGGCGAGGCGGGCGAAGGGCATCGCGGGCTCCGTTCCGATCGGCTCCGTACGGATTCCGGCCAACCTAACCCGCGATGCCCCCGCCCCACCGGACCCGCCGCTCCTTCTGCCCGGCACTGGCACTTCCTGTCAGATACCGCTCGGATCAACTTCAGATACCGACCGGACCTGTCCGGTGCCGCTCGCACCTGCCCGGCTCTGTCCGCTCCCGGCCGGGGGTTCACTCACGTCCGCCACCGGCCGCTCCAGGACCGCGTCACTTCTTCCGCTTCGCCGTGGCCCAGGCGTGCTGGGCGGTCACGTCGGACCTGATCTCCGCGAGCTGCACGGCGACCGCGCTCGGCGCCGTACCGCCACGTCCGTCGCGGGACGCGAGCGCGCCCGGCACGTTCAGGACGGACCGCACCTCGGGCGTCAGATGAGGGGAGATCTTCGCGAACTGCTCGTCGCTCAGACCGTCGAGTTCGATGCCCTCGGCCTCGGCGACCTTCACGCACTCGCCCGCGACCTCGTGCGCGACACGGAACGGCACGCCCTGCCTGACCAGCCACTCGGCGATGTCGGTGGCGAGTGAGAAGCCGGCCGGGGCCAGTTCCTCCATCCGCTCGCGGTGGACGGTGAGGGTGGCCATCATGCCGGTGAAGGCGGGGAGCAGTACCTCCAACTGGTCGCAGGAGTCGAAGACCGGCTCCTTGTCCTCCTGGAGGTCGCGGTTGTACGCGAGGGGCAGCGCCTTGAGCGTGGCCATCAGGCCCGTCAGATTGCCGATGAGGCGCCCCGACTTGCCGCGCGCGAGCTCCGCGATGTCCGGGTTCTTCTTCTGCGGCATGATCGACGAGCCCGTGGAGAACGCGTCGTGGAGCGTGACGAAGGAGAACTCCTTCGTGTTCCAGATGATGACCTCTTCGGCGATCCGGGAGAGGTTCACCCCGATCATCGCCGTGATGAAGGCGAACTCGGCGACGAAGTCGCGGGACGCCGTGCCGTCGATCGAGTTCGCGACCGAGCCGTGCTCGAAGCCGAGGTCCCTGGCGACCGACTCCGGGTCGAGGCCGAGCGAGGAACCGGCCAGCGCGCCCGACCCGTACGGCGAGACGGCCGTGCGCTCGTCCCACTGACGCAGGCGCTCCGCGTCCCGGGACAGCGACTGGACGTGCGCGAGGACGTGGTGCGCGAAGAGCACGGGCTGCGCGTGCTGGAGGTGGGTGCGGCCGGGCATGGCGACGTCCGGGTGGGCCTCGGCGAGGCCGATCAGCGCGTCCTGGAGGTCGGCGACCAGGCCGCCGATGATCCGGGCGTGGTCGCGCAGGTACATCCTGAAGAGCGTCGCCACCTGGTCGTTGCGGGAGCGGCCCGCGCGCAGCTTGCCGCCGAGGTCCGGGCCGAGGCGCTCCAACAGGCCCCGCTCCAGGGCGGTGTGGACGTCCTCGTCGGCGATGGTGCCGACGAAGGAACCGTCCGCCACATCGGCTTCGAGCCGGTCCAGACCTTCGAGCATCCGGGTCAGCTCGTCGTCCGTGAGGAGGCCCGCTTTGTGCAGCACGCGCGCGTGGGCACGCGATCCGGCGATGTCGTAGGGCGCGAGCCGCCAGTCGAAGTGGACGGACGCGGACAGCCTGGCCAGGGCCTCGGCGGGACCGTCGGCGAAACGGCCGCCCCAGAGCCGTACGTCACCGCTGTTGCTGCTCACTTGCGTTGCTCCTCAAAGATGGCGGTGTGCGACCGCCTCCGCGCCCAGGAAAGCGAGGAGGCGGCCGTCAGGCTAGTGCGTGCGGAGTGGCTTCGGTGTCACCCCAGGTCGCGCTTGGCGGCGATCTTCGACGACAGGCTGTAGATGTCGATGAAGCCCTTGGCGGCCGCCTGGTCGAAGGTGTCGCCCGTGTCGTAGGTCGCCAGGTCGAAGTCGTAGAGCGACGTGTCGGAGCGCCGGCCGGTGACGACCGCGCGGCCGCCGTGCAGGGTCATCCGGACGTCCCCGTCGACCTGCCGGTTGGCCTCGTCGATGAAGCCGTCCAGAGCGCGCTTGAGCGGGGAGAACCACTGGCCGTCGTAGACGAGTTCGCCCCAGCGCTGCTCGACCTGCCGCTTGTAGCGGGCCAGTTCGCGTTCGACGGTGACGTTCTCCAGCTCCTGGTGCGCGGTGATCAGCGCGATCGCGCCCGGAGCCTCGTACACCTCGCGGGACTTGATGCCCACGAGCCGGTCCTCGACCATGTCGATCCGGCCGACGCCCTGGGCCCCGGCCCGCTCGTTGAGCTGCTGGACGGCCTGCAGGACGCTGACGGGCCTGCCGTCGAGGGCGACCGGTGCACCCGCCTTGAAGGAGATGACGACCTCGTCGGCCTCGCGGGGCTCGGCTGGGTTCGCGGTGTACTCGTAGATGTCCTCGATCGGCGCGTTCCAGATGTCCTCCAGGAAGCCCGTCTCGACGGCCCGGCCGAACACGTTCTGGTCGATGGAGTACGGGGACTTCTTGGTGGTGGCGATCGGGAGCCGCTTCGCCTCGCAGAAGGCGATCGCCTTGTCGCGGGTCATCGCGTAGTCGCGGACCGGGGCGATGCACTTGAGGTCGGGGGCCAGGGCGGCGATGCCGGCCTCGAACCGCACCTGGTCGTTGCCCTTGCCGGTGCAGCCGTGGGCGACCGTGGTGGCACCGTGCTTGCGCGCGGCGGCGGCGAGGTGTTTGACGATCGTCGGCCGGGAGAGCGCGGAGACCAGCGGATAGCGGTCCATGTAGAGGGCGTTGGCCTTGATCGCCGGGAGGCAGTACTCGTCGGCGAACTCGTCCTTCGCGTCCGCGACCTCGGCCTCGACCGCGCCGCACGCGAGGGCGCGCTTGCGGATGACGTCCAGATCCTCGCCGCCCTGGCCGACGTCCACGGCGACGGCGATGACCTCGGCGCCCGTCTCCTCGGCGATCCAGCCGATGGCGACGGAGGTGTCCAGACCGCCGGAGTAGGCGAGTACGACGCGCTCGGGCACGGGATTCTCCTTCGCAGTGCATCCGCTGGTATGCATGAGTATGCAGAACTCTGCATGATTCGTCAATTGGGACTCACCCTCCGGAGCTCCGGGTCGACCCGGAGCGAACACGCCGGTGGAAATCCTTAGACAATCAAAGGACTTTGCTCGATAATCGTTAGACATGGGAAAGACCTATGACCGCATCGACGGTCGGCTGCGCACGTTCATCGAGGCCCAGCCCCTCTTCTTCACCGCGACCGCGCCGCTGTCCCCGGACGGCACGATCAACCTCTCCCCCAAGGGCATCACCGGTTCGTTCGCCGTGCTCGACGAACGAACCGTGGCCTACCTCGACTTCGCCGGCAGTAACGCGGAGACCATCGCCCACCTGCGGGAGAACGGCCGGATCACCCTCATGTGGTGCGCCTTCCAGGGGCCGCCCAACATCGTCCGGGTGCACGGCCGCGGCGAACCCGTCTTCCGTGACGACCCCCGCTTCGAGGAACTGCTCGCGCACTTCCCCGGCGTCGACCCCGCCCCGCACGGCCTGCGCGCGGTCATCGTCGTGACGGCGGAGCTCGTCCGCGACACCTGCGGTTACGCGGTGCCCTTCATGTCGTACGACGAGGACCGCGACCTGCACGCCAAGCGCTTCGCCCGCGAGGACGACACCTCCCTGAACACCTACTTCGCCAAGAAGGAGCACATCGCGTCGAGCCTGGACGGCCTACCCGGGCTGCCGCTCCCGCTGCCGCCCACTACCGTCTGAGCCATGCGCCTCGGAGCCGTCGCCCTCGCGTCCGCGTCCCTGCTCGCCCTCGCCCCGGGCGGGCCGCCGCCCCTGCCCGAGCAACTCGCTGACACCGGCGGCGGCAGCCAGCTGATCACGGCACAGGCGCCGCGCGCCGACGCGACGTCGGGCACGCTCACCTGGTGGGACCGGCGCGACGGGCACTGGGTGAGGACCGGGTCGGCGGTGGCGCGCTTCGGGGCCAAGGGGCTGGTCGAGGGCGGCTCACGCAGACAGAGCACGAACACGACACCCACGGGGCTGTACGGCCTCCCGTACGCGTTCGGCATCCGCCAGGCGCCGGACGGCACCCGAGCCCCTTACCGCCGGGTGCGCCAGGAGTCCTGGTGGTGCGAGGACAACGACTCCCGCTCCTACAACCGCTGGACCGAGCCCCGCCCCGCCGACTGCCGCGCCACCGAGTCCGAGCACCTGATCACGTACGACCCTCAGTACGCGTACGCCCTCGTCGTCGGCTTCAACTACGACAAGCCGGTACGGGGTCGCGGCGCCGGCATCTTCCTGCACGTCGACGGGCGCGGGGCGACCGCCGGCTGTGTGTCCGTGCCGGCGGAGGCCATGCGCCGGATCCTCGCCTGGGTCGATCCCGCGCGAGCGCCGCACATCGCGATCGGAACGACGGGAGGCGGCACCGCCCTGACCCGGTACTGAGTCGCCGGGGCGCCGAAGCGGATGTGCGGCTCGATGTCCGGCGCCTGGCGTTCGGCGTCCGGCGTCCGGCGTTCGGCGCCCGCCGTTCGGCGTTCGCGTTCGCGTTCGGCGTTCGGCGTTCGGCGTTCGGCGTTCGGCGTTCGGCGTTCGGCGTTCGGCGTTCGGCGCCCACAAGCGTTGGCCCACACGCGCGTGCCCACCCACGTTGGCCCACACGCGCTGGCCAGCCAACACTCGTGGGCCGACCCGCGTTTACCAACACTCGCGGGCCGACCCGCGCCAGCCAACAGTCGTGGGCCAACCCGCGTTGACCAACAGTCGTGGGCCGACCCGCGTTGACCAACACTCGCGGGCCGACCCGCGCCAGCCAACACTCGTGGGCCAACCCGCGTTGACCAACACTCGTGGGCCAACCCGCGCCAGCCAACACTCGTGGGCCAACCCGCGTTGACCAACAGTCGTGGGCCGACCCGCGTTGACCAACACTCGTGGGCCAACACCCGTGGGTCCAGTCGTAGGCCAACACCCGTGGGCCCACAGTCGTAGGCCAACACCCGTGGGCCCACAGTCATGGGCCAACACGCGTTCGCCGATTCGCTGCGCGTCGAACACCCGGATCGGCCCCGCCCGCGCGGGCACCTGCCCGGCCGCCTGCCACCGGCACCCACGGAATCGGAACCGGACTCCGCAGCCACTGAACGCACAGCGCTCGGCGGCCGTATCTCTGGGCCAGGGGACCCCTCCCCTCACCCCGTCCCCAACGGACGCCCACGGAGGAACCGTTGTCCACGATCGCCGGTGGCCGCGCCGCGCGGCGCCAGACGCTGCGCCGAATCCGCCCACGACGCTCCCCCGCCGTCCCCCTGCTGCTCGCCGTCTGGGCGGGCGCGGCCGGGGTCATCTGGCTGTGGTGGAGCAACACCCCGTCCATCGCGGACGACAACAGCAAGATCCTCAACGCGGGCCGCATCACGGGGCTGCTCGCCGGGTACTTGATGGCCCTGGTGGTACTGCAGATGGCCCGGGTGCCCGCCCTGGAGCGCCGGGTGGGCTCGGACCGCGTAGCGCGCTGGCACGCGATGAGCGGCCGGTACACGATCTGTCTGGTCCTCGCCCACCTCGTCCTGATCATGTGGGGCTACGCGCTGCAGGCGGGCAAGAGCTTCGGCGACATCGTCCAGCAGACCATCGACTCGATCGACCAGCTGCCCGACATGGGCAAGGCGGCGATCGGCACCGGTCTGCTGTTCCTCATCGGTCTGCTGTCCATCGGCCCGGTGCGCCGCAGGATGGGATACGACACCTGGTACCACATCCACCTGCTCACCTACGCCGCCGTCTTCCTGACGTTCTGGCACCAGTTGTCCACGGGCAACGAGTTCGCCGTCGAGCCGACCGCGAAGACCGTCTGGTACGGGCTGTACGGGTCGGTGACGGCGCTGGTGCTGTGGTACCGGATCCTCGCCCCGATCCGGCTGAACCTGAAGCACCGGATGCGGGTCGAGGCGGTCGTCGAGGAGACCCCCGGCATCGTCTCGGTACTGATCAGCGGCCGGAAACTGCACCGCATGGGTGCCGAGGCCGGGCAGTTCTTCCGCTGGCGCTTCCTGGCACCGGGCATGCGGCTCAGCTCGCACCCGTACTCGCTGTCGGCGGCGCCGCGCCCCACCATGCTGCGCATCACGGTGAAGGCGATCGGCGACCACAGCTCCGCGCTGCGCGACCTGCGGCCCGGCACCCGGGTCTGGGCCGAGGGCCCCTACGGGGCGCTGACGGCGGCGAAGCGCAGCCGCGGCAAGGTCCTGCTGGTGGCCGGCGGTGTCGGCATCACGCCGATGCGGGCGCTGTTCGAGACACTGCCCGGCTCGGCCGGCGATCTGACCCTGCTCTACCGGGCCAACACCACGCAGGACCTGGCCCTGTGGGACGAGCTGGCCTCGATCGCCGAGGAGCGCGGGGCCCGGCTGATGTACGCGGTGAACAGTCCCGAGGGGGAGCGCCCGGACATCTCGGCGGAGACCCTGAGCCGGAAGCTTCCCGACATCGACCGCCACGACGTCTTCATGTGCGGGCCGCCCGGCTTCGCGCAGCAGGTCTACGAGGCACTGCGCGGCGCGGGGGTTCCCGCCCGCCGCATCCATCACGAGTCGTTCGAGATGTGAGCGACGGGAGTCAGGAGCGATGAAGAAGAGCCACCCCATTCGACGTGCCGTGCTGGCCGGCGCCGCCACCGTGTCCGGGATCGTCCTGCTGCTGTCGCTGAAGCCCGCCTCCGATCCGGCGTCCGCGTCGGCGCAGGGCGCGGCGGCACCGCAGCAGTCGGCCGCGGCGCAGGAGTCGCCCCAGGGCGGCAGCGCGCAGCAGTCGTCCTCGGGTGCCCGGACCGTCACCGGCGACGTCGCGCAGACCCAGTACGGCCCTGTCCAGGTCCGTGTCACCGTCAGCGGCGGCAAGATCACCAAGTCCGAGGTCGTCCAGATCCCGAGCGGTGGCCGCAGTACCGAGGTGAGCAACAGCTCGGTGCCCAGGCTCAACCAGGAGGCCGTCGCCGCGGGCAGCGCCGACATCGACGCCGTGTCCGGTGCCACGTACACGAGCGCCGGGTACAAGAAGTCGCTGCAGTCGGCGCTCGACAAGGCGAAGGCCCAGGGCGGCGGGGCGTCGGGGTCGGCGGGCTCCACCGGTGCCGCGGGATCGGCGGGCTCATCCGGTTCCTCCGCGGCGCCCCAGGCTCCCGCGGCGCAGGCCCGCACCGTCACCGGAAGCGTGGCGCAGACCCAGTACGGCGCCGTCCAGGTCCGTGTCACTGTCAGCGGCGGCAAGATCACCAAGGCCGAGGCCGTCCAGGCGCCCAAGGGCGGTCTGAGCGACCAGAAGACCGCGATGGCCGTTCCCAAGCTCAACCAGGAGGCCGTCGCGGCCGGAAGTGCCGACATCGACGCCGTGTCCGGTGCGACCTACACCAGCACGGGATACAAGCAGTCCCTGCAGTCGGCCCTGGACAAGGCCGGTGGCTGACCCCTCCCAGGAGCCGCACGCGCTGCGGCACGCGGAAGAAGTCATGGGTACCGTCTTCTCGTTCGACGTGCGCGGCGGAGAACCCGATCGCGTCCGGGCCGCGTTGGATGAGGCGGTGGCCGAACTCCACAAGGTGGACGAGGTGTTCAGCACCTACCGCGAGGACAGTCAGCTCTCCCGTCTGGCACGTGGTGAGCTGAGTGTCGAGGAGTGCCATCCGGAGGTCGGCGAGGTGCTGGACCTGTGCGCCGAGGCGGAGCGGCTGAGCGCGGGCTGGTTCAGCACGAGGTACGGGGGACAGCTCGACCCGACCGGCCTGGTGAAGGGCTGGGCGACCGAGCGTGCGGCCCGGCGCATGGCGGCGGCCGGCGCGAGCGGGGTGAGTGTGAACGGGGGCGGTGACGTCCAGTTGTTCGGCGTTCCCGGTACCCACCGTCCCTGGCGGGTCGGCGTCTCGGATCCGCTGCGTCCCGGTGGGCTCGCGGCCGTGGTCTCCGCCGCCGGTGTGGACGAGCTGGCGGTGGCCACCTCCGGGACCGCCGAGCGCGGCGCCCACATCGTCGACCCGAGCACCGGCCGCTCCGCGGTCACCGACCTGGTCGCCGTGACCGTGGTGGGTCCTCGCCTGACCTGGGTGGACGCCTGGGCGACGGCCGCCTTCGCGATGGGTTCCCGGGAGGCCCTGAGCTGGCTGGAGTCCCTTCCGGACATCGAGGCCCTCCTCATCACGGCGGGCGACGAGGTGCGGTGCACCGGTGGTCTCGCCCAGCGTCTGGGATGACCGGAGCGGCCCCGTCAGCGACGCGGGGAGCTGCGCGGCCGGCCCGTGCGGCCCGCGGCCGACGGACATACGGGCGGGGCGGGGCACCCCGATGGGGGTTGCCCCGCCCCGCCCGTACTCCTCAGTGGTCGTTCTGCGCCAGCCGCAGCAGATGGTCGGCCAGCGCCTGCCCACCCGTCGCGTCCCGGCTGATCAGCAACAGTGTGTCGTCGCCGGCGATCGTCCCGAGGATGTCGTGCAGCTCCGCCTGGTCGATCGCCGAGGCGAGGAACTGCGCGGCCCCCGGAGGGGTGCGCAGGACCACGAGGTTCGCGGACGCCTCCGCGGAGATCAGCAGTTCCGAGGAGAGCCGGCGCATCCGCTCCTCCTTCGCCGACTCCCCCAGGGGCACGCGCGGGGTGCGGAAGCCGCCCTCGCTCGGTACCGCGTAGATGAGGTCGCCGTCGTTGTTGCGGATCTTCACCGCGTTCAGCTCGTCCAGGTCCCGGGAGAGCGTCGCCTGGGTGACGTTCAGCCCGTCGTCGGCGAGGAGCTTCGCCAACTGGCTCTGCGAGCGCACCGGTTGCCGGTTGAGAATGTCCACGATCCGGCGGTGGCGTGCGGTACGGGTCTGCGGCACGGCAGGCCCGGCATGCTCGTGGTCCTGCGCCTGACTCATCGTCGTCGTCCCATTTCTCAGGATCCATCCCCGTTGACTGCGTCGAGGACGCCGGGAAGGGCTCCGAGCAGGACGTCCACCTCGTCGTCGCTCAGGTTCAGCGGGGGCATCAGCCGTACGACATCGGGGGCGGGCGCGTTCACCAGGAGACCGGCGTCCTGAGCCGCCTGCTGCACCTGGGGCGCGAGCGGCTCGGTGAGCACGATACCCAGGAGCAGTCCGGCGCCCCGGACGTGGTCGACCAGCGGGTGCCCGAGTGACTCGATCCCGTCCCGCAGCCGTGCGCTCGTACGCTTCACGTTCTCGAGGAGCCCCTCGGACGCGATGGTGTCGAGAACGGCGAGTCCGGCGGCGCAGACGACCGGGTTGCCGCCGAAGGTCGTCCCGTGCCCGCCGGGTCCCAGCAAGCCGGCGGCCCGGCCGAACGCGACGGTCGCACCAAGGGGCAGTCCGCCGCCGAGGCCCTTGGCGAGCGTGACGATGTCCGGCAGGACGCCCTCGTGCGCCTGGTACTCGAACCAGTGGCCGGTGCGACCGATTCCGGTCTGCACCTCGTCGAGGACCAGCAGCGAACCGGTGGCGGCGGTGATCGCGCGGGCCGCCTTCAGGTAGCCGGCCGGTGGCACGACCACACCGTTCTCGCCCTGGATCGGCTCGATGACGACGAGCGCCGTGTCGTCGGTGACGGCCGCGGCCAGCGCCTGGGCGTCGCCGTACGGAACGTGGGTGACGTCACCGGGCAGCGGCAGGAAGGGCTCCCGCTTGCCGGGCTGGCCGGTGAGCGCGAGGGCGCCCATGGTCCGGCCGTGGAAACCGCCCTGGGTGGCCACCATGTGGCCGCGGCCGGTCAGCCGACCGATCTTGAAGGCGCCCTCGTTGGCCTCGGCGCCCGAGTTGCAGAAGTACACCCTGCCGTCGCGGCCGAAGAGCTGGAGCAGCCGTTCGGCGAGCGCGACGGGCGGCTCGGCGACGAAGAGGTTGGAGACATGGCCGAGCGAGGCGATCTGCGTGCTGACGGCCTCGACGATCGCCGGGTGGGCGTGGCCGAGCGCGTTGACCGCGATCCCGCCGACGAAGTCGAGGTACTCGTTCCCGTCCGCGTCCCACAGCCGGGTGCCCGCGCCTCGGACCAGGGGCAGCCGCGGGGTGCCGTAGTTGTCCATGAGCGCGCCCTGCCACCGCTGGGTCAGTTCCTGGTTGGCGGTCATACGGCGTCCCCCTCCTGCGCGTCCGGCACGACCATCGTGCCGATCCCCTCGTCGGTGAAGATCTCCAGCAGGATCGAGTGCTGGACCCGGCCGTCGATGACGCGGGCCGTGGTGACGCCGTTGCGCACGGCGTGCAGACAGCCCCGCATCTTCGGCACCATGCCGCTGGCCAGTTCGGGCAGCAGCTTCTCCAGTTCGGAGGCGGTCAGCCGGCTGATCACCTCGTCGCTGTGGGGCCAGTCCTCGTAGAGGCCCTCGACGTCCGTGAGGACCATGAGGGTTTCGGCGCCAAGTGCCGCAGCGAGTGCCGCAGCCGCCGTATCAGCATTGACGTTGTAGACATGTCCGTCGTCCTGGGAGCGGGCGATCGAGGAGACGACCGGGATCCGGCCGTCGACGAGCAGCGCCTCGATGGCACCCGTGTCGATGGCGGTGATCTCGCCGACCCGGCCGATGTCGACCAGTTCGCCGTCGATCTCGGGCAGATGCTTGGTGGCGGTGATGGTGTGCGCGTCCTCGCCGGTCATGCCGACGGCGAGGGGTCCGTGCTGGTTGAGCAGTCCGACGAGCTCGCGCTGGACCTGTCCGGCCAGCACCATCCGTACGACGTCCATGGCGTCCTCGGTGGTCACCCTGAGGCCCGCCTTGAACTCGCTGACGATGCCGTGCCGGTCGAGCTGTGCGCTGATCTGCGGGCCGCCGCCGTGCACGACGACGGGCTTGAGCCCCGCGTGGTGCAGGAAGACGACGTCCTGCGCGAAGGCGGCCTTCAGTTCCTCGTCGATCATGGCGTTGCCGCCGAACTTGATGACGACGGTCTTGCCGCGGTGGCGGGTCAGCCAGGGCAGCGCCTCGATGAGGATCTGGGCCTTGGGGAGTGCGGTGTGCTTCCGCGTCATATGGCTCATGAGGAGTAGGCGCTGTTCTCGTGGACGTAGTCGGCGGTGAGGTCGTTGGTCCAGATGGTCGCGGTGGCGGCGCCCGCGGCGAGGTCGGCGACGATGTGGACCTCGCGGTAGCGCATGTCGACGAGTTCGCGGTCCTCGCCGACGCCGCCGTTCTTGCAGACCCACACGCCGTTGATGGCGACGTTCAGCTGGTCCGGCTCGAAGGCGGCCCCGGTGGTGCCGATGGCGGACAGGACGCGTCCCCAGTTGGGGTCCTCACCGTGGATCGCGCACTTGAGGAGGTTGTTGCGGGCGATGGAACGCCCCACCTCGACGGCGTCCTCCTCGGTCGCGGCGCCCACGACCTCGACCTTGATGTCCTTGCTGGCGCCCTCGGCGTCCCGGATGAGCTGCTGTCCGAGGTCGTCGCAGACCGCTCGCACCGCCTCGGCGAACTCCGCCGGGTCGGGGGTGACCTCCGAGGCGCCGGAGGCGAGCAGCAGCACGGTGTCGTTGGTCGACATGCAGCCGTCGGAGTCGACCCGGTCGAAGGTGGTGCGGGTGGCGGCGCGCAGGGCGCTGTCGAGGGTCGCGGTGTCCACGTCCGCGTCCGTGGTGAGGACGACGAGCATGGTGGCGAGGCCCGGTGCGAGCATGCCCGCGCCCTTGGCCATGCCGCCCACGGTCCAGCCGTCGCCGGTGCGCACCGACGTCTTGTGCACGGTGTCGGTGGTCTTGATGGCGATGGCGGCCTTCTCGCCGCCGTGCGGGCCGAGCTGGGCCGCGGCCGTCTCCACGCCGGCCAGCAGTTTGTCCATGGGCAGGAGGACGCCGATGAGCCCGGTGGAGGCCACCGCGACCTCGCCGGCGTCGAGGTCCAGCACCGCGGCGGCCTTCTCCGCGGTGGCGTGGGTGTCCTGGAAGCCCTTGGGGCCCGTACAGGCGTTGGCGCCGCCGGAGTTGAGGACGACGGCGGAGACCTGACCGCCCTTGAGGACCTGCTCGGACCACAGCACCGGCGCGGCCTTCACGCGGTTGGAGGTGAAGACGCCCGCGGCGGCCAGACGGGGCCCGTTGTTGACCACGAGGGCCAGGTCCGGGTTGCCGTTCCCCTTGATGCCTGCGGCGATGCCGGAGGCGGTGAAGCCCTTGGCGGCGGTGACGCTCACGGTGCCACTCCGATCGTGGTGAGACCCAGCTCCTCGGGGAGCCCGAGGGCGATGTTCATGCTCTGGACGGCCCCGCCGGCCGTGCCCTTGGTCAGGTTGTCGACGGCGCTGATCGCGATGATGCGGTGCGTGGCTTCGTCGTGTGCGACCTGGATCTGAACAGCGTTGGAACCGTAGACGGACGCGGTGGCGGGCCACTGCCCCGCGGGCAGCAGGTGGACGAACGGCTCGTCCGCGAGCGCCTTCTCGTACGCGGCCCGTACGGACTCGGCGGTGACCCCGGCCCTGGCCCGGGCGCTGCACGTGGCGAGGATGCCGCGGGGCATCGGGGCGAGGGTCGGGGTGAAGGAGACGGCGACGGGTTCGCCCGCGGCTGCGCTCAGGTTCTGGATCATCTCGGGGGTGTGCCGGTGGCCGCCGCCGACGCCGTACGGGGACATGGAGCCCATGACCTCGCTGCCGAGCAGATGGGGCTTGGCGGCCTTGCCCGCGCCGGAGGTCCCGGAGGCGGCGACGATCACGGCCTCGGGCTCGGCGAGTCCGGCCGCGTAGGCCGGGAAGAGCGCGAGGGAGACGGCCGTGGGATAGCAGCCGGGTACCGCGATGCGCTTGGACCCCTCCAGCGCGGCGCGGCCACCCGGCAGTTCGGGAAGGCCGTAGGGCCAGGTGCCGGCGTGCGGCGAGCCGTAGAACCGCTCCCAGTCGGCCGGGTTCACGAGCCGGAAGTCGGCGCCCATGTCGACGACGAGGACGTCCGGTCCGAGCTGCTCGGCGACGGCCGCGGACTGCCCGTGGGGCAGGGCGAGGAACACGACGTCGTGCCCGGCCAGTACTTCGGCGGTCGTCCGCTCCAGGACGCGGTCGGCGAGCGGCAGCAGATGCGGCTGGAGCGCGCCGAGGCGCCGGCCCGCGTTGGAGTCGCCGGTCAGGGCGCCGATCTCGATCTCGGGGTGCGCCAGGAGCAGGCGCAGCGCCTCGCCGCCCGCGTACCCACTCGCTCCCGCCACTGCTGCGCGTACCGCCATGGAACCCTCCTCCTAGATGGCATGACTATACGTTTCCATGCACGTTTATGCAACGAGGTCATGGGGGGACCACGACGCGGGTCACAGGTCGGCGGCGTATGCGAGGTGCGCGGTGCGCGACGTGCGCGTGGAGTTCGGCAGCGTCGGCGGACCCCGGATCGGCGGTCATCGGACGCGCGCGGGGCTCTGTACGGTCATCCGCCACGCGGTCCCACCCATGCGCACAGCGTAGGCCGCGGCACGGGTGGCCTGGTGGTTCCCTGTCCGGGGAACGAAGACAGGGAGGCGGGAAGCGGGGCTCGGGAGGTGGCTGAGGTCAGGAGCGTCAGTCGCGGGGCTGGGCCGCGCGCTGCGCGTTCCGCTCCTTGATGCGCTCCTCCTCCTTGCGGACCTCGGCCTGGGTGGCGCGCTCCCGGCGCAGCCACCCGGGGTCGTCCTGCTTCAGCGCGTCGATCTGCTCCGTGGTGAGGGGCTCGGTGACCCCGCCGCGCGCGAGCCCGGCGATGGAGATCCCCAGCCGCGCGGCGACCACGGGCCGGGGGTGCGGGCCGTTGCGTCGCAGTTCCTGCAGCCACGCGGGCGGGTCGGTCTGCAGCGCGTTCAGCTCGGCGCGCGAGACGACGCCCTCCTGGAACTCGGCGGGGGTGGCTTCGAGGTACACACCCAGCTTCTTCGCCGCGGTGGCGGGCTTCATGGTCTGGGTGGTCTGGTGCGACGTCATGGTGTCAAGGGTATCGAGCGTGTGCGCGACCTCCGACCACGACCGATAACCTGGCGAGGTGACAGGCTCGGAAGTACCTCCTTCGTTCCGGCTCGCCTATGTCCCGGGAGTGACGCCCACGAAGTGGGTGCGGATCTGGAACGAGCGGCTGCCCGACGTCCCCCTGACCCTCGTCGCGGTGTCCGCCGCCGAGGCGTTCGACGTGCTCCGGGACCGTGGCGCCGACGCCGGATTCGTACGGTTGCCGGTCGACCGCGAGGACCTCAGCGCGATCCCGCTCTACACCGAGACGACGGTCGTCGTGGTCCCCAGGGATCACGTCGTGGCGGCGGTCGACGAGGTGAGCGCCGAGGATCTGGCCGACGACATCGTCCTGCACCCGCTCGACGACACCCTCGGCTGGGAGCGGCCGCCGGGCCGGCCCGCGTTCGAGCGTCCCGCCACCACGGAGGACGCCGTCGAGCTCGTGGCGGCGGGCGTCGGGCTGCTCGTCGTGCCCCAGTCGCTCGCGCGCCTGCACCACCGCAAGGACCTCACCTACCGGCCGCTCACGGACGCCCCCGAGTCGCGCGTCGCGCTGTCCTGGCCCGAGGAGGCGACCACCGAGCTGGTGGAGGACTTCATCGGGATCGTCCGGGGCCGGACCGTCAACAGCTCACGAGGACGCTCGCAGACGTCGGCGCCCGCTTCGGGTTCGGCATCGGGTTCGGGTTCGGCCGCGGGCAGGAGCAAGCGCCCCGAGGCCGGTGGCGGGCGGAAGAAGCCCGTGGGTGGCAGGGCAGGCGGCACGGCGGGCGGCCGGACGGGCGGCAAGGGCTCTCGCGGCGGATCCGGCGGCGGCGCCAAGAACGGTCGGCGGGGCAAGCCCCGCCGGCAGTCCTGAGCCCATGAGTGAGTTCTGGCCGGTGGCCGACGTCCTGGCGTACCTGACCGGGAGCTGGCGGGTGGAGCGTTCGGTACGGGACCGCGCGAGCGGCGCGGAGGGCGGTTTCACCGGGACGACCGCGTTCTCACCGCTCGACGACGGCGGCGACGGGCTGCTCCATCACGAGTCCGGCCTCTTCACCTGGCAGGGCACGTCCAGGCCCGCGGAGCGCACTCTGTGGTTCCTGCCGGGACAGCGCGCGGGCACCGCGGACGTCCGGTTCTCCGACGGCCGCCCCTTCCACGACCTGGACCTGACCACCGGCCGGCACGTCGCCGACCACCCGTGCGCGGCGGACCTCTACCGGGGCGAGTTCACGGTGTCCGACGCGGACCGCTGGCGCACGCGGTGGCGGGTGGGCGGGCCCGCCAAGGACCTGCTCCTCACCACCGCGTACACGCGGACACGCTGAGAACGCCGCCGAGAAGACGGACGGACCCGCCGGTGCCGCGGCACTAGCCACGCTGTGCCGACGCCTCGAGGCGCAGGTTCCAGCGGCCGTTGTGCCCGGCGAGGGTCATCGTCGAAAGGGGGCGCACGTCGATGTTCCAGTACGTCGTCGGCTGGGCCCGCAGCGCGTAGACGAGCGCGGCCCGCACCACGGAGGGTTCCGCGACCGCGATGATCCGGCCGCCGTCGTCCGCCGGGCGGGTGTCGAGCCAGCCGCCAACACGGGAGATGAAGGACATCAGGGACTCGCCGCCGTGCGGGGCGGAGCGTGGGTCGGCGAGCCAGGCGTCCACGGCCGACGGCTCGCGGGCCATCGCCTCGCCCAGGGTGAACCCGCGCCAGCGGCCCATGTCGCAGTCGCGCAGCGCGGGTTGGACCAGCGGCGCGTAGCCGAGCGCGTCACCGGTGGCACGGCTGCGCGGGGTCGGTGAGCAGTAGCGCAGCTCGGCCGCCGCCAGCGGCACCAGTTCGGGGGCGGCGCGCTGCACCTCCTCCCAGCCGGCCTGGTCCAGCGGCCGGTCGTCCTCGAAGCGCTCCGCGAGCAGCGACGAGCTGCGCGCGGCAGCGACGAACGTGACCCGAAGATGCATGGGCAGATCGTGGAGCGCGGGACTCCGCAGGTCAAGGGGGGCTACGCAGGGTGTTCGCGGGCTTACCGCGGTACGAGTGCCATCCACCGGTCAGGGCGGTCCAGCGGTCTGAAGCCGAGCTTCTCGTAGACGCCGTGCGCGTCGTGCGTGGCGAGCAGGACCCGGCGCAGGCCGAAGGGTTCGAGGTGGTCGCGGACGGCTGCCACCAGGGCGGAGCCCAGCCCCTTGCCGCGGACGGACGGGGCGACGTAGACGTCGCAGAGCCAGGCGAAGGTCGCCCGGTCGGTGACCACTCGGGCGTACGCCACCTGCTCGCCCGACGGGCCGTCGTACACCCCGAAGTTGAGTGAGCCGGCGATCGCGCGTTCCTGCTTCTCGCGGGAAAGGCCCAGGGCCCAGTACGCGTCCGTGGAGAGCCAGTGGTGCACGCGGGCGACGTCGATGCGGGCCGGGTCGGCGGAGATCTCGTAGCCGCCGGGGAGCTGTTGTGGTTCGGTCATGCGGGGAGGTTCGCAGGCCGGGGCGGCGGGGTCGAGCGGTTTTCGTTCCCGCGCGAGGAGCGGGGGCAGGGCGCGCGGCACGTCGTCGGGGGCGGCCCCTGGCCGAGCGCGGGGTGTCGCCCCCGGCGGCCCCGGGCTAAGCGTGGCGTCCCGGCACGGCAACACAGGTCGGCGCGGCGTCCCGGCACGGCAACACAGGTCGGCGCGGCGTCCCGGCACGGCAACACAGGTCGGCGCGGCGTCCCGCCCCCGCCGGCACAGGTCAGCGCGGCGTCCCGCCCCCGGCGGCACAGGTCAGCGCGGCGTCTCGTCCCGGGCGGTGCGCAGCCGTCGTACGCCCTCCGTGATCTCCTCCGTGCAGGCGACCGCCGCGAAACTCAGGCGGAGGTGGGCGGCCGGGGGTTCGGCGCTGAAGTAGGGGCGGCCGGGGGTGACGGCCACGCCCGCCCGCAGGGCCGCGGCGGCCAGGGCGGACTCGTCGGTGCCGTCGGGCAGCCGGAGCCACAGGTGGTATCCGCCGTACGGGACGTGCGGCAGGGCGAGTTCGGGGAGCCGCAGCCGCAGCGCGGCGGTCATGGTGTCCCGCCGGTTCCTCAACTCGGCGGAGACGGACCGCAGATGACGGGGCCAGGCCGGTGACCCGACGAGTTCGAGCGCGGCCTCCTGAAGCGGACGCGGTACGAA
This sequence comes from Streptomyces sp. NPDC057950, assembly GCF_042887295.1. Taxonomy (NCBI): domain Bacteria; kingdom Bacillati; phylum Actinomycetota; class Actinomycetes; order Kitasatosporales; family Streptomycetaceae; genus Streptomyces; species Streptomyces sp. NPDC057950. Next base: position 64,980 of record NZ_JBHVPP010000006.1, read on the forward strand.
GAAGGTCTCGACGACCTGGATGGCGCGCAGCCGTTCCAGGACCGGTCCGCGCGCGGCCAGCACGCCGACCCGGAAGCTGGGCGAGGTCGCCTTGGTCAGGGAACCGACGTGCACCACGACACCGTCGGGGTCCTCGGCGGCCAGCGGGCGCGGCAGCGGGCCCGCGTCCTCGTGCACGAGACGTCGTACGAAGTCGTCCTCGACCACGAACGCGCCCGCCTCGCGCGCGATCCGCAGCACCGCGCCCCGGCGCTCCGGGGCGAGCACGGCGCCGGTGGGGTTCTGGAACAGCGGCTGGCAGACGAAGACCCGGGCGCCGGTGGCTCTGAAGGCGTCGGCGAGCAGGTCCGGCTTCACCCCGTCGGGGTCCATCGGCACCGGCACCGGGCGCAGTCCGGCCGCGCGGGCGATGGCCAGCATGCCCGGGTAGGTGGGTGACTCGACGAGGACCGGTGCGCCGGGCGGGGCGAGCGCGCGCAGGGCGGTGGTGAGCGCCGACTGGCCGCCCGCCGTGACGAGCACCTCCGCGGCGGTGATCGCGCCGCCGATCCCGCGAGCGAACCACTCGCGCAGCTCCGCGAGCCCCTCCACCGGGGGCCGGGACCAGGCGCCGGGGCGGCGGCCCGCCCGGGACAGGGCCGCGCCCATGGCCCGCTCGGGCTGGAGCGAGGGGTGCAGGTAGCCACCGTTGAACTCGATGACGCCGACGGGCGGGGCGGCCAGCGTGGCCAGGACTCCGGAGGCGTCCACCGTGCGCGGAACGGCTTCGGCCGCGGCGTCCGCGCTCAGCGCGACCTCCTGCCAGGAGGTGTCCCCGGCCGGTGCGGCGGGGGTCCGGGGTCGTGCCCGGAAGGCGCCGGCGCCGGGCCTGGTGACCACCAGACCCTCGGCGGCGAGCTGTGCCAGCGCTCGCGACACGGTCACCGGGCTCACCCTGAACCGCTCCACGAGTGCTCTGCTCGACGGCAGCTTTCCACCGGTTGAGTAGCGGTTGACTTCCTGCCGCAGCTTCTCCGCCAGTTCCGCCACGCTGCTACTCTGTTGCATGAGAGCACAGAGTAGCGCTATCCAGAGGTCGGAGATAGCGGTCGCCGCCCCCGAGGTGGACACCCGGGCCTCCCGACGCTCCGGAACCCTCCAGGCGGCCCTCGGCGTCACCGCCTTCTCCCTCACCTTCCCCGCCACCGCCTGGGGCCTGGAGGGCTTCGGCCCCTGGTCCCTGGTGGCGGTGCGCAGCGCCCTCGCGGCCGTCGTCGCGGGCGGCTGTCTGCTGGCGCTGCGGGTGCCCGTACCGGCGCGGGAGTACCGGACGGGCCTCGCCGTGGTCGCCGCGGGCGTCGTGCTGGGCTTCCCGTTGCTGACGACGCTCGCGCTGCGGACGTCCTCCACCGCGCACGCGGCCGTGGTCGTCGGCCTGCTGCCGCTGACGACGGCGCTGTTCTCGTCGCTGCGCACCGGCGCGCGGCCCTCCCGGCTGTTCTGGGGCGCCGCGCTGGCGGGCGCGGCCGCCGTGATCGCGTTCACCGTGCAGCAGAGCGGTGGAGCGCTGACCAGGGCGGACGCCTGTCTGTTCGGCGCGCTGCTGATCTGCGCGGCGGGCTACACCGAGGGCGGCCGGCTGGCCCGGTCGATGCCCGGTTGGCAGGTGATCGGCTGGGCACTGGTCCTGTGTCTGCCGCTCTCGCTGCCGGGCGCGCTGGTGGCCCTGTCGTACGAGCCCGCGCGGCTGTCGGCGCACAGTGTGGCGGGGCTGCTGTGGGTGGCGGTCGGGTCGCAGTTCCTGGGGCTGGTCGTCTGGTACCGCGGCATGGCGGCGATCGGGGTTCCGAAGGCCAGCCAGTTGCAGCTCGCCCAGCCGCTGCTCACACTGGTGTGGTCGGTACTGCTCCTCGGCGAGCGGCTCACACCGGCCGCGCCCCTGACGGCGGCGGCCGTGCTGGTCTGCATCGCCCTCACCCAGCGAGCGCGGGGCTGAGCAGCACACCGGTGCCGGGACCGACCGGCACCACCAGCCGTGGGCTCACGGCCACGGTCCACCACTCCCGCAACTGGCGAGGGAGACCTCAGATGCGCGCAACCGAGGGCGACCAGCTCGTGCAGCACGGCAGGGTTGTCGGACAGCACGACAAGGTCGCGGAGATCACCCAGGTCATGGGCAAGGAAGGGACTCCCCCGTATCGCGTCCGGTTCCCGGACGGGCACGAGGCGGTCTGCTCACCCGGCCCCGACTCCGAGATCCGGCACAAGGACCCGATGCGGTAGTCCCGCCGCGACGGCCGGCGGCACCCGTGCGGTGGTTCACCGCGCGGGAGCCGCAGGCTGCCCGTAGTGGTCGGCGACGACCCGCGTCATCGCGCCGAGGGGATCGGAGCCGACTCCCTTGGCGGAGAAGTAGACGTGGCCGCCCACCTGGGGGTACGTCCGCGCGAAGGTGAGATGCCGGGAGAGTTCGGCCGGGTCCTGCCAGGCCGCGGGCTGCGCCGGGTCCCCGGCCTTGTAGAGCGCCTCGCCCACGTACAGCCGCACGCCGGTGCCCTTGGTGACGGCCGCCCACCAGGGGACGAGCTTCGCGTAGTCGGCGGCCGCGAAGCCGAGATTCCAGTAGACCTGCGGGCAGATGTAGTCGATCCAGTGTTCACGGACCCACTTCCTGGTGTCGGCGTGCAGATCGTCGTACGTCTGCACGCCGGCCCGGGTGTCCGAGCCGAGCGGGTCGCTCGCGGCGTTGCGCCACACTCCGAACGGGCTGATGCCGAAGCGCGTGCCGGGGCGGATCTGCCGGACGCGGGTGCCCATCTCCCGCACCAGTCGGTCGATGTTGTCGCGCCGCCACGCGGCCCGGTCCGCGAAGCCCGCGCCGTGCGCCGCGTACGCCGCGGCGTCGTCGAAGACCTGTCCCGCGACCGGGTACGGATAGAAGTAGTCGTCCCAGTGCACCGCGTCGACCGGGTACTTGCGCACCGCGTCGAGCATCGCGTCCTGCACGAAAGTCCGCACGGCCGGCAGTCCGGGGTTGTAGTACATCTTCCCGCCGTACCGGACGACCCAGCCGGGGTGCGTACGCGCCGGATGGTTCGCCGCCAGCCTGCCCGGGTCGGTGTGCGTGGCGATCCGGTACGGGTTGAACCAGGCGTGCAGTTCCAGACCCCGCGCGTGGGCCTCGCTGACCGCGGTGCCGAGCGGGTCCCAGCCGGGGTCCCGGCCCTGGACTCCGGTGAGGTACTGCGACCACGGCTCGTACGCCGAGGGCCACAGGGCGTCGGCCGCGGGGCGCACCTGGAAGATCACGGCGTTGAGACGGCGGCGGACCGCGGTGTCGAGGTGCCCGAGAAGTTCGGCACGCTGCCGGTCCGGGGAGAGCCCGGCCCGCGAGGGCCAGTCGCGGTTCAGAACGGTCGTCAGCCACATGCCGCGCAGCTCCGCGGGGGCGCGGCGCCGGCCGGGCGGGCCGGGGGTGGCCCCTGTGACGGGTCTCGCCACCGAGTCGCCCGTGGCGACCGGTCCCGTGAGCGCCGTCGCCGTGGCCACCGTGAACGTCCGCCGTGACAGCAGCCCCATCCGCGCACACTCCTCTTACCCTGTGGACCCGCCCGGTCACGGATCGTCCCGTCGTCGCCCAGCATGCCCGCCCCGGGCGATCGATCATCGATACTTCGGAGTAACGTGCACGATCGGAGCAGGCACCGGACAACGGGGGACCTGCGAGGCCCGTGGATCAGCGAAGGGGACGATGTGACCGACATCGAACGCGTCGGAGTGGTGGGCTGCGGCCAGATGGGAGCGGGCATCGCCGAGGTGTGCGCCCGTGCGGGTCTCGACGTCAAGGTCGCCGAGACCACGGGCGAGGCCCTGGAGATCGGCCGCACCCGGCTGTTCAACTCCCTCTCCAAGGCGGCCGAGCGCGGGAAGATCTCCGCCGACGAGCTCGCGGCCACCCAGGACCGGCTGAGCTTCACCACCGACCTCGGCGAGTTCGCCGACCGGGACCTGGTGATCGAGGCCGTCGTCGAGAACGAGCAGGTGAAGACCGAGATCTTCCAGGTGCTCGACCAGGTGGTGACCCGGCAGGACGCGATCCTTGCTTCGAACACCTCCTCGATTCCATTGGTCCGGCTCGCCGTCGCCACCTCGCGTCCCGACCAGGTCGTCGGGATCCACTTCTTCAACCCGGCGCCGGTGCAGCAGCTCGTCGAGCTCATTCCGGCACTGACCACCTCCGAGGGCACCCTCGGCCGGGCGCAGCTGTTCGCCGAGAAGGCCCTCGGCAAGCACGCGATCCGCGCCCAGGACCGCTCGGGCTTCGTGGTCAACGCGCTGCTGATCCCGTATCTGCTCTCCGCGATCCGGATGTTCGAGTCGGGCATCGCCAGCCGTGAGGACATCGACAACGGCATGGAGATGGGCTGCGCCCACCCGATGGGGCCGCTCAAGCTCTCCGACCTGATCGGCCTGGACACGGTGGCCTCGGTCGCGTACTCGATGTACGAGGAGTACAAGGAGCCGCTGTACGCCGCGCCCCCGCTGCTCCAGCGCATGGTCGACGCGGGCCGGCTCGGCCGGAAGTCCGGCTCGGGCTTCTACACCTACGCCTGACCCGCGCGAACACCCTCGCCGCGAGCCCCCTCATGACACACCGAAGGCCGCTCCCCCACCGTCCGGGGAGCGGCCTTCGGCAACTCGCCACAGGGGAAAGGGAGTTGTGAGGAGGTTCCGACCGCAACCCACGCGACTCCCTCGGACCCACCTCCCTGGAACTCACCTCCCGCGCACACGGCCTCAGCCTCGCCGAACGGAGCGAGGCCGCCGTGCGCGGAACCGGGATCACCTCCCGCGCGCCGCGGCGGGGGCTCACGGCCGTCCGTCCTAAGCTCCGTCCCCGTGACAGACATCGAACGCCTGATCCCGCTGGAGCGCACCGCCGAGGAAGAGCGCGCCAAGCTCGCCGGCCTCTCCGGAGCGGAGTACGAGGACCAATGGCGGATCTGGCGACACGCGTCCGACCGGGTACAGGCGGCGATCGCCGAGCACGCGGCCACGTCCGGGGAGAGTCGGCACGACGTGGAAGTGGCCGTGAAGAAGGCGGCGCGGCACGCGGACGAGGATCCGTGCGAGTAGCCGTTCCTCCGCACGGCAGGCCGTCGGCACGCGGGGCGGCACGCCGGATGCGCAGCAGTGGTGCGAGGCCAGGGTGTCGATGCCCCGGCCGTCCGCGTCGAGGTGCGCATCGCTCACCCGGACGTTCTTGTTCCCGGTGCGCGCGTGGGCCCGGCACCCGTTGTGGTGCCGGGCCCACGCCATTCACACGCCGTGTGCGCGCCGGGCCCGCATATGCCGCTCGCACACGCTCCCCACGTACCCACCAGGCGAGTTGACTTTCCGTGCACATGCAAGGGATGTGACGACTACGGAAAGGAGCGGACACGTGACCGCCGACCCGGAGCATCCCGTGGTCCATGGAGAACTCGCAGAGTTACGCCGCAGACTCGACGTGGCGCAGGCCCGCGTCGAGGGAGGACTGACCCTGCTCAGTCACCGCGCCGAACAGACCGCCAAGGACGTGGACGACCTGAGCACACGCGTCGTCGCGATGGAACACACCCGCTGGCCACTGCCCGCGGTCGCGGCCATCACGGCTGTGGGCGCGCTCGCCGTGGCGGTCTGGCAGGCCCTGGGCCACTAGGTCGTGTCGCGGGGATCGATCAGGGCAAGGAGTCCTGCCCGAGCCTGAGGTGGTGCAGGAGGAGCAGCGCGGCAGCCATGTTGGCGGCCGGGACCTCGCCGCGGGCGACCATGTCGGGGACGAGCTTGAGGGGAACCCATTCCCGACGGTCGGACTCGAAGTCGTCCACGGGGTGTCCGATGTACGCGCCTTCGTCGGCCCAGAAGATGTGGTGCCGGGCGTCGGTGAGCCCGTTGGAGGGCTCGACGCTCATCAGATGGCGCAGAGGCCCCGGTCGCCAGCCGGTCTCCTCCTCCAGTTCACGGGCCGCCGCGACGGCGATGTCCTCGCCGTCCTCGACGACGCCCGCCGCGAGTTCCCACCCCCAGCTGTCGGTGATGAACCGGTGCCGCCACAGGAGCAGCACCTCGTTGGCGTCGTTCACCACGGTGGCCACGGCCACGGGCCGCAGCCGTATCAGGAAGTGATCGAGATGCCGGCCGTCCGGCAACGCGACATCTGCGAGATTGACCCTGAACCAGCGATTTGCGTACACAGTTTGTTCGTTCAGTTTCGTCCACTGCACGGTTCTGCCACCTTCCGCTGAGTAGATGGCAATATCGCAGCAGAAGCGGCCTGACAGCAGGCGCACAGCGGCGCACGGTGCGGGGGCGGGCCCGGTGGTCTAGAGCGGTACGCGCAGTGCTCCGTCGATGAGTTCGGCCGCCTCGGCCGTGCCCGCGCAGCCGCTGCGCACCAGGTGTTCCCGCACCGCGCGCAGTCTGTCCCGCAGCCGCTGGGACTCCATTCCGCGCGCCTGCTCGGCCATCTGGACGGCGGTGGCCACCGCCTTGTCGGCATTGCCCTGGCGCAGCTCGATCTGGCTCAGCATGGCGAGCCGGTGCACCCTCCCCCGGTCGTGCGCCGGGGTGTCCACGGCCGCGGCGGCGTGCGCGGCCGCGGCCACCAGGTCACCGAGGCTGAGCAGCGCCTCCGCCACTTGTACGTTGACCAGGCCGGGCTGGACATAGCCGGTCTCGTCCGGCTCGTAACCCCTTCGGATGCGCTCGGCGGCCTGCTCGGCACGCCGGATGCAGGACAACGCGCTGCTGCCGTCGCCGAGGTGGGCGTACGCCTTGGCCTGCATCGCGTAGAGGTCGGAGGCGAGCGCGGGGGTGATCTGGCGTCCGGCGGCGCGCAGCGCGGCCTCCGCGAAGGCGACGGACTGCCGGTACTCGCGCATGAACAGCGACTGGTTGACCAGCAGCGCTATGACGTAGGCGCCGAGCCCCCGGTCCCCGCTGGCCTTGGCCAGCCGCAGCGCCTGGTGGAAGTAGCGCTGGGCGAGCCCGTGCGCGTCGGAGTCGTAGGCGCAGATTCCGGCGACGGCGACCAGGCCGCCCGTCGCACGGTGCAGTTGGCGGCCGGTGGCGTCGGTGTAGCTGCCGCGCAGCAGGGGCGCGGTCTCGGCGTTGAGGAAGCCGACGATCCGGGTGCGGGTCGCGACGCCGCCGGCCTTGCGGTACATCTGCTCGTAGTGCGCGCGGGCCGAGCGCAGCATCTCGATGTCGGCCATGCTCACGTGATGGCGTCCGCCCCGCGAGACGTCCACGTCCTCGGGCGGGTTCTCCCATTCCCACACGGGCATCACGGCGGGCGTGCCGGTGACGGCCGGTGCGCCGAGGATGTGCGGGCGCTGCTGTTCGTCGGAGCGCCACAGGGCGGTGGCCCTTTCGACGAAGCCGGAGAGGGACGTGCCGTGCGGAACGGACGGCTCGCCCGGTACGCCGAGTCCGATGTCGTCGAGCGTCACGGGCCGGTGCAGGCGTGCCGCGAGCACTTCACAGATCAGGTCGGGTACCTGGCCGCGCGGGCGCTGGCCCTTCAACCACCGTGCCACGGCCGTGTGTTCGTACCTGAGGGCGAGACCGCGTGCCCTCCCCGCCTGGTTGACATGGGCCGCCAGTCCCGCGTGCGAGATGCCGGCCTCGTCGAGAATGGCGTCGAGGAGAGTGTTGGGCTGCATGAGGCCCCCCGGGTGGCTCGGTGCCGTCGGCGTCGGCAGTGCGGACGGTGCCGACACAGTAGTACGGCCCCCTTCACACGGGGTGTGAACGGAATGCCCGTATCCGTGCCGTGCGCGCGCTGTCGCGGAGCGTTCCGGGCCGGTTGACTGAAATGCCTCGTAAGAGGCCGGCCGGGCCGCCGGCTCCCCCTCGTACAGTACGGCGGCCCGCCACCGCGCCGTCCGCCCAGCCGCCTGCCCGACACTCCGTGGCGGGGCGGACGGCTCTGTCGGCTGTACCGCGCCGGGGTGACGGCCCGTCGGCCGCGCGCGCTTCGTGGCTGGTCACGGTCGCGGTCCCCGCAAACCCCGCTAGTGCGGCACGCGTTGGGCCACGGGACGGTCCTGTTGCACCGAGGCGCGGGGACGGTCGTTGCGCAGGACCAGGACGGCCGCGTCGTCGGCGGGTCTGCCGCGCGTGTGGCGCAGCAGCCCCTTCAGAACGGTGTGCAGGACGAACTGGGGCGCCGCGGGCCGGATCCGGACGGCCTCGGTCAGCGCGCTCGGCAGCGGGAAGAACCGGCCGTGGCCGTCACGCGCGTCCTCCACGCCGTCGGTGTGCAGGAACAGCGCCTCGCCCGGCAGCAGGTGACCGCAGTGCACGAGGGGCAGCTCCGCCGGGAGCGGGAACGGCCCGAGCGGCGGCAGGGGTTCGCCGGCCGAAAGCCGCTCGACACGGCCGTGGCAGGCCGCCGGTGCGGCGTGGCCGGGCAGCCGATACGGCCAGGGGTGACCGCAGTTCAGCGCGTACAACTCGCCGTCCCGGCGGATCTCCAGCAGCAGTACGGTGACGAACTCCTCGGCGACCGGGCTCTCGGGGTCCGGGCCCGCCGCGGGGTGCTCGGCCTTCGCCCGCTCCCGCAGATGCCGGGCCAGGGCGCGCTCCAGCCGTCCGAGCACGCGCCCGAGCGAGGGCTCGTCGTGGACCGCCTCGCGGAAGCTGCCGAGGACGGCGGCGACGGTCCCGAGCGCGCCGAGGCCGTGCCCGCGGACGTCACCCATGACGATCCGTACCCCGTACTCGGTGGCGATGACCTCGTAGAGATCACCGCCGATGTTCGCGCCACGGGCCGCGGAGAGCTGGGCCGCGGCGACGTTCAGCCCGTCGATGCGCGGGGGCAGCGGGCGCAGCAGCACGTCCTGGGCGGCGCCCGCGACCTCGCGGACCTGTCGGAGCTCTCGCAGGAGCGTCCCCCTGACGTGGAGTATCAGCCCCGTTCCCACCACGAGGAAGACGGCGCTGGAGACCAGCCGGGGCCCCAGTCCGTCCTGCTGGCCCAGCGGACAGGTCATCCTGTACGTGATCGCGATCGCGCCCCAGACGGTGGGCAGCCCCAGACTCAGCGCCCGCCGCAGGGGCGACCGGTCGGCCCGCCGGATCGACCGCTCGAGGTCACCGTGCGGGCCGACGCCCGTCCGATCCTGTTCTCGCACGGGTGTCCGGAGCCGCGCCCTGCCGGGGGCCCCAGCCTTGATACGGATCATGCCGATGGCCCCCCAATAGGCCCGACAGCGCAGACGGCCTCCGTGAGACCGGTCCGATTCTGTCGACCGCATGGTCCCATCGGGACACATCACCCGAACTTCCCACCCGAACGAGTGAGACATCCCCGGCCGCATGCATTTATGCAGGTGAGGTGAGTGACGGGAGCGGCACTTCCGGGTCGGGTGCGGGTGGGTCGTGGCCGAGTGGGTCGTGGCCGAGTGGGTCGTGGCCGAGTGGGTCGTGGCCGAGTGGGTCGTGGCCGAGTGGGTCGTGGCCGAGTGGGTCGTGGCCGATCGCGCGGTTCCCCGCGCTCCGGAAGGGGCGCGGGGAACCGCGCGGCCGGCCACGGACGAGCCGCGGCCGGCCGAGGACCCGCAGTCCCCCTGTTCCAACCGCGGAGCTACCCGCGCAGCACCGCCCCGGCCCGCTCACCCGCGAGGGCCACCGCCGCGTCACGGGCCGCCGACGCCTCGTCGACGGTCAGGGTCCGGTCGGCCGCGCGGAAGCGCAGCGCGTAGGCCAGGGACTTCTTGCCCTCGCCGAGCTGCTCGCTCTCGTAGACGTCGAACAGCCGGATGGACTCCAGGAGGCCGCCGGCGCCTTCCCGCAGCGCCGCCTCCACCTCCGCGTGCGGAACGCCTTGGTCGACGACCAGGGCGACGTCCTGCGTGGCGACCGGGAACCCGGAGATCCGCGGCGCCTGCAGTGCTCCGGCGCCGGCCTCCTCCAGACGGTCGAGGTCGAGCTCCATCGCACAGGTGCGTCCGGGCAGGTTCAGCGCCTTCAGCACGCGCGGGTGCAGCTCACCCGCGTGACCGATGACCTGCTCCGCGCCGTCGAGCACGACAGCCAGCTCGGCGCAGCGGCCCGGGTGCCACGGCCCGTACCGGCCCGCGCGGACGACGAGCTCGGCGCCCGCCTCACGCGCGACGGTCCGTGCCGCCTCCACCGCGTCGGCCCAGTCGGCCGGGCGGCCCTTGCCCCACCAGCCGGCCTGCTCGCGGGCGCCCGTGAGGACGACCGCGACGTGCCGGGGCTGGGCGGGGAGGGTGGCGGTGAGCGCCGCGATCTCCTCGTCCGTGGGACGCCGGTCCACCGGGAGCCGGGACGCGATGCGCTGCTCCCCACCGGGGTGGAAGACCAGTCCGGTCTCGAACAGCGCCAGGTCGTGCGAACCGCGGCCGTCGTTGCGGCGCAGCGCGCCGAGCAGGCCCGGCAGCAGCGTCGTACGGAGCGCCGGCTCCTCGTCCGACAGCGGGTTGACGAGTGTGACCACCCGCCGGTTCGGGTCGTCCGCGGCCAGACCGAGCTGGTCGAAGACGTCCTCGCTGAGGAACGGGTAGTTCAGCGTCTCGACGAGTCCGGCCCCGGCCAGCGCGCGGCCGACCCTGCGGTGCAGCCGCTGGCGCTCGGTCAGACCGCGGCCGGCGGGGGGTCGCGGCAGCGTGGAGGGCAGGTTCTCGTAGCCCTCCAGGCGGATGACCTCTTCGGCCAGGTCGTTCGGCGCCACCAGGTCGGGCCGCCAGGACGGCACGGTGACGATCAGTTCGTCCTGCCCGTAGACGTCGCAGCCGACCTGCTGGAGGCGGCGTACGACGGTCTCGCGGCCGTAGGCGACACCGGCCACCTTGTCCGGGTGGTTCGCCGGGGCGGTGATGGTGTGCGGCGCGGACGGCGTGATGACCTCGGTGACCCCGGCCTCGGCGCTGCCGCCGGCCAGGAGGACCAGCAGGTCGACGGTGCGCTGCGCGGCGGCGGAGGATGCCTGCGGGTCGACGCCCCGCTCGAAGCGCTTGGACGCCTCGGAGGCCAGCTTGTGACGGCGTGCGGTGCGGGCGATGGAGACCGGGTCGAAGTGCGCGGCCTCGATCACGACGTCGCTGGTGGCACGCGTGGTGTCCTCGTGGTCGGCGATCTCCGTGTCGGCACCGCCCATGACGCCCGCCAGGCCGATGGGCCCGCGGTCGTCGGTGATCACCAGGTCCTCGGCGTCGAGGACCCGCTTGGTGCCGTCCAGCGTGGTGAGGCGCTCGCCCTGCTCCGCCCTGCGCACGCCGATCGTCCCCTGGATGAGGGAGCGGTCGTAGGCGTGCAGAGGCTGGCCGAGCTCCAGCATCACGTAGTTGGTGACGTCGACGGCGAGCGAGACGGGACGCATCCCGGCCTTCTGCAGCCGGCGCCGCAGCCAGATCGGGGAGCGTGCCTCGGAGGACAGCCCGGTCACGGTGCGCGCGGTGAAGCGGTCGCAGCCGAGCGGCTCGGAGACCCGCACCGGGTAGCCGAACGCGTTCGGGGCCGGTACGTCGAGCAGCGCCGGGTCGCGCAGCGGCAGCCCGTACGCGATGGCGGTCTCGCGGGCGACGCCGCGCATCGACAGGCAGTCGCCGCGGTTGGCGGTGACGGCGATGTCCAGGACCTCGTCGACCAGCTCCAGGAGCTCGACGGCGTCGCTGCCGACCTCGTGCTCGGGCGGCAGGACGATGATGCCGCCACTGCCGTCGTCGCCCATGCCCAGCTCGTCACCGGAGCAGATCATGCCGTGCGAGGTCCGGCCGTACGTCTTGCGCGCGGCGATCGCGAAGTCGCCGGGCAGGACGGCGCCCGGCAGGACCACGACGACCTTGTCGCCGACGGCGAAGTTGCGGGCGCCGCAGACGATCTCCTGGGGCTCACCGGTGCCGTTGGCGGTGCCGACGTCGACGGTGCAGAACCGGATGGGCTTCTTGAAGCCCTCCAGCTCCTCGATGGTCAGCACCTCGCCGACGACGAGGGGGCCCTTGAGGCCCGCGCCGAGCTGCTCGACGGTCTCGACCTCGAGACCCGAAGAGATGAGCTTGGCCTGGACGTCGCGCCCGGTCTCCGTCGCCGGCAGGTCGACGTACTCCCGCAGCCAAGAAAGCGGGACCCGCATCAGATCTCCATCCCGAACGGCCGGGTGAACCGGACGTCACCCTCGACCATGTCTCGCATGTCTTCGACGTTGTGGCGGAACATCAGCATCCGCTCGATGCCGAACCCGAAAGCGAATCCGCTGTACTTCTCGGGGTCGACGCCCGCGGCGACCAGCACGCGGGGGTTGACCATGCCGCAGCCGCCGAGCTCGATCCAGCCTTCGGAGGAGCAGGTGCGGCAGGGCCGGTCGGGGTTGCCGACGGAGTCCCCGCGGCAGACGTAGCACACCATGTCCATCTCGGCGGACGGTTCGGTGAACGGGAAGAAGTTCGGGCGCAGCCGGGTCTTCATGTCCGGGCCGAAGAGCGACTGGACCATGTGGTCGAGGGTGCCCTTGAGATCGGCCATGGTCAGGCCCTCGTCGATGGCCAGCAGCTCGACCTGGGTGAAGACGGGGGTGTGCGTGGCGTCCAGCTCGTCCGAGCGGTACACGCGGCCCGGACAGATCACGTAGACCGGGGGCTCGCGGTCGAGCATCGAGCGGATCTGCACCGGCGAGGTGTGGGTGCGCAGCACGATGTTCGACTCCTCTTCGTGGCCCTTGGGGCCCTTCACGAAGAAGGTGTCCTGCATACCGCGCGCCGGGTGGTCCGGGCCGATGTTCAGGGCGTCGAAGTTGAACCACTCCGCCTCGACCTCGGGGCCCTCGGCGACCTCGTAGCCCATGGCCACGAAGACGTCCTCGATACGCTCCGACAGTGTGGTCAGAGGGTGGCGCGCTCCGGCCGGTACCCGGTCGTACGGCAGCGTGACGTCCACCGCCTCCTCGACCAGTACCCGGGTGTCGCGCTCGGCCTCCAGCTCGGTCTGGCGGGCGGCGAGGGCCTTGTTCACAGCGCCGCGGGCCTGGCCGACGAGCTTGCCGGCGGCGGCCTTGGCGTGCGGGGGCAGGGCGCCGATCTCGCGGTTGGCGAGGGCCAGCGGTGAGGTGCCGCCGGTGTGGGCGACCTTGGCCTCCTGGAGCGCGTCGAGGTCACCGGCGGCGGCGAAGGCGGCGAGCGCCTCGTCCCGCATGCGCTCGATCTCTTCCGGTTTCAAGGCCTCGACCTCTACAGGGTCGTACGACTTATTCGGTGCCGACATCTCTTCCCGTGCTTCCGGTTGGCTGGCGGATGGTCCCCGTCCCGACTCGTCTCGACTCGTCTCGACTCGGAGGACGCGCATCGTCCCTGAAACATGAAACGGGGACGCAAAGGTGCCAAAGGCCGAGTCTAACGGGGGTGGGAGGCCGCGCCGGACTGCGCGTCCCGGCCGGGGCTCCCCTGTGTGTGCGCCCGTGGGCCCTCGTCGGCGTTACAGCAGATACGCCGGGGTGCTCACGGGCAACGTAAATCGGAACTCGGCGCCGCCGCCGGGGGCGCGGCCGACCGTGATCGTCCCGCCGTGGGCTTCGACGATTCCCTTGACGATGTACAGCCCGAGACCCGTGCCGCCGCGCTTGCTGCCCCGCCAGAAGCGGGTGAAGACGCGGTTCATGGATTCCTCCGGGATGCCGGTGCCCTCGTCGCTCACGGTCACCGAGGTGGCGGCGTGTGCGGCGCTCGCGGCGGTTGCCGCCGTCGCGTCGTCTCCCCGCTCCCGCGGGGACGCCGAGGGCGTGATGTCGATGGTGACGGTTCCCTCGCCGTGGCGCACCGCATTTTCCAGCAGGTTGCTGAGCACCTGGTCGATCTTGTCCGGGTCGGCCCACAGCGGGGGCAGCGGCTGTTCGATGCGCAGCAGGAAACGGTCGGCGGGCTGGCCCGAGGTGACGTAGGCCTGGATGTGGCGGCCGACGGCCGCGCCTATGTCGACGGGCTGGCGGCGCACTTCGAGACGCCCGGAGTCGATGCGGGAGATGTCGAGCAGTTCGGCGATGAGGCGGGTGACCCGGTCGGCGTCCGCGTCCACCGTCTCCAGCATCAGCTTCTTCTGGTCGTCGGTGAAGCGTTCCCACTTGGCGAGCAGCGTGGCCGTGAAGCCCTTGACGGAGGTGAGCGGGGAGCGGAGTTCGTGGGCGACCGTGGCGATCAGTTCGGCGTGGCTGCGCTCGGTGCGGCGACGGGCCTCGGTGTCGCGCAGCGAGACGACGACCCGGCGGACGGGCCCGGTGGGCCGGCCCCGGACGTACCGCGCGCAGACCAGGACCTCGCGGCCGCCGGGCAGCAGCAGGTTGCGTTCGGGCTGGCCGACGCGGATCGCGAGCCCGCCGTAGGGGTCGGTCAGCTGCCACCATCGGCGGCCTTCGAGGTCCTCGAGCGGGAGGGCCGCGTCCAGCTGTCGTCCGAGGGCCTCGGCGGCGGGGACCGCGGTGATGCGCGCGGCGGCGGCGTTGAAGGCGATCACCCGGCCGTGCTCGTCGGCGACGACGAGTCCGTCGGGCAGGTCGTCGGGATCGACACCTAGGTCGGCTCCGAGTTGCTCCTCGCCCCGGGGCGCGGGCGTGTCGCGCACGTCCCGTGCGCGCAGTGCGCTGTTCGCACCGCTCGTGCCGACACCCATCCCCGTATCCCACCTCTCGTCTGGCGGTGGGGCACCTCCCTGCTCGAGCGAAGCCGAGAGCTTGGGGGAGGTCCCCCGAGCCCGTCACCCTACTAGCCGTCAGTGACGGAGCGGCACCCTCCGGAGGCACGCTGTGCACGGGCGGACGCGTAGAGACATACGGCGGCGGCGGTCGCCAGGTTCAGACTCTCGGCCTTTCCGTGGATGGGAACGCGCACGACGGCGTCGGCCAGCGCGCGCGTCTCCTCCGGGAGCCCCCACGCCTCGTTGCCGAACACCCAGGCGGTGGGCCCGCCCATGGTCCCCTGGTCCAGCTCGTCGTCGAGGTCGTCCTGCCCCGCGCCGTCCGCGGCGAGGATCCGCACACCGGCGGCCTTCAGACCCCGTACGGCGTCCTCGACGGGGACGCCGACGGCGACGGGCAGGTGGAACAGGGACCCCACGGAGGCCCGTACGGCCTTGGGGTTGTACAGGTCGACGGAGGCGTCGGTGAGGACGACGGCCTCGGCACCCGCGGCGTCCGCGCACCGCAGCACGGTGCCGGCGTTCCCCGGGTCGCGGACGTGGGCGAGGACGGCGACGAGCCTGGGCCGCGCCGCGAGGATCTCCTCGAACGGGGTGTCGAGGAACCGGCAGATGCCGACGAGGCCCTGAGGGGTGACGGTCGTCGAGATGTCGGCGATCACGTCCTCGTCGGCGAGGTGCACACGGGCGCCGGCCTCACGGGCGCTCCCGACGATGTCGGCGTAGCGCTCCGCGGCTTCGGGGGTGGCGAACAGTTCGACGAGCGTGGGGGCCGCGTCGGCGCGGTGCGCCGCCGCCTCGCGCACCGCCTGCGGGCCCTCGGCGAGGAACAGCCGCTCCTTGCCCCGGAAGTTCCGCCGGGCCAGCCGCCGCGCGGCGGATACGCGGGGCGACCGCGGGGAGATCAGCTCGACGGGGGCGGCGGGCATGGGGTCACCTCAGGGGGTCTGCGAAGGGTGGAACGACGGTCCGTGCTGCGGGCCCGCGGGCCCCGGGGGGGGACAGGCCGCGGCCGGCACCGGTGCGGGCGGACGGGTGGCCCGGCGGCGCGGTGACCGGACGACCGGACGACGGGCGACCCGGCATCCACCCACGCGGCCTTGGGTCCCGGCCGCGCGGGCCGCTGCCTGTGGCCGGTCCCGGTGGCGGGTCCCTCTGGCCGGTCCCGGTGCGGGTTCGCGTACCCAAGAGCCGCGTGCATGGAACCGCGTACCCAAGAGCCGCGTGCATGGAACCGCGTGCGCAGGAGCCCCGTATCGAGGATCCACGCGCCGAGGAACCGCGCACCGAACCACGGCCGTCGGAGAACCGAGGGCACCCCGTGGGGCGGACGGCACGTCTCCGCAGCCGAACCCGCGGAGCGCGAACGCACAGGGACCCGCAAGCCGTGAGGCAAGCGGGTCCACAGGTACGTCCGGCTCAGGCCAGTACGAGCGTCACGCGGCCTTCGGCGCGTTGACGTCCGAGGGCAGCGCCTTCTGCGCGACCTCGACGAGCGCGGCGAACGCGCCGGCGTCGTTCACGGCCAGCTCCGCCAGGATCTTGCGGTCGACCTCGATGTTCGCGGCCTTCAGACCCTGGATGAAGCGGTTGTAGGTGATGCCGTTGGCGCGGGCAGCGGCGTTGATGCGCTGGATCCACAGCTGACGGAAGTCGCCCTTGCGCTTCTTGCGGTCGTTGTAGTTGTAGACCAGGGAGTGGGTGACCTGCTCCTTGGCCTTGCGGTACAGACGCGAACGCTGACCCCGGTAACCGCTGGCGGCTTCGAGGATCGCCCGGCGCTTCTTGTGGGCGTTGACTGCCCGCTTGACGCGTGCCACTTGTTAACTCCTTGTAGCGGGGCCGCGGTGGTGGTCACACGGCCCGAATTCGATTGGGTCCCGGTCCTGACGTACGGCGGCGAGGCGCCGGTACGTCACTTGCCGAGAAGCTTCTTGATCTTCTTGGCGTCGCCCGGGGCCATCTCGGCGTTGCCTGTCAGGCGCCGCGTCAGACGGGACGACTTGTGCTCGAGCAGGTGGCGCTTGCCGGCGCGCTCACGGAGCACCTTGCCGGAGCCGGTGATCTTGAAGCGCTTGCTGGCACCGCTGTGCGACTTGTTCTTCGGCATAGCGCCGTTCTCTCCTCGTCAGTGGCGTTCCGGTGCCCGGTCGCGAAACCGGGCACGATGGAACGTCATGTGTGTATCGGTTGGCATCCCCTGACTCGTCTCCCGGGAGGTCCCGGACTCTCGTCCCGGACTCCCCGGAGCCTTCGCCCTGGGATCAGGCCTCGGCGGAAGCCTCGGCCGGAGCCTCGGCGGTCTCGGCCTCGGTGATCTCACCTTCGGCGATCTCGCCCTCGGTGGTCTCGCCCTCGATGTCGTCGATCTCACCGTCGGCGGCGTTCTGCGAGCGACCGGGGTTGGCCTTCGCCTCGGCCTTGCGAGCCGCCTGGGCCTCACGGGCCTCGGCCATCGCCTCGGTCTTCTTCTTGTGCGGACCGAGAACCATGATCATGTTTCGGCCGTCCTGCTTCGGGTTCGACTCGACGAACCCGAGGTCCTCGACGTCCGAAGCCAGACGCTGGAGCAGTCGGTAGCCGAGCTCCGGCCGGGACTGCTCGCGACCGCGGAACATGATCGTGATCTTGACCTTGTCGCCCTGCTTGAGGAACCGGACGACGTGACCCTTTTTGGTGTCGTAGTCGTGCGGGTCGATCTTCGGCCGGAGCTTCATTTCCTTGATGACCGTGTGCGCCTGGTTCTTGCGCGCCTCACGGGCCTTCATGGCCGACTCGTACTTGAACTTCCCGTAGTCCATGAGCTTGCAGACCGGCGGGCGTGCGCTCGCCGCCACCTCGACCAGGTCGAGGTCGTACTCCTGCGCAAGCTCCAGGGCCTTGGCAAGCGGAACAATCCCGACCTGCTCGCCGCTGGGACCGACAAGTCGCACTTCGGGAACGCGAATCCGGTCGTTGATGCGGGGCTCGGTGCTGATGGATCCTCCTCGGTAGCACCACACGGCGGTCTGGCGGACAGCCGCGTATGTCTCTGATGACAATGGACCAACCGCCGCGGCACATGAAAAATGCCCCGGACGGGACACAGGCGGGGCTCCATGAATTACCGGAGCACCGCCGCGGTCAACCGCGGGGCGCACTTTCGGACGACTCCACCGTCCGTACGGAACGGTGGTGGCCGTCTGACCGGGTGACCTGCCGTCCCGGAGGACAGTCAGGTGGGAGATCGGAGCCTCCACTTGTGGGCCGAGCACTTACATGTTCGGCCGGTCGTTACACAAGGTTAGCAGCTTGGGCCGATATCGGCTAACCGAGGCCAACTGGGGCCGGGAACCGCCCGGGACCTATCGTGTGGGGCATGAGTGACACCCCTCCCCAGAACCCCGACTTCGACAGCATGACCCGCGACATCGCCGAGGTCCCCGCGGTCGAGGTCCTCGTGACGGTCGCGGTCAACCTGATGAGCGCCGCCGCCGTGAAGCTCGGTCTGACCGAGGAGGGCGACAAGTACAAGGACCTCGACGAGGCCCGCAAGCTGATCCACGCGCTGGCCGGGCTGCTCGACGCGAGCGCCACCGAGATCAGCTCCTTCCACGCGTCCCCGCTGCGCGACGGCCTGAAGTCGCTCCAGCTGGCGTTCCGCGAGGCGTCCATCGTCCCGGACGAGCCCGGCCAGGGTCCGGGCGAGAAGTACACGGGCCCCGTCTACGGCTAGTCCCTACGAACGTACGTACAAGGGCTCGCCCGGTGGCGTCGTCCCGGCCGGCAGCAGTGCCAGGTCGAGACCGCGCACCAGGCGGGCCCTCAGCGTCTCGTCGGCGGCGAGCCGCCCCGCGACCGCGTGGGCGGCCTCGGCGGGTGTCGCGGACGCGTCCAGGACGAGCGCGAGCGTGCCGTCCGCGCGGCCGGGGCCGAGGTGGGCGCGCACGACGGCGGGCTCGGCGGCCACCGCGGCGCGTACCGCCTCCACCACGGCGGGATCGGCGAGCGGGTCAGCCGTCGTGCGCCCCTCGGCGAGGGCCAGCAGCGCGGAGCCGGTCAGCTCGAAGGTGACGGGGCCGGCCAGATCGAGCACGACCGTGTCGGCCTTCTCGTGCGCCGCGGCCCGCAGTGCCTGGTGCAGGGGTACGGCGACCGGGCGCGCCGCGGGGTCCCAGCGGGCCAGCGTCCCGGTGGACGTGAAGGCGGGCAGGGCCGTACGGCCTCCGGCCCTCAGGGTCGGCACCGCCATGTCGCTGGTCTTCTCGTGACGCAGTCCGTCCTCGTCCTCCTCCACCTCGCCGAGGACGGCCACGACGGGCACCAGCAGCCGGGCGCCCTCGAGCGCCTCCAGGACCTGCCCGACGGCGGTGCGGTCCTCGGCCCAGGCCGCGAGCGCCGCGCTCAGCCGGGGATCGGCGGAGCCGTCGTCGTCGGGGAAGCCGGAGTCGGGAATGTTCTTGTTCGCCACGGTCCCCGACCCTATCGGGGGGATGCCGCCGCGCTGGTGCGGCCCCGGAAACCCGGTGGTGACGGCTCTCACCCGATTCTCAGCTCTCGCTGACACGGCTTTCACGCTCGGCCGACGCCGCGCACAGCCGGGACGCCGAGCATCGCCGGATGGCCCCTCACCGAGCTCGTCGGCGGCGCACCCGCCCCTCCGGACACAGGACCCTCCTCTGCGCTGCGGTCGCCTCCGCCGTGCTCGTGGGCGGTACGGCGGCCGGGACCGTCTACGTGAAGGCACAGGCGCACGACGGCGGTGGCCTCGTATCCTCCTCCTCGGCGGCGTCCGGCGCGGCGCCGGCGGCATCGGAACCGACCAGCGGGGAGACATCGGTGGAACCCGTCACGGAGCCCTCGGTGGACCGCGCCGCGCTGCTCGCCAAGGGGATGCGGGCCGTGACCGTGGCGCCCGGCGCCAGGGTGTCGGTCGCGGTGCTCGGCCTGGACTCCGGTGGGAGCGCCGCGTACGGCGGCGGAAGCTTCGGCACCGCGAGCATCGTCAAGGTCGACATCCTGGCGACGCTGTTGCTCCAGGCGCAGGACGCGGACCGGCGCCTGACGGCTCAGGAGAGGACGTACGCCACCGCGATGATCGCGAACAGTGACAACGCGTCCGCGTCCGCCCTGTGGGACGCCATCGGGCGGGCGGACGGTCTCGACGCGGCGAACGACCGCTTCGGCCTGCACGGCACCGAAGGCGGGGACGGCGCGCTGTGGGGGCTGACCCGGACCACGGCCGCCGACCAACTGACCCTGCTCCAGCAGGTGTTCGGGGACGACTCGCAGCTCACCGGGGCCTCGCGGACGTATCTCCAGGGGCTCATGGGCGAGATCGCCGCCGACCAGCGGTGGGGGGTCTCGGCCGCGGCCGACGGCTCCGGGTGGGCCCTGAAGAACGGGTGGCTGCCGCGCAGCACGACCGGGCTGTGGGACGTCAACAGCATCGGGCGGATCACCGCCGGCGGCCACGACTATCTGGTGGCGGCCCTGTCCGACGGCAACGCGACCAAGGCGCGGGGGATCTCGCTGGTGGAGGCGGCGGCGCGGGCGGCGGTCTCCGCGTTCTCCGCCACCTGAGTCCGCGGAGCGGCGCTCTCCCCGGAGGGGTGCCTCAGCCCCTGGAGCGGCGCCCCGGTCCCCGGAGCGGCGCCCCGGTCCCGCGGCTTCTCCACAGCAGCACCGCCGCGGCCAGCAGGACCACGCCGGCGCCGCCCGCGACCGGGCCCACCCAGCCGGAGGCATCGTGGTCCTCCCGGGGTGCGTCGGGGCCCGCGCCGAAGTACTTCCTGCCGTAAGCCGCCGCGTGCAGGTCCTCCCCCTTGAGCCGCCCGGCCGCCCGGATGGCGGCCGCCGGGTCGATGAAGCCGAAGCCGCGGGAGTCGTCACGGCCGCCGCTGGGAGCGTTGCGGGCGGTGTCCTCCAGGAGCTTCTTGATCTGCGCCGGGGACAGGCCCGGGTGGGCGGCCTTGACGAGCGCGACCGCGCCGGAGACGAAGGCGGAGGCGGCGCTGGTGCCCCAGCCCTCGTAGTACCTGTCGTCCGGGTCGGCGATGACGACGTCGACACCGGGAGCGCTGACGGTGGCGTACCAGCGGCGGGTGGAGAACGAGGCGTGGGTGCCGTACCGGTCGACGGCCGCGGCGGCGATCACGCCCGGGTAGGCCGCCGGGTAGGAGATGTGGTCGCCCTTCTCACCGCCGTTGCCCGCCGAGGCGACCACGACGGCGCCCTTCTTCAGGGCATACTGGACGGCCGCGTCCTCGGTGGGCTCGGG
Organism: Streptomyces sp. NPDC057950; assembly: GCF_042887295.1. Classification (NCBI taxonomy): domain Bacteria; kingdom Bacillati; phylum Actinomycetota; class Actinomycetes; order Kitasatosporales; family Streptomycetaceae; genus Streptomyces; species Streptomyces sp. NPDC057950. Next base: position 85,906 of record NZ_JBHVPP010000006.1, read on the forward strand.
GTGCGCGGACTTGGAGTCGTCGCCGAGGGAGAGGTTGATGACGTCGGCGCCGTGGTCGGCGGCCCAGCGGATGCCCTCGGCGAGGGCGTTGCCGCGGGTGCTGCGTGCTCTCGTACGGGAGGAGTCGCCGTCCTCGAGGATGACGCGGACGGGGAGGATCTTCGCCTCGGGGGCGATGCCGAGGACGCCGTCGCCCCTGCCCGCGCCGTGTCCGTGGCCCGCGATGATCCCCGCCATGGCGGTGCCGTGCCGGGCCCAGGCGCGCTCCCCGCGGTGCGCTCCGAAGCCGACCATGTCCTTGCCGGGGAGGATGTTGCCGACCAGGTCGGGGTGCTGGTCGTCGACGCCCGTGTCGAGGACCGCGACGGTGATGCCGCTGCCCTTCGTCGTGCGCCATGCCTGCTGTGTGTGCATGGCGTCGAGGGCCCACTGCTGGGCCCGTATGCCGTCGGCGTACGCCGTGGTGGCCGGGGACAGCGTGAGGGACGCGGCCAGCAGGACACCGAGGAGTGCGGCCCGGCGGGTGGGGATGCGGGTCATGACGGCTTCTCCGAGGCCGGGCCGACGGTGCTGCGCAGGCTTCGCTCGACACGGTCGGCGAGGCCCTGCGCGTCGTTGCCGAGACCGGCCTGGGCCGGGGCCGTCGTCACACCGGGCTTCACGGCGTCCGCGGCGGGCTGCGGGGCGGTGACGACACGTCCGTCGGCGAAGCCGGAGACGGCGTAGACGACGACGGGGGCGTCGGTGAGGACGGACACCGTCCAGGACGCGCGCTGGGCGTCGCCGAACCCGGCGGCGACGGTGCCCTCGACGGCGTACGGACGGGGCATCAGGTCGGTGCGCCGGTCGAGTCCCTGCTGCCGGAAGCGGGCCTTCAGAGAGGTCATGGCCGCCGCGTCCGCGTCGGTGAACAGCATTCCCACGGTGGTGATCTGACTGTGCGTCACGTCGGTGTAGGTGGCGCGCAGCAGCCGCAGGCAGCCGACCGGGGCCAGGACCTGGCGCAGGAGCGGGTCGAAGGCGTCGGCGCAACCGCTGTCCGGGGCGACGGCGACACGGGTCCAGGTGCGGTCGGCGCCGCCCGGTCCGGCGCCCTGGCCGTCGACGGTGGGCGGGAAGAGCTGGTCCACGGGCACGCTGTGCCACAGGCCGCCTGCCGCGGCGAACGAGCTGAGCGCGCCGTCCGCGCCCGCGCTGTCCCCGGTGAGCCAACTCCCGGTCACCGCACCGCCGATGAGCCCGAGGCCGAGCACGAGACAGGCCGCGGCCGCGACGAGCCGGGGGCGGGTACGGGCGGGGACGGTGCGCAAGCGCGTGGTGGCCTGGTCGAGGGGGTCATAGGTGTCGAAGGAGTCGAAGGAGCCGAAGGAGTCGAAGCCGTTGTCGGTCTCGGGTTCCGCGAACGACACGTAGGGGCGTCCGGTGCCCGGAGCGGGGCCCGCGGAGGTGGGGGGTTCGGCGGGCACATCCCCCGGGTCGGGCCGCGGCCGCCCGGTCGTCTCCTTGGTCCCGTCGTCGGGCACACCGGACCGCCGCGTGGCGGGGGGCGCGTCGGGGAAACGGGCGGAGGCCGGGGGCGGGGGCGGGCTCGTGGGAGCGGTACGGCGGCCGGGGACACGCGGGTGGGCCGTCTCGTGGTGCGGGGCCGGGGCGCGCGGCGGTTCGGGGGTACGGGGGACGCTCGGCGCGGACGCTGACGCGGTCGAGGTCTCCGCCGGGGAGGACCCAGCGGATTCCGGGGTCGCCGAGGAGGGTTTCGTCTCCGGGAAAGGCCGGAAGGGGCGTGACGGCACGGGGGATCCGCCGTCCGCGTGCGGGCCGGTGTCCTCGGAGACGGCGGACGCCGGCGTCCGACCGACGTCGGGCGCCTTGTCTACGGCGGAGCCGCCCGGCGCCTGCCCCCGGGGCTCTCCGCCGGGGCGCGGGACGGTCGCCCGGGGCGGTTCCCCGGGGCTGGGCAGCGACCAGGGCTCACCGCCGACGGGTTCCACCGGACGGGGTCGCCAAGTGGCGCCCGTGGGAGGGTGATCGGGGCGGGGCGGCACGACGGGCCCCGTCTCGGGGGACCGCTCGGACCACGGCGGGGCCGCCGGAGGCCGCGGCATCGTTTCCCCTCCGGCGGGAGAGGTCCCGGACCCGTGCGGGGCCACCCGACGGCCGGGTCCCGCGTCCCCGCGCACGTCGGCCGCCACGGGAGGAGGGGGCGTCGCCGGCCGGGGCGGCGCCGTGTCCGCCCGCTCCGGGAACCGCTCGGTCCGGAACGGGGCGGCGTCCTGGCTCCCGGAGGCACGCTCGGAACGTCCCGGCCGCGCGGGCCGGAAGAACCCCGCGTCACCTCGCTCCGGCGACCGCTGCGAGCCGGGCGGGAGCCCACCGCGGTTCTCGGACGGGGTTCCCGGGTTTTCGGAGGGGGTTACCGGGTTCTCGGACGGGGTTACCGCACGGGACGGAGTCCCCGGCCGGAAGGACCCCGCGTCACCCTGCTCCGGCGACCACGGCGGACGGGACGGCCCGGTGTCCCCGCTCCCGGGGCTCTCGGGGCGCGCGGAGCTCTCGGGGTCGTGCTCGGGGCGGCGGTCTCGGGGCGTGCGTCGGAAGAACCCCGCGTCACCCGGCCCGGACGACCTCTCCGGACGGGACGCCGGGGCGGCCGGCGGGCGATGCGCCGCGGTGCCTTCGACCGCGCGGGACCCCGCCTCTCGGTGCGGCACTGTGCCTTCGTCCGTCACTGTCCCTTCGGAGGACCCCGTCCACGCGGAGGACCCCGTCCCCGCGGGAGTGCGGTCCCCCTCGGAGGACCGGCCCGTAGCGGGCGGCTGTTCCGGGCGGGGTGGAACGGCCGGGCGCGGCGGGATGGAGGCGCGACGCGCTTCCGTGCTCATGCACCCCCCGTTTCCTCGTGCCCGGGCAACCGATCCGGCCCGGAGTCCGCCGGGCCGTCCACCTGTACGTAAGGGACCACCCCGGCGACTCATCCGTCACGGGACACGCATACCCGCACCGACGGACCGTCATCCCGGGCAGGCGCCGCCCGGACAAGGTCGTTCGCCCCTCGTTCGCGTCACTCTACGGGTTGACGTGGGCCTGGAGGGAACCAGTCCGAGACCCCGGGGCATCTGCCCGGAACGTCCCCCTACCCTGCGGTAATCGAGTCTGGCAGGCTTCGGTCATGACTGCCCGCGCCGCAGACCGGGCCCGCTACGACCGGGCCACCGCTCACCTCGACGCTCCCCTCGCGATCGTGGACCTGGAGGCCTTCGACGCGAACGCGGACGACCTCGTCCGCAGGGCCGGCGGAAAGCCGATCCGGGTCGCCAGCAAGTCCGTGCGCTGCCGCGCCCTGCTCGAACGCGTCCTCGCCCGGGACGGCTTCGCGGGCATCATGTCCTTCACCCTCGCCGAGTCGATCTGGCTGGCCCGCTCCGGTTTCGACGACGTCCTGCTCGCCTATCCGTCGGTGGACACAGCGGGGTACGCGGAGCTGACCGGTGATCCCAAGCTCGCCGCCGCCGTCACCGTCATGGTCGACGACCCCGCCCAGCTCCGCCTCATCGACGAGGCCCGTCGGGGCGGCACCGAAACCGTGCGGGTCTGCCTGGAGTTGGACACCTCGCTCAAGCTGCTCGGCGGCCGGGTCCGGGTCGGGGCGCTGCGCTCGCCGCTGCACTCGCCCGAGCAGGTCGCGGAGATGGCGCGGACCGTCGCCGCCCGGCCCGGCTTCGAGCTGGTGGGGATCATGGCGTACGAGGGCCACATCGCGGGCGTCGGCGACTCCGTCGCGGGGCGGCCCTTCCGCTCGCGCGCCGTCAGGCTCATGCAGGCCACCGCCCGCAAGGAGCTCACGCGGCGGCGCGCCGAGGTCGTCCGCGCGGTGCGGGCGGTGGCGCCCGGCCTGGAGTTCGTCAACGGCGGGGGCACCGGCAGTGTGCAGCAGACGGCCGCCGAGGACGCGGTGACCGAGATCGCGGCCGGCTCCGGGCTCTACGTCCCCCGGCTGTTCGACAACTACACGTCCTTCAGCGGACGTCCCGCCGCGCTCTTCGCGCAGCCCGTCGTGCGCCGTCCGGGCGTCGGCGTCGTCACGGTGCTCGGCGGCGGCTATCCGGCCTCGGGGGCGCCGGGCGCCGACCGGCTCCCGGTCCCCTGTCTTCCGGAAGGGCTGCGGTACGACCCCCAGGAGGGGCCGGGCGAGGTGCAGACCCCGCTGCTCGGCTCCCCCGCGGACGACCTGCTCATCGGTGACAAGGTGTGGTTCCGGCACGCCAAGGCCGGGGAGCTGTGCGAGCGGTTCGAGGCGCTCCACCTGGTGGAGGGTGACGAGGTGACGGCGACCGTCCCGACGTACCGCGGAGAGGGCCGGACCTTCCTCTGAGGCGCGCGGCGCGGGGCAGCTTGAGGCGCGCGGCGCGGGGCCACTTGAGGCGCGCGGCGCGGGGCCGCTACCGGGAGGGGCCGATGCTGCTGCCCACTCCCCCGCCGGCGTCCGTGTCGCCCGTCGGCCGGATCCCCTCGGTGATGCGGTCCATGTCGGCGAGCGGCGGTCCTTCCGCGCCGGCGTCGAAGGCGAAGCGGACGATGACGGGAGACTCCGAGCCCACGCTGGAGGCGAACGCCAGCGACTCGACGTATCCGCCCGGTCCCACCCCGGTCCTGACCCGCCAGCGCACCAGGTACCCGGCGCGGCCCGCGACGGCGACGGAGCCCGCCTTCAGCAGCCGGTGGGACGTGATGCCGCGGTAGGGGTGGCCGCCGAGGACGTCACGGTCGTAGACGCTGTTCGCGGCGTCCTCGATGTCCTGCTCGGCGAGTGCCTTCGGGGAGCGTTCGGCGTTCGCCGTGACGGTACGCGAGGAGACCCTGCCGTGGCGGCACAGGCCGGGGTCGCCGGGGCAGTCGTACGTTCCGGGGGTGGTCATCACGACGTCGTCCTCGGCTACGTCGCTGGGTGCGACCCAGCCCCCGGGCAGCGGCAGCGTAATGCCGTTGAGCTCGTCCAGGACGACGGACGGGGCGCCGGAGCTCGGTGCGGCGGAGCGCGGCGCGGTGGAGGAGGCGCCGGTGGGGGAGAGCGCGGCCGAAGGTGTGGAGGGCGTGCCGGACGGTGTGGTGCGTGCCGCCGCGGCGCCCCCTCCGCCGCCGTCGTTCCGGCCGAGGACGAAGACGCCCGTGACGATCGCGGCGACCAGGACGACCCCGGCGGTTCCGGCGGCGACGAGTGCCACGGCCCTGGCCCGGCCGGGGCCCTGGCCGGCCGGTTCCGGTGGGGCGAGGGACACCGGGAGGGTCCCGGGTTGCCTGCGGTGATCGGTCCACGCGGTGCCGTCCCACCAGCGCTCGACGAGCGGGTACGACGGGTCGTGATACCAGCCGGGCGGGGGCGTCATGCTCATCCCGGCACTCTAGGACGCACTCCGAACATCAGTACATGGTGCTCAGTGGACGGTGTCCTTCTGGTCGGGTACGACCGAACCGTCGCCCCTCCGGACGGGTTCCCTGCCGCCGTCGGTCGCGTTGTAGGCGCTCGTCGAGCACGGGTACGGCTGCGGCCTGCGCGGCAGCGGCTCGATGAACATGGGGTTGATCAGCCAGCGGCCGTCGGCGTCGTCGTAGGCCCGGCACATGAGTTCGCTCTTGTTGCGGTTGAGCACGAGGTGGGCACCGGTCGCGTCCCCGACGAACGTGACGTCGGTGTCGGCGTCACCGGCCGCGAGTGCGACGCGGTGGCGCGGGCCCTGCCGCTGCCAGGCCCCGGCGCCGTGGACACCGTAGATCTCCTGGTTGATCCAGCAGCGCTTGCCGTCGATGTAGGGGATGACCTCGCCCCGGGTCGCCGGTACGCCGCCGCAGCCCTGGTTCCAGGGGGTGATCCGCCCGTGCCGGTCGAGGACCGACCGGATGGCGATCGTGTGCCGTGCGTCGACGCCGACGCCGCGCGACCAGACCTCGGTGACCGGTTCGGAGCCCGCCGAGACGATGTAGACGTCGAATCCGGCCCGTTGGAGCGTACGGATCAGGTCACGCTGCCGGGTGTAGTACCGGACGTACGCCGGGAGGGTGTGCGTGCCCACGGCGCGGGTCGAGCCGACGGGCGCGGCCAGGGCCTCGGTACGGGCACGGCGGGCGTAGGAGGTCAGCTCGGCGACGGTGTGGCCGGCGAGGAGCTGGGGCACCCAGGCGTACTGGGGGACGGTGCGCCTGCGGTTCCAGTCCCCGGCGAAGGCGGCGGCGCCGCTCATGGTCCGCCCGCTCTCCCGGATCTCCAGGATCTCGTCGGCGCAGCGGGGGGCGGCCGAGGTGGGGAGGGGAGAGCCCACGGGGGTGGCGGTGCCGCAGGCGCGGGTCAGGGCCCGGTCGGCCGCGCCGGTGAGCCACTCGCTGGTGTCCCTCCAGCTCGCCGGGCGCAGGATCCCGTCGTGCCGCAGGATCCAGCCGAGGGTGGCGTCGGTGACGTCGTTCTTGGTGACCGTGTTGTCCCAGTCGAACGCGGCGACGGGGGTGTCCCCGCTCCCGGAGCAGGTGCCCCGCGTGTCGATCAGACGTTGCAGGCGGGCGCGGTTGTCGCCGTACCAGCTCCCCGAGAGCCGCGGGCAGTCGGGGCGGGGCCCGGCGGGGACGGGGGCCGCGGCCGCCGGGGTGGCGGCCGCGACCAGGGCCCATACGAGCGCGGCACGGACGGATCGGAATCGCATGGGTCGTGCATACACCGGCGTGGTCTACAGGGGCGTGACGTACGCGCCCGAGATCCCTCCGTCCACCAGGAAGTCGGAGGCGTTCACGAAGGAGGAGTCGTCGCTGGCGAGGAAGGCGACCGCCGCGGCGATCTCCTCGGCCTCGGCGAACCGGCCGACCGGGATGTGGACGAGACGGCGTGCGGCGCGCTCGGGGTCCTTGGCGAACAGCTCCTGGAGGAGCGGGGTGTTGACCGGTCCGGGGCACAGGGCGTTGACCCGGATGCCTTCGCGGGCGAACTGCACACCCAGCTCGCGGGACATGGCCAGTACGCCGCCCTTGGAGGCGGTGTACGAGATCTGGGAGGTCGCCGCTCCCATCCGGGCCACGAAGGACGCCGTGTTGATGATGGAGCCCCTGCCCTGGCGGCGCATGTAGGGGATCGCGGCCTTGCAGCAGAGGTAGACGGAGGTGAGGTTGACCTCCTGGACGCGCTTCCACGCCTCCAGGCCGGTGTCCAGGATGGAGTCGTCGTCGGGCGGCGAGATGCCCGCGTTGTTGAAGGCGATGTCGACCGAGCCGTAGGTGTCGTGCGCCGCCTTGAAGAGCGCCTCGACCTGCTCGGGGTCGGTGACGTCGACCTTGACGAAGATTCCGCCGACCTCGTCGGCGGCGGCCTTGCCGCGCACCTCGTCGACGTCCGCGCAGACGACGTGGGCGCCCTCGGAGGCGAGCCGGCGGGCGGTGGCGAGTCCGATGCCGCTGGCCGCGCCGGTGATGACGGCGGTACGGCCGACCAGGCGGCGGCAGATGTTCCCTGCGGTGGCTTCGGTCGCTCCGGTACCTGTGGTGGCCTCGGTACCTGCGGTGGCTTCGGTCACTGTGCGGGGCCCTCCGTGCTGATGAAGACGTTCTTGGTTTCGGTGAAGGCGGTGAGCGCGTCCGGGCCGAGCTCGCGGCCGATCCCCGACTGCTTGAAGCCGCCGAAGGGGGTCCAGTAGCGGACGCTGGAGTGGGAGTTGACGGAGAGGTTGCCGGCCCGGACGGCTCCCGAGACGCGTAGTGCCCGCCCGACGTCACGGGTCCAGACGGAGCCGGCGAGGCCGTAGTCGGTGGCGTTGGCGAGCCGGACCGCGTCCGCCTCGTCCTCGAAGGGCAGGACCACGGCGACCGGGCCGAAGACCTCCTCGACGGCCACCGGCGCGTCCGGCTCGACGTCGGTCAGGACGGTGGGCGGGAACCAGAAGCCGGGGCCTTCGGGGGCCTTGCCGCGGATACCGGGGAGGCCGGCGGGGACGTACGACCGGACGCGCTCCAGTTGCGCCCTCGAGATCAGCGGGCCCATCTGCGTGGTCTCGTCGGACGGGTCGCCCACGACGACGGCCTCGATCGCCGGGGCGAGGAGCCCGAGGAAGCGTTCGTAGACGGAGCGCTGGACGAGGATGCGGGTGCGGGCGCAGCAGTCCTGGCCGGAGTTGTCGAGGAAGGACATGGGAGCGGCGGCCGCGGCGGCCTCGATGTCGGCGTCGGCGAAGACGATGTTGGGGCTCTTGCCGCCGAGTTCCAGGGTGACGCGTTTGAGGAGGGCCGCGCCCTTCGCCAACACTTGTTTGCCCACGCTCGTGGACCCAGTGAAGACGATCTTCGCGACGCCTGGGTGTTCGACCAGCGCGTTGCCCGCGACGGGGCCCGCTCCGGGGAGCACCTGCAGGAGGTGCTCCGGGAGACCCGCTTCCAGGGCGAGTTCGGCCAGCCGCAGTGCGGTCAGGGGGGTCGTCTCGGCGGGCTTGAGAACGACCGCGTTGCCGGCCGCGAGCGCTGGGGCGGTGCCCCAGGCCGCGATCGGCATCGGGAAGTTCCAGGGCGCGATGACGCCCACGACCCCGAGGGGTTCGAGGAGGGTGATGTCGAGGCCGCCCGGGACCGGGATCTGACGGCCGGTCAGCCGTTCCACTCCCCCGGCCGCGTAGTCGAGCAGATCGCGGACGTTGCCCGCCTCCCAGCGGGCGTTGCCGAGGGTGTGCCCGGCCTCGCGGACCTCCAGCCGGGCGAGTTCCTCACGGTGTTCGTCGACGACGACGGCGAACCGGCGCAGAAGCCGGGCCCGGTCGCCGGGTGCCAGCGCGGCCCACCGGAGCTGCGCCCTGCTCGCCCGCAGGACGGCGGCGTCCACATCGGCCGCGGTGGCGGCCGGGACGGTGGCGACGACCTCCTCGGTGGCCGGGTCGAGCACGTGGAGCTCATGGACGGCGGGGAGTTGCGACTCGTGCGACTCGTGCGACAAGAAGGACCTCACATGCGTTCGAAGGAGCGGCGCAGCTCCCAGTCGGTCACCGCGGCGTCGAATGCCTCCAGCTCGACGCGTGCCATGTTGCGGTAGTGCGCGACCACCTCGTCACCGAAGGCGGCCCGCGCGATGGGACTGTTCTCCCAGAGCTCGGCGGCCTCGCGCAGGGTGGCCGGCACGTGCTCGTACGCCGAGGTGTACGCGTTCCCCGTGCACGGCTCGGGCAGTTCGAGCTTGTGCTCGATGCCGTACAGGCCGGCCGCGACGAGCCCGGCGACGGCCAGGTGCGGGTTGACGTCACCGCCGGGCAGCCGGTTCTCGAAGCGCATCGAGCGGCCGTGCCCGACGACACGCAGCGAGCAGGTGCGGTTGTCGTACCCCCAGGCGACGGCGGTCGGCGCGAAGGAGCCGGGCTGGAAGCGCTTGTACGAGTTGATGTTGGGCGCGTAGAGGAGGGAGAAGTCCCTGAGCGCGGCGAGCTGTCCGGCGAGGAACCGGCGCATGGTCTCGGACATGCCGCCGGGGTCCTCGGCGGAGCCCGCCATCACGTTCGTCCCGTCGGCGTCCGCGAGCGAGAGGTGGATGTGGCAGGAGTTGCCCTCGCGCTCGTCGTACTTCGCCATGAAGGTGAGCGAGACGCCCTCCTGCGAGGCGATCTCCTTGGCGCCCGTCTTGTAGACGGCGTGCTGGTCGCAGGTGACGAGGGCCTCGTCGTACTTGAAGGCGATCTCGTGCTGGCCCGGGTTGCACTCGCCCTTGGCGGACTCGACGGTGAGGCCCGCGGCCTGCATCTCGTTGCGGATGCGGCGCAGCAGCGGCTCGATGCGTCCGGTCCCCAGCACCGAGTAGTCGATGTTGTACTGGTTCGCCGGGGTGAGGCCCCGGTAGCGCGCGTCCCAGGCCTGCTCGTAGGTGTCCTTGAAGACGATGAACTCAAGTTCGGTGCCGACCTGGGCGGTCAGGCCCCGTTCGGCGAGCCGGTCGAGCTGGCGGCGCAGGATCTGGCGGGGGGCCGCCACCACCGGCGAACCGTCGTTCCAGGCCAGGTCGGCGACGATCAGGGCGGTCCCCGCGTTCCAGGGGACGCGGCGCAGGGTGCCGGGGTCGGGGTGCATGGCGAAGTCACCGTAGCCCCGCTCCCACGAGGACATGGCGTAGCCGTCGACGGTGTTCATCTCGGTGTCGACGGCGAGGAGGTAGTTGCAGCCCTCGGTGCCGTGTTCGAGGACCTCCTCCAGGAAGAAGCGCGCGGCGAACCGCTTGCCCTGGAGGCGTCCCTGCATGTCGGGGAAGGCCAGGACGACGGTGTCGATCTCGCCGCCCGCGACGAGGGCGCGCAGTTCCTCGACAGTGAGCGGGGGTGTGCGGTCTGCCACCGGAAAAGCCTCCTTGGGTCAGCCGAGAGCCATAAGGTATTGCCGCATACCATTGCTTGGGAAGGGGGCACGACCAGATGACGCAGGCGGGTCCTGACCGTGGTCCGGGAAGCGCGGGGGACGGGCTGGCGCCGGTGCTGCGCCCGGTGCGGGCGGGCAACGGCTTCGAGGAGGCGCTGGAGCAGATCCTCCAGGTGGTCCGGCTCGGCCTGGTGCCCGGCGGCGAACGGCTGCCCTCCGAACGGGAGCTGGCGGAGCGGCTCGGGATCAGCCGGGTGACCCTGCGCGAGGTGCTGAAGGTGCTGCAGGACCAGGGTCTCGTCGAGTCGCGGCGCGGCCGGTACGGCGGCACGTTCGTCCGGCCGAAGGACACGGCACCCGGCCAGGACGAACTGCGGCGCCGGATCGCCGGGGTCGACATCGAGGACGTGCTGCGCTTCCGGGAGGTGCTGGAGGTGGGGGCGGCCGGACTCTGCGCCGCGCACGGGCTCGACGACGAGCGGGCCGGCAGGCTGCGCGAGGCGCTCGCCCGCACCCACGACGCGCCGCTCGCCGACTACCGGCGCCTGGACACGATGCTCCATCTCACGCTCGCGGAGCTGGCCGGCTCCCCGTCGCTGACGGCCCAGTACGCGGCCGTCCGCGCGTCCGTCAACGACCTGCTCGACTGCATCCCGCTGCTGGTGAGGAACCTGGAGCATTCCCAGCGTCAGCACACCGCGCTGGTCGAGGCGGTGCTCGACGGGGACGCGGACGGGGCGCGGGAGATGACGCGCGAGCACTGCGCGGGAACGGCCGCGCTGCTACGGGGCTTCCTGGCGTGAGCGCCGGTCGCGTGATGCCCGGCCGCCCGCTCCGCGGGGTGAGAGCATCCTGCCAAAGGCATGATTCCGTTCCATTGGATCCGAGAGGGAGCGCAGAGTGGGCAGCAGACCGCTGATCGGCGTGAGCACGTATCTGGAGTCCGGGGCGCGCTGGGGCGTGTGGGAACTGGAGGCCGTGCTGCTGCCGGCCGGCTATCCGCGGCTGGTCCAGCGGTCCGGGGGCCTCGCCGCGCTGCTGCCGCCGGACGATCCCTCGCTGGCGGCCTCGGCGGTCGCGCGTCTCGACGCGCTCGTGGTCGCGGGCGGCCCGGACGTCGACCCGGTCCACTACGACGCCGAGCGCTCCCCGCGGACGGGTCCGCCGGCTCCCCGGCGCGACGCCTGGGAACTCGCCCTGATCCGGGCCGCGCTGGACGCCGGAACCCCGCTCCTGGGCATCTGCCGCGGCATGCAGCTCCTGAACGTCGCCCTCGGCGGCACACTGGTCCAGCACATCGAGGGCCATGTGAAGGACGTCGGGGTCTTCGGCCGGCACGACGTGACACCCGTGCCGGGCACGCTGTACGCGGAGATCGCGCCGGAGTCCTGCGCCGTGCCGACGTACCACCACCAGGCGGTGGAGCGTCTCGGCCAGGGCCTGACTGCGTCGGCGCACGCCGCGGACGGCACGGTCGAGGCGGTCGAACTCCCCCGCCCCGACTGGGTGCTGGGCGTCCAGTGGCACCCGGAGATGGGTGAGGACCTCCGGGTCGTACGCGCACTGGTGCGAGCCGCGTCCTGAGCCACCGCCGAACGGGCGCACTGGTGCGAGCCCGACCCGAGCCACCGCCGCACCGGCACACCCGTGCGAGCCCCGACCCGAGCCACCGCCGCACCGGCACACCCGTGCGAGCCCCACCCCGAGCCACCGCCGCACCGGCACACCCGTGCGAGCCCCACCCCGAGCCACCGCCGCACCGGCACACCGGAGCGAGCCCCACCCCGAGCCACCGCCGCACCGGCACACCGGAGCGAGCCCCACCCCGAGCCACCGCCGCACCGGCACACCGGAGCGAGCCCCGCCCCGAGCCACCGCCGTACGGACGCTCCCGCGAACCCGACTCCCCGGACCGCCCGGGGTCGGTGGCGTCCACGTAGCGGCACCGTCCGGCGCGCGCGTCCGCCCCCACTCCGCACCCCGCCGGCGGCCCCACGCGGTAGCCGGGTGCTACACCCCGCGCGTCAGCGACAGCAGGTCGCGTGCCGGGCCCGTGGGGCGGTGGCCCGTGGGCCAGACCGCCCGCAGGGCCCGGCGGAGCTCGACACCGGAGAGCGGGACACTCACCAGACGGTGCGTGGAGAGTTCCTCACCGAGGGCCAGTTCGCTCAGGACGGCGGGGCCCGCGCCGCTCACCGCGGCGGCCTTGACCGCGGTCGTCGAGGACAGCTCGATCAGGGGCCTGGCCAGACCCCCCAGCGCCGCGTCGAGCACCTGGCGCGTACCCGAGCCCTCCTCCCGAAGGATCAACGGGGTCGCCGCGAGCTCCGGGCCCTCCAGCGGCGCCCGGCGCCGTGCCCACGGGTGTCCCGGAGCCGTCACCACGATCAGCCGGTCGTGCGCGATGACCGTCGAATCCAGCCCGGCGGGAACCGAGAGCCCCTCCACGAAACCCAGGTCCGCCTCGCCCGTGAGGAGGCGTTCCGCGACGACGGTGGAATTGCCCGCGAGCAGGGAGACCGCCGTGTCCGGGCGCTGCCCGCGCAGCGCGATCAGCCAGCCCGGCAGCAGGTACTCGGCGATCGTCATGCTCGCCGCCACCCGCAGCCGCGAGTCGCGCCGGTCCCGCAGCGCCTGTGCCCCCGCGTCGAACGCCTCGGCCGCCTCCACGACCCGCCGCGCCCAGTCCGTGACCAGCGCGCCTGCGTCCGTGAGACGCGAACCCCGTGGCGAGCGGTCGACGAGCGCCACGCCCAACTGCCGTTCCATCGAGCGGATCCGGCTGCTGGCCGCGGGCTGCGTGATCCCCAGCTCCCGCGCGGCCCGTCCGAGGCTCCCGAGCCGGGCCACCGCGAGCAGCAGCTCCAGCGCCCCGAGATCGGGCACCCGGTGCGCGATCCCGGCCGCGGCGGGCTCACCGGCGCCCCGGCCCCTGACCGGCTCACCGGCCCGCGCCGCCCTGTCGCCGGCCGGTTCCTCAGCGCTCGCACCCATAAATCCAGCTTATGCCCCCATAGACCCGTACTCCCTGGCGGGGAACCCGTACCGACGGGACCGTGGAGCCATGGTCACCGCAGCCCATTCCGTCCTCCCGCTCGCCGCCGCCGGAACCCGGCGTCCGCGCGCCGTCGCCGTCCGCCATCTCGGCCCGAACTGGTACGCCTCGGTCATGGGCACGGCGATCGTGGCCACCGCGGGAGCCGGCCTCCCCGGCACCTTCCCGGGTCTGCGGACCTTCTGCCTCGTCGTCTGGGCGCTCTCGGCCGTCCTGCTCGTCACCCTGCTCGGCGCCCGCGCCCTGCACTGGACGCACCATCGCGACCAGGCCCGCGCCCACCTCCTCGACCAGGCCATGGCCCCCTTCTACGGCTGCCTCGCGATGGCTCTGCTGGCGGTGGGCGGCGCCACGCTCGTCGTCGGCCGGGACTGGATCGGCACACCCGCCGCGGTCCTCGTGGACGCCGTGCTGTTCGGAGTGGGGACGGTGACCGCCCTCGCCGCCGCCCTGGCCGTCCCGTACCTGATGATCGTGCACCACCGCATCCGGCCCGACCAGGCCACTCCCGTCTGGCTGCTCCCCCTCGTCGCGCCCATGGTCTCCGCCGCCGTCGGACCGCTGCTGGTCCCGCACCTCCCGCCGGGGCAGGCCCGCGAGGCCCTGCTCCTCGGCTGCTTCGCGCTCTTCGGGCTCAGCCTGCTGGCCACCTTCGTGATGCTGCCGGTGATCTTCGCCCGGCTCCTCACCGGAGGGCCGCTGCCGCTCGCCCTCACCCCCACGCTGTTCCTCGTCCTCGGTCCGCTCGGCCAGTCCACGACCGCCACCGGCAAGTTCGCCGACTTCGCGCCGGGGGTCGTACCGGCCCCGTACGACCAGGGCTTCGCCCTCCTGGCGGTGCTCTACGGGGTCCCCGTCATGGGCTTCGCGCTGCTGTGGCTCGGACTGGCGGCCGCGATGGTGGCACGGGCCCGCCGCCGGGGCATGGGGTTCTCGATGACGTGGTGGGCGTTCACCTTCCCGGTGGGGACCTGCGTCACCGGCGCCGAGTCGCTGGCCCGGCACACGGGTCTCCTCACCTTCGACCGGCTCGCCGTCGCCCTGTACGCGCTCCTGGTCGCCGCCTTCGCCGTGGCCGCCGTCCGCACCCTCCAGGGCGTGGTCAGCGGGGCGCTGCTCGCGGCGCCCACACGCAAGTGACCTCCCGGCCCTCGCCCCGGCCTCCATCGTGCGCAGGACATGCGTTTCCTGACGGGCTGCCGGCCCACGTCGGCGTGCCTTGACAGCGCGAGGACGGAAGCCCAACCTGGGAAACCATGGAAACCCAACGAGGCTCAGAAGTTTCCGATCGGGATCGGCGGCGTGCCGACGTGATCGCGGAAGCGGCTGGGCGACTGTTCTTCGCCTCGGGTTTCGCGGGGGTGAGCATGGACGACCTCGCGCGCGAGCTCGGGATGAGCAAGAAGACCATCTACCGGCACTTTCCCGACAAGCGCACCCTGCTGGCCGAGGTACTGGACCGGAAGTTCGCGGCGGTGGAGAGCAGACTGCGGGCGGTCGAGGAGGCGGAGGCACAGCCGTTCGACGCGCGGGTCGAGCAGTTCCTGATCGCGGCAGGCGGTGAACTCGAACGGATCGGCGCGGCTCAGCTCGCGACGGGACGGGGCGATGCGATGCTGCGCCACGACGTGCGGCAGCGCATGGACGCGGTGGTCTACAGGCGGCTCGACGAGCTGTTCCGGGAGGCACACCTGCGAGGGCTCCTGTCGGCGCCGCCCGAACTGCTGGGTGAGATCACCCGAGGCGCATTGGAACGGCTGGTCACTTCACAGTTGCCGCGCGAGCTCCACTGGACAGCGACCGATCTGCTGCGGGCGACCGTCAACTCCGTTCTCTACGGGGCGATCCGTCCCGCGCACGGCGGCGTCGCCGAGGAAGTGCCCCGAGCGGTCGTCCCAGCGGCCCGCGACGACGAGGACGACGTGAGGACGACGACGTGAGCACAAGGGAAAATCATGTCTGACACGCGCTACGCCACGGTGGCCGTCACCGGAGTGACCGGGGCACTGGGCAGCCGGATCGCGGTCCGCCTCGCCGGCCGTGGCGTCCCCCAACTCCTCGTCGGACGCAGCCCCGACCGGATGCCCGAACTGCCCGGCGCACGGCGACGCGGTCCCGCCGCCTACGGCGACGCCTCGGCGATGCGCGAGGCGCTGGAGGGCGCCTCGACCCTCATCCTGGTCTCCGGACACCGCACGGGACGCCGGCTGGAGGAACACGCCACCGCGGTCGAGGCCGCCATCGCGGTCGGCGTCGACCGGGTCCTGTACGTGTCCCTCGTCGGCGCCTCGCCCACCGCCACCTATCTGAACGCCCGCGACCAGTGGCTGACCGAACGGTTCCTGGCCGGAGCCGGGATCCGCCACACGGTGCTCCGGGCGGGCTTCTACACGTCGACACCGGCCTCCCTCGCCGACAAGGAATTCGTCGTCAGCGGCCCCGCGCCCACCGGCCGGGCCGCCTTCACCACCCACGAGGACATCGCCGACGTGATCACCGCCGTCACCCTCGACGAGGGTCCCCGTTCCGAGTACGACGGCGCGATCCTGGAGATCACCGGGCCCGAGGCACTGACCCTCCACGAAGCGGTCACCCGGATCGCCACGGCCACCGGCCGGCCCTACCGTTTCGAACCGGAGACCCTTGAGGACGCCTTCTCGCGGCGCTGGCGGCAGGGCATGAGCGGGGAACAGATCGAGACCTGGATCTCCTGGTACCAAGCGATCGAGAAGGGCGAGATCTCCTCGGTCACCGACGTCGTCCCCCGGCTCACCGGCTCACCGGCGACCCCGGTCTCCGACGCGGTCCGGTGGCCGTCGCCGAACACCGCGGGTGGCACCCCCTGAGCTCAGGCGGACGCGATCCGGGAAGACGACACTAGTCCGCGGGTCGCCTCTGATCTGTCGGCGTCAGCGAGGGACCGCCGCGACCTCATGGTGCGGGCTGTGACTCCCTGCTCGTATCGTGAAGAGGCAGACAGCGCCTCGGTGAGCAGGAAAATCATGGCAGAACCGGCGGTCGACTACGCGGCGGTGTTCCAGGCGCTTCCCGGAGCGGTGGCGCTGGTGACGCCGCAGCTGATCTGCGCGGACGCCAACGCGGAGTTCCTGCGCCTGCGGGGCCTCCCGCGCGAGCAAGTGGTCGGTCGCTTCCTTCCCGAGGAGCCGCCCGACAACGACGCCGCCGAGCCTCTCCTGCTCAAGGTTCTGGCCTCGCTGCGGCGGGCCGTGGACACGGGCGAGCGCAGCGTCGTGGCACTGCAGCGCTACGACATGGAGGACGACGAGCAGCCCGGGGTGTGGCACGAGCGGTATTTCAACGTGACCAACGTTCCCGTGTTCGGACCCGATGGGCGCATGACGCTGCTGCTGCAGCGGCTGGAGGACGTCACCGAGCTCATCCGCGCCCGTGAAGTCGCTCTGACCCTGCAAGAAGCCATGCTGCCCGCTCCTCCCCCGGTCGGCAGGCACCCGGCGGCCGTTCGCTACCGGCCCGCCGCCGAAGCGCTGAATGTGGCCGGTGACTGGTACGACCTGGTCGACCTGCCCGGCGACCGCATCGCCGTGGCCGTCGGCGACGTCGTCGGTCACGGTCTGTACGCGGCCGGTGTCATGGGACAACTGCGCAGCGCCCTCACCGCGGCCTCCCTCGTCCCCGAAGGCCCCGCCCGCGCCCTGGAAGTCCTCGGGCTGTACGCCCGCACCGTCGACGGCGCCGAGAACACCACCGTGGCCACCGCATTCGTCGACTGGGACAACCACTCCATCACCTACAGCAGCGCCGGCCATCCCCCACCAGCGCTCCTGCGCACGGACGGGACCGTCGAGTTCCTGGACCAGGCCACCGACCCGCCCCTGGCCGCCCGTCCTGAACACGGCCCCCGGACCCAGGCCGTCACGGCCTTCCGCGAGGGCGCCGTCCTCGTGCTGTACACCGACGGTCTGATCGAACGGCGGGGCGAGGACATCGACAGGGGTCTCGCGCGGCTCGCCGGATCCCTGGCCCGCCACCGGGCGGACGACCCCGAAACCCTCGCCGACGCCGTGCTCACCGACCTGATCCCACCCGGGGACGCCACCGACGACACCGCCCTGGTCATCGTGCGGCTGTGAACCCGGGCCGCCGCGTTCGCCCGCCCGCCCACCTGGGCCGAAGGTGGCCGTCCCGCCCCCGCCTCGGCGTCCACCGGCGCGCCGACTCCGCGGGGGCGCCATGTCGCGTCACCTGAGTTTCCCGAGCCGAGGTTCCGGCATCAGCGCGCCTCAGGGTCGGCGTCGGGCTTGTGCGGGCCCTGCTCGCAGCGCCCCGCCGAGCACCCCCGGCGCCCGCGCCAGCGACGGTCCGTACCAGGTCAGGTGTCGTCCGTCGACGAGTGCGCAGGGCACGTCGCCGAAGGCTTCGGGTCCGTCGTCGGCGGTGAAGCGGTACGGCTCGTCGGGCAGCACCACCAGCTCCGGGGCAGCCGCGCGGAGCTCGGCGAGAGGGATACGGGGATAGCGGTCCTCGTGCCCCGCGTACACGTTGTCGACGCCCAGGCGCGCCAGGACGTCCCCGGCGAAGGTGTCGCGGCCGAGGACCATCCAGGGGCGCCGCCAGATCGGCACGATCGCGGCCGTTGGGTGCTCCGGGTCGGGCAGTCCGGCCCATGCCGACTCCGCCTCGTCGAGCCAGCGGGGCCGGGTCCGCGCCCCGCACGCCGTCAGCACCCGGTCGAGTTCCCGGAGGGCCGCCGGCACGTCCCTGACCTCCGTGACCAGCACCTCGATCCCCGCCGCGCGCAGGGCGTCCAGATCGGGGCCGCGGTTCTCCTCCTCGTTGGCCACCACCAGGTCGGGGCCGATCCCTACGATCCGCTCGACCCGGGGGTTCTTGGTGCCCCCGACCCGGACGACGTCGAGGTCCGGCGGATGGCTGCACCAGTCCGTCGCACCGGCCAGGGCGCCGGGGACGGTGACCGCGACGGCCTCGGTGAGCGAGGGCACGAGCGACACGACCCGTGGTACGCCGGTGCTCGTCCTCCCGGTCATGGGCGCGTCCCCGCTGTCGTGATCAACGGGGGCGAGGTGACCGCGGCGATCTCGAGGACGCGACGGGAGGTCCCGGACATGGCATCAGTATCGCAGTGCCACCCGGCCCGGATCCGTGCGGAAGGGTCAGCGTCTGCCGAAGCCGTGGCGCTCCTCCACCGCCTCGATGTGGTCGGCGACCTCGACCACGATCACCCGGGTGTCCGGCACGGTGGCCCGCCACCGATGGCGGACTCCGCCCGTGAGGTACAGCGTGTCGCCGCGCCCCAGACGGTGCGCGCGGCCCTCGGCCTCGACCTCGACGGCGCCGTCGGCGACGTACATCAACTTGTCGTTGCGGTGCTGGAGTTCGCGACCCTCCTCGTGGTCACCGACGAACTCCGTGGCGTGCAACTGGTGGTGACCGCGCACCAGGGGGCGCGTGCGGGCTTCGGAAGCGCAGTCGGCACCGTCGTCGGCGCGCACGACGTCGACGCTGCACGCCGGGTCGGCCGCGGCGAGCAACTCGACGGCCGTGGTGCCCAGTGCGTCGGCGACCCTCTCCAGGGAGCTACGGCTCGGCCTGGCCCGCTCGTTCTCCACCTGGCTGAGGAACGGGACCGACAGGCCGCTGCGCGCGGCCACGACGGCGAGGGTGAGCTCCAGCGCCCGGCGCCGCCGCCGGACGGCCGCGCCCACCCGAAGGGGTTGTTCTTTGTGGTCGCCCATCGCTCCGGCTCCCTCCCACGCGTCGTCGGTCCACTGCTTCGGTCCACGCCTCGGGCCCCTTGCCCCTGAAGAGTTGTTTGCACCCTACGCATGTTCGGCAAACCGTTTCATGCGGCCGTCATATCGCTGTCATGCCAGGGGAGGGCGAGGGCCACAATTCGCGCCAACAGCCGAGTTGCCCCGTCTCTCCCGGCACCGTGGCCGCCCTCCGGACGAAAGGGCTGACCAGGAGGGCCGGACGTCCTGCCCGAGTTGCCCCGGGTCACACTGCTGACCCTATGTCAAGGTCGGCTGCCCGCAGCGGTGTTCCGAGGACGGTGCCGGTCGTCTCCGCCACCGCGCGCCCCCAGGACTCCGGGCCACGGTCCGGCCGCCGGCGGCGGACCGCACCGGGATGTGAAGTCAGCGCGCGCTACGCGGAGTTGGCGCCCGGTGTCGCACCGTGCACGGTCGTGGCCGGTCAGCTCGGCCGTGCCGTCGCGCGGGACGGTGAGGTGCGGTGAGGTGAGGTGCGCCCTCCGCGCGGCGCGAGGGGCTGCGGGACGCGTCACGGCCGTACGCCGCCTCCGGGCCGGCCGGGGTTCCGGGGCCGGGCCGGCCGCGGACGGCGTCGTGGTTGTCCGGATCCGGTGCGTACGCGTCGACATACCCGTCCTGCCCGTCCACCGGCGGCGGGGCGCGGCAAGTGCGGCCGCGCCGACCCACGGGCCGGCGGCCGCGGCGCGCAATCGACCGTCACCGAGGGCCGTGCGGCAGGCGACGGACGGAGCGAGGGGTGGGCCGGGTCCGGTCGGGCTACTGCGGCGCCATCCGGTCCGCCACGTCCGGGTGTCCCTTCAGCCAGGCCGCGACGGCGTCCTCCTCGTGTCCCTGGCCGCGCTGCTTGATCTCGCTCTCCAGGGAGCCGAGTTCACCCTCGCTCATCTTGAAGTTCTTGATCCACCGGGCGAGTTGCGGGTACTGCTCCGGGAACTTCTCGCTGGAGATGGTCCGGATCGTGTTGCCCTCACCGAAGGTCTTCTCGTCGTCCGCGAGCTTGGTGAGCTTGTACTCGCTGTAGGCCCAGTGCGGGGACCACAGGACGACGGCGACGGGCTGCTTCTTGGCGTACGCGCGCTTCAGCTCGGCCAGCATGGCGGGCGTGGAGCCGTCGACGACCTTGTACTCCTTGTCCAGGCCGTAGCCCGGGAGCACCTTCTTCTTGAGCAGGTTCATCTCACCGGTGCCGGGCTCGATGCCGATGATCTTCCCGTCGAAGGTGCCGGCCCTGCCCTTCAGGTCCGCGAGGGACTTGACGCCCTTCACGTAGGAGGGCACGGCGATCTCCAGTGAGGTCGGCGCGTACCAGGTGCCCAGGTCCTTCAGGTCGTTCTTGTGCTGGTCCCAGTAGTTCGACTGGGCGTAGGGCAGCCAGGCGTCGAAGTTGAGGTCGAGGTCTCCGGAGGCCAGTCCCGTGTAGACGGGGCCGACGTCCATCTGCTTGAGGTTCAGCTGGTAGCCGCGCCGTGCCAGCACGTTCTTCCAGAGGTAGGTGACGGCGACGTCCTCGTCCCAGGGGAACCAGGCGACGTCCACCGGGCGCTTCGCCTCGGCCGGGGCGGCGGACGCCTTCCCTGCCGGGGCCAGCTTGTCGACGACGCCGGGGTTCTTCTTCAGCCAGGCGCGCACGGCGTCCTGCTGCTTGCCCTTGCCGACCTTGTTGATCTCGGCCTCGAGGTCGGTCAGCTGCTTCTCGGTCATCTTGAAGTTCTTCAGCCACTTGCCGACGACCGGGTTGTCCTGCGCGAAGCCCTTGCGGGACAGCGTGTGCACGCCGTCGCCACTGCCCCAGGCGCCCTTCGGGTCCTTGAGCTTCTTCAGCTTGTAGTCGCTGTAGGCCCAGTGCGGCGACCAGAGCGTGGCGACGATCGGCTTCTTCGCCGCGTACGAGCGCTTCAGCTCGGCCAGCATCGCCGGCGTGGAGCTGTCGACGACCTTGTACTCCTTGTCGAGCCCGTACGCCTTGAGCACCTTGCTCTTGAGCAGGCCCATCATCCCGGCGCTGGACTCGATTCCGGTGATCCTGCCGCCGAAGGTGCCGGCCTTGCCCTTGAGGTCCGCCAGGGAGTCGATGCCCTTCATGTAGGCGGGCACCGACAGCTCAAGGGACGTCGGGCCGTACCAGGAGCCCAGGTCGTCGAGCTGCTTGCCGTACTTCTTCCAGTACTGCGCGTGCGTGGTCGGCAGCCAGGAGTCGGTCTCGAAGTCGATGTCGCCCTGGGCGAGCGAGGTGTACAGCGGGCCGGCGTCGAACTGCTTGACGTCGACCTGGTAGCCGCGCTCCTCCAGGATCTCCTTCCACAGGAAGGTGGAGGCGACGCCCTCGTCCCACGGGATGTAGCCGATGCTGATCTTCTTGCCCTGGCCGACGTTCTCGCCGTCGGCCGCGGTGGACGTCGAGTTCGTACCGCCGAAGACGCCCATGCCACCCGCGACCAGCGCGAGGACGACGACTCCCACCACCGCGACGGCGGGACGGGGCCGGTAGGACCAGATCCGCAGGCCCTGCGCGGCGCGCAGCTTGGCGGCCGCGCGGCGGCCGAGCGGGGATACCTGGGTGCCGAGGGCGCCGGTCATCCGGTCGAGGTAGATCGCCAGGATGACGATGGCGACGCCCGCCTCGGAGCCGAGCCCTACGTTCAGCTGGCCGATGGCCTCGTTCACGTCGCCGCCGAGGCCGCCGGTGCCGACCATGCCCGCGATGGCGGCCATGGACAGACCCAGCATGATGACCTGGTTGACGCCCGCCATGACGGTGGGCAGGGCCAGCGGCAGCTGGATGCGCAGCAGGGTGTCGCGGGGGGTGGTGCCGAACGCGTCGGCGGCTTCGACGAGTTCCTTGTCGACCTGCCGGATGCCCAGTTCGGTCATTCGGACGCCGGGCGCCAGCGCGAAGATCAGGGTGGCCACGATGCCGGCGGGGGCGCCGGTGCCGAAGAACAGGATCGCCGGGATGAGGTAGATCATCGCGGGCAGGGTCTGCATGAAGTCGAGGACCGGGCGGACGATGCCGCTGACCCGGTCGGAGCGCGCGGCCCAGATGCCCACGGGGACGGAGACGACGAGCGCGATCAGTGTCGCCACGAGGACGAGCGAGAGGGTCACCATCGCGTCCTCCCACAGTTCGAGGGAGTCGATGAAGGCGAATCCCACGAAGGTGAGGACACCCGCGGAGGTGCCGCGCAGCCAGAACGCGATCACCGCGAAGATGCCCGCGAGCAGGAGTGGCTGCGGGGCCTGGAGGACGGCGTTGATGCCGTCGTAGGTGCCCGAGAAGACGGTCTTGAGGAAGTCGAAGAGCCACGCCATGTGGTTCAGCAGCCAGTCGACGACGTCGTTGACCCAGTCACCGAAGGGAATCCTAGGCATCGGCCGTCACCACCTCGGTCCGCGGCTGCGGACAGCGGCCGGGTTCGTCCTGTTCGTCGCCGAGGAAGGCGACGAGCCGGCGGCGCGGCACGACGCCGACCAGTTCGCCCTGGGCGTCGAGGACGGCGACCGGGTGCGTGAGGCGCGTGCTGATCGCGCACAGATCCACGAACGAGGTGTCGGGCAGCGCTGTCTCGCAGTCGCAGTCGGCCTCGTCGCCGCGTACGTCGGTGTCCATGACGGCGCCCGCCGTCAGCACCCGCGAGCGGTCGACGTCCTGGGTGAAGGAGGCGACGTAGTCGTCGGCGGGGCGCACGAGGATGTCCTCGGCGCTGCCGATCTGGACGATGCGGCCGTCGCGCATGACGGCGATCCGGTCGCCGAGCCGCATGGCCTCGTTGAGGTCGTGGGTGATGAACACGATGGTCTTCTTGAGCTTCTTCTGGAGCTCGATGAGCTGGTCCTGCATGTCACGGCGGATCAGCGGGTCGAGCGCGCTGAACGACTCGTCCATCAGCAGCAGATCGGCGTCCGTGGCGAGCGCGCGGGCGAGGCCGACGCGCTGCTGCATCCCGCCGGACAGCTCGTCGGGCCAGGACTTCTCCCAGCCCGCGAGCCCGGCCAGCTCCAGGGCCTCGGTGGCGCGCTTCCTGCGCTCGGCGGCCGGTACGCCCTGGACCTCCAGGCCGTACGCAGCGTTCTCCAGAACACTGCGGTGCGGGAAGAGCGCGAAGTGCTGGAAGACCATGCTGATCTTCTTCGAGCGGACCTCGCGCAGGTCGCGGGCGCTGAGCGCGGTGAGGTCCTCACCGTCGAAGCGCACCTGTCCCGCGGTCGGTTCCAGAAGCCCGTTGAGCATGCGCAACAGCGTGGACTTTCCCGATCCGGACAGGCCCATGACGACGAAGATCTGGCCCGGGTCGACCGTGAAGGACGCGTCGATCACCGCGGCGGTGGTGCCGTCGGCGCGCAGCTCCTCCCGGTCGGTTCCCCGGCGGAGTCGCTCCACCGCCTCTTCCGGTCGTCTCCCGAACACCTTGTACAGGTGCTCGGCCTCAAGCCTGGATGACACGTGTGCCTCTCGTTCGGACGCCTCGATCGGTCTGATCGGTGCGACGGGTCGGATCGGTGCGATCGCCGTGATGGCCGTGATCGGTTGAATGAGCAACCGGGCGCTTCCCGATGCCGCGCCTGCCCTCGCTTACACGGAGCAAACACGAGAGTGGTCCAGGTCACTGTCAGTGGCGTACGGCATGATGCGAGGCGTGACCAGACGCCTGATGCTGCTCGACACCGCCTCCCTCTACTTCCGGGCCTACTTCGGGGTCCCCGACTCGGTGAGGGCCCCGGACGGCACGCCCGTGAACGCCGTGCGCGGGCTGCTCGACTTCATCGACCGCCTGGTCAAGGACCACCACCCGGACGACCTGGTGGCCTGCATGGACGCGGACTGGCGCCCGCAGTGGCGGGTCGACCTGATCCCCTCGTACAAGGCGCACCGGGTGGCCGTGGAGACCGAGACCGGCCCGGACGAGGAGGAGGTGCCGGACACGCTCTCCCCGCAGGTGCCCGTCATCGAGGACGTCCTGGACGCGCTGGGCATCGCACGCGTGGGAGTGGAGGGGTACGAGGCGGACGACGTGATCGGCACCTTCACCGGGCGGGCCGCCGGCCCGGTCGACATCGTCACCGGCGACCGCGACCTCTACCAACTCGTCGACGACGAGCGGGGGGTACGCGTCCTGTATCCCCTCAAGGGCGTCGGCACCCTCCAGCTCACCGACGAGACGTGGCTGCGCGAGAAGTACGGGGTCGACGGCTCGGGATACGCGGACCTGGCGCTGCTGCGCGGCGACCCGAGCGACGGCCTTCCGGGGGTGCCCGGGATCGGCGAGAAGACGGCGGCCAAGCTGCTCGACGCCTTCGGCGACCTGGCGGGCATCATGACCGCCGTGGACGACCCGAAGTCCGCGCTGACGCCCTCTCAGCGCAGGCGGCTCGACGAGTCCCGGCCCTATGTCGCCCTGGCTCCCGAGGTCGTACGGGTCGCCGGTGACGTCCCGCTGCCCGACGTCGACACGGCGCTGCCGCACACCCCGCGCGACCCGGCCGCCCTGGACGCGCTCGCGGCCCGCTGGGGCCTGGGCGGCTCGCTGCAGCGCCTGCTCACCACGCTCGGCACCTGAGAAGCGTCGTCCTCCGCCTGAGAAGCATCGTTCTCGCCGACGGGAACGGGATCTCCGGGTGAGGGCATCGTCACTGTTTGGAGGGAGGCTCGAGCCTCACCACGGGGGTACTCGAATACCGGTGGCAGGAGCACGAAGTCCGTCCTCGCGAAGGGTGTCGACCGGGACGGAGATGCTAACTTAGGGGAGCCTAAGTCTTTGAACGAGGAGGCCGTCATGGCAGAGCGTCCGGCACGCAGGCCCAGGAAGCCCCACTCCGCGCGCGTCGTGCGGACCGAACGGCTCACTCCCCATATGCAGCGCGTCGTCCTGGGCGGCGAGGGCCTCGCCGAGTTCACCGCGGGCACCTGTACCGACCATTACGTGAAGTTGCTCTTCGCCGCGGAGGGCGTCACCTATCCCGAGCCGTTCGACCTGGAGCGGATCCGCGAGGAGTTCCCGCGCGAGCAGTGGCCCGTGACCCGGACGTACACCGTGCGGGCCTGGGATCCCGAACTGCGCGAGCTGACACTCGACTTCGTGGTCCACGGCGCCGAGGGCCTGGCCGGCCCGTGGGCGGCCCGCGTCCAACCGGGCGAGACCGTACGGTTCATGGGCCCCGGCGGTGCGTACGCGCCCGACGCGAGCGCCGACTGGCATCTGCTCGCCGGTGACGAGAGCGCGCTGCCCGCGATCGCCGCCGCCCTGGAGTCGCTGCCGGCCGGGGCCGTGGCCCACGCCTTCCTGGAGGTCTCGGGCCGCGACGAGGAGCAGAAGATCGACTCCGACGTGGACGTGGTGTGGCTGCACCGCGGGGACCGGCCCGTCGGCGAGGCCCTGGTGGAGGCCGTGCGCGCGCTCGACTTCCCGGCGGGCCGGATGCAGGCGTTCGTGCACGGCGAGGCGGCCTTCGTGAAGGAGCTGCGCCGGCTGCTGCGGGTGGAGCGGGAGATCCCGCGCGAGGATCTGTCGATCTCCGGCTACTGGCGGCTGGGGCACAACGAGGACGGCTGGCAGGCGGCCAAGCGGGAATGGAACGCGCAGGTGGAGGCGGAGCAGGAGGCACCCTCGGCGGCCGCCTCCTGAACCTCCCCGGGCCGGGTTCCTCGGAGCGCCGGTCGACCTGAACATACGGATCGGCGGCCGCACCGCCGCGACGGCCCGCGCGGGCGCCCGCCCGAACGGCCGTGCACGGCAACCCGGTCGGGGTGCCCGGACATCGCCGCACGCCCTCGCCGCGCTCGCCCTCGCCGCGCCCGCCCGGCCGAGCGGGTCGAAACCGGCGACGCGCCGCGTCCGGCCGGGCCCTGCGGACGGTGCCACGTTCCTCACGTCCGGCCGGGCCGGTCGGAGGGTGCCGCCCTCCCGAAGAGGCCGCCGGGCAGGCGCAGTCGGAACGGTGGCCGAATCAGCGTGATCGGCTGGGACACGGACCGCCGCACGAGCGGCGCGAGTTGACGTCACGTCACACGCCAGGCCGGGGCGGCCCCTTGAGGGTGCCCGGGGCCTGTGCGCGTCCGGCACCGCGCACACGGCCCGTACCGCCGCCCGCGACCCGCACGGGGAGAGCGCCGGTCCCCTCCGGACAGCGCGTGGTGAGCGGGTGAACGGATCCCCGTCACCGGCGAGACCGGCGGTCCCGCCCCCCATCGGCTGTGCGCGTCCCGGACCCGGGACAGGGGCGTGAGCACTTCGGCTCGACGCGGACACGGTCGCGACACGCGAGCGAAACAGGGCCTCCCTAATTTCTGTCACCCGACAGAATTCCGCGCCGAAGGCAGGTGCCACCGTGACCACCACCGCCCCCTCCGACGTACGCCCCGATCCGCCCCGGTCCCCCGACGACGGCTCGCTCACCCCGTTCGGCTACCGCCAGGAACTGCGGCGCAGCCTCGGCCGCTACGCCTCGTTCGCCGCCGGTTTCTCCTTCATCTCGGTGCTGACGACCGTCTTCCAGTTCTTCGCCTTCGGGTACGCGTTCGGCGGCCCGGTCTTCTTCTGGACCTGGCCGGCCGTCCTGGTGGGCCAGCTGACGGTAGCCGCCTGCTTCGCCGAACTGGCCGCGCGGTACCCGCTCTCGGGCGCGATCTACCAGTGGTCCTCACGACTGTCGAACCCCTCCTTCGGCTGGTTCGCCGGCTGGATCATGGTGATCGGACAGATCGTGGTGGTCGCGGCGGCCGCCCTCGCCCTGCAGATGGTGCTGCCCGCGATCTGGTCCGGCTTCCAGCTGGTGGGCGACGATCCGGCGCCCACCAGCCCCGACGGCGCGGCGAACGCGGCGGTCCTCGGTGTCGTCCTGCTGGTCCTGACCACGCTGGTGAACGTCGTGGACAACCGGGTGATGTCGGTGATCAACCGCGTCGGCGTCACCGCCGAGATCATCGGCGCCGTTCTGATCATCGTCCTGCTGTTCACCCACTCCGAGCGCTCCCCCGGCATCACCTTCCACACCGGTGGAGGCGGATCGGGCCTGTTCGGGGCGCTGATGGTGGGCTCCTTCACAGCCGCCTACGTGATGATCGGCTTCGACAGCGCGGGCGAGATGAGCGAGGAGACGCACCACCCGCGGCGCACCGCGCCCCGCACGATCCTCACCGCGCTCGGCGCGGCCGGTCTGCTCGGCGGACTGATCGTGCTGGGCGGACTGCTGGCCGCACCCAGCCTCACCGACGGTCACCTGGGCGTGGACGGCCTGAGCTACGTGCTGACCAGCAGCCTCGGGGACGGGGTGGGCCGGGCGCTGCTCGCCGACGTGGTGGTGGCCGTCGCGGTGGCGACACTGGCGATCCAGACGGCCGCCTGCCGCATGCTCTTCTCGATGGCCAGGGACGGCCGGCTCCCCTTCTCCCACCGGCTCGCGAGGGTCGACCCGCGCACCGGCATGCCGAGCGTGCCCGCGCTCACCGTCGGTGTCCTCGCCGCCGCCCTGCTGCTGCTCGACTTCGCCTCCCCGGAGGCCTTTCTCGCGATCGGCACCACCTGCATCGTGATGCTGTACCTGGCGTACGCGATGGTGACCGGACCGATGCTGGTGCGCCGGCTGCGCGGCGAGTTCACCGCCGGCGGGACCGACGAGACGGGCGCCCCGCTCTTCTCGCTGGGCCGCTGGGGCGTCCCCGTCAACGCGATCGCCCTCCTCTACGGTCTGGTCATGAGCGTCGACCTCGCCTGGCCGCGCGCCGCGGTGTACGACCCGGCGGGCGGGCACTGGTACTTCCAGTGGTTCACCGTGCTGTTCCTGGGGTCGACGCTGCTCGCGGGTGCGGCCTACCGGGCGTACCGGGCCCGGACGACGGTGGCGGAGGGGCAGGCTCCGGGGGCGGCCCCGGCCTCGTACACCTGAGCCCGGAGCGACCGACCCGGCAGCCGCCTCGCGCATCCGGGAGGGGCGCGCCCCCGTAGGCTTGAGCGGGTGAGACGCAAGCCCAGGATCCCGCCCTCCCCCCTGCCGCAGCGCGACGGCGTCGACCCCGTGCGCGTCAGACTGCCGCAGGCCGGGGAGTGGGCCACGGTGCGGGAGTACCTGACGCAGCGGCTCGCGGCGGGGGCCGGGGTGATCGACACGATGCTCGCCGACGGACTGATGGTGCGCGCGGACGGACGGCCGGTGGAACCCGGCACGGCGTACGAGCCGGGGATGTTCGTGTGGTTCCACCGGGAGCTGCCCGACGAGGAGCGGGTGCCGTTCGCCGTCGACGTCGTGTACCGCGACGCCCATGTCGTGGTGGCCGACAAACCCCACTTCCTCGCCACCACACCGCGCGGCAGCCATGTCGCGGAGACCGTGCTCGCGCGGCTGCGGCGCGAGCTGGACATCCCGGCACTGGGCGCCGCGCACCGCCTCGACCGGCTCACCGCCGGGCTCGTGCTGTTCACCGTGCGGCCCGAGGAGCGTGGCGCCTACCAGTCGTTGTTCCGGGACCGGCTCGTCACCAAGGAGTACGAGGCGGTGGCCCCGTACGACGCGGGGCTCACGCTGCCGCGCACGGTCCGCAGCCGGATCGTGAAGGAGCGCGGGGTGATGGCCGCGCGGGAGGTGGCGGGCGAACCGAACGCCGTGAGCCGGGTCGAACTCCGCGACAGGCGTGACGGGTTGGGCCGCTACCGGCTGGTGCCGCGCACCGGGCAGACCCATCAGCTACGGGTGCACATGAACACGCTGGGCGTCCCCATCCTCGGAGACCCGCTCTATCCGGTGGTGACCGGCCCCGTGCCCGCCGGTGACTTCCGGCGTCCGCTCCAACTGCTGGCGCGAAAGCTGGAGTTCACCGATCCGGTCACGGGGCGGGCACACCGGTTCGTCAGCGGGCGGGAGCTCCATGCCTGGTCCGCGCACGACGACTGGGCGCGGTAGCCGGAGCCCCGGCCCGCCCGCGCCGTTCAGTAACCGCGCCACCAGGCCAGGAAGCGCTGCCAGGCCCCGGCGGGGCGGACGGGCACGGGTACGGGGGCCTGTGCCGGCGCTGGTGGCGTCACCATCGGCGCGGGCGTCGACATCGGCAGGGACGGCTCGCGCCGCGGCGCGGACGCCACCGACCGGTCGGTGCCGATCTGCCAGGGCTGCCGCTGCGGTGGGACCGGCCAAGCGGTCGGCACGTCCTCGACCTCCTCCGGCGGCTGCGGCTCGAAGTAGACCGGGAGCTCCACCAGGTGCCGCGACGACATCGACGAGCGCCAGCGCAACTCGTCCTCGTCACCCTCGAGTTCGACGTCGGGCAGTCGAATCAGCAGCGCCTCGACCCCGACGTCGGCGATGGCACGGCCGATGTCCTGCCCCGGACACTCGTGGGGTCCGCCGCCGAAGGCCAGGTGCGACCGGTTGCCCATCATGTCGGCCTTGAGGTCGGGCCGCACCCTCGGGTCGATGTTGCCCGGCGCGATGCCGAGGATCAGGCCGTCGCCCCGGCGGATGGTCCGGCCGCCCAGCTCGGTGTCCTGCTTGGCGAAGTACCCGAGGACGGCGCTGAACGGCGGCTCGTCCCACAGCGACTGCTCGACCGCCTCGGGGACCGTCATCTGTCCGCCGTTCAACCGGGCGCGGAAACGCGGGTCGATGAGCACCACGCGCAACACGTTGGCGAGCAGGTTGGCCGTGGCCTCGTAGGCGGCCAGCAGCACCAGGCGCAGGTGCTGGGCGACCTCGTCGTCGGTGAGTCCGGCCGGGTGGTTGATGAGATGGCCGGTGAAGTCGTCCCCCGGCTGGTCACGGCGGCGGGCGGTGTGCCGGATCAGGATGTTCATGACGTACTCGTTGCTGGCGATCGCGGTCTCGGTGCCCTTGAGCAGGTCGCGGGTGGCCTGCACGAGACGGTCGTCGTACTCGCCGGGCATACCGAGGATCTGGCAGAGCACGGCCATCGGGAGGTGCTCGGCGAACTGTCCGACCAGATCCGCCCGGCCCTTCTCGCAGAAGCGGTTGACCAGGATCTGGGTCGCCCGGTTGATGTGCCGGCGGATGGTGCGGTGGTTGATGGTCGACATGGCACCCATGACCGCGCCGCGCAGCCGCAGGTGCTCGTCGCCCTCGGCGTGGGAGCAGATGGGCTGCCACGCGATGTGCGGCGCGAGCGGGTGTTCGGGGCCGGCCGTGCCGTCCTTGACGGCGGTCCACAGCCGGCTGTCCCGGGAGAAGTGGGTGGGCGTGCTCACCATGTGCAGGTTCTCCGCGTGGCCGAGCACCACCCAGATCGGCACGTCGTGGTGGAGCAGCACGGGGGCGACCGCGCCGTGCTCGTCGCGGAGCTCCTCGTACAGGGCTCCCAGGTCCTCCGCCTCGGGGCCGTAGAGCCGGTGGAGCCCGCCGGGACCTCGGCCGTGGGCGGGGCAGCCCGGCGGCGGGTCGAGGGCGAGGTCGTCCGTACCGGCCGGTGAGTGGGGTTCAGGCGTCACGATGATCGCTCCGAAGCTGAAGTGGGTCCGGTTTCTTGGGGGTGGCAGTGGGGGGTGGCAATGGGGCGGGTGGCGGCTCGCGGCCACCGGCGGGCGTCAGGCCCGCGAGGAGGACATCGCCAGCGAGTGCAGGAAGCGCATCAGCGTCATCAGGACGTCACGGCTGGAGGCCCGGCGGCGCGCGTCGCACTTCACGATCGGGATCTCCTCGGCGAGGTCGAGCGCGGTGCGCAGGTCCTCGATCGGATAGCTGGGCGCGTCCGGGAAGTCGTTTATGGCGACGACGAACGGCACGCCGCGTTCCTCCAGGCGGCCGATCACGTCGAAGCTGACTTCCAGACGGCGGGTGTCGATCAGCACGACCGCGCCGAGCGCGCCCTCGAAGAGGCCGTTCCACAGGAACCAGAAGCGCTCCTGGCCGGGGGTGCCGAAGAGGTACAGCACCAGTTGTTCGGTGATGCTGATCCGGCCGAAGTCCATGGCCACGGTGGTGGCCGTCTTGGTCTCGGAGCCGTAGTTGTCGTCGATGCCGATGCCGGCCTGCGTCATGGTCTCCTCGGTGGTCAGCGGCTTGATCTCGCTGACGGCACCCACCATGGTCGTCTTGCCGACCCCGAAACCGCCCACGATCACGATCTTCACCGCGGCGGTCGCCGTGTGCGGCAGGTGGTCCTCGGCGCGCGGGCCGGTGATCGTGTCAGAGCTTTTGAAGTCCATGCATCACCGCTTCGAGGAGGGAACGGTCGGGGAGCGCCGAGCGGACGATCGGGGCGCGCGCCTGTACCAGTTCGGCCGTCAGCAGCTCGGTGAGCAGGACGGTCACCACGCTGAACGGCAGATTGAGATAGGCCGAGAGCTCGGCCACGGACAGAGGGGCCTTGCACAGCCGCAGCAGCACCGACTGCTCGGGCTGCGTGGTGGGCGTCGGAGGGTCGGCGCGCGCCACGATCAGGGTGACCAGGTCGAGGTCGGCCCGGTCGCCGCCCTCGCCCCCGCCGGTGAGCACATACAGGCGCCCAGGGATCTTGGGGTCCTGTTCCTGGCCCTCCTGGAGGGTCCCCTCCGGGGAAGCCCCCTCGTGCGGCGGGCCTCCCTGGGGGACTTCCCGGGGCTCCGCGGTGGGGTGGCGCCGGCGGCGTTGCGGAGGAGTCATACGGTCTGCCCGTTGCGGCGCGGCGGGCTGGTGAGATGCGCGCCGATCCGTGCGACGAGGTCGCGCATGCGGTTGCTCATCAGGCCGGGCTCCGCGGTCTGGTTGGCGAGCACCGCGAGATAGGCGTTGGCCCCGGCGGACATGAGGTAGAAGTAGCCGCCGTTGATCTCGATGATGACCATCCGCATCGTGCCGTCGCTGCGGGGGATCTCGCCCGCGACGGCTCCGGCCAGGCTCTGGAGTCCCGCGCAGGCGGCGGCGACGCGGTCGGCGGCGTCGGGGTCGCCGCCGTAGCGGGCGATGCGCAGCCCGTCGGCGGAGAGCACCACGATCTGCTGGATGCCCGGGACGCCGTCGGCGAGATCTTTGAGCATCCAGTCGAAGTTGCCTCGCTGCTGGATCACTTGAGGTCCCCCTCGTCGTCGGCCTCGGCAGGGGCCGGCTGATGGCTACGGGTGAATGCGGTCGGGTCCGGGTCGCCCTTGAGGCCCTCCATGAACGCCTCGACCCACAGGCCCGGCGGGGGCTCATCCTCCTTGGGGGCGGGCGCGGCCTCCCAGGGCGCCGCGGCGGCCGCGGCCTCGGCGGCCAGCTCGGCGGCCCGTGCCTCCGCGATCCGCTGGCTGAGCGGGACCTTGACCCTGCTGCGCCGCTGCGGCAGACCGCCCGCCGTCCACTCGGTGACCAGCGGGGCGTCGTCGTCCTGGGAGCCGTCGTGCGGCGACGGGATACGGGGTCCGGTGGTCGGACGTCGCTTCTTCGGCTTGCGCTTGGGGCCCTCGACTCCGTCGGTGTCCATCGTCGGCACCGCGTTCACGCCGATGCCGTGCGCGAGACCGGGGGCGGGGTCCTTGGTGAGCATGTTGCTCGGCACGACGATGACGGCGCGGACGCCGCCGTACGCGGACTGGCGGAGCGAGATCTTCATGTCGTACATCTTCGAGAGCCGCCCGACGACTGCCATGCCGAGCCGGGGGGCCTCGCCGAGGATGTTGAGGTCGACGCCGGCCGCGGCCTGCCGGAGCAGTTCCTCGATCTTTCCGCGGGCCTCGTCGCTGAAGCTGACGCCGGAGTCCTCGATCTCGATGGCGACGCCGGTCTGCACGACGAGGGCGGTGAGGTGCACCTTGGTGGTCGGCGGCGAGTAGCGGGTCGCGTTGTCGAGCAGTTCGGCGACGGCGTGGATGACCGGTTCGACGTGGATGCCGTTGACGTTGACGTCGGCGATCGAGTGCAGCTCGATGCGGCGGTACTCCAGGATCCGGGACATGGCGCCGCGCATCACGCTGAACAGCGGGACGGGCTCGGGCCAGTTGCGCCCCGGACGGCCGCCGCCGAGCACGGCGATGGAGTCGGCGAGGCGGCCGATCAGCGCGGTGCCGTGGTCGATGCGCAGCAGGTCGTCGAAGACCTCGGGGTTGCGCCCGTGGTCCTCCTCCATCTCGCGGAGTTCCTTGTTCTGCTGGTGGACGATCGCCTGGACGCGCCGGGCGATGTTGACGAAGGAGCGCTGGGAGGAGTCGCGCAGCAGGTCCTCGTCGTCCACGACCTTGAGTACGGCGCCGAGCAGATCCCGCTGCACGGCGGTGAGTTCGCACGGGTCGCCCGCGCCTTGGCCGAAGGTGCGGGCCACGTTCTCGGGGTTGACGCCGCCCCGCATACGGCGGAGCGCGATCGGCAGGACCTCTGTGCGCAGGCGCACGAACTCCTGGTCGTGGGCGGCGATGCGCTGTTCGAAGTACGCGGTGCTGCGGGCGAGTTCGGCGCGCAGGTCACGGGCGTGGCGGCCGCGGCGCACGGCTTCCGCCGCGACGGCGACGACCAGCAGCGTCGCGATGGCGCCGCACCAGCCGACGGCGGTCCTGGCCGGGCTCGCCACCACGGCGACGGCGGTCCCGGTCACCGCTGCCATCAGTATGGCCGGCGGCAACAGGACGCGCGCGTAGGGAAGTTCACGGCCACCGGGAGGCGATTGAACACTCACCATGTATGCCCTCTGAGACAGATCGGCGGGGGGGTCGGGGGGAGTTCGTGGGGGAAACTGCGTGGTCAAACTGAATCTTCGGAACTTTTGGGAACAAGCGCACGATTACATCTCAACTCGGTGCGCTGCGGGCGAGCTTAGTCCGACCGGATCATCGCCGTGTCATATTCGGCAAGCGCCTGAAATCGCCCGCGCGACAGGAGTACCCTCAGCTTTTTTGTACGCTCAGGCTTCACTCGAACACTCTGAGCAACAGGGCACGGGCAGCCGGAAACCCCTCCCCCACCGGGCGGTTCGTCAGATTCCGGCGATCCGCAGCGCCGCGTCGGCGGTGGCCTCGGCGAACGCGGACACGGGCCGGTCCGGCTCGGAGCGGTGCACGAGGATCACCCCTTCGATGAGGCCGAACAAGAGATCCGTCCGCAGATCGAGCTCACTCTTGGCGAGAGCCCCGCCCGCGGCCGTCGCTGCCAGCAACTGCCGGTAGGTGTCCTTGAGTTCCGCCCGCACGGCATGGAAGCCCGCGAAGCGCTCGGCGCGTACCTCGGGCAGCAGGTACAGCCCGCCGAGGTTGTGCGGGCCGGCGCAGAGCAGTTCCACGTCGGTCCGGCAGAGCTCCCACAACCGGCCCTCGGGCGCGGCCGCGTCGTCCGCCAGGAGCTGCCGGGCGAAGGCCAGCGAGGGTGTGACCGTGGACTCCAGGAGCTCGGCGAGCAGCTCCTCCTTGCCGGAGACGTAGTGGTACATGGACGCCTGGCGCATCCCCGCCCGCTCGGCGACGGCCCGGGTGGTCGTCGCCGCGTACCCGCGTGTCGTGAACAACTCGGCCGCCGCGTCGAGCAGTTCCTCGCGCGGCGACAGGCCGCTGTCCGGCCGCCGCGTCGCACGCGGCCGGCCCACCCGTCGTCCGCCACCGGCTCCCATGCGTTCGATCCTCGCACACGACGCAGGTGGCCGATCGCGCCCCGGAGGAGTCCTCGAAGCAGCGTGACCAGCCGCGTCGGCACCGGCCTCTGCCGCGCCGCGGGCACGGGTGAGGGATCGGTAACCGGACGGCAACGCGCGGGACACGGCGTCGAACCCCGGCGCTCCTAATTTCTGTCGGGCGACAGAAATCACCCGGAGCCGGAGGAACCGCGATGGCTACAGCGACCACGCACGGAGCACGCGATCACGCCCACGCCCAGGAGGGCACCCGCGCCGAGGCCATGCCCGTCGTTCCGGCGAGCTCCTGGCCCGCGCCCCCCTGCGAGGCGGGCCACCTGGTGTGGGCGGAGACCGTGGCGGGCGGCAACTACACGCACCGGGTGCTGGCCCGCGGCACGGAACTCAGGCTGACCGACCTGAGCGGCGACGCCTGCGCCCACCTCCTCCTGTACGCCGCCGACCGCCCCTGGGAACGCCTGAACGTGGCCGACACGGTCAAGGTCCAGTGGAACGCGTACCTGGGCGAGGGGCGGTTGCTCCTCTCCGACCAGGGCCGCGTGCTCGCCTCGCTCACCGCCGACACCTCCGGGCGGCACGACGCGCTGTGCGGCACCTCCACGCTCGTACGCAACACACAGCGCTACGGGGACGGCGCGCCGCAGTCCGCCTCCCCCGCGGGACGCGAGCTGTTCAAGCTGGCCGCCGCCAAGAACGGCCTCGGACCACGTGATCTGCCGCCCTCGCTCTCCTTCTTCCAGGGCGTGGTGATAGGCGACGACGGCTCCCTGGACTTCACCGGTTCGGCGGGTCCTGGCGGCAGTGTGACGTTGCGCGCCGAGCAGGACGTCACCGTCCTGCTCGTGAACGTGCCGCACCCGGTCGACCCGCGCCCCGCCTACACCAGCACCGCCCTCGAGGTGCTCGCCTGGCGGTCGGTGGCGACGAAGCCGGGCGACCCGTTGTGGGAGGCGACGCCCGAGGGCCGCCGCGCCTTCCTGAACACCGTCGAGTTCCTGGCCGCGAGGGGGCTCGCATGACCACGGGCACGAGCGCCGCCACGACGGTGGTTCCCGCACGCGCCGCCTGGTCGTCCGTCATCCGCGCGGGCGGCACACTCACCATCACCGACCTCCACGGCAACCAGGCCGTCGACTTCCTCGCGTACGACGCCCACGACCCGTCCGTCCGCTACAGCGCGCCCGACACGATCCAGGCGCGGGGCAACATCTTCCTGACGGCCGGCAGCGTGCTGATGTCCAACGAGCACACGCCCCTGATGACCGTGGTGTCCGACGACGTCGGCCGGCACGACACGGTCGGCGGCGCG
This sequence comes from Streptomyces sp. NPDC057950, assembly GCF_042887295.1. Lineage (NCBI taxonomy): Bacteria > Bacillati > Actinomycetota > Actinomycetes > Kitasatosporales > Streptomycetaceae > Streptomyces > Streptomyces sp. NPDC057950. The sequence goes on from NZ_JBHVPP010000006.1 coordinate 121,905, forward strand.
TGCTCGAAGGAGTCGAACACACTGCGGTACGGCCACCACACCTGGTCGCAGCACGCCTGCGTGGACAACTTCCTCGCGCGGGGCGCCCGGCACGGCCTCGACAAGCGCGACCTCGTCTCGAACATCAACTGGTACATGAACGTGCCGGTCGAGAAGGACGGCACGCTCGGCATCGTCGACGGCCTCTCATCCCCGGGCCTCGCCCTGACCCTGCGCGCCGCACGCGATGTCCTCGTCCTGGTCTCCAACTGCCCCCAGATCAACAACCCCTGCAACGGCTTCGAACCGACCGCCGTGCGGATGAGCGTAGGGACGGCGCAATGAGCTTCGACACGCTGCTGGTCGCCAACCGGGGTGAGATCGCGGTCCGGATCATGCGCACCGCGCGCGAACTCGGCCTCCGCACGGTCGCGGTGTACTCCGACCCCGACCGCTCGGCAGCGCACGTCCGGCTCGCCGACGAGGCCGTCCGGCTGGGCCCGGCCCCCGCGAAGGACTCGTACCTCGACGCCGACCTGGTCCTGAAGGCGGCCAAGGACACCGGCGCCGGGGCGATCCACCCCGGCTACGGCTTCCTTTCCGAGGACGCGGCCTTCGCACGGCGCTGCGAGGACGCCGGGATCGTCTTCGTGGGACCGACGCCCCGGCAGCTGGAGCTGTTCGGGGCGAAGCACACCGCGCGGGCGGCGGCCCGCGCGGCCGGTGTGCCGCCGGCCCCGGGCACGGAGCTGCTGCCCGGCCTCCCGGAGGCTCTGGAGGCGGCCGAGGGCATCGGCTACCCCGTGATGCTCAAGGCCACCGGCGGCGGGGGCGGCATCGGTATGGCCGCCTGCCGCTCCGCGGGTGAACTGGCCGAGGCGTGGGAGCGCGTGCAGCGCGTCGCCGCCACGTCCTTCGCCTCCGCCGGGGTCTTCCTGGAGCGCCTGGTGGAGCACGCCCGCCATGTCGAGGTGCAGGTCTTCGGCGACGGCCGGGGCCGCGTCGTCACCTTCGGCGACCGGGACTGCTCCCTCCAGCGCCGCAACCAGAAGGTCGTGGAGGAGGCCCCGGCCCCCGGGCTCCCGGCGCACGTGCGGGCCCGTCTCGCCTCCCGCGCACGTGACCTGTGCGCGAGTGTCGGGTACCGCTCGGCCGGCACGGTCGAGTTCGTGTACGACGCCGCGCGCGAGGAGGCGTACTTCCTGGAGGTCAACACCCGTCTCCAGGTGGAGCATCCGGTCACCGAGGAGATCTACGGGGTCGACCTCGTCGCCTGGATGCTGCGGCTCGCGCGCGGTGAGTCGGAGGTCGTGCGGGACCCGGGGGCGCCGCGCGGTCACGCCGTGGAGGCCCGGCTGTACGCCGAGGACCCCTCGCGCGAGCACCGGCCGAGCGCGGGACTGCTGACAAGGGTCGAATTCCCCGGCGGCGTCCGGGTGGACGGCTGGGTGGAGACGGGCACCGAGGTGACCACCGCGTACGACCCCATGCTCGCGAAGATCGTCGCGTACGGCCCGGACCGCGCGCACGCCCTGGAGCGGCTGGACGAGGCGCTGGCCAGGACCCGGGTCGACGGCGTCGAGACGAACCTGGGGCTGGTGCGGGCCGCGCTCGCCGACCCGTCCTTCCGGCGGGCCGCGCACTCGACGGCGACGCTGGCCGGGGTCACCGATCCCACGGCCCGCGTCGAAGTGGTCTCCGGCGGCACGCTCACCACGGTCCAGGACTGGCCGGGCCGCACCGGCTACTGGCAGGTGGGCGTGCCGCCGTGCGGACCGATGGACGACCTGTCCTTCCGGCTGGGCAACCGCGCCCTCGGCAACGAGGAGGGCGCGCCCGGTCTGGAGTGCACCCTGCGGGGGCCGGCCCTGCGCTTCACGCACGCCGTCACGGTCTGCGTCACCGGCGCCCCGGCGCCGGTCACCGTGGACGGCACGGCGATCGCCCAGTGGGAGCCGGTGACGGTGCCCGCGGGAGGGGTGCTGGACGTCGGCGCACCCGGCGGACACGGCCTGCGCACCTACGTCCTGTTCGCCGGCGGGGGCCTGGACGTCCCCGCGTTCCTCGGCAGCGCCGCCACCTTCACCCTGGGCAGGTTCGGCGGGCACGGCGGCCGGGCACTGCGCACGGGGGACGTGCTGCACGGCGGATCGGTCACCGCCGCGTCGGCACCCGTACCGCCCGCCGCCCGGCCCGTGTTCACGTCCGCCTGGCGGGTCGGCGCGCTCGAAGGCCCGCACGCCGCACCGGAGTTCTTCACCGAGGACGACGTCCACGCCTTCTACGCGGCCGACTGGAAGGTCCACTTCAACTCGGCGCGCACCGGCGTACGGCTGGTCGGCCCCAAGCCCCGCTGGGCGCGTACCGACGGCGGCGAGGCGGGCCTGCACCCCTCCAACATCCACGACACGCCGTACTCGGTGGGTGCCGTCGACTACACCGGCGACATGCCGGTGCTGCTCGGCCCGGACGGCCCCTCGCTCGGCGGCTTCGTCTGTCCCGCGACGGTCGTCAGCGCGGAGCGCTGGAAGCTCGGCCAGCTCCGCCCCGGCGACACCGTGCGCTTCGCGCCGCTCGCCGACGACGGCTCGGCGCGGGCCGCCGTCGTGGACGGCGGGGTCCTGGCCAGGGACGGCGACGTGACGTTCCGTCGCAGCGGCGACGACAACCTGCTGGTCGAGTTCGGGCCCATGCAGCTGGACCTGGCGCTGCGCATGCGGGTCCACGCGCTGATGGAGGCGGTGGCCGCGGCGGACCTCGACGGCGTCACCGACCTCACCCCCGGTATCCGCTCCCTTCAGATCCAGACGGATCCACGCAGACTCCCGCAGCGCGCCCTGCTCGCCGCCGTGCGGGAGACGGTCCGCGCGCTCCCGCCCACCGACCGGCTCGTGGTCCCCTCCCGTACCGTGCACCTCCCGCTGTCCTGGGACGACCCGGCGACCCGCGAGGCCATCGACCGGTACATGGCGGGGGTCCGCGACGACGCGCCCTGGTGCCCGTGGAACATCGAGTTCATCCGCCGGGTGAACGGCCTGGACTCGGTGGACGACGTGTACCGCACCGTCTTCGACGCCGAATACCTCGTACTGGGCCTGGGCGACGTGTACCTGGGCGCGCCGGTCGCGACTCCGCTGGACCCCCGTCACCGACTGGTCACCACCAAGTACAACCCGGCCCGCACCTGGACCGCCGAGAACTCCGTCGGCATCGGCGGCGCCTACCTCTGCGTCTACGGCATGGAGGGCCCCGGCGGCTACCAGTTCGTGGGCCGGACCACCCAGGTGTGGTCGGGGTGGCAGCAGCGCGGTGCCTTCGAGCCGGGCTCACCCTGGCTGCTGCGCTTCTTCGACCGCATCAAGTGGTACGCCGTGGAGCCCGACGAACTCCTCGGTCTGCGCGCCGACATCGTCTCGGGTCGGTTCGTGCCCCGGATGGAGGAGGGCGAGTTCTCCCTCGCGGCCTACCAGGAGTTCCTCGACGGTCACGCCGAGTCGATCGCGCGGTTCCGGGCGCGGCAGGGCGTCGCGTTCGGCGCGGAGCGGGACGCCTGGGAGGCGGCGGGCGAGTTCGCCCGCGCGGACGCCGCAACCGCGCCCGCGCCCGCAGCCGTCGAGGTGACCGTCCCGGCCGGCGGCCGGCTCGTCGAGGCCGAGTTCGCCGCGTCCGTGTGGCAGGTGAACGTCGAGCCGGGCGACCGTGTCACCGCCGGCCAGCCCCTGCTGGCGCTGGAGGCGATGAAGATGGAGTCCAGGGTGGCCGCCCCGGCGGACGGAGTCGTGCGGCAGGTCCTCGCCAGGCCGGGCGCCCAGGTGGAAGCGGGCACGCCACTGGTGGTCCTGGCGCCCGCCACCTGACCGCACGGGTGAGGCCCGGGGGCGATCCGGTGGGCACCCGCCACCCGCCACCCGTCACCCCTCACCCATCGGATCGCGCCCTGCGAAGCCTGGTGAACTTCTCCCCACCCCGCTGAAATCCGGCTGACTCCAGACGAACAAGGAGCACTCCATGACCGCCCTCGCCCGAGTGCAGTCGGCCTACGCCCGCGTCGACGCGGTCGACCGCCCCGAGATCTGGATCGACCTGCGCCCCAGAGCAGCGGTCGAGAAGGAAGCCGCGGCTCTCGACGCCCGCGTCGCCGCGGGCGAACACCTCCCCCTCGCCGGCCGGCTCCTCGCCGTGAAGGGCAACATCGACGTGGCGGGCCTGCCGACCACCGCGGGCTGCCCGGCGTACGCGTACACCCCGGAGGAGGACGCCCCCGCGGTCGCCCGCCTGCGAGCGGCCGGCGCGCTCGTCCTGGGCAGCACGAACCTGGATCAGTTCGCGACCGGCCTGGTCGGTACCCGTTCCCCGTACGGCGCGGTGCGCGGGGCCCTCGACCCGGCCCGCGCCAGTGGTGGCTCCAGCTCCGGATCGGCCGTGGCGGTGGCTCTGGGCCTGGTCGACCTCGCCCTCGGCACCGACACGGCCGGTTCCGGCCGTGTTCCCGCCGCCTTCAACGGCATCGTGGGCCTCAAGCCGACCCGCGGCCTGGTCCCGACCACCGGCGTCGTCCCGGCGTGCGCCTCCCTGGACTGCGTGACCGTCTTCGCCCGTACCCTCCCGGAGGCCGAACAGGCCCTCGCGCACCTGACCCGCCCGTCCGGACGCGCGCTGCCGGCGCTCCCCCAGCGCGCCCCCGGTCCCTGGCGAGTCGCCGTCCCCCCGACGGCACAGCTCGGCGAACTGGACGCGGGCTGGGCGCGGGCGTACGAGGCCGCCGTGGCGCAGCTCGTCGCGGCGGGGGCCGAGCTGCGACCACTCGATCTCACCCCGTTCACCGAGGCGGGGGCGATGCTCTACGAGGGCGCGTTCGTCGCCGAGCGCTACACCGCGGTGGGAAGCTTCGTCGACAAGGTGCTCAGCGAGGGGGGCGCGGGTCTCGACCCGACCGTCGCGGGGATCATCACGCGCGCCCGGGACATCCCGGCCCACCGTCTCTTCGCCGACCAAGAACGGCTGGACGCACTGCGTACGCGGGCCCTCGCCGGGCTCGGCGACGCGGACGCCCTGCTGCTGCCGACCGCGCCGGGTCACCCCACGCTCGCGGAGGTCGCGACCGACCCGCTGGGCGCCAACGCCCGCCTGGGGCGTTTCACCAACTCCACGAACCTCTTCGACCTCGCCGCGGTCGCCGTCCCGGCGGGCACCGTGGACGGGCTGCCCTTCGGCGTCATGCTGATCGGCCCCGCGTTCACCGACGAGCGCCTGGCCCGGATCGCCGCCCTGCTCCGGCCTCGGACACGGGTCGCCGTGGTCGGCGCGCACCTGTCGGACCAGCCCCTGAACCCGCAGCTCCTCGCCCTGGGCGCCGAGTGGGAGCGTACGACGGCGACGGCGGCCGCCTACCGGCTGTACGCCCTGACCACCACACCTCCCAAGCCGGGTCTGGTCCGCACCGGCGCGGGCGGGGCCGCCGTCGAGGCGGAGGTGTGGCGGCTTCCCGCCGAGGGCCTCGGTCGCCTGCTCGCCGAACTGCCCAGTCCGATGGCGCTCGGCCGGGTCGAACTGGCCGACGGCACCCACGTGCCCGGCTTCCTGTGCGAGCCCCGCGCGCTCGAGGGCGCCGAGGACATCACGGAGTACGGCGGCTGGCGCGGCTACCTGCGGGCGCGCGGCTGAGCCGCTGACACCGCGGTCCGGGTGACCGGCGTACCCGCGCATCCGCGTACCGGAAGGACACCGGCGACGCACCGGAGTGAGTGCCGCACCGGAGTGCCGGAGTGCGGAGGTGCGCCGCCCCTGCGTCGGGACGGCGCACCACGAGGGAACGGGCCGGCTCAGCCCACCGACGAGTAGGCGACCACCCCGCGCAGCAGCCCGTCGACCGCCTTGCGCGCGTTCTTCGCGACCGTCGAGCCCTCTCCGCCGGAGACGGGCGCGGCGGCCGAGATCTGGCCCAGCACGTCGATGACCTGCTTGCACCAGCGGACGAAGTCGCCGGCCGGCATCTCCGCCTCGCGCAGCACCTCGTCGAGGCCCTTGCCGGAAGCCCACTCGTAGGCCGCCCAGGCGAAGCCGAGATCCGGCTCGCGCTGGCCCACGCCCTCGGACTGGGTGATCCGGAAGTCCTCCTCGAGGGCGTCCAGACGGCCCCAGATGCGGACCATCTCGCCCAGCGCGGCCTTGGCCTTGCCGGAGGGCAGCTTCGGCGCCATCGCGTCGTCCCCGACCCGCGACTCGTAGACCAACGCCGAGACACACGCGGCGAGTTCGGCCGGGTTCAACCCCTCCCAGACACCGGCCCGCAGACATTCGCTGGCCAGCAGGTCGAGTTCGCCGTACAGGCGGGCCAGCCGCCTGCCGTGTTCGGTGGCCTCGTCGCCGCGCAGGTAGTCCAGCTCGGTGAGCAGGGCGACGATGCGGTCGAAAGTGCGGGCGATGGTGTTCGTCCGGCCTTCGATGCGGCGCTCCAGCTGCGAGGTGTCGCGCAGCAGCCGGTGGTAGCGCTCGGCCCAACGGGCGTGGTCCTCGCGGTCGTTGCACCCATGGCAGGGGTGGGCGCGGATCGCCGTGCGCAGCCGGGCGATCTCGCGGTCGTCGGCGGCCTCGGAACGCTTCTTGCGCAGCCGGTCGGGGACGATGTGCCCGGCCTTGGTGCGCAGGGCGGACGCGAGGTCGCGACGGGACTGCGGGGAACGCGGGTTGAAGGACTTCGGGATGCGCATCCGCTCCAGCGCCTCCACCGGCACCGGGAAGTCCATCGAGGCCAGCCGCTTGACCTGGCGCTCGGCGGTGAGCACCAGCGGACGGGGGCCGTCGTGCTGCTCGAAACCGCGGTGTCCGTTGGACCGGCCCGCGGGCAGACCGGGGTCCAGCACCAGCGCCAGACCGGCGAACTTGCCGGTCGGGACGTGGATGATGTCCCCCGGCTTGAGCTTCTCCAGTGCGACGGCCGCCTCCGCGCGACGCTGCGCCACGCCCTGCTTGGCGAGGTCGGTCTCGCGGTCCTTGAGCTCGCGCCGCAGCCCCGCGTACTCCTCGAAGTCCCCGAGGTGGCAGGTCATGGACTCCTTGTAACCCTCGAGTCCCTCCTCGTTGCGCTGCACCTGGCGGGAGATGCCGACGACCGACTTGTCGGCCTGGAACTGCGCGAAGGAGGTCTCCAACAGTTCGCGCGAGCGGTGCCGCCCGAACTGCTCGACCAGGTTCACCGCCATGTTGTACGACGGCTTGAAGCTGGAACGCAGCGGGTAGGTGCGGGTGCCCGCGAGTCCGGCCAGGTGGTCGGGGCTGAAGCCGCGCTGCCACAGCACGACGGCATGGCCCTCGACGTCGATGCCGCGGCGCCCCGCCCGGCCGGTCAGCTGGGTGTACTCACCGGGAGTGATGTCGGCGTGCTGTTCGCCGTTCCACTTGACGAGCTTCTCCAGCACCACCGAGCGGGCGGGCATGTTGATACCGAGCGCGAGGGTCTCGGTGGCGAACACGGCCTTCACCAGGCCGCGTACGAAGAGCTCCTCGACGACCTCCTTGAACGTCGGCAGCATGCCGGCGTGGTGGGCCGCGATGCCCCGCTCGAGACCTTCCAGCCACTCGTAGTAACCGAGGACGTGCAGGTCCTCGGGCGGGATGGAATCGGTGCGCCTCTCGACGATCTCGCGCACCTTCACCCGCGCCTCCTCGTCGTTGAGGCGGAGTCCCGCGTACATGCACTGCTGGACGGCGGCCTCGCAGGCGGCGCGGCTGAAGATGAAGGTGATGGCGGGCAGCAGGCCCTCGGCGTCGAGCCGTTCGATGACCTCGGGGCGGCCCGGCGTCCAGATCCGCGAGCGCTGCCGGCGCTCGCGCTCCCGGTCGGCCTCGCGCATGGCGCGCCCGCGCCGACGGTCCTGGTACGACGGACGGCTCGCCTCCATGCGGGCCAGCCGCGTGAGGTCGGGGTTGACCGCCTTCTTGTGGCCCTCACCCTCCTCGAAGAGGTCGTACATCCGGCGTCCGGCGAGCACGTGCTGGAACAGCGGTACCGGCCGGTGCTCGGAGACGATCACCTCGGTGTCACCGCGCACGGTGTCCAGCCAGTCCCCGAACTCCTCCGCGTTCGACACGGTCGCCGAGAGCGAGACGAGGGTGACCGACTCGGGAAGATGGATGATCACTTCTTCCCACACGGCGCCGCGGAAGCGGTCGGAGAGGTAATGCACCTCGTCCATCACCACGTGGCCGAGGCCGAGAAGGGTCTGCGAACCCGCGTACAGCATGTTGCGCAGCACCTCGGTGGTCATGACGACCACCGGGGCGTCGGAGTTGACGCTGTTGTCCCCGGTGAGGAGACCGACCTTGTCCGCGCCGTAACGGCGGGAGAGGTCGGCGTACTTCTGGTTCGACAGCGCCTTGATCGGCGTGGTGTAGAAGCACTTCTTGCCCTGCTGGAGGGCCAGGTGGACGGCGAACTCGCCGACGATCGTCTTGCCCGAGCCGGTGGGCGCGGCCACGAGCACACCCTTGCCCGCCTCGAGCGCCTTGCATGCCTCGATCTGGAAGGGGTCGAGGCCGAAGTCGTACATCTCGCGGAAGGAGGCGAGCGCGGTGGCCTGCTCGACAGCGCGCTTCCGTGCTGCCGCGTACCGCTCGGCCGGTGAGAGGTCCTCTGTCATCGTGCTTCCGAGACTACCGGCAGCCACTGACAACAGGACGATCAATATCCGGATCCGTACCGGTGAGGCCCTGGATCCCCGCAGCTCAGGGAATCGCCACCCGCACCGCACCCGGCACGCACCGCGCCGTGAGCGGCAGCGGCCCCAGCGGCTCGCCGTCCGCGTACCCGGTGAGGCCGTCGGCGACGAGCTCGATCCGGGCCGCCCGGTGCACGCTCACCACGGGATGGGAGAGATGGGTGCCCCGGTACACCTTCGGGAACACCCTGAGCAGCGTCCTGCGGGTGCACGGCCCGACGACCGTGATGTCGAACAGTCCGTCGCCGAGGTCGGCGTCCGCGCAGATCTTCATGCCGCCGCCGTACGACGAGCCGTTGCCGACCGCGACGAGAGTCGCCTCGATCTCGCGGGTCCCGCCGTCGTCCAGGGTCATCCGGTACCGGACCGGCCGGAAGGCCGCCAGCTCGGCGAGCATCGCCAGGTCGTACTTGACGCGTCCGGAGGGCCGGCGCATGCGGTTGCCGCGGTCGTTGACCCGGGAGTCGAAGCCGGAGGCGAGGACGGTGCCGAACCAGGTGCCGTTCACCCGGCCCAGGTCCACGTCCCGCAGCCGGGCGCCCTTGAGGGACTCGGCGATCTGACGCCCCGCGGCCGCCGGATCACCGAGGGGCAGGCCCAGGGCGCGCGCGAAGTCGTTCCCGGTGCCGGCGGCGACCAGGCCGAGCGGGGTGCGGGTCCCGGCGACGGCCTGCAGGGCCAGATGTGCCATGCCGTCGCCGCCGACGGCTATCAGGGCGCCCGTGCCGCCCTTGACCGCCTCGCGCGCGCGGCTCAGGGCGTCGGCGGCGTTCTCGCCGAGAACCGTCCGTACGGAGAATCCCGCCGCCCGCAGAGCGGAAGCGGCCGGCTGCGCCGCGCGGGCGCCCCGGCCGCGCCCTGCGGTGGGGTTGACGAAGAGGGTGATCTCGCTGGTCACGGCCCTGACCCTACGAGATCTTCGCTCCTTGTCAGGTCACGTCGTCATAACCGTTGACCCGGTCCGGGGTCGTCTGCCCGGGCAGCGCCCCGCCTGCCGACACCGTCTCGACCTCCCCGATGTCCTCGGGCGTGAGGTCCAGCTCGGAAGCCTCGTCGTCGTCGGGGCCCTCGGCCTCGCGGCGGCGCTTGCGCCGGTCGTTCAGCAGCGAGAAGGCGGTCGCCATGAAGTACAGCACCCAGATCGGCCCGGCCAGCGCCAGCATGGTCAGCGGGTCGGTGCTGGGCGTGGCCACGGCCGCGAAGACCGTGATGCCCATGATCATGCCGCGCCACCAGCCGAGCATGCGCCGACCGGTGAGCACTCCCGTCAGGTTCAGCATGACCAGCAGCAGGGGAAGCTCGAAGGAGAGCCCGAAGACGAGCACCATCCGGACGATGAGGTCGAGCAGGTCGTCCAGTGGCAGCTGGTTGTCGAGGTCCGCGGGCGAGAAGCCGAGGAGGACCGTCGCCATCGTCGGCAGCGTCTTGTACGCGAAGAAGGCGCCGCCCAGGAACAGCGGGACGCCCGTGCCCACGAACGCCAGCGCGTACTTCTTCTCGTGCCGGTGCAGGCCGGGAACGATGAAGGCCCACAGCTGGTAGAGCCAGATCGGCGACGCGAAGATCACACCGGCCATCAGCGAGACCTTGAGCGCGAGCGTGAACGGCGTCAGCAGGCCGTTCAGCACGATGCGGGCGCAGGTGCCGCTCCGCTGCTGCGCGAGCTCCGACAGGGTGGACTGGCAGCCCACCGCGTCCAGAATCGGGTTCGTGAAGAACTCGATGATGTTCTTGTAGTAGAAGGCGGCCACGACGGTGACGACGACGATGGCCAGAACGGCCTTCGCGAGCCGGTTGCGGAGCTCACGAAGGTGCTCCGCGAGGGGCATCCGTCCCTCGGGGTCCTTCTCCTTCTTGCGGGCAGAGTTGAGCAACCCACGTCCTCATCTCGTGCGGCGGGCCGGAGAGGTCCGGCCCTGCATCAGCGCTTGGTCGTGTCCGTGGGCTCGCTGACCGGACGGGCGCTGGTCACGTCGCCGGGCGCGGCCTGGATGGTGCGCTGGGCCGGGGTCTGCTCGTCGGTGCTGGGCGGGCCGGCCGGGGCGGGGTTGCTGCCCTCGTCCTTCATGGCCTTGGCCTCGCTCTTCAGAATGCGAGCGGACTTGCCGAGGGAGCGCGCCATGTCCGGAAGCTTCTTCGCGCCGAACAGCAGGATGATGACGACGAGGATGAGAATGATCTCGGGAGCTCCGAGCCTTCCGAACATAAGTCTTTACCTTCTCACCGAGGCTGCAGGGGCGGGGTACTGCCCGATCGGTCGGACATGTGTCCGGTCGTCGTGTTGACAGCGATCGTAACGCTCAGGGGTGAACGCGCGGCAATCCCTGTGCGTACTCCCGGTCGCGACCCGCGCCTCGTTCTTCGGGCCGCGATCAGAAGCGTACCTGCCCGCACTGGCAAGTTGACAGGCCGGAGTGACGCATTGCGCAACCCTGGGACGACTCTTACCAGGACTCCGGCGAGGTCACAGGCCGTCCACGGAGCGCGCGGCCCCGACCGTCGCCCGCTCCAGGTCGTCGGCCGCCCTGTTGATTCGGCGTGCGGAGTCCGTCACCTGCCGTCCCAGGCGCTCCGCCTCCAGGAAGACCCGGACGGCGAGTACGCCGAGAACGGCCATTCCCAGAAATCCCACAGCGATCGCACACATCGGCCAGAACATGGGGCGAGCCTAGAGCGTCGAGTGCAGGCGCAGCGTCCGCACCCCGCCTCCGGTGAGGAGCTCGACGATCCGCTCGCCCGCGGGCTTGCGGACGGCGGCGCCGCACTCGGTGCAGGTGAAGGAGTAGAAGGTGGTCCGGCTCGAGGCGCCGATCGCCAGCATCAGGGCGTTCGCCCGGAGCTCCAGCCGGGCCCGGCAGTCGGGGCAGCCGGCCCTGAACAGCACGTCGGCCACTCTGCGCATCCCGGCGAACGCGCCGACCACCGTCATCTCGGCGGCGCCGGGGGACGCACCGGCCTTCACCGCTCCCCCGGCTCTCTCGGGCCTCCCGGCCCGCTCCGTGACACCGGCCTTCTCCGACCCACCAGACATCGCCGACGTGGTCAAAGCCCCTGCTCCTGCCTGTCGAACGGTCGGTCCTGGACTCCGTCACCGCCGCCGTCGAACCCGTCGTAGGCCGCCAGGGCCTCACGGGCCGCCTGTCGCGCGCTGTCCGCCAGCTCCGGCGGCGACACGATCCGGCCGTCACGGCCGAGGCGCAGAGCCAGCCGCCGCAGCGACGTGGGGTCGGGGGTCCGCAGAGTGATACGCAGCCCGCCGTCCGGCAGTTCATCCGCGCTGTCGTGCGGGTAGTACTCCGCGACCCAGCGCCCGCCCGGTCCGACCTCGATCACCACCTCGGGATCCTCTGCGGCGGGCTGCACCAGCCCCTCGGACAGGTCCCTCAGCTCGACCTCCGGCGGCGCGGACGGCTCGTCGAGGATGCGGATCTCGGCGACCCGGTCGAGCCGGAAGGTGCGGCGCGCCTCGGAGCGGCGGCACCATGCCTCCACGTAGGTGTGCCCGACGCTGACCAGGCGGATCGGGTCGATCTCGCGCTCGGTGAGCTCGTCGCGCGAGGGCGAGTAGTAGCGGATCCACAGCCGCCGACGCTCGGAGATCGCCCGGTCGACGTCCGCGAAGACCCCGCCCTCGGACTCGAAGGTCACCGAGAGCCGGGAGCTGGCGCCCGCCGCCTCTCCGGAGGCGGCCTCCACCTTCGCGGTGGCGCGCAGCAGCGCCTGCCGGTCACCCTCCCGCAATCCGGGCAGCGTGGAGACCGCGCGGGCGGCCACCAGCAGCGCGGTCGCCTCGTCGGCGGCGATACGGAGCGGCGCCGCGACGTCGTCCGGGTTGTGCCACCAGATGCGGTCGCCGTCGGTGTCGATGTCGAGCAGGTCGCCGCCGCGGAAACTCGTCCCGCACAGCGGGAGCACGTCGAGGTCGGAGATCAGCTCGTCCTCGGTGATCCCGAAGGCCCGTGCGACGTCACCGACGCGCGCGCCGGGGCGCTCCCGCAGATAGGTCACCAGGGAGAGCATCCGCCGGGTCTGGTCGATCGCGTTCGTGGGCCTGGCCGGTTTTCCTGCCACTTTCCTACGTTCCCCCTCAGCCCTTGGCCACGGCGCGCAGCCGGTCCACCACGTCGGCCCGCAGCTCGGCGGGTTCCAGGACCACGACATCGGGCCCGAACTCGACGAGCCACGCCTCCAGGCCGTGCCCGTACGGAATCTCCAGCTCGTCCCAGCCGTCTCCCCGCTCCCGGACCGAGACGGCCTTGGCCCGCAGCGGGTAGCCGGAGCCGCTGCGCAGCCGGATCCGCGCGGAGCGGTCGGCGATCTCGCCCGCCCAGCCCGCGACCGTCTCCCGCACGGTGACGACGTCGGGCACCTCGGCCGTGTACCGGCCGGCCCGCGCGCGGACCTTGCCGGTGATCCGTGAGAGCCGGAAGACGCGCTCGGCCCCGCGGTCGCGGTCCCATCCCGCCAGGTACCAGTGGCCGCGCCAGCACTCCAGGGCCCAGGGCTCGACCTGCCGGGTCTCGGGGTGCGCGGCCGTCGCCTTGCGGTAGTCGAAGACGACCGGGCGGCGGTCGCGGCAGGCCAGCATCAGCGGCTCGAAGGCGGCCTCGTGCACGGGGATGTGCGGTTCCAGGGCGCCGTGGGCCTCGTACGGGTCCACGTCCTCGGGCAGGCCCGCGGCACGCAGTTTCTGCAGGGCGCCGCTCGCCGCGCCGGCCAGTCGCGCCTGCTGCCAGACCTTGGCGGCGAGACCGAGGGCGGCGGCCTCCTCGGCGTCGAGGGTGATGGCCGGCAGGCGGTTGCTGTCGCGGCGGGCGAGGTAGCCCACCTCGCCGTCCAGGTTCTCCACTGTCTCGATGACCAGGCCGAGCTCGCGCAGGTCGTCCTTGTCGCGTTCGAACATCCGGTTGAAGGAGTCGTCGGACGAGGCGGCCCCCCTGCCCGGCCTGAACGCCTCCACATAGGCCTCGATGGAATCGCGCAGTTCGCGCTTGCTGAGCGGCCGCCGTGTCCCGAGCAGACACAGCGCCAGGTTCATCAGCCGCTCGGCCTTGGCAATGGCCATCGACGCCCTTCCCTATGGTGCTTCCGACCGATGACCGTACCGCTCCGAAGTGTCGTGGCAAAAGCCGAGGGCCCATGCCCGGACAGGCATGGGCCCCAGGTGATCGAATCCGGTCGAATCCCGATCACGCGGTGTACGAAGATCGGACCAGGGTGCGACCTTCCCGATGATCGGACCGGAGTCGCCGATTTCCCGGTCGCCGAACCGGGAACAGCGCTCCGCGATCGTCCGGTCCCGTGGCGCTCCCGCGGGACCGGACGACCGGTCCCGGGAACCGGGGAGCCGTGGGCCCCCCGGACCGAGGTCAGACCGCGACCAGGTCGCAGACGAAGATCAGCGTCTCGCCGGGGGCGATCCGGCCACCGGCGCCGCGGTCCCCGTAAGCGAGGTGCGCCGGGATGGTCAGCTGGCGGCGGCCGCCGACCTTCATGCCCTGCACGCCCTGGTCCCAGCCGCTGATGACCTGGCCGACGCCGAGCTGGAACTCCAGCGGGTTGCCGCGGTTCCAGGAGGCGTCGAACTCCTCGCCGGTGGAGAAGGCCACGCCCACATAGTGGACCTTGACGAAGTCTCCGGCCTTGGCGACCTGGCCGTCGCCCTCCCAGATCTCCTTGATCTCGAGGTCCGCCGGGGGCTCGCCACCCGGGAAGTCGATCTCGGGCTTCTCGATGCTCACGTCTCTCGCTCCTGCTTGTTCGCGTGGGTTCGCGTGGTGCCCTTGAGGCACCACCGACAGTCTCACATCCCTGACGGCCTCACATCTTCGCCAGGATGTCGACCGTGAAGACCAGCGTGGAGTCCTTGTTGATGCCGCTGCCGCTCGGCGGGTTGTCGCCGTAGCCCAGGGCCGGCGGGACGACGATGAGGACACGGCTGCCGACCTTCTTGCCCGTCAGGCCCTGACCCCACCCCTTGACGACCTGCTGGAGCGAGAACGACGTCAGCTGACCGCGGCTGTACGTGGAGTCGAACTCCTTGCCGCCGTCCCACAGGACGCCCTTGTACTGCACCAGGACGCTGCTGTCCGCCTTGACCTCCTCGCCGTCGCCCTCGATGACGTAGTCCGCCACGAGCTTCGTGGGGGCCTTCGCCTTCGGCACGTCGATGGAGGGGGCCTTGCCGTCGGTGTTCGTGCCGACCTTCGGGAGCGCCTTGTCGTTCTGCGCGACGTCCTTGCCCTTGGCGGAGCTCTTCGCGTTGAAGGTGTTCTCGATGTCGACGACGAACACCAGCGTGTCGGTGCCCTTGATGCCCGCCTGCGTGTTGCCGCGCGTGCCGTAGCCCCAGGTCGGCGGGATGGCCATCTCGACGCGGCTGCCGACCTTCTTGCCCACCAGGCCGTAGCGCCAGCCGTCGATGATGCCGCCCTGCGCGAGCTGGATGACCAGCGACGTCTTGCGGTCGTAGGAGTTGTCGAAGACCTTCGCGGTGTCCCAGACCTGGCCGAGGTAGCTGGCCTGGATGTAGTCGTTCTCCGCGACCGTCGCGCCGTTGCCCGCGATGACCGTCCTGACCGCCAGGTCCTTCGACGGGGCGCCGCTCCCCTTGGCCACGGTCGGCTTCTCACCGAACTTCGTCCCGGCCGTGATGGCGGGCAGCGGACCGTCGACGATCTTCGGCGGCGGCGCCGACGAGGCGGACGCCGAAGGCGACGGGCTGCTGCTGGACTTGGCCTTCTCCGACTTGTTGTCGTCACCGCATCCGGCGAGAGTGACCAGTCCTGCGGGTACGGCGAGGAGAAGTGAGCGTCGGCGCACGGTGGGGGCCTCGTATCGATCGATCTTGGTTGATGGCGTGCGCGCAACTCTACGACGTGAGAAGGGCGCCGTACGGAAAACGTACGGCGCCCCGCGTTGCGTTCCGCGTCACTCGCGGAACACCCGGCTCACATTCCGGCGATCAGCTTCTCCACCCGGTCGTCGACCGAACGGAACGGGTCCTTGCACAACACGGTGCGCTGTGCCTGGTCGTTGAGCTTGAGGTGGACCCAGTCGACGGTGAAATCGCGGCGCTGCTCCTGTGCACGCCGGATGAAGTCACCGCGCAGCCGCGCCCGAGTGGTCTGGGGCGGCACGGACTTGCCCTCGAAGATCTTCAAGTCATTGCAGATCCTGGTGGCTTGTCCCTTCCTCTCCAGCAGGTAGTACAGGCCACGACGACGGTGGATGTCGTGGTAGGCGAGGTCTATCTGAGCGACCCTCGGGTGCGACATCGTCATGTTGTGCTTGGCCCGGTACCGCTCGATGAGCTTGTACTTCATTACCCAGTCGATCTCGGTACCGATCCGGTCGAGGTCCTCCGCCTCGATCGAGTCGAGCACACGGCCCCACAGTTCGAGGACCTGTTCGACGGTCCCTGTGCGGATGCCGCGGCGCTCGCAGAAGTCCACGGCCTTCTCGTAGTACTCGCGCTGCACCTCGAGGGCGGATGCCTCACGGCCACTGGCCAGCCGCACCTTGCGGCGGCCCGTGATGTCGTGGCTCACCTCGCGGATCGCCCGGATCGGGTTCTCCAGGGTGAGGTCGCGCATCACCGTGCCGGCCTCGATCATGCGCAGTACCAGGTCGGTGGCGCCGACCTTCAGGAGCATGGTCGTCTCGGACATGTTCGAGTCCCCGACGATGACGTGCAGCCGGCGGTAGCGCTCGGCGTCGGCGTGCGGTTCGTCGCGGGTGTTGATGATGGGCCGGGAGCGGGTCGTCGCGGAGCTGACGCCCTCCCAGATGTGCTCGGCACGCTGGCTGACGCAGTACACGGCGCCGCGCGGGGTCTGCAGCACCTTGCCGGCGCCGCACAGCAGCTGCCGCGTGACCAGGAACGGGATGAGGATGTCCGCGAGTCGGGAGAACTCCCCGTGGCGAGCCACCAGGTAGTTCTCGTGGCACCCGTACGAGTTGCCGGCCGAGTCGGTGTTGTTCTTGAACAGGTAGACGTCGCCCGCGATTCCTTCCTCGTGCAGGCGTCGTTCTGCGTCCACCAGGAGTCCTTCGAGAATGCGCTCGCCGGCTTTGTCGTGGGTGACGAGTTCCGTCACGTTGTCACATTCGGGTGTCGCGTATTCCGGATGTGATCCCACGTCGAGATAGAGGCGGGCACCGTTCCGCAGAAAGACATTGCTGCTGCGGCCCCATGACACGACACGGCGGAAGAGGTACCGCGCCACCTCGTCGGGAGACAGGCGCCGCTGTCCCCTGAACGTACACGTGACGCCGTACTCGTTCTCCAGCCCGAAAATGCGGCGGTCCATGACTGAACATTACGCCCGATCCCCCGAGCTGAAACGGGGTTCGACGGCACGGTTTGGATCATTTTCCGATGAGACCGCAACTACCGCACCGTCCCCGGTAGCTGCGAGGACCCGCCCCGTGGCCAGCAGAACCACCAGCGCGGCGGCTCCCGCGGCGCCCGGAACGGCGAAGCCCCACACGGCCCCGCCCCACTCCACGACCGGGCCCGCGAGGCCCGTCCCGACCGACGCGCCCACGGTGAACGTGGTCACAAGCCAGGAGAACGCCTCGGTGACGGTGCCCTTCGGCGCATGCCGGTCCACGATGATGAACGCGCAGGCGATGCAGGGTGCCAGGAACACACCGGCGAGGGCTGTGAGGGCCGTCATGGCGACCGCTCCCGGCATCAGGAGGAGCGGCAGGTAACACACCGCCAAGAACGCCACCAGCACGCGCAGTCGCCGCTCGGGCGTGCCGCTCCACTGCCGCGCCCCGTACACCGTGCCGCCGACGAGCGCGCCGAGGCCGAGGGCCGCCATCAGCCAGCCGTACACCGCGTCCCCGCCGTGGTCGTCGGCGTACGACACGGCGGCGACCGTGATCGAGCCGAGCGCGTTCCCCACGAACAGGAACGCGCCGAGCAGGGCCAGCAGCCCCGGTGAGCGCAGCGCGCCGAGCCAGTGCGCCTCGCGCGGCGCCGAGCGCCACGCGCGCGAGGGCGGCGAGACGACCACCCAGAGGGCGCCCAGCACCCCGATGCCGTTCAGGATCAGCAGCGCGGCCTGCGCGGACCAGAGCGACACGAACAGCGTCACCAGCAGGGGTCCGACGGTGAACATGACTTCCTGGGCCACGGCGTCCATCGCGTACGCGGTGTGCACCTGGTCCTCACGGCGCAGCACGGACGGCCACAGGGCTCGCAGGCCGCCTTCCAGGGGCGGCGTGAAGAGTCCGGCGACCACCATGGCGGCGTAGGCGACGGGCAGCGGGTCGGTGCCCGAGAGGGCGAAGACGGCCATGCCGAGGGCCGAGACCAGCGCGGCGGGCAACTGGACGCGCGGCTGCCCGTAGAGGTCCACGAGCCGCCCGAGCAGCGGCTGCCCCACGGCGTTGGCCACCCCGTACACGGCGGCGAGCGCCCCGGCCAGACCGTACGTGCCGCCCTCGGCCCGGATGAACAGGACGACCGCGATGGCGGCGGTCGCGTTCGGCAGCCGCCCGGTGAGCGTGCCGGCCAGCAGCCGGGCGGCATGCCTCGCCCTGAGGATCTCCAGGTATCCCGCGGCCATGTTCCCGCCTTCTCCGCCGAGCGCCCGAGGCGACCCCAAGCTGTCAGTGTTACGTATAACTTCCCCCTTCATACGTACCATGTGCCCAGGCCGCGAGTCCAGACGAAGGAGCAGGTCGCCGGTGGCACGAGCCAGCACGCGCCCCACGAGCCGGGACGTCGCCCAGGCCGCGGGGGTCTCCCAGGCCGCGGTCTCCCTCGTGCTGGGCGAGAAGTGGCGCGGCCGGGTCTCCGAGGCGACGGCGGACCGCGTCCGGGAGGCCGCCCGGGAGCTCGGCTACCGCCCGAACCTGGCCGCCCGCAACCTCCGCCTCGGCCGCACCCGCACGGTCCTCCTGGTGGTCCCGGCGCTCACCACGGAGTTCTTCGCGGGCGTCTACACCGGCGCGGCGCGGGTGGCCTCCGCCCATGGCTTCGGTGTGGTCCTCTATCCCTCGCCCGAGGGCATCGGCCCCGCCCGTGACCCGTTCGGCTCCGCACGGGCGGCCCTGGACGGCGTCATCGCCTCCTCCATGGCCGCGGACGCCCTCACGGCGATCCGGGGCGATCAGCTGCCCCTCGTGATGCTGGACAGCGACCCGGCGGGCAGCCTGGGCGCGGCCACCGTCAACCTCGACATCAGGGACGGCGTGCGCCAGGTGGCGGACCACCTCCTGGCCCTCGGGCACCGTCACTTCCTGCACCTGGGGGCGGACATCGCCTCCTGGACCTTCGAGGTGCGCGCCCGCGAACTGGCCGCCCGGCTGGACGGCGTCCCGGGTACGCGGCTGCGCACGGCCCGCGCCCCGATCTCCATCGAGTCCTCCCGTGCCGCCGCCGAGACGGCCCTGTCCGCGCCAGGGCCCCGGCCCACGGCCCTGGTCTGCGACGACGACAACCTCGCGGCCGGCGCCTACAAGGCGGCTCGCCGCCTCGGCCTGCGGGTCCCCGACGACCTCTCCGTCACGGGTCTCGACGACCTGGCCCTCGCCCGTGCCATCGACCCCGAGCTGACCACGGTCCACCTGGACGCCGAGCTGTTCGGGGAACGGGGCATGGAGGCCCTCCTCGCCGTCCTGGACGGCCGCACACCGCCGGAGGGGGACATCCCGGTCCAACTGGTCGTACGGGGCTCCACGGCGCCGCCCCGCTAGGCCGTCTCCGCCCTTCGCGCAGGGCCCCCGCGGGCCTCCGGCCGGGTGCGCCGCCCGGCTGCGAATCACCCGTTCACGGGGGGGGTGTCCGGGTTCTGGGCGATCCCGGTGGTCCGACGCGCTCCGCGGCACCGTGGAAGGCCCCTTCGACGGCCCGAGGCCGCCCGGACACGGCTGCGCCCCGCCCACCGGACGACCGGTGCGCGGGGCGCGAGCGGGGTCACTCGTCGTCTTCGGGATCCTCGGCCTCGGTGGCGGTGGAGGCGCCACCCTCCTCCAGCAGGCGGGCCAGCTGGCGCCCGACGATGCGCTTGAACTTGCGCTGCTGCGGGCGCGTGCGGTCCAGGATCGCCACCTCCAGGCGCTCGGCGGGAATCTCCCGCTCGCCGCCGTTCGGCTCACGCGAGAGCGACTGCACGGCCAGCTTCAGCGCCTCGGCGAGCGACATGCCGTCCTGGTGGCGCTGGTCCAGATAGCTGCTGATCTGCTCCGCGTTGCCGCCGACCGCGACCGACCCGTGCTCGTCCACGATCGATCCGTCGTGCGGCAGCCGGTAGATCTGGTCCCCGTCGGGGGTCTCCCCCACCTCGGCGACCACGAGCTCCACCTCGTACGGCTTCTCGGCCGCGCTGGAGAAGATCGTGCCCAACGTCTGGGCGTACACGTTGGCCAGACCGCGCGCGGTCACGTCGTCACGGTCGTACGTGTAACCGCGCAGATCGGCGTAGCGCACACCGCCGATCCGCAGGTTCTCGTACTCGTTGTACTTGCCGGCGGCCGCGAAGCCGATCCGGTCGTAGATCTCGCTGAACTTGTGCAGCGCGCGGGACGGGTTCTCGCCGACGAACACGA
The DNA here is from genome assembly GCF_042887295.1 of Streptomyces sp. NPDC057950. Lineage (NCBI taxonomy): Bacteria > Bacillati > Actinomycetota > Actinomycetes > Kitasatosporales > Streptomycetaceae > Streptomyces > Streptomyces sp. NPDC057950. The sequence goes on from NZ_JBHVPP010000006.1 coordinate 142,166, forward strand.
TGCCGTCGGCGTACTGCAGCACGACGAGGCTGCGACCGCGGGCGATGCCCTTGCGGGCGTACTCCGCACGGTCGGCCATGGCCTGCTGGGGTGAGACATAGAACGGCGTCGACACCGGTTATCCGTCCCTTTCTGTCGAAGTCACAGGGTCACCTGGGTAAAGAGGCCGGACTCAGAGCAGCGCGGCCCGCGGGCCGTCCGGCTGCTCCAGGCGCCGCTCGAGGATCGCGCGGGCGATCTCCGAGGACTCCTCCTCGGTGAGACGGCGGAATCCCTCTTCGGTGATCACGGTGACGATCGGGTAGATCCGGCGGGCGACGTCGGGACCGCCCGTCGCCGAGTCGTCGTCGGCCGCGTCGTACAGCGCCTGGATGACCAGGGTGGTGGCCTGCTGTTCGGTCAGGTCCTTGCTGTAGAGCTTCTTCATGGCACCGCGCGCGAAGATCGAGCCGGAGCCGGTGGCGGCGTAACCGTGCTCCTCGGAGCGGCCGCCGGTGACGTCGTAGGAGAAGATGCGGCCCTTCTCGCGGTCCACGTCGTAGCCCGCGAAGAGGGGGACCACGGCGAGGCCCTGCATGGCCATGCCGAGGTTGGAACGGATCATGGTGGAGAGGCGGTTGGCCTTGCCCTCCAGGGAGAGCGTGGCACCCTCGACCTTCTCGAAGTGCTCAAGCTCCAGCTGGAACAGCTTGACCATCTCGACGGCCAGGCCCGCCGTACCGGCGATGCCCACCGCCGAGTACTCGTCGGCCGGGAAGACCTTCTCGATGTCGCGCTGGGCGATCATGTTGCCCATGGTGGCCCGCCGGTCGCCGGCGAGGACGACCCCGCCGGGAAAGGTGACGGCCACGATGGTCGTGCCGTGCGGCGCCTCGATCACGCCCTGTACGGGCGGCAGCTGCCGCCTGCCCGGGAGCATCTCCGGCTGGTGCTCGGACAGGAAGTCCATGAAGGACGACGACCCGGGCGTCAGGAAGGCAGCCGGTAGACGCCCGGTGCTACGAGTGTTGGCTTCCACGGGGATCCTTCCAAGTAGGCGGCAGCCCGACGAACAGCGTCGGGATCATCTCCCAACTTGCCGATGGCCGAATTGCAGTTGAAGCACAGTACGCCACGGACCCTACCCGTCTCGTGGCAGTGATCCACGTGAACTGCGGGAGCTTTCGAACAGATCACGCGGGGCCCCTTTTGAGGGGCCACCATCTCGTCACGCGCGGCTTCGGTCATGCCGTGCCGGCACCGCGGGAGGCCTGCGCGCCCCTCAGCGGCTCGACACGTCCTGCGTCGCGTGGACAGCCCGTGCGAGGCCGTCGCTCTGAGGTGCCACCCGGTACACGGCTCGACCGCCCGGACCGGACCGCCTGCGAACGAAGGCTGCGTACGGCTTGTGCTCGCCGCACCGCACGCAGCACTTCACATCGTCTTCGTTCGCCGAGCCGAAAGCCCCCGTAACCTTCGATCCGAAGGTTACTCGCCGCCCTTCTGGACGAAACTTCGCACGAAGTCCTCCGCGTTCTCCTCGAGGACATCGTCGATCTCGTCCAGTACGGAGTCGACGTCGTCCGACAGCTTCTCCTGGCGTTCCTTGAGGTCGTCCGTCGCCTGCGCGTCCTGCGCCTGCTCCTCGACCTCCTCGGTGGAATGCGTCGCCTTCTGCTGTCCGCCGCCGGTGTCCTTGGTCGCCATAACCCTCACCCCGCTCGGTTCGACGTTCTTGATCAGACCCTACAAGCAGGGTCCGACATCGGCCCCGCAGTTGCCACAACGTCCGGGGGCCACCTCCATGATTCCCGGGCGTCGCCCTTTTCCACCCCGATGCGCCGTACGGGCCCCCAGGACCCCGTACGGCGCGCTCAGCCGCCCGAGAGGACCTTGACCAGGTCTTCCGCCGTGCGACAGCGATCGAGGAGCTCCTTGACGTGATTACGCGTTCCGCGAAGCGGCTCCAGGGTTGGAACGCGCTGCAGCGAGTCCCTGCCGGGCAGATCGAAGATCACCGAGTCCCAGGAGGCCGCCGCCACGTCGTCCGCGTACTGTTCGAGACACCGGCCGCGGAAGTACGCGCGGGTGTCCTCCGGCGGCTTCGTCCGGGCCCGCTCGACGTCCGACTCGTCCAGCAGGCGCTTCATCTTGCCGCGGGCGGCCAGACGGTTGTAGAGGCCCTTCTCGGCGCGTACGTCGGCGTACTGGAGGTCGACCAGGTGCAGCCGGGCGGCGTCCCAGTCGAGGTCGTCCCGGCGCCGGTAGCCCTCCATGAGCTCCCGCTTGGCGACCCAGTCGAGCTCGCCGGCCAGGCTCATCGGATCGTTCTCCAGACGGTTCAGGGTGTCCTCCCAGCGGACCAGTACGTCCTTGGTCTGGTCGTCGGCGTCCGCCCCCAACCGCTCCTCCACGTATTTGCGCGACAGCTCGAAGTACTCCATCTGGAGCTGTACCGCGGTCAGCGTGCGTCCGCTGCGCAGCGTGACGAGCCGCTTCAGGGTCGGGTCGTGCGAGACCTGGTGCAGCGTGCGCACCGGCTGGTCCACCGCCAGGTCGACGGCGATGAAACCGTCCTCGATCATGGACAGGACCAGCGCGGTCGTGCCCAGCTTCAGATAGGTCGAGATCTCCGACAGGTTCGCGTCGCCGATGATCACGTGCAGCCTGCGGTACTTCTCGGCGTCCGCGTGCGGCTCGTCACGGGTGTTGATGATGGGGCGCTTCAGCGTGGTCTCCAGGCCCACCTCGACCTCGAAGTAGTCGGCCCGCTGACTGAGCTGGAAGCCGTGCTCGTGGCCGTCCTGGCCGATGCCTACGCGGCCCGCTCCGGTGACGACCTGACGGGACACGAAGAACGGCGTGAGGTGGCGCACGATGTCCGAGAAGGGGGTCTCCCGCTTCATCAGGTAGTTCTCGTGCGTGCCGTACGAGGCGCCCTTGTTGTCGGTGTTGTTCTTGTAGAGGTGGATCGGCTGGGCGCCGGGGAGCTGGGCCGCCCGTTCCGCGGCCTCCGCCATGATGCGCTCGCCGGCCTTGTCCCACAGGACCGCGTCCCACGGGTTGGTGACCTCGGGAGAGCTGTACTCCGGGTGCGCGTGGTCCACGTACAGCCGTGCGCCGTTGGTGAGGATGACATTGGCCAGGCCGATGTCCTCGTCGGTGAGCTGGCTGGAGTCGGCGGCCTCGCGGGCGAGGTCGAAGCCTCGCGCGTCCCGCAGCGGGTTCTCCTCCTCGAAGTCCCAGCGGGCGCGGCGCGCCCGGTGCATCGCCGCCGCGTACGCGTTGACGATCTGGGACGAGGTGAGCATGGCATTGGCGTTGGGGTGGCCGGCGACGGAGATCCCGTACTCCGTCTCGATGCCCATTACTCGCCGTACGGTCATGCGGCCCTCCTTGCCCGGCAGCGCCCTCGGTCGGGGGCGCTGCTCAAGTACCGCTGGTGCTCCGGTGCGTGTGCGGTGCCCGTCCCCGCAACGCGCGACTCGGCGGTACGAAAGAGCCTAGAACGCCTCTGCGCTGGTGGGGAGATCATTTGCGTCATTGCTGTGCTCCAGCCACGCCCGGGAAAGCAGTCGGCTGCGGGTACCCGTGGAGGGCACCCGCAGCCGCCCTGGCTTTTACAGGTACTGACCGGTGTTGGCCACCGTGTCGATGGAGCGTCCGGTGTCCGCGCCCTGCTTTCCGGTGACGAGCGTACGGATGTAAACGATCCGCTCGCCCTTCTTTCCGGAGATCCGGGCCCAGTCGTCCGGGTTCGTGGTGTTCGGCAGGTCCTCGTTCTCCTTGAACTCGTCCACGCACGCCTGGAGGAGGTGGGAGACCCGCAGACCCTTCTGGTTCTGTTCGAGGAATGCCTTGATGGCCGCCTTCTTGGCGCGGCCCACGATGTTCTCGATCATGGCGCCGGAATTGAAGTCCTTGAAGTACAGGACTTCCTTGTCGCCGTTGGCGTAGGTGACCTCGAGGAAGCGGTTCTCCTCGGATTCGGCGTACATCTGCTCCACGGCGGTCTGGATCATTCCGTGGACGGTGGCCGCCCGGTCCCCGCCGTGCTCTCCGAGGTCGTCGGAGTGCAGCGGAAGGCGCTGGGTGAGGTACTTCGCGAAGATGTCCTTGGCGGCCTCGGCGTCCGGGCGCTCGATCTTGATCTTCACGTCGAGTCGCCCGGGGCGCAGGATCGCGGGGTCGATCATGTCCTCACGGTTCGAGGCACCGATCACGACCACGTTCTCCAGGCCCTCCACGCCGTCGATCTCGGCGAGCAGCTGGGGGACGATGGTGTTCTCCACGTCCGAGCTGACGCCCGATCCACGGGTGCGGAAGAGGGACTCCATCTCGTCGAAGAAGACGATGACGGGGGTGCCCTCGCTGGCCTTCTCACGAGCACGCTGGAAGACGAGCCGGATCTGCCGCTCGGTCTCGCCGACGTACTTGTTCAGGAGCTCGGGGCCCTTGATGTTGAGGAAGAAGCTCTTGCCGGTGGCCTGGCCGGTGACCTCGGCGACCTTCTTGGCCAGCGAGTTGGCGACGGCCTTGGCGATGAGCGTCTTGCCGCATCCGGGGGGCCCGTAGAGCAGCACACCCTTGGGCGGCCGCAGTTCGTGCTCCTTGAAGAGGTCGGGGTAGAGGTACGGGAGCTCGACCGCGTCGCGGATCATTTCGATCTGGTTCCCCAGGCCGCCGATCTGCTCGTAGCCGATGTCCGGGACCTCTTCGAGGACGAGCTCCTCGACCTCGCTCTTGGGAACGACCTCGTAGACATAGCCGGAACGGGGTTCGAGAAGCAGGGCGTCGCCGGGACGGATGGTGACGTCCAGCAGCGGCTCGGCGAGCCGTACCACCCGTTCCTCGTCGGTGTGCCCCACCACGAGGGCGCGCTCGCCGTCCTCCAGGATCTCCTTGAGGGTGACGATGTCGCCGACGCTCTCGTACTCCATGGCCTCGACCACGTTGAGGGCTTCGTTGAGCATCACTTCCTGGCCGCGCCTGAGCTCTTCGAGCTCCACGCTGGGGCTGACGTTCACCCGGAGCTTGCGGCCCCCGGTGAAGATGTCCGCCGTGCCGTCCTCGTTCGCCACGAGGAAGACACCGAAGCCCGCCGGCGGCTGCGCGAGCCGGTCGACCTCTTCCTTGAGGGCCACGATCTGGTCGCGGGCCTCACGGAGCGTGTTGGCGAGCCGCTCGTTCTGCGCGGACACGCCGGCCAGGTTGGTCTGCAGCTCTACGATCCGCTCTTCGAGAATCCTCGTGTGCCGCGGAGAGTCGGCGAGCTTGCGTCGCAGGACGGCGATCTCCTGCTCAAGGTAGGCAACCTGCCCGGCAGGGTCATCGGACCCTCGTCCCGGGCGGATGCCGCGGTTCATGTCGTCGTCGTGGGCTGCCACGGTCCTCACCTCCTCCAAGGGGAGCTGGACGCTTCCAGACCCTACCTGGGTGGGTGTCGATTGAAACCCCTAGATCACAAAGACTGTCGAGGTGTGTCCGATCTTCACCCTTGCGCTCTCCCTCACGCCAGGGGAATACCCACCCAACATGATTGGGAAGCCGACGGAGGTAGGCTCAAAGTGTTCAACACCCGTCAGAGCTGGCCCGATTCCCCAGTCTTCGGACCGCCCGACGCAGGAAACGGCAGGAGAAATGACCGTGCAGCAGGAGGCCGGAACACACGGCGAGGCGCTCGAGGTATGGATCGACCAGGATCTCTGCACCGGAGACGGGATCTGCGCCCAGTACGCGCCGGAGGTCTTCGAGCTGGACATCGACGGCCTGGCCTACGTGAAGAGCGCCGACGACGAGCTGCTGCAGGCCCCGGGGGCGACAACGCCCGTACCGCTGACGCTTCTGCGTGACGTGACCGACTCGGCCAAGGAGTGCCCGGGCGACTGCATCCACGTACGTCGGGTTTCGGACAGGGTCGAGGTCTACGGACCCGACGCGGAGTGATCCGGAAGCCACTCCACGTGACGGATTGTCTCTTTTCTCACATTCTTCTCATATGCTCTGGGCGTCGGAAGGCGTCGAGCGGATGAACGCTCCGTTCTTCCACTGCCACTTGGCCCGGTCCTTCACGTCCGGACAGCAACTCGGCACGTCGGCCGACGAGTAGCCGAGCAGGGTCGCGGTGACGGCGCCGTCACGTACGGCGAAGCCCGTGACGCTCAGCCGGTCCTTCGGGTCGACCAGGGTGGCGACGATCCGGGGTTTCTTCGCCGCCCCGCCCTGGGTGAGGACATAGACACCGTTGGGCGGGGTGCCGGAGCCCGCGTCGCAGCGGACCACGGCGACCGTCTCCGGGCTGCCGTCGCCGTCGAGGTCTCCCGAAGCCTTCTTCTGCACGACGACCTCGGTGGGCCCGCAATCGACCGGGAAGGTGACGGCCGCGGGGTCCGGGGGCGCGATCGCGGCCGGAGCGGCCTTCGCCCCCGGGCCGGGCTGGGCCGCCGTGGCCGATCCGGGCTGGACGACCGAGGACAGGGCGACGACGCCGGCCACGGCGGTGGCCGTCGCCAGCCAGTGGATGGGACGGGTGTGCGTGTGTGCCAGTTCCGGGACGACGGATTGCTGCACTGGGAGCGTCTCCTGGGAGGGCTGTGCCGGTGTGGGGGTGGAGTGGCCAGCATGGTGCCACACGTCACAGTCGGGCGGAACGGCGGGGTCCGGACTTCTGGCGGCGCGTCAACAGAATCGCGCCCTGCCCCAGTTGCGAAAAGCCCTGTGGCCGGGTCCCCGGGTGTCTCCGGGAACTCGGCCACAGGGGTGCAGCGTTGGGTACGCGCGCGGCGGGGACGCCGGCCGGATCAGCGGGCGGCGCCGCCGTCGGCGTTGGGACCGGAGTAGTCCTCGCCGTAGGCGCCCTTGGCGGGGCGGCGCCGGCGCATGGGCGGCTCGACGCCGTCCGCGAGGCGGCGGGCGGTGAGCAGGAAGCCGGTGTGACCGATCATCCGGTGGTCCGGGCGGACGGCGAGTCCCTCGATGTGCCAGTTGCGGATCATCGACTCCCAGGCGGTCGGCTCGTTGAAGGAGCCGATCTCGCGGATGGACTCGACGGTCCGCGCGAGCTGGGTGGTCGTCGCCACGTAGCAGCACAGGATGCCGCCGGGGACGAGCGCCTTGGAGACGGCCTCCAGGCACTCCCAGGGGGCGAGCATGTCGAGGATGACGCGGTCGACCTCGGTGTCGCTCAGGTTGTCCTGGAGGTCGCCCACGGTGAGCTGCCAGGCGGGGTGCGGGCCGCCGAAATAGCGCTCCACGTTCTGCTGGGCGATCTCGGCGAAGTCCTCGCGGCGCTCGTAGGAGTGCAGCATGCCCTGGTCGCCGATGGCACGCAGCAGGAAGCTGCTGAGCGAGCCGGAGCCGACGCCCGCCTCCACGACGCGTGCGCCGGGGAAGATGTCCGCGAAGGCCAGGATCTGCCCCGCGTCCTTGGGGTAGACCACGGCGGCACCGCGGGGCATGGACAGGACGTAGTCGGGGAGCAGGGGGCGCAGCGCGAGATAGGCGACGTTCCCCGTGGTGCGGACAACGCTGCCCTCGGGAGCACCGATCAGCTCGTCGTGCGGGAAGGAACCCTTGTGGGTGTGGAAATTCTTCCCGGCCTCGAGCGTGAACGTGTAGTGGCGGCCCTTGGGGTCGGTCAGCTGAACCTGGTCCCCGACCTTGAAGGGCCCGCGCCTGCGGGCGGCACCGGTCGGTTCGGACATGTGAACAGCCTACCGGTCCCCGCGCGGGGCGCCGACCATGGCCGATGGGGCCCGTTCAGGAGGGCCTGGCCATCGCCTTGACGAAGGCGCGCTCGACGTCCGCCGCCGAGAGGACCCCGTAGATCTCGCCCGAGTCCTCCACCACCAGGTACTCGGTCGCGGGGTTCGCGCGCAGGACGTCGAGGAGTGGCTCGCCCGCGAGCTCCGCGGAGACGCGCATGCCGTCGGTGATGTCCTGGGCCAGGCCGCTGACGGCCACCCAGGGGCGGCGGTGCTCCGGTACGCCGACGATGGCGGCCTCGCGCACCAGGGAGAGGGGCTCGCCGTTGGCGTCGACGACGACCAGGGCGCGGGCGCCCGCGTCGTTGGCGCGGCGCAGCGCCTCGGAGAGAGGGGTGCTGGTCTCGACCGGGACCGCTCGCCGGGTGAGCGAGCGGGCCCGCAGTTCGGGCAGGTGTTCGCGCAGACGGGCCATGCGCAGGCTGTTGCCGGCGCCGGTCCAGATGATGGCGGCGAGGATCGCGGCCAGCAGGGCGTCGGTGACCGTGTCCATGCCGCCGATGTTGTCCTGGGTTTCGCCGAGCGCTCCGGACTGGGTGAGCAGGGGCAGGCCGATCAGGACGGAGACGGCGAGCGCGCGGCCGACCCAGGCCGCCGCGACGGTGCCGCTCATCGGCCTGCCGGTGATCTTCCAGACGACGGCGCGGAGCATCCGGCCGCCGTCCAGGGGAAGGCCGGGGAGCAGGTTGAAGGCGGCCACGATCAGGTTGGAGATCATCAGGCCGGCGAGCAGGACACCGGGGACCGTGCCGGGCTCGACGGCGAGCATGGCGAGGTAGAAGAGGCCGGAGAGGACCAGCGAGAGCAGCGGTCCGACGAAGGACAGCACGAACTCCCGGCCCGGGGTCTCGGCCTCCTTCTCGATCTCGGACACCCCGCCGAAGAACTGCAGCTGGATCCGGCGCACCGGCAGTTTGAAGCGCAGGGCGGCGACCGTGTGGGCCAGCTCGTGGACCAGCACGGAGGCGTAGAAGGCGACCGCGAAGAAGAGGGAGACGAGGTAGCGCAGGGCGCCGAGTTCGGGCAGCACGCGGTCGAGCTGGCCGCCGAACACCCAGGTGATCAGCGCGGCGACGAGGAACCAGCTGGGCGCCACGTAGACAGGTACGCCGAACGGACGTCCCATCAGCAGTCCGCCACCGGGCTCCCTGCGGCGGCGCGGGGGCTTCTGCCCGCGACCACCGTCGGCGTCCGTACCGGTACCGGTCCCGGTACCGGACTGGGCGAGGGTGCGGTGGTGTGCGGTGGTGTCCGTGCCGGTGGGCCGGTCGGGTTCGTGGGACGCCGGGGGCGGGGACGCGGCCGCGGGGTCCGCCTCGCCCGCGGGGCCGTGGTGCGTCGCGGGAGCGGGAGCGGTGGGGGAAGCGGTGGAGGGAGCGGGAGCGGTGGAGGGAGCGGGAGCGGTGGAGGGAGCGGGAGCGGTGGGGGGAGCGGGAGCGGTGGAGGGAGCGGTGGGGGATGTGGTCGCGTCAGGCGCGTCACCCTCGGTCCCGGATCCGTTCGCGGAGGTCTCGTGCGGCTCGGGCCGGCTCGTGGAGGAGTCCTGCGCCCCGGGCCCGTAGTCGGAGGTGCCGTGCGGCCCGGGTCCGCCGGTGGGCCCAGGGTGCGCGCGGGTCGGGTCGGGGGCGGGGGTGTTCGGGTCGGCGGGCGGCTGCCCCGTGGGGCGCTCGTCCCGGTCCGGTCCGGGTCGCGTGGCGTCCGCGGCCGGCCCGGCGGGGGTCTGGGACCCCTCGTGGCGCTCGGTCGCTTCGTCGGTGCCGGATCGCGGCTGCCCGCTCCCGCCGCTCTCGTCCACGATGTCCCCTCGTTCGAAGCGTCTCCCGCTCCCGATCATGCGAAGCAGGGTCTGTGGTCGATGGTATGCGTCGGTCGCGACACGTTCCGCCCCGGCACCCCCTCTGTTTTCCGTGCCGTCGCACCAGTCCCTCGCGTGCACTCACTGTCAGTGGCGGGCCGTAAGGTCTTGGGACATGGAGACCAGCACCGAGGGCGCCGTCCCGCCCGAGCCGACCGCGGCTGTCACGGCCGTGCCGCCGGCGTCGCTGTCGCCCTCGCGCGCCAGCGACTTCATGCAGTGCCCGCTGCTCTACCGGTTCCGGGTGATCGACAAGCTCCCCGAGAAGCCGAGCGAGGCGGCCACCCGGGGCACGCTGGTGCACGCGGTGCTGGAGCGGCTCTTCGACTCCCCGGCGACGGAGCGGACGGCCCCGCGTGCCAAGTCCCTCATCCCCGGCCAGTGGGACCGGCTGCGCGAGACCCGGCCCGAGGTCGTGGAGCTGTTCGCCGACGACCCAGAGGGTGAGCGGCTGACGCGTTGGCTCGGCGAGGCGGAACGGCTGGTGGAGCGCTGGTTCAGCCTGGAGGACCCGACCCGGCTCGAGCCCGCCGAGCGCGAGCTGTTCATCGAGGCCCGGCTCGACTCGGGGCTGAAGCTGCGCGGCATCATCGACCGCGTCGACGTGGCGCCGACGGGCGAGGTCAGGATCGTCGACTACAAGACGGGCAAGGCCCCCCGGCCCGAGTACGCCGAGGGCGCGCTGTTCCAGATGAAGTTCTACGCCCTGGTGGTGTGGCGGCTGAAGCAAGTGGTCCCGCGCCGTCTCCAGCTCGTCTACCTCGGCAGCGGCGACGTACTGACGTACGACCCGGCGATCGCGGACCTGGAGCGGGTCGAGCGCAAGCTGCTCGCGCTGTGGGAGGCGATCCGTGAGGCCACCGAGACGGGTGACTGGCGGCCGCGTCCCACCAAACTCTGCGGCTGGTGCGACCACCAGGCGGTGTGTCCGGAATTCGGCGGTACTCCCCCGCCGTATCCACTCCCGGTCAGGGCGCCCGAGTCGGGCGGTACCGAGCAGGGCAGAATGGGGCCGGACTAGCGAAGGAGACTTACGTGGCCATCCGCGTCCTACTGGTCGACGACCAGCCGCTGCTGCGCACCGGCTTCCGGATGATTCTGGAGGCCGAGCAGGATCTGGCGGTCGTCGGCGAGGCCGGTGACGGTCTCCAGGCACTGGATCAGGTGCGTGCCCTGCAGCCCGATGTGGTTCTGATGGACATCCGCATGCCACGGATGGACGGGGTGGAGGCGACCCGGCAGATCACCGGCCCGGGGCGGGACGGCCCGGCCAAGGTGCTCGTCCTGACGACCTTCGACCTCGACGAGTACGTGGTGGAGGCGCTGCGGGCCGGCGCCAGTGGTTTCCTCCTGAAGGACGCTCCGGCCAACGAGCTGGTGCAGGCGATCAGGGTGGTCGCCGCGGGCGAGGCGATGCTCGCCCCGAGCATCACACGCCGGCTCCTGGACAAGTACGCGGGTCATCTGCCGTCCGGCGACGAGCCGGTGCCCGACACCCTGCACACCCTCACCGAGCGCGAGGTGGAGGTGCTGAAGCTGGTGGCGCGCGGTCTGTCGAACGCGGAGATCGCCGCCGACCTGTTCGTCAGCGAGACCACCGTCAAGACGCATGTGGGCCACGTCCTCACCAAGCTGGGTCTGCGCGACCGGGTGCAGGCCGCGGTGTACGCGTACGAGAGCGGGTTGGTGCGACCCGGCGCGCAGTGACCCCGCCGGTGGCACGACCGTGGGCGCCTTCCTCCCAGTACGTCCTGGAGGAAGGCGCCCACGGTCGTGTACGGGCGAGTGTGCACGGGCGTGCTCAGTCCTTGCTGATCTCCCAGAACCGGAACACGGTAGAGCTGTCGAGGCAGTTCTCCACGCCGTAGACGTTGTCCCGCACGACCGCGTACTGCTTGGCCTGCCAGACGGGGATGACCGGGAGCTGCTCGGCCACGATGTCCTGGATCTTGCCGTACTCGGCATCGGTGGAGGAGCGGTTGCTCTGGGCGGCCGTCTTCGGGATGAGACGACCGGTGACGGTGCTGTTGGTGTAGTTGTTCTGCAGCACGTTGCCCTTGCCGAAGAAGGGGGCCGTGAAGTTGTCGGGGTCCGGGTAGTCGGGCACCCAGCCCTTCACGTAGACGCCGTACTTGCCGCGGGCGACGTCCTTCTCGTACCGGCCGTAGGCGACGGACTTCACGGTCGCGTGGAACAGCCCGCTGGCGTTGAGCTGCTGGGCGATCGCCCTGAACTCCTGGTCGGTGGCGGGGCCGTAGCGCGACGGGGTCGACCAGAGCGTCAGGGCGACCTTGCCGGTGATGCCCTCGTCCTTGAGCGCCGCCGCGGCCTTCTCCTTCGACGGGCGGCCACCGTAGGTGTCGAAGAAGGCCGTGTCGTGGCCCGTGATCCCGGCCGGGATGATCGAGTAGAGCGGTGTCGCCGTGCCCTGGTAGACCTCGTCGACGAGGGCCACCCGGTCGAGCAGATAGGCGATGGCCTTGCGCACGCCGAGCTTGCCGGCCACCGGGTCGTGCATGTTGAAGACCAGGTGCTGCACCTCGGCGCTGTTGCCCTCGACGACGCTGACGCCGCTGCCGGTGGAGGTGTCGTTGGTGATGTCCGCGATGCTGTCGGCGGCCAGACCCCGGTAGGCGACGTCGACCCGGTGGTCGAGCACCGCTGTCCGCAGGGCGTTCTGGGCGCCGTGGAAGAACCTCAGCGTGACACCGGAGTTCTTCACCTTGGCGGTGCCCCGGTAGCTGTCGTTGACCGAGAAGACGGCCTGGTCCTTGTCGAAGGAGTCCAGCTTGTACGGGCCCGAGCCGACCGCCTGGTGGTCCGCGCGCAGCCCGTTCCCGGCGTACTGCCGGTGGTCGACGATCGAGCCGGCGCCGGAGGCTATCTTGCTAGGGAAGGTGGCGTCGGCGTACTTGAGCTTGAAGACCACCGTCCTGGCGTCCGGGGCCCGCACGGAGTCGAGCATGGGGAACATGACCGCGGGACCGGCGGGGTCCGCGATGTTCAGCATGCGGTCGAAGGAGAACTTGACGTCCTTCGAGGTGAGCGGGTCGCCGTTGCTGAACTTCAGGCCGTCCCTGAGGGTGCAGGTGTAGACCGTGGTCCCGGTGCCCGAGAACGAGCACTCCTTGGCGGCTTCGGGCGACGGCTCCGTGGCGCCGTTGGAGAAGCTCAGCAGCGACTGGAAGACGTTGTTGAACAACAGCCAGGACCCGGAGTCGTACCCGGACGCCGGGTCGGTGGCCAGGACGTCGTCGGACATCCCGATCACGACGGAGGAGCCGGTGCTCCCGGTGCCGCCCGTTTCCGAGCCGCAGCCTGCGAGCAGGCCGATGGCCAGCCCCGTCGCGACGGACAGGACTGGCCATTGGTTGCGCATGTTCACGAGGAGGTGCCTTGTCATTGGTTCTCTGGAGCGCCGGTCCGGCGGACGCCGGTCCGGGGCGGCCGGACGCTCCTGGAGGACCGGTCAGCCGCCCACGCCGCGACCGAGCTCCCACAGCTGGAGCGTCGAGGAGGAGTTGAGGGCCCATTCGGCACCCGTGATGTCGTCCCGCGCGGCGATGTACTGCTTACCCTGCCACAGCGGCAGGATCGGCACCTCATCGGCCACTATGTTCTGTATCTCCGTAAGGCTCTTCGACGCGGTGAGACGGTCGGCCTCGCGACGCGAGTCCGGGATCAGCGTGCCGCGGATCCTGGTGTTCACGTACGGGGAACCGAGGGTGTTGTCCTTGTCGAGGAACGGCGCCAGGTAGTTGTCGGCGTCCGGGAAGTCGGGGAACCAGCCCATGCCGTAGACCTGGTACTTGCCCTTCTGCTCGGCCGGGCGGAACGTCTCCCAGGGCGTGCCCTTGACGTCGACCTGGAACAGGCCGGAGGCGTTGAGCTGCTGCTTCAGCACCTCGAACTCCTGCTTGGTGGCCGTACCGTAGTGGTCGGTCGTGTAGTGCAGGGTGAGCTTCACCGGCGTGGTGATGGCCGCCTTGGACAGCGTCGTGGTGGCCCTGGCCACGCTCGGGTCGCCGTACTTGTTGAAGAACGAGTTCGAGTGGCCGGTGATGGTGGCCGGGACGAGCGAGTACAGCGGCTCGGCCTGCGAGCCGTACACCTTGGAGACCAGATCGCCGCGGTTGATGACCTCGGCCATCGCCTGGCGGACGGCCTTGTTCTTCACCGACGGGTCGTCGGTGTTGAAGCCGAGGTAGCGGATCTCGAGACCGGGCATCTCGACGAGGTCGATGTTGCCGTCCGTGCCGAGGTTGCCGAGCTTCTTGATCTGCTCCGGCGACATCGAACGGGTCATCAGGTCGATGTCGCCCTTGCCGAGGGCGGCGCCCATGGCGTCCGCGCTGGCGAAGGACCGCATCTCGACCTTGTCGTTCTTCGGCTTCAGCAGACCCTTGTAGTTCGGGTTCTTGGTGAAGACCATCTTGACCGCCGCGTCGTTCTTGACATCGGCCTCAAGGGTGTACGGGCCGGAGCCGTCGACCTGGAACCCGTCGCGCAGCTTGCCCTTGTCGTAGTCCTTGGGGTTCACGATGCCGGCGACCGGGGTCGACAGCTTGAACGGGAAGGTCGCGTCCGCGCTCTTGAGGTGGAAGATCACCTCGCGGTCGCCCTGCGCCTCGACCGTGTCGACGGTGGACAGCAGCGCGAACACACCGCTGTCGGCCTTGATCGCCATCGCGCGGTCGATCGAGAACTTCACGTCCTTGGCGGTGATCGGGTCACCGCTCGCGAACTTCAGGCCCTCACGCAGCTTGCACGCGTAGCGCTCGTTGCCGGAGTCGGTGAAACCGCAGCTCTCGGCAGCCTCGGGCTGGGGATCGCCGTCACCGCGGGGCTGGACCATCAGCGTCTGCACCGTCTGACGCAGGACGTTCCAGGTACCGACGTCGTACGCGTACGCCGGGTCAAAAGGAGCCGGGGCATCCTTCGATGCGGTGAACCCGTCCGTGGTGCCGATGACGATCACATCACCGCTGTTGCCCCCGCTGTCGGAACCGCCACACGCGGCGAGCACCGGGGCGAGCAGACCCACAACGGCCGGCAGCACCAAAGTCTTGCGGTTCATGCTCGAGTTTCTCCAGAGCTGTCGTGTCCATGTACACGCCATACAGGGGTGGTGCGGGCGAGTCACGGGGGTTATGGCGAGGTTCTCGCGATGACATTAGTCCGCACCGCCAGGGCAGCTCACAGAGACCGGAGTTGAGTTCCCATCACGCTGCGAAACCGGGCGTGGACGCACCGATAACCCGACAGCGGAAGGATTCGTGCAGCGTTCCACCAATCGGGACACAAGGACGTCCCGATCACCCCCGAAAAGGGGACAACGGCACACAGCGAGCGCTCTGTCGACCCTCTGCCACGTGACGAACATCACATGGTCAACTTGGCCCGGACGTACCGGAATTCGGCCATCCGCCCATGGGTCGAATTACCCGCGACGGCTCCGTTCCGCCTACCCCTGGATACGCCACGGCAATCCGATCTTTCGGATACGCACGCTGGGTGAACGGCTAGCGCATTTCCGTCATCAGGCCGCGCAGAAAGGCCAGGTCGACCTCTTCCAGCGAGGTCACGACCGTGCGGCGGGCGGCGGGGGCGATGGGCGCGACCGAGGGTACGGCGACCACCTGGCAGCCCGCGGCCTCGGCGGCCGCGACGCCGGTGGCGGTGTCCTCGATGACCGCGCATCTGGCCGGATCCACGCCGAGACCGGCGGCGGCCAGCAGATACGGGTCGGGGAACGGCTTCGTCCGCTCCACCTCGTCGCCCGCGACGGTCAGCGCGAAGTACTGGGGTCCGAGCGAGGCCAGGATCCGGTCGATGATGCGCCGGTGCGAGGCGGAGACCAGTGCGGTGGGAACCTCGTGCGCCGCGAGCTCCGCGAGGAGCCGGGTCGCGCCCGGCATCAGCGGCAGGGCCACGCCGATACGGCGCTCGAAGCCGTCGTTCAGCAGCACCGAGAGCTCGTCGAAGGTGATGTCGGCGCCGGTGGCCTCGATCAGGAAGTTGGCGCTGCGGGTCATGGGGCCGCCGACGACCACCTGGCGCCAGGATTCGTCGAGGGCGTGCCCGAGGGTCCTGAAGATCTCGACCTCGACGTCCCACCAGAAGCCCTCGGTGTCCACCAGGGTGCCGTCCATGTCGAGGAGTACGGCTTGCAGTGCGGAGCCTTCGGCCGTACGGGTACCGAGCGCGGGGACCGTGCTGGTCATCCTGGCGCACCTCCTTGGGGGGACGATCAGGCCGGTCACCCTTCGGAGAGCGAGGGGCGACCGGCCTGCGGTGGACCGACCAGTGTACGTCTCCCGTGGCCAGAGTGCCTCTCGACACCCGCGCGACGCGTGACACGGCCCTGGGCCGTCCGGCGATCACCTCCGGACGGGAGGGCACGAAGGGACCCCTGGTGCCGCGGCGGGGGCGTTCGCGCGACCGGGGCGGACGCCGCCTGTCGCGGCACGGGGCGGGCGGGAATCACGCAACACGCCTCAGCGCGCGTTGAAGTACTTCGCCTCCGGGTGGTGGATCACGATGGCGTCCGTGGACTGCTCGGGGTGCAGCTGGAACTCCTCCGAGAGGTGTACGCCGATGCGCTCGGGCTCCAGGAGTTCGGCGATCTTCGCGCGGTCCTCCAGGTCGGGGCAGGCGCCGTAGCCGAGGGAGAAGCGGGCGCCCCGGTACTTGAGGGCGAACATGTCCTCGACGACCGCCGGGTCCTCCCCCGCGAAGCCGAGCTCCGAACGGACGCGGGCGTGCCAGTACTCGGCGAGCGCCTCAGCCAACTGCACGGACAGGCCGTGCAGTTCGAGGTAGTCGCGGTAGGAGTTGGACTCGAAGAGCTTGGCGGTCTCCTCGCCGATCCTGGAGCCGACGGTGACGACCTGGAGGCCGACGACATCCGTCTCACCGGACTCCTCGGGCCGGAAGAAGTCGGCCAGGCACAGCCGCCGTCCGCGGCGCTGGCGCGGGAAGGTGAACCGGGTGCGCTCGTTGCCCTGCTCGTCCAGCAGGATCAGGTCGTCGTCCTTGGACACGCACGGGAAGTAGCCGTAGACGACGGCCGCTTCGAGCAGGTTGTCGGTCTGCAGCTTGTCCAGCAGACCGCGCAGCCGCGGCCGGCCCTCCGTCTCGACGAGGTCCTCGTACGTCGGTCCCTCGCCCGTACGGGCCTGCTTCAGACCCCACTGGCCCTTGAACAGCGCGCCCTCGTCCAGCCAGGACGCGTACTCCTTGAGCTGGATTCCCTTGATGACGCGGGTGCCCCAGAACGGCGGAGTGGGCACGGGGTTGTCGACGGCGACGTCGGAGCGGATGTGCCCCTCCTCCGGGCGCTCCTCGACCACGGTCTGCGCGGCGGCCGCCCGCACCCGGCGCTGCTTCAGTTCGGGCAGCACGGCCCCGGGCACGCCCCGCTTGACCCCGATCAGCGCGTCCATCAGGCGCAGGCCCTCGAACGCGTCGCGGGCGTAGCGGACCTCACCCTCGTAGATCTCGTACAGGTCCTGTTCGACGTACGCCCTGGTCAGGGCCGCGCCGCCGAGGATGACCGGGTAGTCGGCGGACAGCCCGCGCTGGTTGAGCTCCTCCAGGTTCTCCTTCATGATCACCGTGGACTTGACCAGCAGGCCGGACATCCCGATCACGTCGGCCCGGTGCTCCTCGGCGGCGTCCAGGATCGCGGAGACCGGCTGCTTGATGCCGAGGTTGACGACGTTGTAGCCGTTGTTGGACAGGATGATGTCGACGAGGTTCTTGCCGATGTCGTGGACGTCTCCGCGCACGGTGGCCAGGACGATGGTGCCCTTGCCCTCGGAGTCCGACTTCTCCATGTGCGGTTCGAGGTAGGCCACCGCGGCCTTCATGACCTCGGCGGACTGGAGCACGAACGGCAGCTGCATCTGGCCGGAGCCGAACAGTTCGCCGACCACCTTCATGCCGTCGAGGAGCGTCTCGTTGACGATGTCGAGGGCGGGGCGGTCCTGGAGCGCCTCGGCGAGGTCGTCCTCCAGGCCGTTCTTCTCGCCGTCGATGATGCGCCGCTTGAGCCGTTCGTCCAGGGGCAGCGCGGCGAGTTCCTCGGCCCTGCCCGCCTTCAGCGACTTGGTGGTGGCGCCCTCGAACAGCGCCATCAGCTTCTGCAGCGGGTCGTATCCCTCGGCGCGCCGGTCGTAAATGAGGTCGAGAGCCGTGGTGACCTGCTCCTCGTCGAAACGCGCGATGGGCAGGATCTTGCTCGCGTGCACGATCGCGGAGTCGAGGCCGGCCTTGACGCACTCGTCGAGGAAGACCGAGTTGAGCAGGACGCGGGCCGCCGGGTTGAGGCCGAAGGAGATGTTCGACAGGCCCAGCGTGGTCTGGACGTCCGGGCGGCGCCGCTTCAGCTCGCGGATCGCCTCGATCGTCGCGATGCCGTCCTTCCGGGACTCCTCCTGACCGGTGCAGATGGTGAAGGTCAGGGTGTCGATGAGGATGTCCGACTCGTGGATGCCCCAGTTCGCCGTCAGGTCCTCGATCAGCCGTTCGGCGATGGCGACCTTGGTCTCGACGGTGCGGGCCTGGCCCTCCTCGTCGATGGTCAGCGCGATCAGCGCGGCGCCGTGCTCCCGGGCCAGCCCGGTCACCTTCGCGAAGCGCGACTCGGGGCCGTCGCCGTCCTCGTAGTTGACGGAGTTGATGACGGCCCGGCCGCCGAGCTTCTCCAGGCCCGCGCGGATGACCTCGACCTCGGTCGAGTCGAGGACGATGGGCAGCGTCGAGGCGGTGGCGAAGCGTCCGGCGAGCTCCTCCATGTCCGCGACGCCGTCCCGGCCGACGTAGTCGACGCAGAGGTCGAGCATGTGGGCGCCCTCGCGGATCTGGTCGCGGGCCATCTCCACGCAGTCGTCCCAGCGGGCCGCCAGCATCGCCTCACGGAACTTCTTCGAACCGTTGGCGTTGGTGCGCTCGCCGATCGCCATGTACGCAGTGTCCTGGCGGAACGGCACGGTCTGGTAGAGCGACGCGGCGCCGGGTTCGGGCTGCGGGTGACGTTCGGTGGGCTCGACCCCCCGTACCCGCTCGACGAGCCGGCGCAGGTGCTCGGGCGTCGTACCGCAGCAGCCGCCGACCAGGGACAGGCCGTAGTCGCGGACGAAGTTCTCCTGCGCGTCGACGAGGCCCTCGGGGCCGAGCGGGAAGTGCGCGCCGTCCTTGGTCAGGACCGGCAGGCCCGCGTTCGGCATACAGAGCAGCGGGATGCGGGAGTGCCGGGTGAGATAACGCAGGTGTTCGCTCATCTCGGCGGGGCCGGTCGAGCAGTTCAGGCCGATCATGTCGATGCCGAGCGGCTCCAGCGCGGTGAGCGCGGCGCCGATCTCGGAGCCCAGCAGCATGGTGCCGGTCGTCTCGAACGCCATCGAGCACAGCAGCGGGAGGTCGAGTCCGAGTGCCTCCATGGCGCGGCGGGCGCCCAGCAGGGATGCCTTGGTCTGCAGCAGGTCCTGGGTGGTCTCGACGATCAGGGCGTCGGCGCCGCCGGCGATCAGTCCCTCGGCGTTGGCCTGGAAGCCGTCGCGCAGTGTGCCGTAGGCGACGTGACCGAGGGTCGGCAGCTTGGTGCCGGGGCCGATGGAGCCGAGGACCCAGCGCCGGCGGCCGTCACGGGAGGTGAAGTCGTCCGCGACCTCGCGGGCGATCCGGGCTCCCGCCTCGGACAGTTCGAGGACACGGTCGGCGATGTCGTACTCGGCCATGGCCGAGTGGTTCGCCCCGAAGGTGTTCGTCTCGACGCAGTCGACGCCCACATCGAAATAGGCCTCGTGGACCGAACGGACGATGTCGGGCCGGGTGAGGTTCAGGATCTCGTTGCAGCCTTCGAGGTTCTCGAAGTCCTCCAGCGTCGGATCCTGCGCCTGCAGCATCGTGCCCATCGCGCCGTCGGCCACCACGACACGGCCTGCGAGGGCCTCGCGCAGTGCGGCGATACGGGTCCGGTTCTCGGCGAGCTCGGACGAAGGGGACGGGTTCGGCAACGAAGCCATGAAGGTGCTCCCTGGAGTGCGACGGCTGTCGGCTTTGCGCTTCCCATGGAAGGCGCACGCCGTCAGGGTAGCCCGGAGCACCACCGGAGGGTCGGCGGCGTCCAGAGGACGGACGCGCGTGGCGGAGGCGACGGGGGTGTTAAGACAGACGGGACATCTTGCGACCACCTATTAGCGAGAGCTCGTCGGCGAACGGTAGTGTTCGACATTGCCGAACGGCGGCAGCGCAGGGGCCCGCCAACGGCCCAAGGGGAACGGAGGCAGCACGGCGATGGCACGGAACATCCAGTCGCTCGAACGGGCGGCGGCGATGCTGCGCCTGCTCGCGGGCGGCGAGCGACAGCTCGGCCTGTCCGACATCGCCTCGTCGCTGGGCCTGGCCAAAGGCACGGCTCACGGCATACTGCGCACCCTCCAGCAGGAGGGCTTCGTCGAACAGGACACCGTGTCCGGGCGCTACCAGCTCGGCGCCGAACTGCTGCGCCTCGGGACCACCTATCTGGACGTGCACGAACTGCGGGCGCGGGCGCTGGTGTGGACCGACGACCTGGCCCGTTCCAGCGGGGAGAGCGTCTACCTGGGGGTCCTGCACCAACAGGGGGTGCTGATCGTGCACCACGTGTTCCGGCCCGACGACAGCCGCCAGGTGCTGGAGGTCGGGGCCATGCAGCCGCTGCACTCCACGGCGCTGGGCAAGGTCCTGTCGGCGTACGACCCGGTGGCGCACAGCGAGGTCCTGGAGGCCGAGCGCAACGAGTTCACGGCCCGGACGGTCAGCGCGCTGGAGCAGTTCGAGGGGGTTCTCGACCTGACCCGGGCCCGCGGGTACGCGGACGACGTCGAGGAGACCTGGACGGGCGTCGCCTCGGTCGCGGCCCCGATCCACAACCGGCGGAGCATGCCGGTCGGCGCGGTGGGCATCACCGGGGCCGTGGAACGGGTCTGCAAGGACGGGGAGCTGCGCCCCGAGCTGATCGCGGCGGTGCGGGACTGCGCCCGCGCGGTGTCGCGGGACCTGGGAGCCGGGCGGTTCTGACGCCCGCGGGCGGCGGCGCGCGGACGCCCGCGCGCGGCCGGCTCGCGTGTCCGGGGGCGCGCGCCCGCGGCCTGCCCGCGCGATCCCCCCTCATCAGGCCGGTACGTCGCCGACGTACCGGCCTTTCGCGTGTTCGCGCGCGTCCCCGCGTTCCCCGTGCCCGGCCGCACGGGGAACGCACCCCCGCCCCCCTGCGGAACACGCCCGGCATCCCCGCGGATCACGCCCCGCACCCCCGCTGAACACGCCCGGCGCACACACGACGTACCCGTTCGCGTGCGATGCGCTCCCGCCAGAAGATCGATAGCTCACAGCAATCAATAACGATCGTGTTTTCGATAACGGAACCCTTGACGAGCTGGTAACACCGGAGCAAGACTCCCGTCCATCGGTCGACATTGTCGAACACCTGACGGCAAAAGCGTTAGGGTGTGGCAGTGCCAGCGGCCGTCATCGCCCTCACCCCCGAGGGCGCGAACCACCGGAGGGACCCGGGGTTCGGCTTCCTGGACGAAGGACAAAGGAGTCGCGGGTGTCCAGCTCCGACATCTTCATCGGCGAGACCATAGGTACCGCCATACTCATCCTGCTCGGTGGTGGCGTCTGCGCCGCCGTCACGCTGAAGGCCTCGAAGGCCCGTAACGCCGGCTGGCTCGCCATCGCCTTCGGGTGGGGTTTCGCGGTCCTCACGGCCGTCTACACCTCCGCGCCGCTGTCCGGCGCGCACCTGAACCCGGCCGTGACGCTGGCGCTCACCATCAAGGACGGCGGCTGGAACAACCTGCCGGTGTACTGGGGCGGCCAGTTGCTGGGCGCCATGATCGGTGCCACGCTGGTCTGGGTCGTGTACTACGGGCAGTTCCGGGTTCACCTGACCGACCCCGAGATCGTCGGCACCGACGAGCAGCGTGCCACCAAGGCCGTCGAGGCCGAGGAGCCGGCCGCCGGCCCGGTGCTCGGCATCTTCTCCACCGGCCCCGAGATCCGCAACGCGGTGCAGAACCTCGCCACGGAGATCATCGGCACCGTCGTGCTGGTGCTGGCGGTCCTCACCCAGGGTCTGAACGACAAGGGCAACGGCCTCGGCCCCCTGGGCGCGCTGATCACCGCCCTCGTGGTCGTGTCGATCGGTCTCTCCCTCGGTGGCCCCACCGGCTACGCGATCAACCCGGCCCGTGACCTCGGTCCGCGCATCGTGCACGCCCTGCTCCCCCTGCCGAACAAGGGTGGTTCCGACTGGAGCTACGCCTGGGTCCCGGTCGTCGGTCCGCTGATCGGCGGCGCGATCGCCGCAGGCCTCTACAACGTCGCCTTCGCTTAGGAGCATCGCCGAAGCACCGCTCGGGAACACCGCCCAGGAGCACCGCCGAAGAGCCGAACACCTCGAGGCACGCCCGAAGCACCGCTTACCGCACCTCCAGAGCCGCGCGACGTAAACACGTAGACACCGCCCTTCCATTCGGAACCTTCAGGAGCACACCGTGACCGACGCACACACCGCCGGCCCCTTCATCGCCGCGATCGACCAGGGCACCACCTCGTCCCGCTGCATCGTCTTCGACCGCGACGGCCGCATCGTCTCCGTCGACCAGAAGGAGCACGAGCAGATCTTCCCGAAGCCGGGCTGGGTCGAGCACGACGCCACCGAGATCTGGACCAACGTCCAGGAGGTCGTCGCCGGGGCCATCGAGAAGGCCGGCATCACCCGCGACGACATCAAGGCGATCGGCATCACCAACCAGCGTGAGACCACGCTGCTGTGGGACAAGAACACCGGTGAGCCCGTCCACAACGCCATCGTCTGGCAGGACACCCGCACCGACGCGCTCTGCAGGGAGCTCGGCCGCAACGTCGGCCAGGACCGCTTCCGCCGCGAGACCGGCCTGCCGCTCGCGTCGTACTTCGCCGGCCCCAAGGCCCGCTGGCTGCTCGACAACGTCGAGGGCCTGCGCGAGCGCGCCGAGGCCGGAGACATCCTCTTCGGCACGATGGACACCTGGGTCATCTGGAACCTGACGGGCGGTGTCGACGGCGGCCGCCACGTGACCGACGTCACCAACGCCTCCCGCACCATGCTGATGAACCTGCACACCCTGGAGTGGGACGAGAAGATCGCCGAGTCCATCGGCGTCCCGCTGGCGATGCTCCCCGAGATCCGCTCCTCCGCCGAGGTCTACGGCGAGGTCACCGGAGGCCCGCTCGGCGAGCTGCTCGGCGGCATCCCGGTCGCCTCCGCGCTCGGCGACCAGCAGGCGGCCCTGTTCGGCCAGACCTGCTTCTCCGAGGGTGAGGCCAAGTCCACCTACGGCACCGGCACGTTCATGCTGATGAACACCGGCGACAAGATCATCAACTCGTACTCGGGTCTGCTGACCACCGTCGGCTACCGCATCGGTGACCAGGCTCCGGTGTACGCCCTCGAGGGCTCCATCGCCGTCACCGGTTCGCTGGTGCAGTGGATGCGCGACCAGATGGGCCTGATCAAGTCCGCCGCCGAGATCGAGACCCTCGCGTCGTCGGTCGAGGACAACGGCGGCGCCTACTTCGTACCGGCCTTCTCCGGTCTGTTCGCCCCCTACTGGCGCTCCGACGCCCGCGGTGTGATCGCCGGCCTGACCCGGTACGTCACCAAGGCGCACATCGCGCGCGCCGTCCTGGAGGCCACCGCCTGGCAGACCCGCGAGATCACCGACGCCATGACCAAGGACTCCGGCGTCGAGCTCACGGCCCTCAAGGTCGACGGCGGCATGACCTCCAACAACCTGCTGATGCAGACCCTCGCCGACTTCCTGGACGCCCCCGTGGTGCGCCCGATGGTCGCCGAGACCACCTGCCTCGGTGCCGCCTACGCCGCCGGCCTCGCCGTCGGCTTCTGGTCCAACACCGAGGACCTGCGCGCCAACTGGCGCCGGGCCGCGGAGTGGACCCCCAACATGGACGCGGACATCCGCGACCGTGAGTACAAGAGCTGGCTCAAGGCCGTCGAGCGGACCATGGGCTGGATCGAAGACGAGAACTGACGAGGAGTAAGAACCCGCAATGACCAGCCAGTCCACCCTGCAGTCCGTGCCTGCCCTCGGTACGCACCCGTCCTCCGGCTCGAACCCGAGCCGGGCCGAGACCCGGGAGCAACTCTCCAAGGCGACGTACGACCTTCTCGTGATCGGCGGCGGCATCCTGGGCATCTCCACCGCCTGGCACGCCGCGCAGTCCGGTCTGCGGGTGGCCCTGGTCGACGCCGGTGACTTCGCCGGCGCCACCTCCTCCGCCTCCTCCAAGCTTCTCCACGGCGGTCTGCGCTACCTGCAGACCGGCGCGGTGAAGCTGGTGGCGGAGAACCACTTCGAGCGCCGTGCGGTCTCCCGCCAGGTGGCCCCCCACCTGGCGAACCCGCTCACGTTCTACCTCCCCGTGTACAAGGGCGGGCCGCACGGCGCGGCGAAGCTCGGAGCCGGTGTGTTCGCGTACTCGGCGCTCTCCGCGTTCGGTGACGGCGTGGGGCACCTGCTCAGCCCGTCGAAGGCGGCGCAGGACGTGCCGGAGCTGCGCACGGACAACCTGAAGGCCGTCGCGGTGTACGGCGACGACCAGATGAACGACTCCCGGATGGCCCTGATGACCGTCCGCGCCGCCGTCGAGTCGGGCGCGGTCGTCCTCAACCACGCCGAGGTGACCGCTCTGCGCTTCACCCGGGGCCGGGTCACGGGAGCGGAGCTGAAGGACCGCACGGACGGTGCCGAGTTCGGCGTCGACGCGCGCCTCGTCCTCAACGCCACCGGCCCCTGGGTCGACCACCTGCGCCGGATGGAGGACGCGCACGCCGCACCGTCCATCCGCCTGTCCAAGGGCGCGCACCTGGTCCTCAAGCGCACCTCCCCCTGGAAGGCCGCGCTCGCGACCCCGATCGACAAGTACCGCATCACCTTCGCCCTCCCCTGGGAGGACATGCTGCTGCTCGGCACCACCGACGAGGAGTACGAGGGGGACCCGGGCGAGGTCGCGGTCAACGAGAAGGACATAGCCCAGATCCTCGACGAGGCGGCGTTCTCCATCCGCGACCAGCAGCTCTCCCGCGATCTGATCACGTACTCCTTCGCCGGTCTGCGGGTGCTGCCCGGCGGCCCCGGCGACACCTCGAAGGCGAAGCGCGAGACGGTCGTCACCGAAGGCCGTGCCGGCATGCTCTCGGTCGCGGGCGGCAAGTGGACCACGTTCCGGCACATCGGCCGTACGGTCATGAAGAAGCTGGAGTCGCTGCCGGGCCACCCGCTGGGCGAGGACTTCGAGCCGATCTCCGCGCTGCCGAAGAAGCTGCCGCTGCCCGGTGTCGCCAACCCGCGCGCGGTCGCCCACCGGCTGCTCGTCGACGGCCCGGCACCCGGCCCGCGCATGGGCGCCGACACCGCCCGGCACCTCGCGACGCACTACGGCTCGCTGGCCTTCGACATCGCGCGCCTGGCGAACGAGGACGCGGCACTCGGCGAGCGCGTCCACCCGGACGCCCCCGAGATCTGGGCGCAGGTCGTGTGGGCCCGGGACCACGAGTGGGCCGAGACGGCGGACGACGTGCTGCGCCGCCGTACGACGCTGACGATCCGCGGTCTCGCCACGGACGAGGTCCGCGCCAAGGTGCAGGACGTGCTCGACAAGAAGTAGACCGGACACACCGGTCCCACGCACAGCACCAGCGGTTGGACCAGAGGTTCGCACCACGCGGAGGGGGCGGCTCCCACGGGGGGAGCCGCCCCCTCCGCGGGCCACGGCACGGAGTGCCACTCCACTGTGGGCCTGATCACGGGTGAACCGCCGTCAGCCCCCCGGTGCCCCGCCCACGTTCACAGGCATGAGGGGTCGCACCGCCGTCCTCGGGGCCCTCGATCCGGGGGCGCTCGCCCGATCCGGCCAGGGATTCCGTGTCCGGACCACGCTCCGACCCCACATAATGGCCTGAGACATCGGAGGTCTGAGAGACATCCGGAGCGACAGGGGGGTCCGCCATGGCAGTCACCGACGAGGCGATCGAGAAGATCAAGGGCATGATCGTCTCCGGCACGCTGGGCCCCGGCGACCGGCTTCCCAAGGAGAGCGAGCTCGCCGCGGATCTCGGGCTCTCCCGCAACTCCCTGCGGGAGGCGGTGCGGGCGCTCTCGCTGATCCGCATCCTGGACGTGCGCCAGGGCGACGGCACGTACGTGACCAGCCTGGATCCCCAGCTCCTCCTCGAGGCGCTGAGTTTCGTCGTCGACTTCCACCGTGACGACACGGTGCTGGAATTCCTCGCCGTGCGCCGCATCCTGGAGCCCGCGGCGACCGCGATGGCCGCCTCCAGGATCAGCGAACGGCAACTGGACGCGCTGGCCTCCCAACTGGACGCGCTCGGCACCGCGCCCTCGGTGGAGGAACTCGTCGCCTGCGACCTCGAGTTCCACCGGGGAATCGTGCAGACCTCCGGGAACTCGGTCCTGTGCTCCCTGCTGGACGGCCTCTCCGGGCCCACCACCCGGGCGCGGGTCTGGCGCGGTCTGACCCAGGAGGACGCGGTCAGCCGCACCCTCCACGAGCACCGGGCCATCCTGACCGCGCTGCGCGACCGTGACGCGGAGGCGGCCCGCTCCTGGGCGACGGTGCACATCGCGAGCGTGGAGCAGTGGCTGCGCAGCACACTCTGACCGTCCGCCGCGCGGAGTCCGCCGCCACGCGGAGTCCGCCGCCGGACCGGCCGGCGGCGGGGGCGCATCCCTGCCCGTCCTTTCCCGCAGGCCCCGGGCGCCGACGTCCCGCGGGCCCCGGGCGCCCTTTTCCACAGGTCCGGGGCGTACGGGTCCGGCAGCCGGCGGACAGCGTCCGGGCGTCGTACACACCACTCCCGCGGTCATCGGACGTATCACCCGCCCACGGGGCGATGCCCCCAGGTCGCCGGTGAGGTTGACCAAGAACAGCTCGGATGACTGGAGGGTGTTTCAGGGGGAGGAACGGGGCAGTGATCCGTTCACTCCCCTGTGCAAGGGGGCTGCGGAGGCACCCTCGGCACGCCGTAAGGTTGGGACGTACGCGAGGGCACGTCGGAAGGAGGCGCTGGGTGATCGAGCTGGAGGGGGTTCCCGAGCTGATCGACCCAGTCATGGTGGCCGCGTTCGAAGGCTGGAACGATGCCGGCGACGCCGCCTCCGCCGCGGTCGCGCACCTGGACAGGGAGTGGAAGGGCGAGGTCTTCGCGGCACTCGACGCCGAGGACTACTACGACTTCCAGGTGAACCGCCCCACGGTGTGGCTGGACGGCGGCGTGCGCAAGATCACCTGGCCGACCACGCGTCTGTCGGTGGTCCGGGTCGGCGGCGAGAAGCCGCGCGATCTCGTGCTGGTGAGGGGCATCGAGCCGTCGATGCGGTGGCGCTCGTTCTGCAACGAGCTGCTCGGCTTCGCGCACGAGCTGGGTGTGGAGCTGGTGGTGATCCTGGGCGCGCTGCTCGGCGACACCCCGCACACCCGTCCGGTGCCGGTCAGCGGGGTCACCTCCGATTCCGACCTGGCCCGCACGATGGACCTGGAGGAGACGAAGTACGAGGGCCCCACGGGCATCGTCGGCATCCTCCAGGAGGCGTGCACGCACGCGGGTGTACCGGCGGTGTCGCTGTGGGCGGCCGTACCGCACTACGTCTCGCAGCCGCCGAACCCGAAGGCGACGCTCGCCCTCCTCAACCGCCTGGAGGACCTCATCGACCTGCGGATTCCGCTGGGTGAGCTGCCCGAGGACGCGCGGGCCTGGCAACTGGGCGTCGACCAGCTGGCCGCCGAGGACAGCGAGGTCGCCGAGTACGTGCAGACACTGGAGGAGGCCCGGGACACCGCCGAACTGCCGGAGGCGTCGGGCGAGGCCATCGCTCGCGAGTTCGAGCGGTATCTGCGGCGACGGGACGGCGGGGGTCCGGCGGGCCCGGCTCCCGGCGGCCACGCCACGGCCGACGGCAGTGACAGCCCGTCCTATCTGCGGGACAACCCGGGCGCGCGCCCGAAGCCGCCCAAGCCCCCGAAGCCGGACACCGGCAGCGGCAGCGGCGCCGAGGACGAGGACTCGTCGGAGGACTGAGCGGGCGGCCGGGTCGAGCGGGCGGTTCGGACGGGCGATTCACGCGGGCGGGGCGGTGCGCACACGGCGCGCCGCCCCGCCGCACGTCCGGCACCGTGCCGAGGAGGGCGTGCGACGCGCCGCACGGCACGCGGGTCCCGTCCGGGTGGCGCGGTGGTGGTCACGCCGTTCGGCGCCAACCACCCCTGCCCGCCCGCCCCATGACCCACTCTCCGCAGCCTTTGGCCTGATTCCTGCGTGACATCTCTTTCAGGACGGATTGCACAGGTTTCCCCATTCAACTTGTTTTCAAACGTGGTTCGCGAAGGCGGGGTGGACGAGTCGCCGTGGGCGTGCCAGGTTGTGCCCCGAAGGCGTGGCCCCGGGACGGGGAGTGACACCGCGTCGTCCCGCGACACAGCACCCGCACGGACCGAGCGGCACCACCGCGGACACCCGACAGCGCGCCCGCGGGGACCGAAGGGAGCGGCACGCGATGACCGACCAGGGAGAGCCGGCGAAGGGCCCGGGAACGACCGGGCCAGGGCCGGACGGAGCGGGATTCACCTATCGAGGGGCGGAAGAGGAGCTGATCGTCGTCGCCCGCCCCGAGGCACGGCTGCGCGCCCGCCCCGAGGGCGTCCACTCGGCGGTGGGCGCGGACGTCTCGGCCGTCAACATGTTCCTCAGCGACGAACACCTCGCACTGGAGCCGCTGTTCGGCAGCGAGGAGCGACTACGGCAGGCCGCCGCGGCGGGCGGCGACATCAGCCCCGACCTCACGCTCTTCCACCGGCTGCGCGGCGGCGGTAACCGCGCCCAGGAACTGCGCTCACGGATCGCCGCGCTGCCCGGGATCGACACGGCGTACGTGAAGCCCGGCGCCGTTCCCGCCTCGGCGGGGCCCGCCGGACACACCGCGGAGGGTGCCGACGGCGGCCGGCGGGTGAAGGAGGGCGCGCCGGTCACGCCGGACTTCACCAGCCGCCAGGGCTATCTCCGACCGGCGCCCGAGGGCATCGACGCGTACTGGGCCTGGCAGCGGCCGGGCGGCACGGGCCGGGGCGTGACGGTGATCGACGTGGAGGGGGCCTGGCAGCTCGGCCACGAGGACCTGGCGGCGAAGCTCACCGGTGTCGTCGTCGGCACCCCGCTGTCGGACCTCGCCTGGCGCAACCACGGCACCGCGGTCATCGGGGTCATCGGCGCCGAACGCGACGAGTGCGGGATCACCGGCATCGCGCCGGACGCGGTGACCGCGGCCGCGTCCTTCCAGGGCATCGGCACGGCGGCCGCGATCCACGCGGCGGCCGACCGGCTGAGTCCCGGTGATCTCCTGCTGGTCGAACTGCACGCGCCCGGCCCGCGGTTCGACTTCGAACAACGCGACGACCAGCGGGGATACATACCGATCGAGTGGTGGCCCGACAACTTCGCGGCCATCCGGTACGCGACCGCCAAGGGCGTCCTCGTGGTCGCGGCGGCGGGCAACGGCGCCGACTCGCTCGACGACGCGGTGTACGAGCGCCGTCCCGCCGAGTTCCCCGCGTGGTGGCGCAACCCCTTCAACCCCTCCCACCCGTCCTCCGGCGCGGTGCTGGTCGGCGCGGGGGCGCCGCCGCCGGGCACGCACGGCCGCGATCACGGCCCCGACCGCTCGCGGCTGGCGTTCTCCAACTACGGCGCACGGGTGGACGCGCAGGGCTGGGGGCTCGAGGTCACGACGACCGGCGGATTCTGGGACCGGCCCGGCGATCTGCAGGGCGGCGCCGAGGAGACCGGCTGGTACACGGACACGTTCTCGGGGACCTCCTCCGCGTCCCCGGTGGTGGCCGGGGCGCTGGCCGCGCTGCAGGGCATGCTCAGGACGGCCGGGCAGGACCCGATGTCACCGGAGCTCGCCCGCGCGGTGCTGCGGGCCGGTGGTTCCCCCCAGCAGGACGCGCCGGGCCGGCCCGCCTCCCAGCGGATCGGCAACCGGCCGGACATCAGGGCGGCGGTCACCCGACTGCTGCCGGAGGCGGTCGGCTCGGGCCGGGCCGAACGGTACTGGGACGAGCTGCTGCCGTACCCGCGCGAACTCCCGCCCAGGCTCCGGCTGTTCGTGGCCGGTGACTGGCGCAGCCTGAACGACCCGTCCCTCGAGATCCGCCAGGCGGTGCACTCCGCCTTCGCGGGCGGACGGCCCGACGTACGCGTCTGGTTCTCGGACGACGAGATCGTCGGCCTGGTGGTCACCGGCTGACGTACCCGCAGAGTCCACGATTCACGGAAGGTGGCACCCGTATGAGCACCACCCCGCAGATGAGTCAGCAGCAAGGGCACCAGCACAACCCGTCGCAGGGCCCGAGCACGGCACCGCCGCAGCCCTTCGGGCAGCAGCCGCAGCAGCCGTTCGGACAGCAGTCCCCCGGCCAACAGCTGTTCGGACAGCAGTCCCCCGGGCAGCAGCCGTTCGGACAACAGTTCTTCGGGCAACAGTTCCCCGGACAGCAGCAGACGTCTCCGCAGATGTCGCCTCAGCCGATGTCCCAGCAGGTCCCGCCGCACCTGCGCCAGCAGCTCCAGCAGATGGGGCAGCAGCAGCCCTTCCAGCAGCTCCTTCAGCAACTCGGCGGACAACCGCAGGGACAGCTGCCGGGACCGATGCCGGGTCAGATGCCGGGTCAGATGCCGGGTCAGGGACAGCTGCCGTGGCAGGCACAGTCACCGGTGCCGATGGGCGCCGTCGCGTCGCAGACGCTGGTGAGCGGGACCGCCCTGCACTTCTGGGACGTGGTCGCCCCGCTCCCGGGCCAGCCGTCCGTCCTCCACCTGTTCATCGACAACGCCTGGCGTCCCCTGGTGAACCCCGGCCGGGTGACGCACGACGAGGTCCAGCGGGCCTTCGCCCACGGGCAGCAGGTCATCGGCGTCTACGACCGCGACAGCGGCACGGTGCAGGCCGTCATCGTGCACCAGTGACGGTCTGAGCGGACGACAGGGCGCCGGGCGGAAACCACCGCCCGGCGCCCCTCATGTACGAAGCCCACGGGCTACAGCGCGACACCCAGCAGGGCGTCCACGGCGCGCGAGACCACGCCGGGGGCACCCTCGTCCGTGCCGCCCCGCTCGTGCTGGAGCGCCGCCCAGCGGTCGACCGCGGCGAGCGCGGCCGGCGCGTCCAGGTCGTTCGCCAGGGCGTCGCGGATCTCCTCGACGACCGCCTCGGCGGACGGGCCGTCGGGCCGGGACACGGCGGCGCGCCAGTTCTCCAGGCGGGCGACCGCGTCCGCGAGGACGGTGTCCGTCCACTCCCAGTCGGTGCGGTAGTGGTGGGCGAGGAGCGTGAGCCGGATGGCGGCCGGGTCGACCCCGTCGCGCCGGAGGCCGGACACGAAGACGAGATTGCCCTTCGACTTCGACATCTTCTCGCCGTGCAGTCCGACCATGCCGGCGTGGACGTACGCCTTGGCCATCGGGAACTCACCGGTGAGCACCTGGGCGTGCGAGGCGCCCATCTCGTGGTGCGGGAAGGCGAGGTCGGAGCCGCCGCCCTGGACGTCGAAGCCCATCCCCAGGTGATCCAGGGCGATGGCCACGCACTCGATGTGCCAGCCGGGCCGGCCGCGGCCGAGCGAGCCCCCGTCCCAGCTGGGCTCACCCTCCCTCGCGGTCATCCAGAGCATCGGGTCGAGCGGGTTCTTCTTGCCCGGACGGTCCGGGTCGCCGCCCCGCTCGGCGGACAGCAGACGCATCGCGGCGGCGTCCAGGCCGGACACGTTGCCGAAGTGGGGGTCGGACTCGACGGAGAAGTACACGTCTCCTTCGAGCTCGTACGCGGCCCCCGCGTCCCGCAGTCGCTCGACGAGCGGCACGATGCCGGGTATGGCCTCGACGGCGCCTATGTAGTGCCGCGGCGGAAGCATCCGCAGGGCGGTCATGTCCTCGCGGAAGAGGGCGGTCTCCTGCTCGGCGAGTGCCACCCAGTCGACGCCGTCGCGCTCCGCCCGCTCCAGGAGCGGGTCGTCGACGTCGGTCACGTTCTGGACGTAGTGAACCTGCCGCTTGGTGTCGAGCCACACGCGCTGAACGAGGTCGAACGCGTTGTAGGTCGCCGCGTGACCCATGTGGGTCGCGTCGTACGGCGTGATGCCGCAGACGTAGATACGGGCGACGGGACCGGGGTCGAGAGTGACAAGACCGCCGGTCGCGGTGTCGTGGATCCGGAGGTCGCGGCCCTCACCGGGCAGGGCGGGGACCTCAGAAGCGGGCCAGGCATGCATGTCATGAGCCTAACCGGACGGAACTTCCGTATACGAACCGGACCAGGCCTGATGGCCCGGAAGGCCCTCTTGTGCGGGACATCTCACTGTGCATTCGGCGCTCTTTCCGGCCTGCGCGGGAGCGACTGGGCTCGGTCGCGGCGGAGTCGACCTGGCCTCACGTCCGCGCATATGGAGACATAAGCACGCAATGCCGGGTATGGCATCGCACCTGTGTGCGCCAAGGGCAGTAGAAGAGCGCGGCCCCGGCGCGTACCGGGCGATCGCACCCACCCTGCGGCGTCCTTCGCGTCGGGTTCCTCACATCGGCGGCCACAGGGCCGGAGGTCGCCTCAGACCGGTGGCCAGGGAATCGCCGGCCACTCCCCGCTCGGTTCCGGATGCTTCCCCGAGGCGAGCATCGCCTCGACACGATCGCGCGTGGCGTCGATCTCGGCGGTGGTGATGAGTTCGGCCAGCCGGGTGGCGAGCGGCGCGCCGGACGCGAGGCCGTCCCGCAGCGAGGCGAGGACGTCGAGGGCCTCCGCGGTCAGCGGCTCCCCGGCCCAGCCCCACAGCAGCGTGCGCAGTTTGTTGTCCGCGTTGAAGGTCACCCCGTGGTCGATGCCGTACAGCCGCCCCTCACCGGTGGGCAGCAGATGGCCGCCCTTGCGGTCGGCGTTGTTGATCACGGCGTCGAGGACGGCGAGCCGGCGCAGCCGCGTGTCGTCGGCGTGCACGAGCAGCGCCGTGCGCCCCTCGCCCACCTCGGCGAAGCCGATGGCCTTCCAGCCCTCCGCGGGCTCCTCGTCGTCCACCAGGGCGAGCAGGCCGGCCCCGTCGTCCTCGGGGGACGCCTCGACCCACAGCTGGCACATGCCCTCGCCGTAGGGGCCGTCGCGCAGCACGGTGGTGGGCACCAGCCCCCACCCGGTCGCTTGGGAGACCTCGTACGCGGCGACCTCGCGCTGCGCAAGAGTGCCGTCCGGGAAGTCCCACAGGGGGCGCTCCCCGGCGACCGGTTTGTAGACGCAGAACGCGTCGCGGCCCTCGTACGAGACGGTGCAGTACAGCACCGCGTTCGAGGCCTCACGGATCTGTCCGCGCACCTTCAGCTCGCCCTGGGCGAGCAGCTCGGCCGTGGTCACGCTCCGCGGCGGTATCCGTTCTGGCGCGGACATACGTGTCCTTCCGGGTCGAGCGGGAGGCTGCACAGCGGGCAGGGCGGCCGGCCCGCGTTGACGACGTCGAGGGCGCGCTTGGCGAAGGCACGGGCCTGCGCGCCGGTGAGCCGGACGCGGAGCATCGGCGGACCGTTCTCCTCGTCCTGGAGGAGCCGTTCCTCGGCCTCGGCGAGGTCCTCGTCGGAGTCGGCGTCGAGCTCCACGAGGGCCTGCGCCTCGACGATCATGCGCTGCTCGTCACCGTCCCAGGCGAGCGCCATGGTGCCGACCCGGAACTCCTCCTCGACGGGCGTGTCGAGGGGGGCGGTGTCGGACACCTCGGCCGAGGCGACGGCCGGGACCGGGGCGATGCCGCCGGTGCGCCGTACGACCTCGTCGAGGAGCTCGTCCATGCGCTCGGCGAGTGCGGCGACCTGGGTCTTCTCCAGCGCCACGCTGGTCACCCGGGGGCCCGAGGAGGCCTGCAGGAAGAAGGTACGGCGCCCGGGCAACCCGACCGTACCGGCCACGAAACGGTCCGGGGGGTCGTAGAGGAACACCTGACGGGACACGTCCTGTCTCCATTGGATTCGGCATGCGGACCGGCTGACTGCGTCGGCCCGCATCGGTTGCTGACGACTTGCTGACAACTGATGCGCTGCTTCGACCGCTTCACCCTACTGCGGCCGACGATCACGGTGCGCCCGCACCGCCCCCGACCGGGGCGTCGCCGCTCGGGGGCTCCTCGTGCGGCGCCAGGGAGGCGAGATCGCCGGTGTCCCCGAGGCGGACGAGGAACGGACGCAGTCGTGTGTAGCGGATGGCGGTGATGGAACACGGTTCGACAGAGATCCGCTGGAAGAGGTCCAGGTGAAGTCCGAGTGCGTCGGCGACGAGCGACTTGATGATGTCGCCGTGCGAACACATGAGGTACACGGCGTCGCTGCCGTGGTCGCGCTCGACGCGCGCGTTCCACTCGCGTACCGCCTCGGCGGCGCGGGTCTGCATGGCGCGCATTGACTCGCCGCCGGGGAAGGCCGCCGCCGAGGGATGCGCCTGGACGACCTCCATCAGCGGCTCGTCCCTCAGCTCGGCGAGCTTGCGGCCGGACCAGTCGCCGTAGTGCGCCTCGCCGATGCGCTCCTCGGTGTGCGCGCGCAGCTCGGGCCGGACGTCCAGCAGCGGCTGCACGGTCTCCTGGCAGCGCTGCAGGGGGCTGGTGACGACTTCGGAGAGCGGCAGCGCGGCGAGTCGCCCCGGCAGCGCCGCGGCCTGCTGGGCCCCGCGCTCGTCGAGGGCGACGCCGGGGGTCCAGCCGGCGAGCAGACCCGCGGTGTTGGCGGTCGAGCGTCCGTGCCGGACGAGGATCAGGGTGGGCATGCGAACCAGCGTAAACGGGTGACGCCCGGACCCGTCCGGGCCTGTGGACAACCGGAGCCCGGCGTGCGCGCCGGCCGGGGCGGCGGGAGAATACGCTCCGTGATCGTCGACTGGGCCATCTACCGCGCCGGGCACCGGACCGAGGGCCCCGAGGACCTCTCCGACGCCCTGGACACGGCGCGTGCCGAGGGCGACGCGTTCGTCTGGATCGGCCTGAACGAACCGACCGAACAGGAGTTCGATCTCGTGAGCAGCGAGTTCGGGCTGCACCCGCTGGCGGTCGAGGACGCGTTGAAGGCGCACCAGCGGCCCAAGCTGGAGGTCTACGACGACTCGCTGTTCATGGTCCTCAAGCCGGTCTGCTACGAACCGGAGAGTGACGTCGTGACCGCCGGCGAGGTCATGGTCTTCGTCGGGGACGCGTTCGCGGTGACCGTCCGGCACGGCGAGAGCTCACCGCTCGCGGCCGTACGGCGCCGTCTGGAGGCGGACCCCGAGTCGCTGCGGCGCGGGCCGACGACGGTGCTCTACTCGATCGCCGACGCCACGGTGGACCACTACCTGGAGGTGGCGACCGAGCTGGGCGCCGACCTGGAGGAACTGGAGGCCGAGGTCTTCTCACCGTCCGTCGGGGGCTCGCGGAACACCGCGTCCAGGATCTACGCCTTCAAGCGCCAGGTCCTGGAGTTCCGCCGGGCGACGGGCCCGCTGGCCGTCCCGCTGACCCGGCTCGCCGGAACCGGCGCGAGCGGTACCGCCGTGCCGTTCGTGAACGCCGCGGCGCAGCCCTTCTTCCGGGACGTCAACGACCATCTGGCGCGGGTGAACGAGTCGGTGGAGGGTCTGGACCGGCTGGTGTCGGACATCCTCTCGGCGCATCTCGCGCAGATGAGCGTGCGGCAGAACGACGACATGCGGAAGATCTCCGCGTGGGCGGCGATGGCCGCGGTCCCCACCCTGATCGCCGGGATCTACGGCATGAACTTCGATCACATGCCGGAGCTGCACTGGCTGTGGGGGTACCCGGCGGTGGTCCTGGGGATGGTCACGCTGGAGATCCTGCTGTACCGGCTCTTCAAACGGCGGGGCTGGCTGTAGCGGCGGGTTCGCACACGGCCGGGGCACCGGCAGCCGGGGCACCCGAGTCCGGCCTGCCGTCGGCCGCGTGGACCGGACGGGGCGTCCGGCCGCGGATCACGCGAACTCGTGCGCCGCGGCCGGGGGACCGCCCAGCGCGTCACGCCGTTCGGGCATCCTCAGGGAGACCATGCGCCGCCAGCCGCCCGCCCGCTCGTAGGCGTAGACGGCGTGGATGCCCGCGGTGAGCGTCACCGCCTTGACCCGGGGCCAGCCGAGGATGCGCCCCATGTGGGCCGTCACCGCGAGGCTGACGTCCCGGTAGACGCGGATCTCGGCGAGCGCGCAGGCGCGCAGCGTCCGCCGGATGGCGTGGCCGTGCCCGGCCGAAGCGAAGCGCAGCAGTTCCTCGTGGCAGTAGGCGAGATGGCCGTCCTCGTCGTCGGAGATCATCCGGACGGCGCGGCCGAGATCGGGATGGTCCGCGAAGTGCCTGCGCAACAGATCCATCTGCTCGGACGCGCGCTGCTCGGTGACCCGGCTGTGGGCGAGATACGTGACGATGTCCCGCACGCTGAGCCGCTGCTCGCTCCTGAGCTTCTCGTGGGCGAGGCCGATGCCCCGGCGTTCGAGGAGCATCGTGTAGTCCGTGTCGGCCGGGACGGCGACCGGGGCCAGGCCCCGCTTCTTCATCAGGGCGTTGAAGATCCGCCCGTGCTTGTCCTCGTCGGCGCCGTGCCGGGCGATCTTCGGCGCGAGCCCGCGTTCGTCCGGGGGGACGAGCGCGGCGATGCGCCCGTTCTCCCAGCCGCCCTGCGATTCGCCGCTGGCGGCGATGGAACAGAAGAGCCGGAACGACTCGTCGTTGTCGAGGATCTCCTGGAACAGACTCTTGGCCGAAAGCATGACTCGCACCTCTCCACAGGTTCCGCAGAAAACGAGTCAAATCGGATGCCGGAGACCCGGCAACCGATGTGTCGGACAAATCCGCCGAACGAAGGAGGGACAGAGAGGCCAGGGCGCGTAACCGAGCGGGCTCCCACGCGTTGTTCACGGTGACGGCCGTGGCGGGGAAGACCCCCGAGCCCCCACCACGGCCGCAGAACTCCCCTGTCGGTACATCTCGAGGTAATCCGACGTGATCCGTCGCGTTACGCCAGACCGGCGCGCTCCAGAGCGTCGGTGCCGGCGCGGAGCGAGGCGATGCGATCGTCCAGGGTGAAGCCCGCGGGCGCCAGGGTGAGCGTGGTGACGCCGGCCGCCGCGTACGCGCGCATCCGGTCGGCGATGCGGTCGACGGAGCCGAGCAGCGTGGTCTGGTCGATCAGCGCGTGCGGGACGGCGGCCGCGGCGCCCTCCTTGTCGCCGGACAGGTACTTGTCCTGGATCTCCGCGGCCTCCTTCTCGTACCCCATGCGCTGGGCGAGCTGGTTGTAGAAGTTCTGCTTGCGGCTGCCCATCCCGCCGACGTACAGCGCGGTGTAGGGGCGGAACATGTCGGCGAGCGCCGTCACGTCCTTGTCGGCGCCGACGGAGAGCGGCAGCGTCGGGCAGACGTCGAAGCCCTCCATCGTCAGGCCGGCCTTCTCCCGGCCCGCGCGCAGATACGTGATCGCGGTGTCCTCAAGGTGCTCCGCCGAGGGGAAGATCAGCAGCGCGCCGTCGGCGATCTCACCGGTCTGCTCCAGGTTCTTCGGGCCGATCGCCGCGACGTACAGCGGGATGTGCTCGCGCTCGGGGTGCACCGTCAGCTTGATCGGCTTGCCGGGCCCGCCCGGCAGCGGCAGCGTCCAGTGCTCGCCCTCGTACGAGAGCCGCTCCCGGGTCATCGCCTTCCGTACGATCTCCACGTACTCGCGGGTCCGGGCCAGCGGCTTGTCGAACTTGACGCCGTACCAGCCCTCCGAGACCTGCGGCCCGGACACGCCGAGGCCGAGGCGGAAGCGGCCGCCGGAGAGCGAGTCGAGGGTGGCGGCGGTCATCGCGGTCATCGCCGGCTGCCGGGCCGGGATCTGGAAGATGGCCGAGCCGACGTCGATGCGCTCGGTCTGTGCGGCGACCCAGCTGAGCACGGTCGCCGCGTCGGAGCCGTAGGCCTCGGCGGCCCAGCAGACGGCGTATCCGAGCCGGTCGGCCTCCTGGGCGACGGCCAGATTGTCCGCGTCCATTCCGGCACCCCAGTAGCCGAGGTTGATCCCGAGCTGCATGACCGATCCCCTTACCCATCAGTAACGTCCCTTGTGCCGGAGACCCTAGCGCGCGGGCGGGCATCCTGGCAGGAACGGGTTCCGGGTCTGATCATCCAGGTTGTCCACAGGGCCACCACGAGGTGAGTTCTGGCCAGTAATCTCGGCGTCCATGGAGCAGAGGCATCTCGGCCGTACCGGCCTTCGCGTGTCCCGGATCGGACTCGGCACCCTCACCTGGGGGCGGGACACCGACGAGCATGACGCCGCGGAGCTGTTGAAGGTGTTCTGGGAAGCGGGCGGGAACCTCGTCGACACCGCGGACGTGTACGGCGACGGGGAGGCCGAGTACGTGCTCGGACAACTCATAGAAGGACTGGTGCCACGCCGCGACCTGGTCATCTCCACCAAGGCGGGCAGCGTGCCCGACCCGGACCGGCGGTTCGACGGCTCGCGCGGACACCTCCTGTCGGCACTCGACGCCTCGCTCCAGCGTCTGGGCACCGACTACGTGGACCTGTGGCACGTGCACGCCTTCGACCCCGGCACCCCGCTGGACGAGACCCTCCAGGCACTCGACCTCGCGGTCAGCAGCGGACGCGCCCGATACGCGGGCGTGTCGAACTTCTGCGGCTGGCAGCTCGCCAAGGCGGCGACCTGGCAGCTCGCCGCGCCCGGGACGCGGACCCGGCTGGCCAGTACGCAGATGGAGTACTCCCTGCTCCAGCGCGGCGTCGAACGGGAGGTGCTGCCCGCGGCCCTCGACCTCGGCGTCGGGCTGCTGCCCTCCTCCCCGCTCGGCCGGGGCGTACTCACCGGGAAGTACCGGGGCGGTACGCCGTCCGACTCCCGGGGCGGCTCGGAGCATCTCGCGCCCTTCGTCGCGCCTTACCTGGACGACACGGCGAGCAGCATCGTGGACGCGGTGACGACCGCCGCGGACGGCCTCGCGGTCACGCCGCTCCAGGTCGCGCTCGCCTGGATCCGCGACCGCCCCGGGGTCGCCGCCCCGATCGTCGGCGCGCGCAACGCGCAGCAGCTCATGGGCGCGCTGTCAGTGGAGGCCCTTAGTCTTCCTGACGAGATCTGCCGGGCGCTCGACGATGTGTCGGCACCGGTGCACCACTATCCCGATCACGACTGGAGCACGCTGTGAGCACGGAGCCCGAGACCACGGAGGAAGCGGAGCCGGGGGCCCTGGGCGCCGCGGCGGAGGGCGACACCCCCGGGGCGGGTGAGGTGACCGGGGCGGGTGACGCCTCCTCCACGGGTGTGGACACGGACGAGGGCCCGGACGGAGACGTCGAGGGCGAGCCGCGGAGTGCCGAGGGCCCGGCCGAGGGAGCCACGGACAAGACCGAGGGCGCCGGAGCCGGGACCGAGGGCGCCGCCCAGCTGACCGAGGCCGCGGCCGAGTTGGCGGCCCAGCGCCTGGAGCGGGAGCGGATCGAGCGGCGGAAGGCCGAGAAGCGGGGTCCGATCGCCGCCGGTACCGGGCTCAGCGGGACCGCCGCCGACCTGCTGGCGGCGGTACGGGCCGTGGAGAGCGGCGAGAAGCCCGTCGCCACCGCCCTCCGCGAGCCCGAGCAGGCCCCGCGCGGTGAAACGCCGGAGCCCGCGCGACGCCCGCGACCGGTGTCCGCCCCTGCCGCGTCCCCGTCGGCTCCCGCCCCGCGGACCGTCGAGGCCGTTCGTGCCGTCCTGACCGGCGGCGGCGCTCCCGACGGACTCGCACCGCAGGTCGTCGCCGCCCTGGGCGAGGGCGCGGACGGACAGCTGCGCGAGGACCCCTGGCAGTTGCTGCGGGTCACCGGGGTGCGGCCCGAGCAGGCCGACGGGTTCGCGCGGGCACTGCTCGGCGCGGAGTGCGGTCCGGACGACGAGCGGCGCGGCCGCGCCCTCACCGTGTGGCTCCTCGAACAGGCGGCGCTCGCCGGGCACACCGCCCTCGACGCTCCGGCGCTCACCGCCGCGCTCTCCCAGCGCGCCGTCCCGGACCCGGACGAGGCCGTGCAGAGCACCCTCGCCGAGGGCGAGGCCCTGGTCTTCCAGGACGCGCTGGAGACGACGGCCCCCGTGGCGGCCCCCGCACGCGACGACGCCGAGGAGAGCGCCGAAGAGGGCGAAGAAGGCGAGGAGCGCCCGGTACGCGTCCTCGTGAGCCTGGAGCGGTACGCGCTCGCGGAGGAGAGTCTCGCCGACGGGCTGGCCCGGGTGATGAACTCCGCGCCGAAGGACGAGGGTTCGGCGGCCGGCTGGGAACAGGCCGCCGCCTCCGCCGGCC
The DNA here is from genome assembly GCF_042887295.1 of Streptomyces sp. NPDC057950. Classification (NCBI taxonomy): domain Bacteria; kingdom Bacillati; phylum Actinomycetota; class Actinomycetes; order Kitasatosporales; family Streptomycetaceae; genus Streptomyces; species Streptomyces sp. NPDC057950. The sequence continues at coordinate 182,227 of NZ_JBHVPP010000006.1, forward strand.
GCTCGGCCGCCGAACTGATCCGCACGGTCGCCGGCCACGGCCTGGTCCTGCACACCGGCGGGGACGCCTCCCGGGCCGAGGCGGCGGCCCTGCTGCACGCCGCGCGCGGCCTCGGCCTGCGCTCCTGGGCCGCCACGCACACCGCCGGCGGCCGTGACCTCCACGTCTCAGGACCGGCCGGGCACGACCTGGCCGACGGGTCCGACGGGTCCGACGGCGGCAAGGACACCGCCGTCGTCACCGTCGCCGATCTGCTGTCCGGCGCCGAGGGCCCGGGCCGGGACACGGACGGCGCCCTGGACCTGGACCTCCTCGTCGTCCTCGACGCACCCCAGCTCGACGTCGAGACGGCGGCCGTGCTCGCCGAGTCCCTGCCGGACGGCGCACGGCTGGTGCTGAGCGGGGACCCGGGGGTGCTGTGGTCCGCGGGGCCCGGCAGGGTCTTCGCGGACCTGCTCGCCGCCCGCGTGTGCCCGCAGGTCGCCTCGCGGACGCCGGACCCGGGACCCGTCGGGGAGCTGGTCTCCGGCGTCGGGATCGGCGAGCTGAACCAGGTCGAGGCTCCCGGCAAGGAAGTCGTGATCGTTCCGGTGCGCGACGCCGGTGAGGCGGTGCACCGCACCGTGCAGCTGGTCGCGGACTCGGTGCCGCGCGCGATCGGCATCCCGGCCGGGCAGACGCAGGTGATCACTCCGGGGCACGGCGGCGCGGTGGGCACCCGCGCGCTCAACACCGCGCTCAAGGAACGGCTCAACCCGGGCCCCGGCCGCTTCGGGGGCTTCGACCCGGGTGACCGGATCGCCTACTCCCCCGCGCCGGGCCGGACGATGCCGGGTCATGTGGTGAAGGCCGACACCGACGGGCTGCACCTGGACTGCTCGGGCGTCCCCGTCGTCGTACCGAAGGAGCGGGTGGAACAGTCCGTTCGGCTCGGGTGGGCCCTCACCGCGCACCAGGCGGTCGGCCTGCGCTGGCCCGCCGCGGTCGTCGTGCTCCCGGGCGACGCCGCGGCCGCCCTGACCAGACCGTGGGTCTACACCGCCTTCGGTCGCGCCGAGCGCCATCTGTCCGTGGTCCACGGGGTGGAGCAGGCGCTGCAGCGGGCGGTGGCCGAGGTCCCGCAGAAGCCGCGCACCACGCGCCTGCCGGTCCTGCTCAGGGCACAGGTCCCGACCGCGGGCTGAGCCACACGGGCAGGTCACCGGGCGGCCCGCACCGTGTGGCCCCTCACCCCCGGGCCACACGGGAGGGCCTCGCAGACGGGCCCTCGCCGACGGGCCCTCGCGCGCGGGCCTCGCAGACAAAAAGGTGGCGGCCACCGGGCTCCGGTGACCGCCGCCTCCTCGCGCCGGGATCAGCGATCGGCGTCCAGGGGCTCCAGGTCTCCGTCCTCGTCCAGCTCGGAGTCCGTGTCGAGGTCGTCGTCCTCTTCCTCGTCGTCCGACTCGTCGTCGAAGACCGCGCTGACGTCGAAACGGCAGACGACGCGCTGGGGGTCGATCGCCTCGAAGGGGGTCTCCAGCCACTCGCCGGGGTCGGCCGGGTCGTCCGCGGCCGTGACCCAGAGAGTGGAGTCGCCCTCCTCCAGACCGAACTCCTTGTGCCGGGAGGCGATCTCGTCCGGTTCGAACTCACCGAACAGGACACCGAGCGCCCCGTGGACCGTGCCGGACGCCGCGTCGAAGCCCGCGGCCGCGGTGGCGCCGTCCTCCTCCACCGCCTCCACCCGCTGGGCCTGCGCCAGAAGTCGCTGGGGTTCCACCACCGCGTAGTCCCGGCGGATCAGGACGCTCAGGGCGTTCGGCTCCTCGGGGCCCGTGTACGGCGGCAGTGTGTCGTCGCCGGCGGGGATCTCGAAGGGAGTGACCTCGTCGTAGCGGTCGTAGAGCAGCTCGTCGTACTCCTCGGCCGCGGCGGCCAGCTCGTTGAACGCCTCGTAGACGGCCGGGTCGTCGTCGCCCGACCTGTGCTCGACCGCGGCCAAGTGGCGGTCGAGTGCGGTCTTGACAGCCTCGGCGGCGGCGCGTACCTCGGCAGCGGTGGGCTGCACAGCATCAGACATAGTGCAGACGCTATCCGTACACGGCCTCTGCCCGCACAATAGATGCGATGCCGGAATACGAATTTGTCGACGTGTACGTACCGCGCGGGGTTTCCCGCAAGGAGGCCACACGTCTGCTGACGGACCATGCGGAGTACGGACACTGGGAGTTGGACCGCCTCAGCCTGCATCGCGACGGCAGCCGCAGGGTGCGGCTGCGCCGGCGGATCATCCGCCAGGTGCGTGCCACGTGGTGAGCGGAAGCGGCTGAAACGGAGCGGGCCCCGCCAGTGCGGGGCCCGCCGGGTTCGCGGCGCCACCGGGGGACACGGGTGGTGTCGCGATGGCACATGTGCCGGTGCCCGCGGCCGTGTGCGTGCCTGTCCCCCGGCCCGCCCGTCGTACCGGTTACGCGCTCGCGCGCGCCCGGCGGTAGAGCACCGCACCCGCCAGGAGCGCGCCCGCGCCCGCCGGGATCACCGCGCCGAGCGGCAGCTCACTGCCGGTGTGGGCGAGCTGCGCGGCGCTGTGCGGCTGGGAGACGGACTGCGTCCCCGGGTGAGCGGGGTGCGCCGGCGTCACGGGCTGACCCGGGGTACCGGGGGTTCCAGGCTGACCCGGGGTGCCAGGAGTTCCAGGAGTTCCGGGCTGACCCGGGGTGCCAGGAGTTCCAGGCTGGCCGGGGGTACCGGGGGTACCGGGCTGGCCCGGATTCCCCGGCTGGCCGGGATGCCCAGGGTGGCCCGGATGACCCGGGTGACCAGGCTCACCCGGATGTCCGGGGTGACCGGGGTGACCCGGATGTCCGGGGTGACCGGGCTCACCCGGGTACCCCGGGTGGTGGTGGTCGGGAGGACAAGGGTGACCAGGCTCACCGGGCTGACCCGGATGTCCGGGGTGCCCTGGGTGACCGGGCTGACCCGGGTGACCGGGGTGACCCGGGTGACCGGGGTGACCCGGATATCCCGGGTGACCGGGGTGACCGGGGTGACCGGGGTGTCCCGGAGGTGTCTGGTGGCCGCCGCCGTGTCCGCCGGTACCGTTCCCGCACGCGTTGCCCAGCGCCCCGTTGCCGATTCCGATCACGTTCACGCTGTTGCCACAGGCGTTGACCGGCACGTCGATCGGTACCTGGATGTGATTGCCGGAGCCGACCCCCGGGGAGCCGACGGCGTGCCCGCCTGCGTGCGCACCACCACCGTGACCGCTCCCGTGACCGCCCCCGTAGCCGCCTCCGCGACCTCCGGAGGACGACGCACCGCCGCCCTGGTTGACGCACGTGTTGCCCATCGCCGGGTTCAGCAACCCGACGACGTTCACGGTGTTTCCGCAGGCATTGACCGGCACGTGCACCGGCGCCTGCACCGTGTTGCCCGACAGCACGCCGGGTGAGTTGGAACTGAAGCCGCTCGCACCCGAGTCGGCGTGCGCGTAGCCCCCGGTCGCGGCGATCACGCCGGTCGCGGCCGCCACGGTCATCAGGCCCTTGCGGGTGACCTGTCGCATAGCTGTTTTCCCTGCCTTAGCCCTCGGCTTGGACCATCCGGAAAGCGCGCGCACCCCTTACCGGCGCGTGCGCGGAAGCCGGTCGGCCCCGGAGCGCATGACGCGCGCTCCGGGGCCGGCCGCTCAGCCCCTCGTGGAGTCGGGCCCCGGTGGAGCCGGACCCCAGGGGGTGGGGCACAACGTCAGTGGTTGATGCAGGTGTTGCCGAAGGCGGGGTTCAGCAGCCCGATCACGGAGACCGTGTTGCCGCAGACGTTCACCGGGATGTGAACGGGCACCTGAATGACGTTGCCGGAAACGACGCCCGGGGAGTGCACGGCGGCACCCTGAGCACCCGAGTCGGCGACGGCCAGGCCCGCACCCGCGAGAACCAGACCACCAGTGGCAGCCGCAGCGGCGACGACCTTCTTGATCATTATTCCTCCTTGTTGGCAATGCGATCCCAGCTTCGGATCGCATCACCTGTAACGAGGAAGGAGTAATGGAGCTACGAGCTTATCGTCGGATTCACTCGTCCCGGGCGGCCTCCGTACGCACGGTCGATTGCGGGCGTCAACACGTCAGGACGCCTCGATGAACCGGTCGAGGACCCGCACACCGAACCGCAGCGCGTCCACCGGCACCCGCTCGTCGACCCCGTGGAACATGCCCGCGAAGTCCAGCTCCGGCGGCAGCTTCAGCGGGGCGAAGCCGAAGCAGCGGATCCCGAGGTCGGCGAAGGACTTCGCGTCGGTGCCGGCCGAGAGCATGTACGGGACGGCGCGGGCGATCGGGTCCTCGGCGGACAGCGCGGTCTGCATGGCGTCGACCAGCGCTCCGTCGAAGGTGGTCTCCAGTGCCTTGTCCGCGTGCACGTCCTCGCGCCTGACCCGCGGACCGAGGATCCGGTCCAGATCGGCGAGGAACTCCTCCTCGTACCCCGGCAGATAGCGCCCGTCGACGTGGGCGGTCGCCTGCCCGGGGATCACGTTGACCTTGTAACCGGCGCCCAGCTGGGTCGGATTGGCGGTGTTCTGCAGAGAGGCGCCGATGAGCTTGGCGATGCCGCCGAGCTTGGCCAGCGTCTCGTCCATGTTCTCGGGGTCGAGCTCGGTGCCGAGGGCGTCGCCGAGCTCGTCGAGGAAGTGCCGCAGGGTCTTGGTCACGCGCACCGGGAACTTGTGCCGGCCCAGTCGGCCGACGGCCTCGGACAGCTCGGTGATGGCGTTGTCCCGGTGGATCATCGAACCGTGCCCGGCGGTGCCGTCCACGGTCAGCTTCATCCAGTGCATGCCCTTCTGCGCGGTCTCGACGAGATACAGCCGCAGCTTCTCGTTGACCGTGAAGGAGAACCCGCCGACCTCGCCGATCGCCTCCGTGACGCCGTCGAAGAGGTCCGGGTGCTTGTCGACCAGGTGCCGGGCGCCCCAGGTACCGCCGGCCTCCTCGTCCGCCAGGAAGGCGAGGACGATGTCGCGGGGCGGCTTGCGGCCGGTGCGCAGCCGGTCCCGTACGACCGCCAGCGTCATGGCGTCCATGTCCTTCATGTCGACCGCGCCGCGGCCCCAGACCATCCCGTCCGCGATCTCACCGGAGAACGGGTGGTGGGTCCAGTCCACCGCGTTGGCCGGCACGACGTCCGTGTGACCGTGGATGAGCAGCGCGGGCCGCGAGGGGTCCTCGCCCTCGATGCGGGCCACCGTGGAGGCGCGGCCCTGGTGGGACTCGAAGATCTGCGGTTCGAGCCCGACCTCGGCGAGCTTCTCGGCCACGTACTCCGCGGCCTTGCGCTCACCCGGCCCGGAGTGGTCGCCGTAGTTGCTGGTGTCGATCCGGATCAGGTCGCGACAGAGGTCCACGACCTCGTCCTCGCCGGAGACGCTCCTGGTCGCGTTGGACTCGCTCACGCTGCTTCCTCCCACTGTCACTGCTGGTGGTCCCCCCTCATCCTCTCCCCCACCCCCCGCCCGGCCCAAGGCCGGTCCCGGCCCGTCACGCGCCGTTCACGCGGCGACGGGGTGTGATCGGAGGCCCTCGAAAGCCTGGTAATGTTTCCTCTGTCGCCGCGAGGGAAACCCCGCGCGACAGACACCTTGTCCGGGTGGCGGAATGGCAGACGCGCTAGCTTGAGGTGCTAGTGCCCTTTATCGGGCGTGGGGGTTCAAGTCCCCCCTCGGACACACAGTGATGAGCGAGGGCCGCGACCGTCAGGTCGCGGCCCTCGCTCGTTGTGTCCGCCGCGTCACGGACGGATGTGGGGCAGATCTCGTCAGCCTGACATACCCCCACGTCAGAGCGTCGCCCACACAGTGGAATGATCGGTTCCGATGCCTCGGGCGGCCTCTCCACATGGCTGATGACCAGGCACGCGACTAGCGTCGTACTAAAATTCCACGCTTGTTTGGAGCTGGACCGGAATATCCCCAGGCATACCTGCGGGCCCACCAGCGCCCCGGACGCTCCGGGAACAACTCGTGAGGACCTGATGGCAGCCCTCGAGCAAGGCCCCGCTTTCGCACTGTTCGACGAGGAGGTGCGCGCGGAGTTCGGCGACCCGGCGCGCTTCTCCGCCTCCGCCGCCGCCTCTCCCCGCACCCTGGTCGACATCCTCGACGCCACCGTCCGCGCGTACCCCGACGAGCCCGCCCTCGACGACGGACACCGCAGCCTCACCTACCGCGCCCTGTCCGTCGAGGTCGAGAACCTGCGCGCGCGGCTGAGCGACGCCGGGGTGGGCCTCGGCGACCGCGTCGGCGTCCGCGTCCCCTCGGGCACCAACGACCTGTACGTCGCCGTCCTCGCCGTGCTGGCGGCCGGCGCCGCCTACGTGCCGGTGGACGCCGAGGACCCCGACGAGCGCGCCGAGCTGGTCTTCGGCGAAGCCGGGGTACGGGCGGTCGTGGGGGCCGGGCACCGACTGACCGTCAACGGCGTCTGCGAGGTTCCCGCCGCGCGGCCCGGCGTCGACCACGACGCGTGGATCATCTTCACCTCCGGCTCCACCGGCCGGCCCAAGGGCGTGGCCGTCAGCCACCGCAGCGCCGCCGCCTTCGTCGACGCCGAGGCGGACCTCTTCCTCACCGAGGACCCGATCGGACCCGGCGACCGGGTCATGGCGGGCCTCTCCGTCGCCTTCGACGCCTCCTGCGAGGAGATGTGGCTGGCCTGGCGGTACGGCGCCTGCCTGGTGCCGGTGCCGCGCTCCCAGGTCCGCAGTGGCGCCGACCTGGGTCCCTGGCTGGTCGAGCAGGAGATCACCGTCGTCTCCACCGTGCCCACCCTGGCCGCCCTCTGGGAGCCGGAGACCCTCAACGAGGTCCGGCTGCTGATCTTCGGCGGCGAGGCCTGCCCGCCCGAGCTGGTGCAGCGTCTGGTGACCGAGGGCCGCGAGGTGTGGAACACCTACGGACCCACCGAGGCCACCGTCGTCGCCTGCGCCTCCCTCATGACCGGCGAGGAGCCGATCCGTATCGGCCTGCCCCTCAACGGCTGGGAGCTCGCCGTCGTCGACGAGGCCGGCGAGCCGGTCGCACTGGGCGACAGCGGCCAGCTGGTGATCGGCGGGGTCGGTCTCGCCCGCTACCTCGACGCCGAGAAGGACGCGGAGAAGTACGCGCCGCTGGAGTCGCTCGGCTGGCAGCGCGCCTACCGGAGCGGTGACCTGGTCAAGGCCGAACCCGAAGGGCTGGTCTTCCTCGGGCGGGCCGACGAGCAGATCAAGCTCGGCGGCCGCCGGATCGAGCTGGGCGAGGTGGACGCGGCCCTGCAGGCCCTGCCCGGTGTCGCCGGCGCCGCGGCCGCCGTCCGCACCGCCCGCGGCGGCAACCAGCTCCTCGTCGGCTATGTCGTCACCCAGGACGGCTGGGACCACGCGAGCGCCGTCGAGAAGCTGCGCGCCGCGCTGCCGGCCGCCCTCGTCCCGCTGCTCGCCCCGGTCGGGGACCTGCCGACCCGGACGTCCGGCAAGGTCGACCGCGCCGCGCTGCCCTGGCCGCTGGAGGACCTGGGCACCGACGGGCCGAAGGAACAGCTCTACGGCACCGAGGCCTGGCTCGCCGAGCAGTGGAGCGAGGTCCTCGGCATCCCCGTGGGCAGCGCCTCCGACGACTTCTTCGCGATCGGCGGCAGCAGTCTCGCCGCCGCGCAGCTCACCACCCGGCTGCGCGCCCGCCACCCCAGCGCCGCCGTGCTCGACATCTACCAGCAGCCCGTGCTGCGCAAGCTGGCCCGGCACCTGGAGAAGTCCGCGCAGGACGACGGCGCCGAGCGTGTCATCGCGCCCGTCCCGCTGCGGGCCAAGGTCGTCCAGCTGCTCGTCCTCGTCCCGCTCTTCACCCTGCTCGGGCTGCGCTGGACCGTGGCGCTGGCCGCGCTCGGGAACGTGCTGCACTGGTTCGGTCCCTATCCCTGGGCGCCGAACACCTCGTGGTGGCTCGTCGCCGCCGGCGCCCTCGTCCTGTTCAGCCCGCCGGGGCGGCTCGCCATCGCGGCGGGCGGGGCCCGGCTCCTGATGCGCGGCGTCAAGCCCGGCCGTCATCCGCGCGGCGGCAGCGTGCACCTGCGGCTGTGGACGGCCGAGCGGCTGGCCGAGTTCAGCGGCGCGACCTCTCTGACGGGTTCCTGGCTGGAGCGGTACGCACGCGCCCTGGGCGCCAAGGTCGGCACGGACGTGGATCTGCACTCCCTGCCGCCGGTGACCGGCCTGCTCAAGCTGGGCCGGGGTGCCGCCGTCGAGTCCGAGGTGGACCTGTCGGGACACTGGCTGGACGGTGACCGTCTGGAGATCGGCCCGGTGAAGGTGGGCGCGCACGCCGTCGTCGGCACCCGCAGCATCCTCTTCCCGGGGGCACGCGTGGGCAAGCGGGCCGAGGTGGCTCCCGGCTCGGCCGTCGTCGGACAGGTCCCCACCGGGCAGCGCTGGGCCGGAGCACCCGCCGTGAAGCTCGGGAAGGCGAAGCGCGCCTGGCCCAAGGAGCGCCCGCGCCGGGGCACGTACTGGCGCGCGATGTACGGCGCGACGGGTTTCGCGCTGACCGCGCTGCCGCTGCTCGGTGGGCTGGCCGCGCTCCTCGTGGCGAGCCGGTTCGTCACGCCGGGCGCCGGTCTCGGCGAGGCCCTGCGCGGCGCCGTGATCGCGCTGGTGCCGGCCACGCTCGCCTTCGGGCTCACGTACGCGCTGCTGATCCTGGTCGGCGTACGGCTGCTCAGCCTCGGGCTGCGCGCGGGCACGTACCCGACGCACAGCCGGGTCGGCTGGCAGACCTGGACGGTCACCCAGCTGATGGACCGGTCCCGGGAGACGCTGTTCCCGCTGTACGCCGGACTGATCACACCGGTGTGGCTGCGGCTGCTCGGGATGAAGATCGGCCGGGGTGCCGAGGTCTCCACCGTGCTGGCGCTGCCGAGCCTGACCACGGTCGGCGAGGGAGCCTTCCTCGCGGACGACACCCTGACCGCTCCGTACGAGCTGGGCGGCGGCTGGATGCGCATCGGGCGGGCCGAGATCGGGCGCCGCGCGTTCCTCGGCAACTCCGGGATGACCGCGCCGGGCCGCAGTGTGCCGGACGGCGGTCTGGTCGGCGTGCTCTCCGCGACGCCGAAGAAGGCCAAGAAGGGCAGCTCCTACCTGGGACTGCCGCCGGTGAAGCTGCCGCGCGCGACCCAGGACGGCGACCAGAGCCGTACCTACGAGCCGCCCGCGCGGCTGCTGTGGGCCCGCGGTCTGGTGGAACTGTGCAGGATCGTGCCGGTGTTCTGCTCGGCCGCGCTGGCCGTGCTCACCATCGCCGCGCTGAGCGCGCTGGGGGTGTGGGCCTGGGCGCTGAGCGGAGTGGTGCTGCTGGTCGCCGGTGCCGCCGCCGCGGTGCTCTCCATCGTCGCGAAGTGGCTGCTGGTCGGCCGTCACCGGGCCGGCGAGCACCCGCTGTGGAGCGGGTTCGTGTGGCGCAACGAGCTGGCGGACACGTTCGTCGAGGTGGTGGCCGTGCCGTGGCTGGCCGGATCCGTGCCCGGTACGCCGTTGATGACGGCGTGGCTTCGCGGCCTGGGCGCCCGGATCGGCAAGGGCACCTGGATCGAGAGCTACTGGCTGCCCGAGACCGATCTCGTCACCCTGGAGGACGCCTCCACGGTCAACCGTGGCTGTGTGCTGCAGACCCACCTCTTCCACGACCGGATCTTGCGGACGGATAATGTGGTCCTCCGTGAGGGCGCCACCCTGGGCCCGGGCGGAATCGTCCTTCCCGGCAGCACAGTCGGGGCGCGCAGCACACTGGGACCCGCGTCGCTCGTCATGGCGGCGGAATCCGTTCCCGACGACACCCGCTGGCTGGGCAACCCGATCGAGGCATGGCGTTCCTAGGCGCGGCCCGTACGGCGTCCGGGGACGGTGCACCGGCACGTCGTACGAGCACAGCGCAGGGAGCAGACGCAGCAGTGACCGTTCAGCAGACAGTGGGATCGGACCCGTACTTCCCGGCCAACGGCGATTCCCGTTACCGGGTGCACCGGTACGAGCTCGCGCTGGACTACCGCCCGGGCCCGAACCGGCTCTCCGGCACCGCGCGGATCAACGCGATAGCGGGCCGGGGCGCGCTCGCGGAGTTCCAGCTCAACCTGGCCGACTTCCGGATCGGCCGGATCCGGGTCGACGGCAAGGCGCCGCACTACTCGCACCGTGGCGGCAAGCTGCGGGTCCGCCCGGCGAAGCCCATCCGGGCCGGGGCCGCCTTCACCGTCGAGGTGCACTGGGCGGGCAACCCCAAGCCGGTGAACAGTCCCTGGGGCGGGCTCGGCTGGGAGGAGCTGGAGGACGGGGCACTGGTGGCGAGCCAGCCGGTGGGGGCGCCGTCCTGGTATCCGTGCAACGACCGGCCGGCCGACAAGGCCTCGTACCAGATCTCGGTCACGACGCCGTCCGCGTACGTGGTGGTGGCGGGCGGCAGGCTGCTGACCCGTACGACGAAGGCGTCGACGACCACCTGGGTGTACGAGCAGGCGGCGCCGACGTCCAGCTATCTGGTCGGGCTGTCGATCGGGAAGTACCAGACGGTGCTGCTGGGCGACCCGGGGCTCGGTGGCGTGCCGCAGTCCGGGCATCTGCCGGCGGATCTGCTCCCCGAGTTCTCCCGCGACTTCGCGCGGCAGCCCGCGATGATGGAGCTGTTCGAGGAGCTCTTCGGGCCGTATCCGTTCGGCGAGTACGCCGTGGTGGTGACCGAGGAGGAGCTCGACGTCCCGGTGGAGGCGCAGGGGCTGTCGCTGTTCGGCGCGAACCATGTGGACGGGGCGCGCGGTTCGGAGCGGCTGATCGCGCACGAGCTGGCGCACCAGTGGTTCGGGAACAGTGTGTCCATAGCGGACTGGCGGCACATCTGGCTCAACGAGGGCTTCGCGAAGTACGCGGAGTGGTTGTGGTCGGAGCGGTCGGGCGGCCGTACGGCACAGCAGCTGGCGGCGGTGGCGCACCGGAAGCTGGCCGTGCGGCCGCAGGACCTGGTGCTGTCCGACCCGGGTCGCAAGCTGATGTTCGACGACCGGCTGTACGAGCGCGGCGGGCTCACGCTGCACGCCCTGCGCTGCGCGATGGGCGACACGGCCTTCTTCCGCATGCTGCGCGGGTGGGCCGCCCTGCACCGGGGTGGCGCCGTCAGCACCGCGACGTTCATCGCGCATGCCGCCCGGTACGCGGAGGAGCCGCTGGACGACCTCTTCACGGCGTGGCTGCAGACGTCGAAGCTGCCGGCCCTGCCCGTCATGACGGCACCGATCCCGGCGCGGCCCTCGTACCCGCCGACGAACGCCGACTCGGCCTGAGGGCCGTCCCGTGCTCCCCGCCGGTGCGACGCGCGGGAGCGGGGGCGGGCTGGGGGACAATGGTGGTCATGACCAGTCGTACCTGTCCGTGCGGGCTGCCCGAGCCGTACGCGAAGTGCTGTGGGCGCTTCCATCGTGGTGAGGCGGCCGCGCCGACCGCCGAGGCCTTGATGCGGTCGCGCTACAGCGCGTTCGTCCAGCGGGACGAGGGGTATCTGCTGCGGACCTGGCATCCGCGGACGCGGCCGCCCCGGGTGGAGTTCGACCCCGGGACGCGGTGGACGGGTCTGGAGATCCTCGGGACCGGTCAGGGGTCGGCCTTCCACTCCACGGGGACCGTGACGTTCCGGGCGTCCTTCCGGGGCGGGTCGCTGCACGAGCGGAGCCGTTTCGAGCGGGTCGACGGTGCCTGGGTGTACGTGGACGGCGATTTCGCCGAGTAGTACGGGCAGGGCACGGCCGCTGGGCGCTCACGGCGCCAGGATGTCGAGTTCCTGGAGGGCGCCGACCGTGATCTCGCGGGTGAGCTGCTCGGCGCGGACGCCGTCGCCCTCGCGGACCGCCTCCGCGACCCGGACGTGCAGGGTGACGGCGGCGGGGTCGGGGTCCTCGAACATGATCTCGTGGTGGGTGCGGCCCGCCAGCACCTCGGCGACGACGTCGCCGAGGCGGGCGAACATCTCGTTGCCCGACGCGTTGAGGATCACCCGGTGGAAGGCGACGTCGTGGACGAGGTACGCCTCCAGCTGATGACCGCGTGAGGTGGCGACCATGCCGAGGGCGCACTCGGTGAGTTCGGCGCACTGCCCGGCGGTGGCGTGCCGGGCGGCCAGTCCCGCCGCGACGGGTTCGAGGGCGGAGCGCAGCACGGTGAGCGAGCGCAGCTGGTGGGGACGGTCGGCGCCGGCCAGCCGCCACCGGATGACCTGCGGATCGTAGACGTTCCACTCGACCTTGGGGCGGACGGTCACACCGACCCGGCGGCGCGACTCCACCAGGTGCATGGACTCCAGCACCCTGACCGCCTCGCGCATCACGGACCGTGACACCTCGAAGCGCTGGGCCAGCTCGTCGGTGCGCAGCACGCTCCCCGGGGGGTACTCGCCCGCCGTGATGGCCGGTCCGAGGGCGTCCAGTACCTGTCCGTGCAGCCCCCGGCCCCGTGTGCTCATGGGGTCAGGGTACGAGGCCGACCTCACGAACAAAAAGTCAGACTTATATGTCACAGCCACTTGAATTAGTCGTACCTAATAGGTTTCAGTGTCGTCGACACCAGATGTCGACGAAGACGGTGAGGCAGCGATGAGCACCCCCCATGTCGTCGTGGTCATGGGCGTCGCAGGTACCGGCAAGACCACCATCGGTCCCCTGCTTGCGGCCCGGCTCGGCGTTCCGTACGCCGAGGGCGACGACTTCCACCCCCAGGCCAACATCGCCAAGATGACGGCCGGGACACCCCTGAGCGACGAGGACCGGTGGCCGTGGCTGGACGCCATCGGCCGCTGGGCGCACGAGCGCCACGGGCTCGGCGGGGTCGTCAGCAGTTCGGCGCTCAAGCGCGCCTACCGCGACCGGCTGCGGGCCGCGGCACCCGGGATCGTCTTCGTGCATCTGACCGGTGACCGCGCGCTCATCGAGGACCGGATGTCGCACCGTCAGGGGCACTTCATGCCGACGGCGCTGCTGGACTCGCAGTTCGCCACCCTCCAGCCGCTGGAAGCCGACGAGGCGGGCGTCCGCGTGGACGTCACCGGCGGCCCCGAAGAGATCACCGAACGGGCCGTGGCCGCGCTCCGGTCCCTCGCCCAGCCCTCGCGGTAACCCCGCCCACCCGTCCGAAGACCTTTCTCAGAGCAAGGGAAAACCGTGACCAGACTCAGCGTCGAGATGCTGGCAGCGGACGCCGTCGAGCCGATCACCTCCGCGGGCCATGCCCAGCTGGGGGTCGCCGTGCTGGCGGGCATCGCCGTCATCGTCCTGCTGATCACCCAGTTCAAGCTGCACGCCTTTCTGGCGCTGACCATCGGCTCGCTCGCGCTCGGCGCGGTCGCCGGGGCGCCGCTCGACAAGGTGATCGTCAGCTTCACCACCGGCCTCGGCTCCACCGTCGCCGGTGTGGGCGTCCTGATCGCCCTGGGCGCGATACTCGGCAAGCTGCTCGCCGACTCCGGGGGCGCCGACCAGATCGTCGACACGATCCTCGCCAAGGCGGGCGGTCGCGGCATGCCCTGGGCGATGGTGCTGATCGCCTCCGTGATCGGGCTGCCGCTGTTCTTCGAGGTCGGGATCGTGCTGCTGATCCCGGTCGTCCTGATGGTCGCCAAGCGCGGCAACTACTCCCTGATGCGGATCGGCATCCCGGCGCTGGCCGGCCTGTCCGTGATGCACGGCCTGATCCCGCCGCACCCCGGTCCGCTGGTCGCGATCGACGCGGTCAAGGCCAACCTCGGCGTCACGCTCGCGCTCGGCGTCCTGGTCGCCATCCCGACGGTGATCATCGCGGGTCCGGTCTTCTCCCGGTACGCGGCCCGCTGGGTGGACGTACCGGCCCCCGACCGCATGGTCCCCGCCCGCGCCTCCGAGGAGCTGGAGAAGCGTCCCGGTTTCGGCGCCACCCTCGCCACCATGCTGCTGCCGGTCGTGCTGATGCTGTCCAAGGCGCTGGTCGACATCGTCGTGGACGACCCGGCGCACAAGGTGCAGCGCGTCTTCGACGTCATCGGCTCGCCGCTGATCGCGCTGCTGGCGGCCGTGATCGTGGGCATGTTCACGCTGGGCCGCGCGGCCGGTTTCACCAAGGAGCGTCTGTCCACCACGGTGGAGAAGTCCCTCGCGCCGATCGCGGGCATCCTGCTGATCGTGGGCGCGGGCGGCGGCTTCAAGCAGACCCTGATCGACGCCGGTGTGGGCCAGATGATCCTGGACATCTCCAAGGACTGGTCGATCCCCGCGCTGCTGCTGGCCTGGCTGATCGCGGTGGCCATCCGCCTCGCGACCGGTTCGGCGACCGTCGCCACCATCTCGGCGGCCGGTCTGGTCGCCCCACTCGCCGCCGACATGTCGACCGCGCACACCTCACTCCTGGTGCTGGCGATCGGCGCGGGCTCGCTCTTCTTCAGCCATGTCAACGACGCCGGTTTCTGGCTGGTCAAGGAGTACTTCGGCCTGAGCGTCGGCCAGACGGTCAAGACCTGGTCGGTGATGGAGACGATCATCTCCGTGGTGGCCGGCGGACTGGTCCTCCTGCTGTCACTGGTGATCTAGGGGTACGGGGATGGGCCACCCTCTGTTCGACATCAGCGGCCGTACGGCCCTGGTCACCGGCTCCAGCCGGGGCATCGGGCTGGCGCTCGCCCGCGGGCTCCTGGAAGCGGGCTGCACGGTCGTCCTCAACGGGCGCGACGCCGACCGCCTCGGCCGGGCCGCCGCCGGACTGCCCGGCGACGTGCGCACGGCGGTGTTCGACGTCACCGACGGCCCCTCGGTGGCCGCCGGCATCGCGGACGTAGAACAGCGGGTGGGTCCGCTCGACATCCTGGTCAACAACGCGGGCATGCAACTGCGGGCCCCGCTGCTGGAGTTCACGGACGCGGACTGGCACCGGATCCTGGACACCAACCTCACGAGCGCGTTCCTGGTCGGCCGGGAGGCCGCGCGCCGGATGACCGGACGCGGCCACGGCAAGATCATCAACATCTGCTCGCTGCAGAGCGAGGTCGCGCGTCCGGGCATCGCCCCGTACGCGGCCACCAAGGGCGCGCTGAAGATGCTCACCAAGGGCATGTGCGCGGACTGGGGGCCGCACGGGGTACAGGTGAACGCACTGGGGCCCGGATACATCGAGACCGAACTGACCCGGCCCCTCGTCGAGGACGAGGAGTTCAGCGACTGGGTGCGGCGGCGCACCCCGGCCGGGCGCTGGGGCCGTACCGAGGACCTGGTCGGCGGGCTGCTCTTCCTCGCCTCGCCGGCGGCGGACTTCGTCGGCGGGCAGGTGCTCTACGTCGACGGCGGCATGACGAGTGTGCTCTGAAGGGTCCGGGAACGACCCTGGGCCCGAGGGCTTCTGAGAGGGATACGGCGATGCTCGGTTGCGTGATCCACGGCCAGGGCGATCTACGGGTCGAGGAGCTGCCCGTGCCCTCCGCCGGACCCGGGCAGGCCCTGGTCGCCGTCCGGTACGGAGGGATCTGCGGGTCCGATCTGCACTATTGGCGGCACGGCGGCGTAGGGGACTTCCGGCTGCGGGAGCCGATGGTGCCGGGCCACGAGGTCGTCGCAACGGTGGTGTCGTACGGCGCCGGGGCCTCGGGCCCGGTACCGGGTACGGCCGTCGCCGTGCACCCGGCGACGGCCTGCGGCACGTGCCCCGAGTGCGCCGGCGCGCGGGCGAACGTGTGCCGGGAGACCCGCTACCTGGGCAGCGCGGCGCGCACGCCGCACGTCCAGGGCGGGTTCTCGGCCCTGCTCGCGGTACCCGCCAGGCAACTGCGCGCGTTGCCCGCGGGGCTCTCCCCGCGGCGGGCCGTGCTCGCCGAACCGCTGTCGGTCGCCCTGCACGCCGTGCGCCGGGCCGGAGACGTGCGGGGCCGGCATGTGCTGGTCACGGGGGCCGGGCCGATCGGCTGCCTCGTGGTGGCCGCCGCGAAGGCCGCGGGCGCGGCACGGGTGACCGTCACCGACCCGCTGCCGCGGGCTCTGGAGTACGCCTCCCTGGCCGGGGCCGACACCCTCGTACGGGCCGACGACCCGGCCGGTCCCGGGTGGCCCTCGGAGACCGACGTGGCCGTCGAGGCGTCCGGGGCGGCCGCCGGGCTGGACACCTGTCTGCGCCTCGTACGGCGTGGCGGGGTAGTGGTCCAACTCGGCATGCTGCCGCCCGGGAGCAGCGCGTTCGCGGGGAACCTGCTGGTGAGCCGGGAGATCGAGCTGCGGGGCGCGTTCCGTTTCGACGCGGAGTTCGACGAGGCGCCGGCGCTGCTCGCAGCCGAGCCCCGATTCGACGCGCTGATCAGCGCGGTCGTGCCGGTGGCGGACGCCGTGTCGGCGTTCGCCCTGGCGGCGGACCGCAGCCGCTCGTGCAAGGTGCTGCTGGACTTCGGGGAGCCGGCGCCGCAGGTCCCCCTGTCGGCCTAGGGCGTGTCGTCGGGCCGCCACAGCGGGTGTTCGCGCTCCGCCCAGTCCCGGCTCACCGTGCCGGTGCGCATCCCCCGCCGGGCCTCCGGGTCGCCGAGGGCCATCCCGATGTGGCCCCCGAGGACGATGCCGATCGTCAGGGCCAGCCAGTCGTGGACGAACGTCGCCGAGGTCCGCCACATCAGCGGGGTGAGGTGCGTGAACCACATGAGCAGCCCGGTGGCGAGCATGACCAGGCTCGCGCCCGCGATCCAGGCCGCGTAGGTCTTCTGGCCCGCGTTGAACTTGGCGGCGGGCCGGGAGGAGAACCGGTCACGCCGCAGTGCCGCGCGCATCCAGCGGCGGTCGTGCGGGCCCCAGCGGTTCAGGCGGCCCAGGTCCGCGCGGAAGGCACGGGAGGCCAGGCCCGCCAGGACCGGCACCGGGAGCAGCAGCCCCGCGAACTCGTGGACCCTGACGACGAGTTCACGGCGGCCCACCAGCTCGGCGAAGAAGGGGAGGTACAGGCACGCCGCCGTCGCCACGCACACGCCCATCAGCAGGGCGGTCAGGCGGTGCACCCAGCGTTCCGCCCGGCTGAAGCGACGTACGTGCGCGGAGGGCGCCGAGACGGCGGGGGTGTCGTCAACTCGTGGGTACATCGTCGCGTCCGTTCGAACGGCCGACCCATGCGTCCACGTCGTAGCCCCGGTCCTCCCAGTACCCGGGACGCACGTCCTCGGTGACGGTGATGCCGGAGAGCCACTTGGCGGACTTGTAGAAGTACATGGGGGCGACGTAGAGGCGGACGGGGCCGCCGTGGTCGTGGCCGAGGGCCTTGTCCTGCATCCGGTGGGCCACCAGGACGTCGGGGCGCCGGGCCTGCCGCAGCGTGAGGCTCTCGGTGTACGCCCCGTCGAAGCAGGTGAACCGGATCGCGCGGGCCGTGGGGCGGACGCCGGCCGCGTCGAGGATCTGCGAGAGGCGCACCCCTTCGAAGGGCGTGCCGGGCACCCGCCAGCCCGTGACGCACTGCACGTCGTGCACGAGCCGGGTCTGGGGCAGTGCCTGGAGGTCGGCCAGGGTGTAGCTGCGGGGACGGTCGACCAGGCCGTCGATGGTGAGGCGGTAGTCCGCGGGGCCCTTCCGCGGGACGGAGGAGGTCACGGAGTAGTAGCGGAAGCCGCCGCCGTTGGGGAGCAGACCGGTCAGGCCCGTGGGGTCACCCGCGAAGACCGACTCGAGGCCGCGCTGGAGCGGGGGCGCGGCCAGCACGCCGAGCGCGCCGAGTCCGAGGGTGCCGAGCAGGAGCCGGCGGCCGATGGGTGTGCCGGGCTCGTCGGGGCGCTCCGGTTCCCGTTCCGGCGGCCGCTCGGGCGAGCGGGTCGGCGGGGCCTGCGGGGTACGCCCCCGCTGCCGCTCCGGTCCCGGCTCTCGGGAATGTTCAGGGTTCACACACCTATACGAGCACTCGCGACCCCTTTCAGGCCAGCGGCAGCGGGTGTCCGTCAGAATTCCGTCATCACTTTCTCAGTTTTCTCAGACACCGGACGGTGTCCGGGGGCGCCGCGGGCCCGCCCGGCCCACGGCGCCTCCAGGAGACTCCTCAGGCCCCGGACCCGGAGTCGACCGCGGGTTCGGACCTGGAATCCGCCGCCTTGTCCAGCTGGAACGCCTCGTTGCCGAGTCCGATCCGGGCGTGTGCCTCGGGGGCACGGGAACGCAGCACCAGGCCCTGGACCAGACCGACGACCAGGGCGGCCGGTACGAGGGCGGGCAGCAGCCGGCTCAGCAGGGAGTCCGGGCCGGTGCCGACCAGGACGTCGAAGTCCTTGACGGTGTAGCCCGCGATCACGAGCAGGGCGAGGCCCGAGACCGCCGCGGTGACCAGACGCCAGGCCTGGGCCCGTGCGGCGCCTCGGCGGATGAAGAAGACGATGACGGAGAGCGAGGCCGCCGCCATCAGCAGGATGACGCCGAGCGCGCCGACGTTGCCGCCCCAGGTGAACAGGTGCAGCACGGGCGCGGTCGGGTCGCCGGTCGGCTTGTCGTCGGTCACGGCGAAGGCGATGAGAACGATCAGGGAGATGGTGGTCTGCAGGAGCGAGCCGGTGCCGGGGGCGCCGCTGGCTCCGGTGGTCCGCCCGAAGGCCTTGGGCAGCAGCCCCTCGCGGCCCATGGCGAAGGCGTACCGCGCGACGACGTTGTGGAAGCTGAGCAGCGCCGCGAACATACCGGTCACGAAGAGGACGTGCAGGACGTCCGTGAAGGTCCCCCCGAGCCGTGACTCGGTGAGGAAGAACAGCAGTCCCGCGCTCTGCTTCCGGGAGGCGTCGACGATCCCGGCGGGTCCCGTGGCGACGGTCAGCGCCCAGGAGCTGATCGCGAAGAAGACGGCGACGAAGCCGATGGCCAGGAACATCACCCGGGGGACGAGGATGTGCGGGCGGCTCGTCTCCTCCGCGTACACCGGTGCCTGTTCGAAGCCGGTGAAGGCGGCGATGCAGAAGCACAGCGCGGTGCCGACCCCGGCTCCGGTGAGCGTGTCGGGGTTGAAGGCGTGCAGCGAGAGCCCTTGCTTGCCGGGATCGGCGACGGCCGCGACGTCGAAGATGACGACGAGCGCCACCTCGACGACCAGCAGGACGCCGAGCACCCGCGCGTTGACGTCGACCTTCAGCCAGGCGAGCGCGCCGACGACCAGCACGGCCACCAGGGCGGGTATCCACCACGCCAGGTCGACGTCGAGGTACTTGGAGAACAGCCCGGACACCTCGAAGCCGAAGATGCCGTAGATGCCGACCTGGAGCGTGCTGTAGGAGAGCAGCGCGACCGCGGCGGCGCCCGCGCCCGCGGTGCCGCCGAGCCCGCGGGCGACGTAGGCGTAGAAGGCGCCGGCGTTGTGGACGTGGCGGCTCATCTCGGCGTACCCGACGCTGAAGAGCACCAGCACCACGCCGAGGATGACGAAGAGCAGCGGCTGGCCGACGATGCCCATCACCGCGAATGTGGTGGGCATGACACCTGCGACCACCATGAGCGGGGCCGTCGCCGCGAGGACGGACAGGAGCAGCCCTCCGGTGCCCAGCCGGTTGGCCTTCAGGGCCCGGTCCTGCCCCTTGAAGGTGCTGATGCCGCCGTCGGCGGCGGCGGGTCTTCCCGTGTTCGCACTGCTCGATGTACTCGAACTGCCCGTCGTCATCGCGGGGTGGTCCTTTCGGATGTCCGGTGGTCCGGTTGTCTGGAGCGGTCGTCGTTCACACCGTGCCGAGCGCGCTGGCGCGGGCGGTACGGAAGGCCTTGTACGGGTCGCGGTCCGGGTACGACCAGGGCACCGGGGTGGCGTGCGGGCCGATGCGGTGGAACAGGGCGGCGGCCTCGGCGCCCCGGCCCTCGCAGGACTTCGCGTGGGCGAGGAAGTTGAGGTCCAGGAGACGGCGGGGGTGGTCGTCGTGCTCCCACTCCAGCCACCAGTCGAAGGCGGCCTTCATCACCTGGCGGGCCCGGCGCCCGACCCAGTGCCCGGAGGCGGCCGGGTCGGCCGATTCGCTGCCGGCGGTGGCGAGCACGCGGTAGCGCTCGGCGTGCGCGACGACGGGCAGGATCGCGAGCGGCGAGTCGGCCGGGGCCTGCTCGGCCGCCCAGTTGGCGAAGTCGTAGACCTCGTGGAGCGGGTCCTGGCCCGCCTGGGCCCGGCGCTCGGCGAGGCGCGCGACCATCAGATGGTGGGCCTGGTGGTGCTCGGGATGGCGGTGGCGCACCTCGTCGAAGAGCCGGACCACGTCGGTCTCGGCGCCGAGCGTGCGCTCCAGTGTCAGCAGCCCGAGCCAGGGCGTGGGGTCGGCGGGCGCGAGCGCGGCGGCGGCGTGACATGCCTCGCGAGCCCGTTCGGGACGGTCCTTGCCGTCCAGGGCACGCTGGACGGTGGCACAGGCGAGGAGCACGGAGGCGTCGGCGGACTCGGGTTCGGCGAGTCGCCAGTCGCGCGCCCAGGCGAGGGTGGTGGGCTCCTGCGCCAGGGCGGTGACGCGGTGTCCGCGAAGGTCCCACTCGTCGCCGGTGAGGGCGAGCAGCGAGCGGACCGCGGTCCAGCGGCCCTGTGCCAGCGCGGAGCGCGCGACGACGAGTTCGGCGTCGTCGAGTGCGGCGTCGAAGGCCTGGGCCGTGCCTTTGCGGCCGCGGCCGAGGGGAGGAGGGGGTGGCGGGGGTGGCGGCACCGCGAGGTTTCCTCACAGACGCGGCTGGTCAGGTGGCGATCGCGGACAGCAAACCCTTGGCTGAGGGTTCACGTCAAGGCCCATCCGATGTCCTACACGTGTCAACTCCTCGGACTCGAGCACGAGTTGGTGACAGGAACCGGGAGATGGGGGTGGCGGCGAGACGTGCGGACGGCTCACTCGCGTCCGCACGTCGGGCAACCTCGGAGGGGCTCAGCCCACCGCCTCGGCCGCCGCGCGCCCCGCCGCGCGGCCGGAGAAGAGGCAGCCGCCCAGGAACGTGCCTTCGAGGGACCGGTAGCCGTGCACGCCGCCGCCGCCGAAGCCGGCGACCTCCCCCGCCGCGTACACGCCCTCCAGCGGATCCCCGCCCTCGGTCAGGACCCGCGACGAGAGGTCGGTCTCCAGGCCGCCGAGCGACTTGCGGGTGAGGATGTGGAGGCGCACGGCGATGAGCGGACCGGCCTTCGGGTCGAGGATGCGATGCGGCGCGGCCGTACGGATGAGCTTGTCGCCGAGGTAGCTGCGGGCCCCGCGGACGGCCGTCACCTGGAGGTCCTTGGTGAACGGGTTCGCGATCTCCCGGTCGCGCGCGACGATCTCGCGGCGCAGCGCGGCCTCGTCGATCAGCGGCTCCTTGGTGAGCGCGTTCATGCCGCGCACGAGCGCGCCGAGGTCCTTCTCGACGACGAAGTCGGCGCCGTTGTCCATGAACGCCTTGACCGGTCCGGGGACGTCGGCGCGCGCCCGCCCGATGACACCCCTGACCGACTTGCCGGTCAGATCCGGATTCTGTTCCGAGCCCGAGAGCGCGAACTCCTTGCCGATGATCTTCTGGTCGAGCACGAACCACGTGTAGTCGTACCCGGTCCTCATGATGTGTTCGAGCGTGCCGAGCGTGTCGAAGCCGGGGAAGAGCGGCACCGGCAGCCGGTTGCCGCGCGCGTCCAGCCAGAGGGAGGAGGGGCCGGGCAGGATACGGATGCCGTGGTTCTCCCAGATGGGGTTCCAGTTCTGGATCCCCTCGGTGTAGTGCCACATGCGGTCGCGGTTGATGAGGCGCGCGCCGGACTCCTCGGCGATCCCGAGCATCCTGCCGTCGACGTGCGCGGGCACACCGGAGATCATCCGCTCGGGCGGGGTGCCCAGCCGCTCGGGCCAGTTGGCGCGCACCAGGTCGTGGTCGCCGCCGATACCGCCCGAGGTGACGATCACCGCCTGCGCCCTCAGTTCGAACGCGCCGGTCACCGTCCGCCCGCTGGCCTGGCCGCGCTCGATCCCGGACGGTTCCAGGATCTCGCCGGTGACGGTGTCGACCGCGCCCGCGCTGCGGGACAGGCCGGTGACCCGGTGACGGAACCTGAGCTCGACGAGGCCGCGCGCGACCCCGGCGCGCACCCGCCGTTCGAAGGGGGCGACCAGTCCGGGCCCGGTCCCCCACGTGATGTGGAAGCGGGGTACGGAGTTGCCGTGGCCGTTGGCGTCGTAGCCGCCGCGCTCCGCCCAGCCCACCACCGGGAAGAAGCGCACCCCCTGCTGGTGCAGCCAGGACCGCTTCTCGCCGGCCGCGAAGTCCACGTACGCCTCGGCCCAGCGGCGCGGCCAGTGGTCCTCGGCGCGGTCGAAGCCCGCCGTGCCCATCCAGTCCTGGAGGGCGAGGGCATGACTGTCCTTGATGCGCATCCGGCGCTGCTCGGGCGAGTTCACGAAGAAGAGACCGCCGAAGGACCAGTGCGCCTGGCCGCCGATCGACTGCTCCGGCTCCTGGTCGAGGAGGATCACCTTGCGGCCCGCGTCGACGAGCTCCGCGGTCGCCGCGAGCCCCGCGAGACCCGCTCCGATCACGATCACATCTGCGTCGTAGGCCATGGGCCCGTCCTCTCGGCATGACGAGGCACGTGTCGGCTTCGTCACAAGTGGCCGTCGTCACGGCTGGTTGGCAGGAAAGTGGCGGTCAGGACATCGGCGGCCGACCGGGACAGCCGGTGACCGGCCCGCCGTTGTTACTGATCGGTCAGATCCTTCGGCAAGAGGAGTGACCGAGTCAACCGCCCCGTCGCGGGTACTCCGTGGGCGGCGCCCGGCGGGTGGCACTACAGTCGGCGGGATACGCACCCGTGACCCGATCCGACCCCGGATGTATCGAGGTACCCAGCGTGTCGCTTCTCGTTCTGATTCTCTCGGTGAGCGCGGCCTGTTGCCTGGGTTTCGGCTTCGTGCTCCAGCAGAACGCCGCGTCCCACGCCCCGCTGAACGACTTCCTGTCCCCCCGTCTGCTGCTGGACCTCATCCGGGTGCCGCGCTGGCTGGGCGGTATCGGGCTCATGGTGTGCGGGATGGTCCTCGGCGCGATCGCGCTGGGCAAGGGCGAGGTCTCCCAGGTGGAACCGCTCCTCGCGACCAACCTGCTGTTCGCGCTCGGCCTCTCCCGGCACCAGACGAAGAAACCGCTGGGCCGTCAGGGCTGGTCCGGGCTCGCCCTGCTCGCGGGCGGGGTGAGCGCGTTCATCCTGGCGGGCCGCCCCAAGGGCGGTGACGCGGTGTCCGATCCCCTGCGGCACTGGCTGATCATCGGCATCATGATCGGGCTGGCGCTGCTCCTCACCACGTACGCCAAACGCTCCCGGCTGGGCGCCGCGCCGGTGCTGCTCGCCCTGGCCGCGGGGGTGCTGTACGGGGTGCAGGACGCGCTCACCCGGGTGAGCGGGGAGCGGTTCGGCGAGGGCGGCTGGGGCGGACTGCTCGTCAGCTGGCAGCCGTACGGGGTGCTGGTGCTCGGCGTGTCGGGGCTGGTGCTGGTGCAGAGCGCCTTCGAGACGGCGGAGCTGCGGATGTCGCTGCCCGCGCTCACCGCCGCCCAGCCGCTCGCCGGGATCCTCTGCGGGGTGGGGTTCCTCGGGGACCGGCTGCGGACCGACGTGGGCGCACTGACCTGGGAGGCGGCGGGGCTCGCGGCGATCGTGACGGGCATCGTGCTGCTCGGGATGCATCCCGCGATGCCGGCCGGCGCGAAGAGGACGGAGCCCGCGCTGGACCTCCAACGGCGCTGAGCGCCGGGCCGGGCTCCCGCCCCGGCCGGGCACGACGGCCCGTGCGGCCCGGTGAGCCGCGCGGCCTGCCCGGTCGAGCGCCAGCGCCCACGCCCGGCACGGACACCCGATCGGCCCGACGGCCCGCGCCCCACCGGAAACACCCGATCGGCCCGACGGCCCGCGCCGCACCGGAAACACCCGATCGGCCCGACGGCCCGCGCCGCACCGGAAACACCCGATCGGCGGAGCGGCACGTGCGCACCGCGGCTGCGAGACACCCCGCGTGCCGGGCGGCGGGCGGTGGCCGGGGAGGCGCGGTGGCCGAGGGGACGGAAGCACGAGGAACGCGGTCGCCGGCGCGGTCGGGACAGCGGCCGGTCGAGCGGCGGCCCTGGGCGGGGCGCGGCGCGGTTCCCCGGGGGCCTCCGGGGGCGGCCCGGCCGGGGTCGGCCGAACCGGGCTGGTTGGATGGGGGGGCATGAGCGCCGCTGACGAGATCCTCGACATCGTGGACGAGAACGACGTGGTCGTCGGAGAGTCCCCGCGCGGCGAGGCGTACGCGCGCGGACTCCGTCACCGGTGCGTGTTCGTCCAGGCCCGGGACGCGGACGGCCGGCTCTTCGTCCACCGCCGCACCGCCACCAAGCTCGTCTTCCCCTCCCTGTACGACATGTTCGTCGGCGGGGTCGTGGGCGCGGGCGAGTCGTACGACGCGGCGGCCCTGCGCGAGGCCGAGGAGGAACTGGGCGTCTCCGGACTCCCGGACCCCGTCCCGGTCTTCAAGTTCCTGTACGACAACGGCGCCGGGCAGACCTGGTGGTCCGCCGTCTACGAGGTCCGCTGCGACCTCCCCGTGAACCCCCAAGCGGAGGAGGTCGCCTGGCACGCCTTCCTCACCGAGGAGGAGGTGGAGCGGCGCCTGACGGAGTGGACGTGGGTGCCGGACGGGCTGGCGGCGTACGCACGCCTGCGGGAGCACCGGGCGGCGGACTGAGCCTTTCCGGCGCCCGGCCCGACGGTGGCGGCCGGCACCGCGCGGCGGCCGAGTAGGGTCCCGGTCGTGATCGAATTCGTACGGAACGTCCGGCTGTGGTTCGCGCCCGAGGAGGTCCGGCAGGAGGGCGGCACTCCCGACTACCGGTTCTCGCTGGCCAACGAACGCACCTTCCTGGCCTGGCTGCGTACCGCGCTGGCGCTGATCGGGGGCGGGTTCGCCGTGGACCAGTTCCTGCCGGACCTGCGGTGGGCCTGGCGGGTCGGTCTCGCGCTGGCCCTGCTCGCGGCGGGCGTGCTCTGCTCGCTGCGGGCCGTCAACCACTGGGTGCGGTGCGAGCGGGCGATGCGGAGAGGGGAGGACCTCCCCGTGTCGCGCTTCCCCGCGCTGCTGGGCATCGCCGTCGCGGTGGTGGCGGTCGCCATGGTCGTCGTCGTCCTCGTCGGCTGGGAAGGATGACCGCGCCCGTCCCGGAGCGCGACCCGGGGCTGCAGCCGGAGCGCACCCGGCTCGCCTGGCGACGTTCGACCCTGTCGAGCACCGTCACCGCGGTCCTGGCGGCGAAGGCGGCGCTGCACGGCGGTCCGTCGGCGACCGGTGTCGTGGCCGCTGTCCTGTGCGGCGCGCTGTGGCTGGGGTTCCTGGCGCTCGCGCACCGCCGCATCCGGGTGCTGGCCGCGTCCCGCACCGCCGGCCCGCCCGCCCTCGCACCGCTCCACGCGACGGCCGCGGCCCTGTGCACGGTCGCACTGGCCGTCTGCGCGGCGGTGCTGGTGTTCTGAGAACCCGGCGACCGGGCGGGGCCGCGACCCGACCGGAGCACCGGGCAACGTCGCGACGGACCCCGCGACCGACCCGGGGACCGGACGGCGCCGCGCCCCCTCCACCCGTCGCCCGGCCCTGCGTGCCCCCGGACGGCACGAGTGCCCGAATGATGGCGAATTGACAGAAATGACATGCTTTCTGGCGCTAGCCTGAGCCGTCGCTTCCCGCCACGCACGAAGGTGAGCACCATGACCACCCTGCATCCGGAGCACTCGGCCCATCAGCACACCCACGGCCCGGCCTGCGGGCACACCGCGGTCCCGCACGGGGACCACGTCGACTACGCGCACGACGGGCACCTGCACCGCGAGCACTCCGGGCACTGGGACGAGTGCGAGCCGAGCGGCCACACGGCGCACGACGACCACGGGAGCCACCGGCACGAAGAGGGCTGCGGGCACCCGGCGGTCGAGCACGGCGACCACCTCGACTACCTGCACGACGGGCACCGGCACGCCGAGCACGACGGCCACTGGGACGACCACTAGGGCGCGTGGCGAAAGTCCCGTCGTCCGCCCGGAGGGTGGGCCTCGCGGCGCCTGCCAGGCGTCGCGAGACGGGCGGGACTTCCGCAACACGCCCTGGGGGCGGGAGGACCCGGCGGGCCCTCCCGCCAAGCACCCCGGATCCCCTCCGGTGTCCCTTCCCGGCGCCTGCCCGGCGTCTCCCCCTGGCGCCCGTTCGGCGTCTCCCCCACCCCCCGGAGGAGACGCCGATCACGTTTCGCGTACACCCTGGACGACATACCGACTGGTCGGCATCATGGTCACGTCCCGCTCCCTCGCGTGTAGGAGAAACGATGAGTCCCGACCACCCGCCAGGTCTCGACCTCGACCGGCTGCGCGGCCTGCTCGACGGCGAGCGGCCCGGCCTGACGCACGGCCCGCTGACCGGCCGGCTGATCGAGGGCGGACGGTCGAACCTCACGTACGCGGTCACGGACGGCACCACGCGATGGGTCGTACGGCGGCCTCCGCTCGGCCACGTGCTGGCCACCGCGCACGACATGAAGCGCGAACACCGGGTGATCAGCGCGCTGCACCCGACGGCCGTCCCGGTGCCGCGCCCGGTGCTGCTGTGCGAGGACGTGGAGGTGCTCGGCGCACCCTTCTACGTCATGGAGTTCGTGGAGGGCACGCCGTACCGCACCGCCGATCAGCTCGCCCCGCTCGGCCCGCGGCGCACACGGGACGCGGTGCTCGCGCTGGTCGACACGCTCGTCGAACTGCACTCCGTGGATCCCGCCGAGGTGGGCCTCGCCGACTTCGGCCGACCCGAAGGCTTCCTGGACCGCCAACTGCGGCGCTGGGGAAAGCAGTTGGACGCCTCCAGAAACCGCGAGCTGGCCGGGATCGACGAGCTGCACGCGGCCCTGGGGCGCGCGCTGCCGCACTCCCCCGCGCCCACCGTCGTGCACGGCGACTACCGGCTCGACAACGTGCTGATCGGCGAGGACGACCGGATCAAGGCGATCCTGGACTGGGAGATGTCCACGCTCGGCGATCCGCTGACCGACCTGGGCCTGCTGGTGATGTACAGCGCGCCCCTGGATCTGCCCGACTCCCCCATCAGTACGACCGCTTCGGCCGACGGACACCCGGACCCGGCCGAGATCGTCGAACGCTACGCCGCGCGCTCGGGGCGCGACGCGTCCGACGTCGCCTGGTACACGGCGTTCGCCTGGTTCAAGCTCGCCGTGATCCTGGAGGGCATCCACTACCGCTACACGCTCGGCCAGACGGTCGGCGCGGGTTTCGACCGCATCGGTGACCTGGTGCCGTTCTTCATCGAGCACGGCCTGACCACTCTTCAGGAAGGCTGAACCGCCGTGGACTTCGCATTCGACGCGCGCACCGAGGAACTGCGGGGCAGGCTGCTCGCCTTCATGGACGAGTACGTGTATCCGGCGGAGGCGGTGGCGGAGGAGCAGCGCGCCCTGCTGCCCTCCCCGTGGGACACACCCGCCGTGGTCGGGGAGTTGAAGGCCGAGGCACGCAGGCAGGGCCTGTGGAACCTCTTCCTGCCCGACGCCGAGCACGGTGCCGGGCTCACCAACCTCCAGTACGCGCCGCTCGCCGAGATCACCGGCCGCAGCCCGCACCTCGCGCCCACCGCCCTGAACTGCGCGGCGCCGGACACCGGCAACATGGAGGTGCTCGCGCAGTTCGGCGACGAGCGGCAGAAGAAGCAGTGGCTGGAGCCGCTGCTCGCCGGTGAGATCCGCTCGGCGTTCGCGATGACCGAGCCGGAGGTGGCCTCCTCCGACGCGACCAATATCACCACCCACATCGAGCGGGACGGCGACGAGTACGTCGTCACCGGCCGCAAGTGGTACATCTCCGGGGCGATGAACCCGGACTGCCGGATCTTCATCGTGATGGGCAAGACGGACCCGGACGGGCCGGACATCCGCCGCCAGCAGTCCATGGTGCTGGTCCCGCGTGACACGCCTGGGGTCGAAGTCCGGCGCGCCATGCAGGTGTACGGCTACGAGGACCACTCCCACGGCGGCCACGCGGAGGTCGTCTTCCACGGGGCCCGTGTTCCCGTCACCAACCTGGTCGGCGAGGAGGGCGGCGGCTTCGCCATCGCCCAGGCGCGGCTCGGCCCCGGCCGTATCCACCACTGCATGCGGCTGATCGGCATGGCTGAGCGGGCGATCGAGCTGATGTGCCGACGGGCGGTGGCCCGGACGGCGTTCGGCAAGCCGCTGGCACAGCAGGGCGTGGTCCAGAACTGGATCGCCGACGCGCGGGTCGCCGTCGAGCAGTTGCGGCTGCTGGTGCTGAAAACCGCTTGGATGATGGACACCGTCGGCAACCGGGGCGCCCACACCGAGATCCAGGCCATCAAGATCGCCACCCCGCGCACGGTCGTCGACATCCTCGACAAGGCGGTGCAGCTGCACGGCGCCGGGGGTGTGAGCCAGGACTTCCCGCTGGCGGAACTCTGGGCCGCCGCGCGCACCCTGAAGCTCGCGGACGGGCCGGACGAGGTGCACCAGCGGTCACTGGCGCGGCGGGAGATCAAGAAGTACGTGTGACGCCGGGGGGCGGTGGGGGGTCTTCGCCCCCGCCGCCCCGCCCCTCCCGTACCTGGGGCTCCGCCCCCAGACCCCCGTATCGGCCTGGACGGCCTCGTCATCGAGCGCCGGACGGGCTGGATGTGCGGGCCCGCGCCGGAGATGTTCAGCCGGTCCGGCGTCTGAGGACGAGCCCTTCGGGCGATGGCGGGGGTCCAGGGGCGCAGCGCCCCTGGCGGGGTCCGGGGCAGAGCCCCGGGGACGCGGAGGAGGCTACGGGCGCAGCGCGCGCAGCAGCAGGTCGGCCAGATGGTCGGCGACCTCCTGGGGGGTGAGCGGGCCGTCCGGGCGGTACCACGTCGACAGGTGGTGGACCGAGCCGAAGTGGTAGTCGACGACCAGGTCCGCCGGGGTGGCCGTGGAGAAGACGCCCTTGTTCTGACCCTCCTCGATCAGCGCGCGGAAGCGCTCGTGGTAGCGGCGCCGCTCGGACCGCACCTGCTTGAGCTTCTCCGGGCTGAGGTGGTGCATCGACCGGAAGAAGATCGAGGCGTCGTCGAGGTTGTCGATGGTCGTGACGACCACGTCGGCCGCCGCGCCCCGGACCCGCTCCTCCACCGGCGCGCCGGAGTCCGCGAACGCGTCCAGCCGCTCCTGCTGGATGCGCAGCACGCGTGCGTACACCTCGTGCAGGAGGTCGTCCTTCGAGCCGAAGTAGTGGTACAGCGCGCCCTTGGTGACGCCTGCCGCCTCGACGATCTCCTGCACCGAGGTCCGGTCGTAGCCCTGCTCGGCGAAGAGCCGGGTGGCGGCGGCCAGGAGCCGCTGCGGGACGGGCGTACCGTCGCCGTCCGTCGTTCTGGGCACTGCCGCCACCTGCCTTCCGTGCGTGGTTCGATGAAAGCGCCGTCCGGTGGCGGACGCCGCTCGGCGAGGAGCGTCCACCACGGAGATTGTTGTCTACTCCGGGCCCTGCGAGCGCGTACGCAGTTCCCGACGGAGGATCTTCCCACTCGCCGTCTTCGGCAGGTCGGGCAGGATCTCCACGTACCGCGGATACTTGTAGGCGGCCAGTCTCTCCTTGCAGTACGCGGCGAGCGCGTCGGGGTCCTCCTCGGCGCCCGGCCGCAGGCTGATGTACGCCTTGACGGTCTCGCCGCGGTAGCCGTCGGGGACGCCCACGACAGCGGCCTCGCGGACCGCCGGATGGGTGTAGAGGACGTCCTCGACCTCGCGGGGCCACACCTTGAAGCCGGACGCGTTGATCATGTCCTTCTTGCGGTCGACGACGTAGAGCCAGCCCTCCGGGTCCATGAATCCGATGTCGCCGGTGCGCAGCTCACCGTCCGGGAAGGTCTCGGCGGTGGCTTCGGGGCGCTGCCAGTAGCCCGGTACGACCTGGGGTCCCCTCACGAGGATCTCGCCCTGTTCCCCGAACGGGACCTCCCGGCCCTGCTCGTCGACGATCCGTACGACGCTGTCGGGGCCCGGCAGGCCGACGGCCAGCGTGCCGGAGACCGGGTCGACGGGGGCCTCCCGGCCCGGCGGCACGGAGGCGCACGGCGCGGTGCACTCGGTGAGCCCGTAGCCGTTGCGGATGTAGGGGCCGAATCCGGCGCGGAACTTCTCCACCAGGGCCGGCGGCAGCGGCGCTCCGCCGGAGGAGATGTTCACGAAGGACGAGAAGTGGTCCGGCGTGACGGACGGATGGGCGGCCAGGGCCATGAAGGCGGTCGAGGGGCCGACGGTGTAGAGCGGCCGGTGCTCGGCGAACGCGTCGAGCACGACCCCCGCCTCGAAGCGGTAGGCGAGCACCAGCGTGCCCTCGCTGTTGAGGCAGGCGGCGAGCTGGCAGACCATGCCGGTGATGTGGAAGAGGGGCGCCATCGCGAAGTACACCGGGGCCTCGGGCAGCGCGAGGCCGGTCCGCTGCCGCTCGGCGTTGTACATGATGTTGCCGTGCGTGTTGGTGGCGCCCTTGGGGGTGCCGCTGGTGCCGGAGGTGTAGCTGATCAGCGCGATGTCGGAGGGGCCCGCGTCGCGGCCCTCGGGGGCCTTGTGCCCCCGCGCGGCGACCGTCCCGAGGTCGTCGGCGTCCGCGGCCGACGGAAGTCGCTCGAAGGTCAGCACGCGCGCGTCGTCGCGGTTCTGGAAGTCCAGTTCGCAGGCGGTG
This sequence comes from Streptomyces sp. NPDC057950, assembly GCF_042887295.1. NCBI lineage: Bacteria > Bacillati > Actinomycetota > Actinomycetes > Kitasatosporales > Streptomycetaceae > Streptomyces > Streptomyces sp. NPDC057950. Next base: position 212,946 of record NZ_JBHVPP010000006.1, read on the forward strand.
AGGACGATGCCCACGGCCGAGTCGGCCGCCGCCCCGCGCAGATAGGACTCCCACGCGCGGTCCGAGCAGACCAGGGCGCGCACGTCCGCGTCGTGCAGGACGTGGCGGACCTCGCCCGACTTGTACATGGGGTTGACCGGTACGACGGTCGCGCCGGCCTTCCAGGCGCCGAGCAGCGCGAGCACGAAGTGCGGGGAGTTCTGCAGCAGGATCGCGACCCGGTCGCCGCGCTCCAGGCCGCGGGCGGCGAGATGCCCGGCGACCGAATCGCTCAGCTCGTCCACCTCGCGGTAGCTCAGGCGCCCGTCGAAGTAGGCGAGCGCGGTGCGGTCCGGAACGTCCTCCACGGCCACGCGCAGGGCGTGCACCAGGGAGTCGGCGGGGCTCACCGGGGCGCTCTGCGCGTCGCTGAGGAGGGCCACCCAGGGGCGGTCCGCGTACGTGGTCACCGGCCGGCCTCCCACTTCTGCTGGATGTGGTTCATGTTCGTCAGCCAGCGGTCCGGTTCGGTGGCCCGCACCTGGTAGTAACCGGCCACCTCGGGGTGCGGCAGGATCAGGAAGCGGTCCTCCTCGATCCCCGCGAAGAGGGCGTTCGCGACGTCCTCCGGCTCGATGGCGGTCGGCTGGAGCACCAGGTCGCCCGCGCTGCCGGTGGCGTCGAGCATGTCGGTGCGCACTCCCTGCGGACAGATCGCGTGCACCTTCAGGCCCCGGTGCCGGTAGGTCAGCGACAGCCACTCGGCGAAGGCGTACGCGCCGTGCTTGGTCACGCTGTAGGGCGCGGCGCCGATCATGGTGAGCAGCCCGGCGGCGGAGACGGTGGAGACGAAACGGCCGGCGCCGCGCTCCAGCCAGGCCGGGAGCAGCTCGTGGGCGGCGCGGACGTGGGCCATCACGTTGACGTCCCAGGCCAGCTCCCAGACCTGCTCGCCGGCCGCCTCGGTGCCGCCCGAGGCGACGCCCGCGTTGGCGCAGTAGACGTCGATCGTGCCGCCGAGGGCGTCCCGGGCCTCGGTCACGATCGTGGACGCGTCGCCGGGGACCGCGATGCCGCCGATCTCCTCGGCCACGGCCCGCGCCTTGGCGGCGTCGAGGTCGTTGACGACGACTCTGGCTCCCTCGGCGGCGAAGCGGCGGGCCAGCGCGGCCCCGATGCCGCCTCCCGCACCGGTGACGACCACTCCCGCATCCTGCACGGCTTCCACCATCGGTCTCCTTCGACGCGACGCCGATCGGCTCTGCGAGCAGTCGGCTCTGCACTCGGTCGGCTCTGCACTCGGTCGGCTCTGCTGCGACGTCAGACTAACCAGTCGGTATGTTGCAAGGGAAGGGGCGCCGGCTCCGCGCGGGGCGCCCGGGAGTGTGACATTGCGCGGCGCCGCCGCGCGGGCCCGACCAGGCAACGGGCACCGGCGGCTTCCGCATGTCGGGCGGTTGCGCATAGCGTGCCGGTGCTCACCTTCCGCGATCACGGAGGTCCCCCCATGCGCCTCTCCCGGCGAGCCCTTCTCACGGCCACCGCGGCGGCCGGCCTGGCGACGGCCCCCGCCGCCCCCACCCCGGCCCCGGTCCCCGCGGCCGCCACCGGTGACCGTCTCCGCACCGGCTTCGACCGCCTTCGGAGCGCGGGTTACTCGCTCCTGCACGGCCACAAGGTCGGGATCGTGACGAACCCCACCGGCGTCACCACGGACGTGCGCCACATCGTCGACGTCATGCACGCCGACGCCCACGTGAACCTCGTCGCCGTCTTCGGCCCGGAACACGGCTTCCGCGGCACCGCGCAGGCGGGCGGCTCCGAGGGCCGCTACGACGACCCGGCGACCGGGCTGCCCGTCTACGACACCTATCTCAAGAGCGGGCAGCCGCTCGCCGACATCTTCACCGCCTCCGGCGTGGACACCGTGGTCTTCGACATCCAGGACGTGGGCGCGCGCTTCTACACGTACATCTGGACGCTGTACGACTGCATGGAGGCGGCCCGGCTCGCGGGCAAGCGTTTCGTGGTGCTGGACCGGCCGAACCCGGTGACCGGGCGGGCCGCCCTGGGGCCCGTGCTCCACAAGGAATTCGCGAGCTTCGTCGGCCGGCAGCCGATCGCGCAGGCGCACGGGATGACGGTGGCGGAGCTGGCACGGCTGTTCAACAAGGAGTTCCTGACGAAGCCGGTGGCGCTGGAGACCGTCCTGATGTCGGGCTGGAAGCGGTCGGACTTCTACGACGCCTCCGGGCTCCCCTGGGTGCCGCCGAGTCCGAACATGCCGACGGCCGACACGGCTCTGGTGTACTCCGGAACCTGTCTCTTCGAGGGGACCAACCTGTCGGAGGGACGCGGCACCACACGGCCGTTCGAACTGCTCGGCGCGGAGGGCCTGGACGGCCGGTGGGCCGGGGCCGTCGGCGGCCTCGGGCTGCCGGGCGTGCACTTCAGGGAGGCCTATTTCGCCCCCACCTTCTCGAAGTTCGAGGGCACGACCATCGGCGGCGTGCAGATCCATGTGGACGACCGGGCCGCGTTCGACCCCGTCCGGACCGGCATCGCGCTCCTGGTGACCGCCAAGAAGGTCTGGAGCGGCTTCGCCTGGCGCTCCGACCACTGGATCGACAAGCTGACCGGCTCCACCGGCGTGCGCACGATGATCGACGCGGGGGCGACGGCCGACGAGGTCGTGGCGTCCTGGCGGGACGAACTGGCGGCCTTCCGGCGGACGCGGAAGGAGCATCTCCTCTACGGCTGACTCCTGCCGTACGGCCGGTGCCCGGTGGCGGATCGGGAGTTCCGATCCGCCACCGGGCGGGAGTCGACGGCGCGACCGGGGTCAGCGGTGCGACGTGTACTCCACGACCTGCTGGTACGTCGGCCGGTTCTGCCAGGTGATCCTGCCGTGCTTGATGCCGCCGAGCGCCCGTTGGACGATCGAGTCGGCGCACCACTGGTCACCCGCCGAGCACTGGTCGTCGCCGGGGTAGACCTGCGCGGCGGTCAGACCCGCGGCCGTCTTGAGCGTGCTGATCAGGATGTCCCGGCAGGCGCTCAGGCTGCCGCCGCCGCAGTACTTCCGCGCCAGTGCGCCCTGCACCGGCTGCCCCAGCACCGCCCTGATGTCCTTGTCGACATAGCTCCACCAGCCGTACTGGAAGGAGCTGCCCGCGTGCGCGCCGGTCGGGCCGTGCGCCGCGGACGGCGACTCGTCGACGGGCAGGTTGGCGGTGAAGGCGGTGTACAGGTCGGTGCCGAGGCCCGGCGCGAACTCGGCCTTGACCATCAGCGGCCACCAGGCGTCCAGGATGCGGATCGCGTCGGCGTTGGCGTAGGTCTTCGAGCCGGCGGAGGTCTCCTTGCGCCTGGCTCCGGCCGTCACCCAGTCGGACAGCTTGGTCACCGCCGCCGCGGCCGCGGTGTCCGTGACCGGCGAGCTCTTGACGACCTGGAGCAGCTTCGGCAGCACGTCCTCGGCGCGCAGGTCGGCCAGCGCCGCGTCGGCCATCGCCCTGGTCAGCGCGGACCTGGTCACCCCGCCCGCGGCGACCAGCTTCTTCACCCGGTCCTCGAGGAGGTTGCCGCGGTGCACGGAGCCGTCGCCCCAGGGCGCCGAGGTGTAGTCCTTGGCCTGTTTGTTGTTCCAGGAGACGTAGTAGTCCTGGTCGACCGAGTTGGGGTGGGCGGACGCCGGGGTGTAGGCGGCGGTGTTCGTGGCCGGATCCCAGTTCTGCCACTCGTAGGCGGCCTGCGCCCAGACGGGGAACTCGGCGTCCACGCCGCTCGCCCGCACCGGGTTGTCGCCGCTGTTGTAGTACGCGGTGTGCGCGGAGTCGGCGTAGAACCAGTTGAAGGTGTAGTTGATGTGCTGCACCGCGCTCTGGAAGGTCCCCGGGCTCTTCACGTAGTCCGGGTCGTTGAGCATCTGGAAGCCGATGATCGAGTCGGCCTCGTGCATGTAGGAGGAGCGCAGGGTGGTGTAGGCGACTTTCTTGCCACCGACCGTCGCGCGGTACTCCACCGGGCCGTACTTGGTCCGGTAGACCTGCATGCGGTACGAACCCGCCGCGGTGCCGTCCGCCGTGGTCGGCTTCCAGGAGTTGGTCCGCTCGACCTTGTCCATGGCGGTGCAGGTGCCGTGGTAGAGGTAGTGGTAGTCGTCCTGGCACAGCTCGACGGCGTAGGTGTCGATGATGTCCTGGCCGGACGTCGTCGCGCTCCACGAGTAGTCCTGGCCGCGGCCGAGCTCCACGTACATGCTCAGCCCCGCGAAGGACGCGCCGCGTGCGCTGAGGCCGGGCCCCTGGATCTCCTGGAGCATGAGGAGCTGTGGCGCGAAGTAGCCGGTCTGCGGGCCGAAGACGGCGATCGGGTGGCCGCTGGCGGTGGCCTTGCCGCTCACCACGAGGGCGTTGGACATCCCGCGTTTGGCGGAGGTGAGCGTCGTCGCGGCCGCCGTGGCCGAGGCACCGGTGGCCTTTGCCGTGCCGGCGCTGCCGGTGCGGTCGTAGACGAGCGGCTCCTGGGCCACCGAGCCCGCGTCGGGCAGCGCCTCGCCCTGCGCGGTGTCGGGCTTGGTGGCGTACGGGAAGCTCTCGCCGTTGTGGACGGTGAGCGCGGCCTCGGGGTCGTTGCGTTCGCGGAAGGACTCCCAGACCTTGGTGCCCTCGGTCACGCCGTACTGGGACTGGGCGGCGAGCAGCGAGAGCGCGTTGTTGACCTCGCCGCCGCCTCCGGAACCGAACAGCGCGCCGATCACCGAGGCCAGCGCGACCAGGTCGGTGAGTTTGAAGTGGTCGATCGTGCCGGCGTTGGTGATGGCGTCCTTGTGGCCGGTCAGGACGTACTCGCCGGGGAAGTAGCGGCCGCTGTCGGAGGCGTCGATGTAGGAGTTGATGCCGTCGAGGTAGGCGTTGGCGTCCGCGAGGGCCTGGGTGCCACGGGCTCCGGCGTTGGCGGTGGCGCTGTCGATCTGCGCCTGCAGATCGGCCTCGGTGTAGGGCGCGTTGCGCCAGAACTCCTGCTCCAGGCCCTGGTTGGAGGGGGCACCGCCGGCGAAGGAGGTCAGCTGGCCGCGGCCGACGTGCCGGAAGACGTCCATCAGCCAGAGCCGGTCCTGGGCCGCCGCGTATCCGGCGCCGTACTCGGTCCCATAGCGGGTAGTACCAGTGATGTGGGGCACACCGGACTTCTTGTCGCGCACGATCGTCACGTCCGTGCGGCCGCCCGGCTTGGTGGTCGAGGCGACCTGGTCGGAGGCGACGCCGAAGGACGCGTCGTTGAAGAAGGTGTTGATCTTGTCGTCGGTGAGCGTGGAGTAGCCCGCGGCGAGGTTGCTGTAGGGGCCGAGCTGGTCCTCGGCGTGGTCGGGCTGGGTGCCGAAGACCTGGTTGAGGAGGATCTGGGCGAGGGTGGCGTTGCCGTTCTCGCCGGGCGGGAGGATGTCGGAACACTGACCGCCGCAGTAGTCGTTCGCGGCGAGCCCGGCCGTGCCGCCCGCGGCGGCGGCCTGGGTCAACGGGGACAGCAGGCCGGCGACCAGGACACAGATGGATGCGGCCTTCAGGAACTTGGGGAATCTGCGGGGAGTTCTCAGTCTGTCGAGGGTGGTACGTGGGGTGCACCGTGGCATGGCAGCTCCTCCCGACGGGGTGGGCCGGACGTTACCGCCGGTATCCCCGAGTTGGAAGATGAACATGCGTCAACTTTTAACGATCACAGGGTGGTTGAGGGACGAGGGGCCGCACGGGAACCCCCGGTCGGCAGCCCTCCGGGATCACCGGGCCGCGGGAATCCTCCGGGGCTCCGGCGTCCCGACTCACAGTCGTTTCCACAGGTGAGAGCAGCGAAGAGGGGTAGGCCGGGGGAATTCGGCCGGTGACTTGTGGCCCTCGTCGGAAATCGGAGGGAGCCGAATCGCGTGTCGATACGTCTACTCGGCGACGTCCTTAGGACGACGACGCCGAAGTGACCGAAGTACAGGTGCAGGTGTGACGGAGGTGCAGGGCGATGGCCGGTTTCCGGAGTCTGGCGAGACAGGTGCGAGATCCGAGGAGTGATCTGGCACTGCGACGCTATTCACTGCGCAAGTGCCTTGAGCGATTCGCCCCTTATGGGCATCGGGCGACCTGGGACCATCTGTGTTCCCGGTCCGGCTTCGGCCCGGAGGACCGGTCTCCCGACCCGGCGCGGCTCGTGGCCGCACTGGAGGAACTGGAAGAGGCCCGCTCCGTCTGGCTCGCCTACGAGGTCGGTTTCGCCGAGCGTCGCAAGAAGGAGAAGCACGACGGGCTGCGCCGGCCGGGCAGCGTGGACGACTGGCATCGGCTGACCTGGGGCGGCTTCGGTGTCGCGTGGTGCGACGACCCCAGGATCCATCCCCGCGAGCCCATGGCCGAGGTGTTGCGCCGGCTGATCGCCGCGCTGGAGCGGGAGCCAGGGGCGGTCTGCCCGGTGTGCACCGGGGAGCGCCTCGCGTGGAAGTACGACCTGGCCCACGAACCGTCGTCGGGTCCGGTCTGCAGGGGCTGCGGGATCGTCGTGCCGCGGCCGGTCCTGACGCCCGCGGCGGTGGCGGAGGCACGGCGCGGACGGCTGCTCGTCTCGGCGTAGGCGCTCCGCCGGGTTGAGCGGTCGGGTGCGGGTGGGTCGGGGTGAGTTGTCCCGGTCTGGTGCGCTCGGGTGAGTGGCGGCGCGCGGGGACTGCGGATCGGTTGTCCGCCGCGGGTTGTACGTGGCTGGGCGCACAGTCCCCAGCGGCCCGGCAAGCAACCCGCTGCGGGGACTGCGGATCGGTTGTCCGCCGCGGGCTGCTCATGGCCGGGCGCACAGTCCCCAGCGGCCCGGCAAGCAACCCGCTGCGGGGACTGCGGATCGGTTGTCCGCCGCGGGCTGCTCGTGACTGGGCGCACGGCCCCCCGCGGCCCGGCAAGCGACCCGCTGCGGGGACTGCGGATCGGTTGTCCGCCGCGGGCTGTTCATGGCTGAGCGCACAGTCCCCCGCGGCCCGGCAAGCGACCCCCGCGCCCCTCAAGACAGGGCGCGGCCCCGCCGTCCGTCGAACGGCCGGGGCGTGCTGCCCCGTGTCCGGGTGACCGGGTGTCCGGGTGTCCGGGTGTCCGGGTGTCCGGGTGTCCGGGTGACAGGATCGGGGGTGTGGTGCAGGTTTGTCTGAACGGGGCGCGTGGGGCCGGTGACGGGGTCGGGGTGCCGATGTCGCCCGAGGCGTTGGCCGAGTCCGCGGCCGGGGCGGTCGGGGCCGGGGCCTCGGACGTTCATGTTCACCCCAAGACCCCCTGCGGGCAGGACACCCTGTCGGAGAAGGCGGTCGCGGCGGTCCTCGACGCGATCCGGGCCCGGGTCGACGTCCCGGTCGGCGTGACGACCGGCGCGTGGGCCGCGCCCGGTCCCGCCGCCCGCGTGGAGCGGGTCCGGTCCTGGACGGTGCTGCCCGACCACGCCTCGGTCAACTGGCACGAGCCGGGCGCCGAGGAGCTCGCGGCGGCGCTTCTCGCCCGCGGTGTCGGTGTGGAGGCGGGCATCTGGTCCGGCACCGACGGCGCCGCCCGCTTCGCCGCGTCACCGCTCGGACCGCGCGTACTGCGGGTGCTGGCCGAGGTGACCGACCCCTCCCCGTGGACGGCCGAGCGGTCGGCCCTGGACCTCCTCGCCGGCCTCGGCACCGCGCACGGCGCCCCCGTCCTGCTGCACGGCGAGGAGGGCGGCACCTGGCCGGTGCTGCGGCTCGCCGGCCGGCTGGGGCTGGCCACCCGCATCGGGCTGGAGGACACCCTCGTCCTGCCGGACGGCGAGCGGGCTCGGTCCAACGCGCGATTGGTGGCCGAGGGACTGGTTCAGTACGGGGCCGCCCGGCGTCCGTCGTAGCGCGCGCCGGAAAGGCGGGGTGGGGCAGGGCGGGGCGGCAGGCCGCGCGTCGTCGCGCGGCGACGTGGACCGACGTGGACCGACGTGGACCGACGTGGACCGACGTGGACCCCGGAAACCGACGCTAACAGCCGTAAACCCGCTCGCTCCACTCCTTTGCGGTCCGGATAGTCGGGGCGATGAAACCGGGCTGAGAATCCCGCGGAACCCTAGGAGAGGCCGATGTCGACGCTGCGCGTCACCGCCGAAGTCCTGACCGTCCACGACCACCCGAACGCCGACGCGCTCGAACTGGCCCAGGTGGGCCTCTATCGGGCCGTCGTCGCGAAGGGCGCCTACCGCACCGGCGAGACCGCGCTCTACATCCCGGAGCAGTCCGTGCTCCCGCCCGGCCTGATCGAGGAGCTGGGTCTGACCGGACGGCTCGCGGGCAGCTCGTCGGACCGCGTCAGGGCCGTACGACTGCGCGGAGAGCTGTCACAGGGGATCGTCTGCCGTCCCAGGGCCTTGGCGGACGTCGACCTGGAGCGCGCCGCCGCGGACGGCACCGACTTCGCCGAGACGCTCGGCATCGTCAAGTGGGTGCCCCCGATCCCGCCCACCATGAACGGCGAGATCGAGTCCGCGCCCGGACTGCTGCCCTGGGTCGACATCGAGAACATCCAGCGGTACCCGGACATCTTCGCGCCGGGCGAGCCCGTCGTACTGACGGAGAAGCTGCACGGCTCGGCCTGCCTGGTGACCCACCTCGCGGACGAAGGGCGCGCGTACGTCTCCTCCAAGGGCTTCGGGGCCAAGTCGCAGGCGCTCAAGGAGGATCCGCGCAATCTGTACTGGCGCGCCGTGCACGGCCACGGGGTCGCGCGGGCCGCGGCCCGGCTCGCCGAGCGGCTCGGCGCGCGCCGGGTGGGCATCTTCGGCGAGGTGTACGGCGCGGGCGTACAGGACCTCTCCTACGGCGCCGACGGCCGCCGCGAGTCTCTCGGCTACGCCGTGTTCGACGTGTCCGCGGAGATCGACGGCGAGGTCCGCTGGCTGGACGCGGTGGCGCTGCTGGAGGGCGAACTGCCCCTGGTCCCACGGGTGTACGAGGGCCCGTACAGCGTCGACCGCGTACTGGACGCGGCCTCGGGCCGGGAGACGGTCTCCGGCCGCGGACTGCATCTGCGCGAAGGCGTGGTCATCAGGCCCGCGACCGAGCGGTACAGCCCGGTGACGGGCGGCCGGGCCATCGCGAAGGCGGTCAGCCCGGCGTATCTGACGCGCAAGGGCGGCACGGAGTACGAGTGAGCCGGACGGCGTCCGGCACGGCCTGGGAGCGCCGGGGTCAGCGACAGTCCTCGGACTCCCTGCGCCGCTCCGGCACCGGCCGTGCCGCGGCACCCTGCTCGACCATGAGCCGGGAGCCGGTCCGGCGCTCGCCGAAGACGTCGTCCGGGTTGGAGAGCACGCACTTGTCCAGGGACAGGCACCCGCATCCGATGCAGTCGGTCAGATGGTCCCTCAGTCTGCTCAACTGCTTGATCCGCTCGTCGAGTTCGGAACGCCACGCCTCCGAGAGCCGGGCCCAGTCCGCGCGCGTCGGGGTGCGCTCCTCGGGGAGCTCGGCGAGCGCCTCACGGATGGTGGCCAGCGGGATGCCGACCCGCTGGGCGGCGCGGACGAAGGCGACACGGCGCAGCGCGTCACGGTGGTAGCGGCGCTGGTTCCCGGTGGTGCGCCGACTGCTGATCAGGCCCTTCGACTCGTAGAAGTGCAGGGCGGAGACGGCGGCGCCGCTGCGGGCCGACAGCTGTCCGACGGTCAGCTCGTGGATCTTCTCAGGGATCTGGGGCACCCCTCCAACCCTACCGACTTCGTCACCCGCCCGGTCCGTTGACATGCGCCCCGCACACGACCATGCTAAGCAGTCGCTTAGACATGGAGATATGGGAGGTCAGCGAGATGGCAGAGCCGAGGACGTTCGCGACGGTCGACGAACTGCGTGCCGCCGTGGGCGAGCAGCTGGGATACAGCGACTGGGTCGAGATCGAGCAGAAGCGCATCGACCTCTTCGCGGAGGCGACCGGTGACCACCAGTGGATCCACGTCGACCCCGAACGGGCCGCGTCGGGCCCCTTCGGCACGACGATCGCGCACGGCTACCTCACCCTGTCCCTGCTCCCGCTCTTCGGCCCGCAGCTGATCAGCGTCGAGGGCGTGCAGATGGGCGTCAACTACGGCACGAACAAGGTCCGTTTCCCCGCCCCGGTACCGGTCGGCTCACGGCTGCGCGCCACCGCGACGATCACCGGTGTCGACGACGTGCCCGGCGGCGTCCAGGTGTCCGTGGCCTTCGTCGTCGAGCGCGAGGGCGGCGACAAGCCGGTGTGCGTCGCGGAGTCGGTGTCGCGCTACTACGTCTGAGCGGCGTGGGCCGCACGGCGCACGCCGGGACCGCTCCTCGGAGCCGCCCCCCGGATCCGCCCGCCGGCCCTACTCCTTGGACCCCACCATGCGCAGCACGAGGTTGGCGTACAGCCCGCCGACCTCGTCGGGCGTACGGGGACCGTCCACGTTGAACCAGCGGGCCACGTCGATGCAGAGCGAGAGCACCGCGAGCGTGGTGCCCGGGACGTCCGGCACGTCGAAGTCGCCGGCCGCGACGCCGTCCTCGATGATCCCGCGCACGGCGGCGTCGGTCTGCCTGCGCAGCGCGATGATCTCGGCACGGGCCTCTGGGCCGAGCGCGTCGAGCTCGTACTGCACGACCCGCGCGGTGGTGTGCTGCCCGGCATGCCACCGCACGAAGGACCGCACCGCGTCGGTGAGCCGCCCGGCGGCGTCGCCCTCGCCGTCCGCGGCGGCGCGCACGATGGCGAGGGCCTTGTCGTGCCCGATCCGGCTGATCCGGTGGAGCAGTTCTTCCTTGGTCTTGTAGTGGATGTAGAGCGCGGCCGGGCTCATGCCCGCCCGCCCGGCGATGTCCCGGGTCGTCGTCGCGTGGTACCCGCGCTCGGCGAACGCCTCCACGGCGGCGACGAGCAGCCGCCGGGCCGCGTCCGGGGTGACCTCGGCCCACGGCTGCATCTCGCCGTCGGCCGTCTCCTGCGCCGTACTCATCGCTGGTTCGCCCCTTCCACTGGCAGGACGAACACCATACCTCTGATACTGAGCGAGCGCTTAGCGTGCCCGCTCAGGGCGGCCCGCCCCGCGCTCAGAGCTTTTCGAACGGACTGTACGCACGCTGCGTGAGCTGTGCCTCCTGCCGGTCCCGGATCACCTTGGCCAGGGTGAAGCACGAGGTCACCAGATAGAGGACGGCGACGCCCAGGAAGGCGCGCACCCAGGTGTCGGCCTCCAGCTTGTAGATGCCGATGGCGGTCGCGACCATGGCGACGGCGAAGGAGGCGACCGCCTGGCCGTAGAAGGCGGCGGTGGACTGCTGCTTGACGGATGTGTCGGTCATGCGGACCAGACTCGGCCGACTCGGTCCCGGCCGCATCCGCTCCCGTACTCACCCGTGTACTCAGAAGGCCGAAACCCCGGTCAGCGCGCGCCCGATGACCAGCTTCTGTATCTGACTGGTGCCCTCGTAGAGGGTCATCACCCGGGCGTCCCGCAGCAGTTTGCCCGCCGGGTACTCGTCGATGTAGCCATAGCCGCCGAAGACCTGGAGGGCGTTGTTCGCGGCGCGCACGGCGGCCTCCGAGGCGAAGAGCTTGGCCTTGGAGGACTCGGTGGCGAACGGCAGCCCCCGGTCGACGAGATCGGCGACCCGCCAGGTCAGCAGGCGCGCCGCGTCCACGTCCACGGCGATGTCGCTGATCAGCTCCTGGACGAGCTGGTGATGGGCGATGGTCTTGCCGAACTGCTCCCGCTGGGTCGCGTACGTCACGGCGGCGTCCAGCGCGGCCTGGGCGATACCGACGCAGCCGGCGGCCACCGACATCCGCCCCTTGGCCAGGGCGGCCATGGCCACGGAGAATCCCTTGCCCTCCGGCGCCAGCATGGCGCTCGCGGGGACGCGGACGTCCTCGAGGACGAGTTCGGCGGTGGCCTGGCCACGCAGACCGAGCTTGCCGTGGACGGTGTGGCGGGTCAGCCCCGGCGTGTCCGTCGGCACCAGGAAGGCGGAGACGCCCCGGTGGCCCGGGGCGTCGGTCGACCGGGCGAACAGCAGCACCACATCGGCCCACGTCCCGTTGGTGATGAACATCTTGGTGCCGTTGATGACGTAGTCGTCGCCGTCACGCACGGCCCTGGTCGTCAGATGGCCGGCGTCCGAGCCGGTGCCGGGCTCGGTGAGGCCGAAGCAGCCCACCTGGGTACCGGCGGTCAGCCCCGGCAGCCACCGCCGCTTCTGCTCCTCGCTCCCCCAGTGCGCGATCGTCTTGGCGACCAGACCGAGCGAGACGGAGACGATGCCGCGCACGGACGAGTCCCCGCGCCCGAGCTCCTCCGTCACCAGGCAGTACGCGAGATGGTCGCCGCCGCTGCCGCCGTACTCCTCGTCGACCGTGAGGCCGAGGAAGCCGACCTCACCGAGTTTCTTGACGAGGGACCGGTCGACTTCCTCCACCCGGTCCCACTCCACGACGTGGGGGGCGATCTCACGGTCCACGAAGTCCTTGGCGAGCTGCCGGACGGCGGTCTGCTCCTCGCTGAGCTCCAGGTTCATGACGAACACCCCACGTGAAAGCCGTACATCCGAAAATGTAAATTAGCACTGCTAGTTTAAGTGTGCAGCCCTACTATGTGCGCCATGGCCCGACCGCGCAAGCCCCTCCTCAGCACCGACCGGATCGTCGAGACGGCACGGACCCTGGTGGACGCGGAGGGCCTGGCGACCCTCTCCACACGCCGGCTCGCCGCCGAACTGGGGGTGAGCGGACCTTCCCTCTACAACCACTTCCGCACCAAGGACCAGATCCTGGAAGCGGTCGCGGACTCCGTGAGCGCTCAGGTCGATCTCTCCATGTTCGAGGACGGACGGGACTGGCGCACCGCGCTGCACGACTGGGCCGTCTCCTACCGGACCGCGCTGCGCGACCACCCGAACATCGTCCCGGTCCTCGCGCGCGGACCCGGGCGCCGGCCCGCCGGTCTGCGCCTGGCCGACGCGGTCTTCGGCGCGATGGTCGGCGCCGGCTGGCCGCCCGCGCAGGCCACCTCCATCGGCGCCCTGATGCGGTACTTCATCATGGGCTCCGCCCTCGGCTCGTTCGCCGGCGGCTTCGTCGACGACGAGACCGCGTACGACCCCGCCGACTACCCGCATCTGGGGCAGGCCCATCTGCTCGCCGACCAGCAGGAGAAGATCGACGAGCGGGCGTTCGAGGTCGGGCTCACGGCGCTGCTCGACGGGCTGGTGCAGCAGTTCCAGCGGGTGACCGGGACGGAGTAGCCGGACCCGGCACGGAGTAGCCGGACCCGGCACGGAGTGTGACCGGACCCGGGCCCGCGGGGTGGCCTCGCCCCATGGTTCGGCCGACGCCGAAATGTTCCTGACGCATCCTGGTCGTATGAGCAGACGGAAGGATCCGGTCGCGCCCGGTCTGGCGGCGCTGGCCGGGATGATCGCCGACGAGACCCGCGCCGTCTTCCTGCTCGCGCTGCTCGACGGCCGTGCCTGGACCGCCGGTGAGCTGGCCCGGTACGCCGAGGTCGCGCCGTCGACGGCCAGCGAACACCTCGGCAGACTGGTCGCGGGCGGCCTGCTCGCCGAGGAGCGACAGGGCCGCCACCGGTACGTACGCCTGGCCGACAGCCGTGTCGCGCAGCTGGTGGAGGATCTCGCCGCCCAGGTCGCCCCCGGCGCCGCCGGGCGTCCCCGCTCGCTGGGGGAGGCCGGCGCGGGTTCCGCGATGGCCCGCGGACGCACCTGCTACGACCATCTCGCCGGACGGCTCGGTATCGCCCTCACCGACGCCCTCACCCGGCGCGGGCTGCTGCGCCAGGACACCGGCTTCGCCCTCACGGACGCGGGCCTGCGCTGGTTCGACACGGCGGGCATCGCCCTGGACCGCACCGGTCGGCGTCCTCTCAGCCGCGCCTGCCTCGACTGGACCGAGCGCCGCCCCCACCTCGCCGGCACGGCGGGCGCGGCCCTGTGCCGCCACGCCCTGGACGTCCACTGGTGCGTACGCATCGGGTCGGAGCGCGCGGTCAAGGTCACGCCGGAGGGGGAGCGCGCCTTCACGGAACTCCTGGGCATCGAGGCGACGGCACTCCACTGAGCGCTCCCGCCCCATCCGCTCCCCGCCCCTCACCACGGCGTCCGGAATCCGCCGGACCGGCACCCCGCCCGTACCTAGTCTCAGGAGCATGATGAACGCCTCCTCCCCTGCCCCCGCACGCCGCGCGGAGCTGCTCGCCGCGGGCGCGGCGACGGTCACCGTCGTGTTGTGGGCCTCCGCCTTCGTGTCGATCCGCAGCGCCGGCGCGGTGTACTCCCCGGGGGCGCTGGCGCTCGGCCGGCTGCTGGCGGGCGCCGTGGCGCTGGGCACGATCTGTCTGCTGCGGCGCGAGGGCCTGCCGCCGCGGGAGGCCTGGCGCGGGATCGCGCTGTCCGGCCTGCTGTGGTTCGGCTTCTACATGGTCGTGCTGAACTGGGGCGAGCAGCAGGTGGACGCCGGTACGGCCGCGCTGGTCGTGAACACCGGCCCGATCCTGATCGCGCTGCTCGGCTCCCGGCTGCTGGGGGACACCATGCCGCCGCGGCTGCTCGCGGGGATGGCGGTGTCGTTCGCGGGCGCGGTCGCGGTTGGGCTGTCGATGTCCGGCGGGGGCGGTTCCTCGGTCCTGGGGGTGGTCCTGTGCCTGCTCGCGGCGATCGGCTACGCGGCGGGCGTCGTCGCCCAGAAGCCTGCCCTCGGCCGGGCGAGCGCCCTCCAGGTCACCACGTTCGGGTGTCTCGTCGGCGCAGTCGCCTGCCTGCCGTTCGCGGGGCAACTGGTCCACGAGGTGGCGGACGCCCCCGCCTCCGCCACCCTCAACGTCCTCTACCTGGGCGTCTTCCCGACCGCGCTGGCCTTCACGACCTGGGCGTACGCCCTGGCCCGGACCACCGCGAGCCGGATGGGGGCGACCACGTACGCGGTCCCCGCACTGGTCGTCGCGATGTCCTGGCTGTTCCTCGACGAGGTCCCCGGGGTGCTGACCCTGGCGGGCGGCGCCCTGTGCCTGGCCGGGGTCGCGGTGTCGCGGTCGCGGCCGGGAGCCACCGTTCCGGCGCGGGCGACAGCCTCACCTCGGCCGTCGGAGCGCGCCTGACAGGAGGCGGCACGACGAGGAGGGGGCACCCCGGGGTGGGGACCCGCCTGGGCTCGGGAGCACGCCCCGGGGTAGGGACCCGCCCGGGATCGGGAGCACGCCCCGGGGTGAGAACCCGCCCAGGATCGCGGGCACGCCCCCGCCAGGAGACCGGGCCCAGGAACACGAGCACACCCCGCCAGGAGACCGGCCCAGGAACACGAGCACACCCCCGCCAGGAGACCGGCCCAGGATCGCGGGCACGCCTCGGTGGCAGCCGCCCGCTCCCCCGCGATCCCTCCGGCTAGAACACCACGAGCGCCCGTCCGCCCTTCCCCGCCACCATGTTCTCGAACGCCCCCGGGATCCCCTCCAGCCCGATCCGCCCGGTGACAAGCATCGCCATGTCCAGCCGGCCCGCCCGGACGTGTTCGGCGAGCACCGGGAGGTCGCGCGCCGGGTCGCAGTTGCCGTAGACACAGCCGGCCAGGGTCCGCCCCCAGTGGAAGATCTCCAGCGCGTTGAAGGTGACCTGCTGGTCCTTGCCGCCGATGCCGACGACCGTGGTGCGGCCGCCGCGGCGGGTGGAGTCCCAGGCGGCGCGGATGGTCACGGCGCGGCCGACGCACTCGACGGCCACGTCGACGCCCTGCTTCCCGGTGAGGGCGCGGATCTCGCGGGCGGTGGTGTCGGAGGCGACGACGTAGTCCGTGGCGCCCGCGGCACGGGCCAGCGACTCCTTCTCGGCGGAGACGTCGACGGCGACGATCTTCGAGGCGCCCGCGATCCTGGCGGCCTGGAGCGCCGCGAGACCCACCCCGCCGACCCCGAACACGGCGACGCTCTCGCCGGGCTGGACCCCGGCCGAGTGGTGAACGGCGCCGTATCCGGTGAGGACGGCGCAGCCGAGCAGGGCGGCGTCGGTGAGCGGGATGCCGTCCGGGGCGGGGAGCAGGCATCCGGCGGCCACCACCGTCTCCTCGGCGAACGCGGCCACGTTCAGGCCGGGGTGCAGGTCGCTCCCGTCGGACGCGCGCCGTGCGTACACGTTCCCCGCTCCGGTCAGCGCGTTGGCGCACAGCCACACCTCCCCCAACGTGCAGGCATGGCAACTTCCGCAAGAAGGAGCCCAGTTGAGGACCACACGCGCGCCGGGGACGATGCCCGTCACGCCCTCGCCCACGGCGACGACGGTCCCGGCGCCCTCGTGGCCGAGGACAGCGGGGACGGGCACCCGCATGGTGCCGTCGGACAGCGAGAGGTCGGAGTGGCAGACTCCGGCGGCGGCCAGCCGGACACGGACCTGGCCCGCGCCCGGCGCGGGGAGGTCGATCTCGGCGATCTCCAGCGGAGCGCCCACGGCGGGAAGGACGGCGGCGCGAACCATGTGCGTGCTCCTGGGGTCTAGAACTGCAGGGACTTGGTCTGGAGGTACTCGGACAGGCCGTGTGTGCCCAGCTCGCGTCCGACTCCGGACTGCTTGTACCCGCCGAACGGGGCACGGGGGTTGAAGCGTCCGCCGTTGATGTCGACCTGCCCGGTGTCGAGCCGTCGCGCGAACGCCACCGCCTCGGCCTCGTCGCCAGCCCAGACGGCTCCGGCCAGCCCGTAGACCGTGCCGTTGGCGATCCGGACGGCGTCCTCCTCGTCCTCGTAGCGCAGGATCGACAGAACCGGCCCGAAGATCTCCTCCTGGGCGATCGTCATGCCGGGCTCGACATCGGCGAAGACGGTCGGGCTGACGAAGTACCCCTGGGGCCGCGGGGCCTCGGGACCGCCCGCGACCAGCCGGGCACCCTCGGAGACGCCCTTCTCGATGTAACTCCGCACCCGGGCCTGCTGCTTGGCGTTGACCACCGGGCCGATGCGGTCGCCGTACTTGACCGCGGCCGCGGCGGCCAGGTCGACGGCCTCCTCGTAACGCGACTCGTGCACCAGCATGCGGGTCCAGGCGCTGCACGTCTGGCCGGAGTTGGACATCACGTTCGCGACGCCGACGTTGACCGCCTTCGCGAGGTCCGCGCTCGGCAGGATCACGTTGGCGGACTTGCCGCCGAGCTCCAGGGCGACGCGCTTGACGGCGGCGCCCGCCGCGGCACCGATCCGCCGGCCGACGGCCGTGGACCCGGTGAAGGAGACCAGGTCCACGTCCGGGTGCTCGGCGAGGGCCTGGCCCGCCACCGGACCGAGCCCGGTGACGAGGTTGAAGACACCGGCCGGCACGCCCGCCTCCGCGACCGCCTCCGCGAAGAGCTGGGCGGTCAGGGGGGTGTCCTCGGCGGGCTTCAGGACGATCGTGCAGCCGGCCGCGAGCGCCGGGGCGACCTTGGCGACGATCTGGTGGAGCGGATAGTTCCACGGCGTGATCGCTCCGACCACCCCGACGGGCTCCTGGTGGACGACCGAGTTGCCGACCCTCTCCTCGAAGGCGTACGTGGCCGCGAGTTCGGCGTAGGAGCCCGCGACCAGGATCGGTACGCCCGCGTGGACCGCCTGCGAGAACGCGAGCGGTGAGCCGAGCTCCGCCGTGACCGTCTCGGCGATCTCGTCCTTGCGGGCGTCGAGTACGTCACGCAGGGCGGCCAGCCGCGCGGCGCGGTCGGCGGGCGGGGTCGCGGCCCAGGCCGGGAAGGCGGCGCGGGCGGCTCGTACCGCGGCGTCGACGTCCTCGGCGGTGCCCGCCGGGACCCGGCCCACCACCCGCTCGTCGACCGGGTTGACCACCTCGATGGTGCCGGTGCCGGCGGCGGGGCGCCAGACCCCGTCGATGTACATGCCGTCATGTGCCTTCATCGTGTTCCTCCCGGGCGGGGCCGCGTCGGTCCGGACCCTAAACTAGCGATGATAGTTTTGTGGCGCCAGGGGATCGGGAGGCGCGTGCGGCCCGGACGTCCCCCGCGGCCTCGGAAGTCCGCCCGGGTGGGCGCGTCGGGACGGGCCACGGACTCCCGCCCGAACGTCCTCTCGTACGCCGTCCGGATCCGGTCGGTCCCGGCGCTCCACGCGCCGGCCCGCCCGCATGTCTGGCGAACTCACTCGTCCAGGTCCGGCAGCCGCGCCGGAGCGGGGCAGATGCGTTCGCCCTGCTGGTCGAAGACGAACAGGTGGGCGAGGTCGACCAGGAGGGGGACCTGGAGGCCGTGCCGGAGTTCGAAGTCGGGGGTGGTGCGGACGACGAGGTCGCCGGGCAGCCGCCCCTCCGGCGGGACCTCGTCGGCGCGGGCGGGTTCCGTGTCGCCCGGGTGCTCCAGGACGACCGCGGGGCCTGCCCGCCGTCCGGCCGCCCGCTCCCGGAGGCGGCCCAGGACGGTGCCCTCACGGCGCCGGCGGCGCACCGGACGGGCCGGACGCGGCGCCTCCAGCTCCGGTACGAAGGCGGGCCGCGAGCCTGTGTTGAAGTGGACGAGCACCTCGTGTCCCTGGAACTCCACGTGTTCGACCAGGCCGCTGATCGGCACCTCGCCGGGCCTGGCCTCCGACGGTCTGGCGATGCGGACCCCCTCGGAGCGCAGGCCGACGATGACCTCCCGGCCCTGCTGCACCCGTAGCAACTGATGGTCGAGACAGAGGGGTTCGGGCAGCCGGAGGTACTGCCGGCCGAGGCTGATCGTCATGGCGCCGTCGAGCGGCGCCCGGACGAGGCCGCGCAGCAGATTGATACGGGGCGTGCCGATGAAGGCGGCGACGAAGACGTTCGCGGGAAGTGCGTAGACCGTGCGGGGCGTGCCCAGTTGCTGGAGCACGCCGCCGCGCAGGACGGCGACCCGGTCGCCGAGCGAGAGCGCCTCGGCCTGGTCGTGGGTGACGTACACCGTGGTGACGCCCAGCTTTCTGGTGAGGGAGGCGATCTCGGCGCGCAGGTGGTTGCGGAGCTTGGCGTCGAGGTTGGACAGCGGCTCGTCCATCAGGAAGGCGGAGGGGTGCCGGGCGATGGCGCGGCCCATCGCGACACGCTGGCGTTCACCTCCCGACAACTGGTTGGGGAAGCGGTCGAGGAGGTCCTCGATGCCGAGCATCCGGGCGGTGGCGTCGACGCGCGGACGGGGGTCCTCGCCGGGTGCCTCGATGCGCAGCGGGAAGCCGATGTTGTCGCGGCCGGTCATGCTCGGGTACAGGGCGAAGTTCTGGAAGACCATCGCCATGTCCCGTTCGGCCGGCGGCAGATCGTTGGCGAACTCGCCGTCGAGGCGCACCTCGCCCTCGTTCGGGTCCTCCAGTCCGGCGATCATCCTCAGCACGGTCGACTTTCCGCAGCCGGAGGGTCCGAGCAGGACCAGGAACTCTCCGGGCCTGATGTCGAGCGAGAGCCGCTCCACCACGCGGACCCCGCGCGCGTACGACTTGCTGACCTGGTGCAGGGAGATGGCGCGTGTCATGAAGGGTGCCCCCGGGGGCTCACAGGGCGCTGGTGCTCCGCGGTCGGACGTCCCGGGCGGGTCGCGGGGGACGTATGAGTCACGGAAGCTAACGGACCGCGCACGCCCGGGGGAAGACACCCGGCGGGATCGGTCGGCACGGTTCACCCCGGGAGGAAACGGACGATCACCTACCGCTCCGTGCGACGTCGCGGACGGCGGCGGACGGCAGCCGCTGCCCGTCAGGCGATGCCGAACCCGATCGTGGTCCCGAGCACGACCAGCGACGTCAGCGCCGCCCACAGCGACCGTACGCACGGCCCCGGTTCCGCCACCGCCGCGCTTCAACGCGGTCGCGGCGCGTGCGGTGGGGCCGCCCCAGGGCAGTGTGTTCATGACCTCGGCCGTCGCGGCGACGCCGGTCATCACGACCGGGCTCATCCCCAGGCGCTTGGGGAGCGGGTACATCGCCGGGACCGTGGCCCTGAATCCGGGATCAGCACGAGCGCCGCGATCGGCGACACCTTCTTCACCGTGATCAGGACCAGGAAGGTCGCGATACGGCGAGGCCGACGATGGTCGGCACGGAGGAATTCCGCAGGACTCCAGGTCACTGCCTCTTCTCGGCGAGCGCGAGCTCGACGGGGACGCCATTGAGCACGGCCGTGCCCGACAGCGGGTCGAGGAGCGAGCCGTCGAGGAGCTGGTTGACGTTCACCCCGGGGTCGAGAGCGGCGTGGCTCATCCGGGTGCCGGGACGGTCGTGCCCCCAGCCGTGCGGCAGACTCACCACTCCGCGCCGCACGGCGTCGGTGACCTCCACGGGGGCGGTCACCTCTCCCCCGGCCCCCTTGATGCGGACCGCCGTCCCGTCGGCGAGGCCGAGACGTGCGGCGTCCTCGGGGTGGACGTGCAGGGTGCAGCGGTTGGAACCGCCGGTGAGCGCGGGCACGTTGTGCATCCAGCTGTTGTTGGAGCGCAGATGGCGGCGGCCGACGAGCACGATCGCTGCCGGGCGTTCGCGCAGGGCGTCCCGCAGCCGCGGCAGGTCGTCGGCGATGGGGGCAGGCAGCAGTTCGATCCTGCCGCTGCGGGTCTTCAGCGGCCCCGGCAGGCGGGGCCGCAGCGGCCCGAGGTCGATGCCGTGCGGACGCGCGAGGAGCCGGTCCAGGTTCAGACCGTCCGGTCGCGCGCCGAAGCCGTCGCCGTAGGGGCCGAGGCGCAGCATCAGGTCGAGGCGCCGCTCGGGTCCGGTCTCGCCGGTGAGCGCGGCGGCGAGCTCACGGGGGTCGCGCCGGTGCACCGGTCCGTGCGCGTCCTCGACCGCCTTGGCGAGGGTGGAGTCGACGACCATGGCGTCGACGGCGGACGGATCGGCCCCGTGCCTGCCGGTCGCGGCCAGCACCAGCCGGGCGAGGATCTCGGTCTCCGCCATCCGGCCGGGTTCGAGGGGGACGGCGGGACGGTTGTAGCGGACCTGGTTGCGCACGGCGAGGGTGTTGAAGGCGAAGTCGTGGTGGGCGCTCTGCGAGGGCGGGGACGGCGGCAGGACGACGTGCGCGTGGCGGGAGGTCTCGTTGAGGTACGGATCGACGCTGACCATGAAGTCGAGCGAGTCGAGGGCCTTGTCGAGGCGGTCGCCGTCCGGGGCGGACAGGACGGGGTTGGCGGCGACGGCGATGACGGCGCGGACCGGGGCTCCTTCGGGTGTGGCGGTGTCGATCTCCTCCGCGAGGGCGGACAGCGGCAGTTCGCCCTTTGCCTCGGGGTACCGGCTCACCCTGCTGTGCCAGCGGCCGAGCGCGAAGCCGTGACCCGGACCGGCGGGCCGGGGTGTCCGGCCGGTGGCGGCGAGCGGGAAGAGGGCGCCGCCGGGCCGGTCCAGGTTGCCGGTGAGGATGTTGAGGACGTCGACGAGCCAGCTCGCGAGGGTGCCGTGCGGAACCGTGCAACTGCCTATGCGTCCGTAGACGGCCGCGGTGGGGGCGGCGGCCAGTTCGCGGGCGAGTGCGCGGATGGTGTCGGCGGGCACGTCGCATGCCTCGCTCGCGGCTTCGGGGGTGAAGTCCTCGACGGCGTCCGCGAGTTCCTCGACGCCCTGGAGGTGGGGCGTGAGCTCGCCCGGGTCGACGAGCTTCTCCTCGAACAGGACGTGGGTCATCGCCGCGAGGAGCAGGGCGTCGGTGCCGGGCCGGACGGCCACGTGACGGTCCGCGAGTCTGGCCGTGCGGGTCCGGCGCGGGTCGATGACCGTGAGCGTGCCGCCGCGGGCCCGCAGCGCCTTGAGCTTGCCGGGGAAGTCGGGTGCGGTGCACAGACTCCCGTTGGATTCCAGGGGGTTGGCGCCGATCAGCAGGAGATGGTCGGTGTGGTCGAGGTCCGGCACCGGAATGGCGTTGGCATCGCCGTAGAGCAGGCCGCTCGACACGTGCTTGGGCATCTGGTCGACGGTGGAGGCGGTGAAGACGCTGCGGGTGCCGAGGGCGCTGAGCAGGACGGTCGGGTAGAGGGCGCCGGCCATGGTGTGGACGTTGGGGTTGCCCAGGACGACGCCGACGGCGTGCGGGCCGTACCGGTCCACGACCGCGCGCAGTCCCGCCGCGACGGCGTCGAAGGCCTCCTCCCAGGTGGCCTCGCGCAGGACACCGGCCTCGCGTACGAGGGGGGTGCGCAGTCGGTCGGGATCGCCGTCGGCGGCCCCGAAGGACGCGCCCTTGGGGCAGAGGAACCCCTTGCTGAACACGTCGTCGCGGTCGCCGCGGGCGCCGGTCACCCGGGTGCCCTCGATGGTGAGCGTCAGCCCGCAGGTGGCCTCGCACAGGGGGCAGACGCGCAGGGCGGTGCGGGAGTCTCGGGTGGTGCCGGGGGTACGGGACACGGATCCTCCCGGAGGACGGTGGCAGCGGTGGCACACGGACGCGGCCGAGCATACCGACCGGTACGGATGACCGGGAGGGGCTCTCGGGTGCGGGATCGGAAATCTGCGCATCCCCGCCCCGGCCGCGCCCGGTTCGGAAATCCCCGTGCGCCCGCCCCGGCCCGCGCCCCGTTCAGTCGAGGACCCGGCCCAGGTAGGCGCGCAGCAGTCGCCGGGTCTCGTCGATGATCCGCTCGTCGCCCTCCGGTGCGACCCGGAAGGCGAGGTGGACCAGGGTGTCCGCGGCCTCCACGGCGACGAGGAAGATGCGCCGCAGGTCCTCGTCGGGGGTGCGGTCGAGATAGCCGGAGAGCAGCTCGGTGAGCCGTTCGGCGACACGGGTGTTGGGTTCGGCGCAACCGGAGCCGACCGGGATCTGGTTGCCGAAGTCGACCAGGGTGAAGCCGGGCGCGGTGCGTTTCATGGCGAGGTACTCGTCGAGCACGGCGTCCATGGCGGCCCGCCAGCCTCCCTCGCCGCCCGACTCCCCGAGGCGTTCGGCGACACGTTCGGTGTAGTGCTCCAGGTTGCGCTGGGCCAGCGCGTCGGCCATGGCGCGCTTGTTGCCGAAGAAGCGGTAGACGGAGCCGATCGGGACACCGGCGCGCTGGGCCACGGCCCGGGTGCTCAGGGCGTCGTAGCCGACCTCGTCGAGGAGTCCGGCGCAGGCGTCGAGGATCCTCGTCAGTCTTTCGGCGCTGCGCCGCTGGACGGGCGCACGCCGGAGCGGGTTCGCGGGGGGCACGGGCTTCATGATGCCTTTCCGCCGGGGTCCGGTGAACCTCCCGTGTCGGTGCGGGCCGTGCCGCCGTTCCCGCTCGTCGTGGCCGTCCTCGTGCGGGGCGGGGTCGTCGTGGGGGTCGCCGTGGAGGCTCCCGTGGGGGTGGCCGTGCGGGTCGGAGTCCGCGTCGGGGCGGGCGTAGGGGCGGGGCCGTGCGTCGGTCCGGCCACGGACGCCGTGATGTCGGCCGTGCTCTGCACCGGCTTGCCGTGCACGGCCCACACCGTCCGGTCGTCCGCGTAGAGGCGTGCGGTGACATGGTGGGTGCCCCGCGGCACCAGGCCGCCGGCGAGGTGGTGTTCGGCGGTGCGCAGCGTGGCGATGGCGCGGCCGTCGAGGTAGAGCAGGGCGACGCCGCGGCCGGCCACGGCCCGGGTCCTCGCCCCGGCGGGTGAGAAGTGGAAGTGGTGGACGCTCAGGCGCACGTCCCAGCCGTGGTCGAAGTCCGGCTGGATCTCGATCGCGACCTCGGGCGCGTTCTTCTTGCCGACCTCACGGTAGTGCCGTCCCCTCTCGTCCGTCCCGTCCAGGAGTCTGCCCACGGGCGAGGCCGACACCCGCTCCCCTCGCCCGTGCCCGTCACCGGAGCCGCAGCCCGCCGGTCCGCCGAGCAGGGCGCAGACCGCGAGCGCGGCGAGCGGTCCACGCTTCCACGACATGCCGGGGAGAGTAGAACAACGGTCCGACGGCCGGATCCCCCTGGAGTCGGGTTCTCGGCCCCGGTGGCGAGCCCTGGGGCGTACGTCGCGCCCGGACCCCGGCCACCTGCCGCGGCTGCGGCCGGTCCCGAACAGTGCTTCGAGCGCCCTCTTGCGCACGGTGACATCGAATCCTACGGTGATGCATAGGAATCGGGCGCGAGGGAGCGATCATGAGCGGGGACGCGAGGAAGACGGCCGAGGGGCTGGCCTACCTCTCCGGATTCGGCAACGAACACAGCTCGGAGGCGGTCCCGGGGGCGCTGCCGCACGGCCGCAACACGCCGCAGCGCGCCCCGCTCGGGCTCTACGCGGAGCAGTTGAGCGGTACGGCGTTCACCGAGCCCAGAGCCCACAACCGGCGTTCGTG
This sequence comes from Streptomyces sp. NPDC057950, assembly GCF_042887295.1. Lineage (NCBI taxonomy): Bacteria > Bacillati > Actinomycetota > Actinomycetes > Kitasatosporales > Streptomycetaceae > Streptomyces > Streptomyces sp. NPDC057950. The sequence continues at coordinate 237,166 of NZ_JBHVPP010000006.1, forward strand.
GCTGTACCGGATCCGCCCGTCGGCAGCGCATCCCGCGTTCACGCGCACGGACAACGGCACCCTGCGCTCGGCTCCGTTCACCGAGACCGAGCCCGATCCCAACCGGCTGCGCTGGAACCCGCTGCCGGAGCCCCCCGCGGGCACGGATTTCCTCGCGGGCCTGTGGACCCTCGGCGGCAACGGCGACGCGACGCGGCGCACGGGTATGGCGGTGCACCTCTATCACGCCAACTCCTCGATGGAGCGGGTGTTCAGCGACGCCGACGGCGAGCTGCTGATCGTGCCGGAGCGCGGCGGGCTGCTGCTGCGTACCGAGTTCGGGCTGCTGCGGGTGGAGCCGGGCGGCCTCGCGCTGATCCCGCGGGGGGTCCGCTTCCGGGTGGAGCTGCTCGACGAGGCGTTCGACGGCGGTCCCGGCGCGTCCGCCCGTGGTTATGTCTGCGAGAACTACGGTGCGCCCTTCCAACTCCCCGATCTGGGCCCGATCGGTGCCAACGGACTCGCCAACGCACGCGACTTCCTCGCCCCCGTGGCCGCGTACGAGGACTCCGAGGGCCCGGTCGAGGTCGTCAACAAGTTCTGCGGCAACCTCTGGAGGGCGACGTACGACCACTCTCCGCTCGATGTCGTCGCCTGGCACGGCAACCATCTGCCGTACGTCTACGACCTGCGCCGTTTCAACGTGATCGGCACCATCAGCTACGACCACCCGGACCCGTCGATCTTCACGGTGCTGACCTCGCCGAGCAACACCCCGGGTCTCGCCGGCGTCGACTTCGTCGTCTTCGCGCCGCGTTGGCTGGTGGGCGAGGACACCTTCCGTCCGCCGTACTTCCACCGGAACGTGATGAGCGAGTACATGGGGCTCATCGAAGGGGCGTACGACGCGAAGGCCGAGGGTTTCGTGCCGGGAGGCGGGTCGCTGCACAACATGATGTCCGCGCACGGGCCGGACCGGGAGACCTTCGACCGGGCGAGCGCCGCCGAACTGCGGCCCCACAAGGTCGACGACGGGCTCGCGTTCATGTTCGAGACGCGCTGGCCGGTGACCGCCACCGCGCAGGCGGCGGGCGCGGAGCACCTGCAGCGCGGGTACGACGACGTGTGGCAGGGCCTCCAGCGGCACTTCCGCCCGTTGCGCTGAGCTGCGGCGACCGGTACGGATACCTTCGTGACCTCCTTCGCCCCGGATTCGATCGTCCTGAACCGCAAGTTGCCGCTCTGGTATCAGGTGTCGCAGTCCTTGCGCGCCTCGATACTCGGGCGGTCGCCCCAGGACCCGCTACGGCTCCCGACCGAGGAGCAGTTGGCCGGCCACTACGGGGTGAGCGTGCTCACCATGCGGCAGGCGCTCAAGGAGCTGGAGGACGAGGGGCTGATCAACCGCCATCGCCGGCGGGGCACGTTCATCGAGCCGAGTGCGCGGCGCGGCGCGCCCGTGCGGCTGCTCGGCTCGGTGGACACGATCGTGGCCCAGCAGTCGGGCATGACGACCGAGCTGCTCGGCCATGGCCCGGCCCCGCTGCCCGCCGAACTCGCCGAGTACTTCCCGGATGTGGCCGAGGTGGGCACGTACCACCGGCTGCGCAGCGACGAGAAGACCGGTGAGCCGACGAACCACGCGCGCAACTACGTGCGTCCCGAACTGGCGGCGCTGATCGACCCGCAGGACCTGGTGCGCTGGCCCATGACCAAGGTGCTGCGGGACGCGGTGGGCCTGCGCATCAGCCGGATCACCGACACCGTGGAGGCCCGGCTGGCGGACCCGGAGACGGCGCGGCTGCTCCAGGTCCCGCTGCTCAGCCCGATCCTGCACTACACGGGCATCGTGTACGGCGAGGACGGCGTCGCCCTGGACGTGGCCCGCATCCACTACCGCGGGGACCGCTTCTCCTTCACGGTCACCCTCGACGCCCACTGACGACGGCGTACGAGGACGGTGCGCGCGGCCCTCGTCGTACGATGCCCAGCGTGACGCACGACGACGACGCTCCGCTGCTCGCGGACCTCATGCCGTGGTCGGTCGCACCGCCGAGACTGGGGCGGGGGTGGCCGGCCGCTCCCGACGCCGCGTCCCTCGGAGCGCGGTGGGACGCCCTGCTCAGGGCCGAGGGACCGGACCGCGAGGCGCTGTTCGGCTCCACCCGCTCGCGCACCCCGCGGTCGGCGGTCCCGCAGCTTCCGGGGCAGTCCACCGGGACGGGGCGGCTGGCGCGCGAGTCGGGTCCCTGTCCGGAGCCGGTGCGTGTCCTGCACGGCCCGTTCGACGAGCAGTGGCTGATCCCGGACCACCGGCTGATCGACGCGGCGCGCCCCGAACTGTGGCGGGTGGCCGACGCACGGCAGGTGTTCGTGGTCGAGCAGACGGTGGTGCCCGGCGCGCCGGGGCCGGTCCTGCTCGCCACGTCCCTCCTCCCGCTCGGTGCCGGGCGCGGCGGACGGATCCGCCCCCTGTACCGGCGTCCGGGCGGCCTCGAACCGAATCTGGCGCCCGGCCTGACGGCACACCTGGGCGCCCGCCTCGGCCGCTCCCCCGACGCCCTGGACGTCCTGGCCTGGACGGTGGCGGTCGCACGGCCGGGCCGGGGCGGCCGTGTCGTCCCCCTCACCGCCGACCCGGAGGTCTGGGAGCGCGGGGTCGAACTGGGGCGCGGGATGCTGCGGTTGACGCGGCGCGACGGCGAGCGTCCCAAGCTGCCCGGAGGCCGCCGCCCGTACGTCCGCGCGCCGCTTCCCGCCTCCCCCTTCGAACCGCGCTACGACCGGGACGAGGAGGCCCTGTGTCTCGGTGAGGGCCGGATCTCTCCCGTGCCGCCGCATGCGTGGGACTTCGAGGTGGGTGGGGTGCGCGTCCTGGAACAGTGGTTCGCGGAACGCACCGGGACGGGCGGACCGGGTGCTCTGGAGGCGATCGGGCCCGCGACCTGGCCGCAGACCCGGACCTCCGAGCTGCTCGAACTCGTCACGGTGCTGGCGCTGCTCGGGGAACTGCGGCAGCGCCAGGCGGAGCTGACGGTGCGGGAGGCGCCGGTCGGCGCGAGTGAGCTGCGCGCGGTGGGAGTGCTGCCGGTACCGGAGGCGGCACGACGGCCCGCGTCCGTCCTCGATCACCACGAGGAGGGCCCGGAGGGCCAGTTCGCGCTGCTCTAGTCCCGCTGCTCCAGTGCCGCTGGCCCAGTGCCGCTGCTTCAATGCCGGGCCGGGGACCGGTCGGTCCGGTTCTCGGCCGGGGACCCAGGGGCCGGGAGAGTGTCCGCTGGATCTGCGCGCTGCCGGGCGGGAGTCAGGGCGCGTACGAGAACGAGCAGGTACCCGCGCCCGGGAACACACCGGGGCGACGCTGCGCGCCGTGGGGATGACGGGCGGCGAGAGCGCAGCGTGCGCGCCGGGGCGGTGTGGTCCCGTGAGCGCGGGTCGGGTACCGCGTGACCGGACTAGTGGCCGCCGAACAGGGAACGACGAAGTCGCTTCAGAGGTGCGAAGAGCGAGACCCGCCGAACGCGCGCGCCCCTGCTGTTGTTGTCCTGCGTGGTGTCACGCGCGGTGAGCTCACGCATCAGCGACGTCGCCTCGACCGTCTCGCGCTGCGGTATGGCAGGACCACCCAGCACCGCCAGATGGCGGTCGAGTCGCGAACTGGTCGCGCTGCTCCCGCAGGTGATCGCAGGGACGCGTGCCCTGCTGCGCACTGTTATCTGTTCCATGTCTCTCCCCACCCGTACGAGTCCACCCGGCCCGGGCAGGCTAACCCTATCGCTCCCTCATGGCACTCGTGTATCGCGGTCACAGGATTCACCTACCCCGTAAGGGGGTTGACGATTACTCTCCGAATCCAACCGATTTCAGGGCGAGTTGGACAACCGGCACGGTTGTGGGCTGCACCGAGCCGCCGTGCGGCTCGACGGTCACAGCGAGTGACGTCGCCCGCGTGTTCAGTCCGGTGGCCATCAAGGGCGTGTCGCCCTCGAAGAGCCCGAGGGAGCGCGGTCGCGCATGGGGGCGCATCAGCCACAGTTGGTGCACGCGCCCCCCTGGCGGAGTGCCGAGTCCGCTCAGTGTCACGACGGCGCGCCCTTCCGAAGCGGAGGCGACGACACCTATTCCCCGGCCCTGCGCGTCCCGTTGACCGGACGCGCGGGCGTCGGGCGCGGCCAGAACGTGGGCGATCTCACGCGCCTGGGCCCGCTCCTGGTCCAGCTTGTCCTGGGTCTGCGTCGCCTGTACGGCGAAGAGGGAGGCGACGACGAGAGCCGCGGCGGCGGTCGCGGTGGCGAACGGGGCGAACAGAGGACGGAAGCGCGGGGCCCGCGCACGCGAGGGTCCGTGCGCCGCCCGTGGGCGCGGTGCGCCACCGGGCGACGCCGCCTCCTGCGGGGTCGTACGCACAGCGGTCAGGACCCGGTCGCGCAGCGCGGCCGGGGCCGGAGCCGCGGTGGACCAGGCGAGCCGCACCGCGTCCTCGCCCAGCGCCCGCACCTCGGCCTCGCACCGCACGCAGCCGCGCAGATGCCGCTCGAAGCGGTGCCGTTCGTCGGGCTCCAGCGCGTCGAGGGCGTAGGGCGCCGCGAGCGAGTGCAGATCGCGACGCAGCAGACGGTCGAGGACGCTCATGCGACGCCTCCCAGAAGATGCCGGGCGCTGCTGGGCAGGTCCAGAACGCGGGTACGGAGGAGGTGAGTACCGGTGGGGAGATGCCGGAAGGGGTGGTGGGGACGGAAGGAGAGCGGTCGGGGGCGGCCGGCGCGGCCACGGGGGTGCGCGCCATCGGCGATGCGGTGCCGGGTCGTGTCGTCGTGGCTCCAGGCGAGCCGGGCCCCGCTCATGCGGCACCCCCCAGGCAGTTGCGCAGCCGCGTCAGACCGTCACGCATGCGCGTCTTGACCGTCCCGAGCGGCAGCGAGAGCCGTTCGGCGACCTCGCGATAGGTGTAGCCGTCGTAGTAGGCGAGGGTGACGGACTGCCGCTGGAGGGCGGTGAGCCGGTCCAGACAGCGGCGTACCCATTCACGTTCGAGCCCGGCTTCCACCTCCTCCGCGACCTGGTCGAAAGCGGGGTGGTGGGCTCGCTGTCCCTCCCGCTGCTCGCGTTCGGTGGCCGCGCGGGCGCTGCGGACGCGGTCGACGGCCCGCCGGTGCGCGAGGGTGAGGATCCAGGACAGCGCGCTGCCCCGGCCGGGGTCGAACCGGGCGGCGGAGCGCCAGAGTTCGAGCAGCACCTCCTGGGACACCTCCTCCGACTGTGCGGCGTCCCGCACCACCCTGCGCACTAGTCCGAACACGGGTCCGGACACGATCCCGTACAGCTCCTCGAATGCCTTCTGGTCGCCTCCGGCCACGAGCACCAGAAGTTCGTCCGCCTCCACTCGTTCCCCCCTCTCCGGGCGCGCACGGCCCGTTCCTTCACCTACGTGTTCGCAGCGAGCGGTCCTTCGGATGGGTTACGGATCAGCGGACCGAAAAAGCGGGTCGGCCGCGAAAGAGCCGCGAAAAGAAGCGAGCCCTCCGCTGAGACGAGTCGCGCAACCCGCCGTAAGAACGTTTGGGATTCGACCAATCCACCGCGGCGACCGCTCCGAATGGCGTGCGTCAGGCAATTGGGATCTGAGGACGGACGGCATGACACCTATCTCCAGGAGTGGCGTGGGACGCAGGAGTCTCGTGACTCTCATCTGTGGTGCGCTGGCCGCCGGTGGGCTCGCGGCCGCCGGCGTGACCGTGCTGGAACCGGGGGCGGCCTCCGCCTCCAGCCACCGGGAGGCCCCGCTGATCTCGGGGACGCCCCAGTACGACAACACCGACGTGTACGCCTTCGTGAGTCCGGACAAGCCGGACACGACGACGCTCATCGCGAACTTCATCCCCTTCGAGGAACCGGCCGGCGGACCGAACTTCTACACGTTCGCCGACGACGCCCAGTACGACATCCACATCGACAACAACGGTGACGCCCAGGGCGAGTTGATCTACCGGTACACCTTCAAGACGCACCGGAAGAACGGGAACACCTTCCTCTACAACACGGGTCCGGTCAGCAGCCTGGACGACCCCGACCTGAACATCACGCAGACGTACGACATCGATCTGCTGCGGCTGCACAACCAGAAGCTGGTGTCCAAGACCAAGGTCGCGGACGACATCCCGGTCGCGCCGTCGAACGTCGGCAAGGCGTCGATGCCCGACTACACCAAACTGCGCAACCAGGCGGTGTACAAGCTCGCCGGTGACTCGACCACGTTCGCCGGCCAGGCGGACGACCCGTTCTTCCTGGATCTGCGGGTCTTCGACCTGCTGTACGGCGGCAACCTCTCCGAGGTCGGGCGGGACACCCTCAAGGGCTACAACGTCAACTCGATAGCCCTGCAGGTGCCCAACGACATGATCCGGGAGTCCGCCGGACAGCCGATCGTCGGCATCTGGTCCACGGTCCAGCGCGCGGACGCCCACGGCGACTGGACGCAGGTCTCGCGACTGGGCAGCCCGCTGGTCAACGAGGTCGTCAACCCCCAGAAGGACAAGGACAAGTTCAACGCGTCCGCGCCGTGGGGCGACGCCCAGTTCCTGAAGAACGTGACCAACCCCGAGCTGCCCAAGCTCATCGAGGGGATCTACAAGATCAAGGCGCCGGCCGAGCCGCGCAACGATCTGGTCGACGTGTTCCTGAAGGGCGTGAAGGGACTCAACCAGCCGCCTCACGTGCGTCCTTCGGAGGAACTGCGCCTCAACACCTCCATCAAGCCGAGCATGCATCCCAAGCGGCTCGGTGTGCTCGACGGCGACAACGCGGGCTTCCCGAACGGGCGTCGGCTCTCCGACGACGTGATCGACGCGTCGCTGCGGGTCGTCGAGGGCGAACTCCTCGGCCAGAAGACCGGTCTGACCGACGCGGTCGACAAGAACGACAAGAAGTTCGAGAAGTCCTTCCCGTACCTGGCCGAGCCGACCTCGGGGTCGCGCGGTGCGCTGGCGAAGGGCACCGGCAACAACGTCCGCAACCAGCTGGGCGACGCGATCCAGTCGGGCTCGGGCGGCACGGACACCATGCTGATCGCGGGCTCCGCGGCGGCGGGTGTGGCCGGAGTCCTGCTGATCGGCGCGGGCGTGATGTGGTGGCGCCGGCGCATGTACCGGGCCTACTGACCGGCCCGGTCCACCGACTGGCGCGGCCCGTTTCCCCCCATCCCCCACGGCGCGGGCCGCGCCGCTCCCTCCCCCCCACCTGCAAAACGATCGTTCCCCGGACCTTGAGGAGTGGGCATGTCCCCGCGTACGAACGAGAGCGCGCCGGACGGCGACCACGGCGAGCGGTCGGTCGCCGCGCCGGAGCCCGATCCGGCTCCGCCGATCCGCGCGGCGACGGACTCGCCCGGTCGGTCCGCGGCGCGGGCGCGGGTCGCCGCCGCCGGCCGGACGACACCCGCGCAGGCCCCCTCCACGTCCGGGGACACGACCGTCCCCGCCGCCACCGAGGGGACGGTGGACGAGGACAACCAGAAGGAAGGCGCGGAGAACGACAAGGACGCGGCCGGCGAGGAGCACACGGCCGAGGCCGCGGGAGGCGGCGGGCCCGGCACGGCGAGCGGCGAGCCCGACACGGGTGACAAGCGGGCCGGCGCGGGTGGCGAACAGGCGTCCGCGAGTGGTGAACAGGCCGGCGCGGGTGACGAACGCGTCGCCGCCGTCCGGCGGGTGTCCGCCTCGGCGCGCCGCTGGCGGGCCGTGCAACTCGTCGCCTGCGCTGCATCGTTGGCCGTCGCGCTCACCGCCGGGGCCGTGGTCGTCGGGGCCGTCAGGAGCGGCTCGGGCGCCACCGTCGCCGCCGCGCCGAGCGGCGTCTCCCCGCAGCTCCTCGCCAGTGGCGACCTGGACACGAGCATCACCGCGCTGCAGGCCCACCTCCGGGCCCAGCCCAAGGACTTCGGCGGCTGGGCGACGCTGGGACTGGCGTACGTGGAGCAGGCCCGCACCAAGGGCGACCCCTCCCGCTACCCCCAGGCGCAGCAGGCACTGGACCGCTCCCTGAAGCTGCGCCCCGGCAATGAGCCGGCGCTCACGGGACGGGCCGCCCTCGCCGCGGCACGACACGACTTCACCGGCGCCCTGACCCACGCGGACACGGTGCTCAAGGAGAACCCGTACAGCGAGCGCGCCCTCTCCTCCCGTATCGACGCGCTCGTCGAACTCGGCCGCTACACCGAGGCGTCGAAGGCCGCCGACCTGGCCGACGCGCGCCGCCCGGGGGTCCCCGTCTTCACGCGGTACGCCTATGTGCACGAGCTGCGCGGCGACGTGAAGACAGCCCGCCGGGTCCTCGAACAGGCGCTCGGCACGGCGACCAGTCGGGGCGACATCTCGTACGTGGCCAGTGCGCTCGGTCAACTCGCCTGGAACCAGGGTCAGTACACGGACGCCCTCACGTACTACGCGCGGGCACTGGCCGCCGACGACACCTACCTCCCGGCGCTGGAGGGCCGCGCCCGCGCCCAGGCCGCCCGGGGCGACGAAGCGGCGGCGATCAAGGGCATGGAACAGGTGGTGCAGCGCTATCCGCTGCCCCAGCCCCTGGTGGAACTGGGCGAGTTGTACGAGGCACGGGGCAATCCGGGCGACACGCGGAAGGCCCACGACCAGTACGCGCTGGTGGACGCGTGGATCGCGCTCGCCCACTCCTACGGCGTCGACGCCGACCTCGACACCGCTCTCGCCGCCGCCGACCACGGTGACCGCAGGGCGGCGCTGAAGGCGGCCCGCGACGAATGGGCCCGCCGCCACACCGTGCACACGGCGGACGCGCTCGCCTGGGCCCTGCACGTCAACGGCCGTGACGCGGAAGCCCTTCCGTACGCCCGCAGGGCCACGGCCACCGGCTACCGCAACGCGTCCTTCCTCTACCACCGCGGCATGATCGAGCGCGCGACGGGTCACGGGAAGGAGGCCCGCGCCTCGCTGAAGGCGGCCCTCGACCTGAACGCGGGCTTCTCCCGCCTGGGCGCCCGCGCGGCCCGCAAGGCTCTGGAGGACGACAAGTGACGCCACGTCGACTGTTCGCCTCGTGCGCGGCCGTGCTCACCGCCGCCTGCGCCCTCGTTCTGGTGCCGGGCGGGGCCGCGAGCGCGCATCCACTGGGCAACTTCACCGTCAACCGCTACGACGGACTCGTCGCCGCCCCCGGGCAGTTGCGCGTCGACCACGTCGAGGACCTCGCCGAGATCCCGGCCACCCAGGCGAAGCCCGACATCGAGAAGCTCGGTTTGGCGGACTGGGCCCGGCAGCGCTGCGAGACGGCGGCGCACGGCAGCAGGGCCAGTGTCGACGGGCGGACGGTCCCGCTCGCCGTCGCCGCGAGCCGGGCGAGGCCGCGGCCGGGCCAGGCCGGACTCGACACCCTGCGCGTCGAGTGCCGGCTGACGGCCGCGCTCCCCGAGGCGGCCACGGTGTCACTGGGCTTCCGCGGCGCCGGGACCGACCGGGGACCGGGCTGGCGCGAGATCACCGCGCGCGGCGACCGGATGACGCTCACCGCGTCGGACGTACCGAGGAAGTCGGTGTCCCGGGAGCTGACCAGCTACCCCAAGGCGCTGCTCTCCTCCCCCGCCGACACCTCGACCGCCACCCTGCGGATCCGCCCCGGCGGCCCCGCTCTGGCCGAGGAGGGACCGGCCGCGCCCGGTGCCTCCGTCCTCCCGCGCGGCGCCGACCGCTGGACCCGGGCCCTGGACAACCTGGTCGCCCGGCACGACCTCACCCTCGGCTTCGCCTCGCTGGCGCTGCTCGTCTCGGTCGGTCTGGGCGCGATGCACGCGCTCGCGCCGGGGCACGGCAAGACCTTGATGGCCGCGACGGCGGCGGCCCGGGGCGGCCGGGCTGGCCTGCGCGACGTGCTGCCGCTGGCCGCCTCGGTCACGGTCACCCACACCCTGGGTGTCGTCGCGCTCGGCCTCCTGGTGACGGCCGGCTCCGCCGCCGCGCCTTCCGTGATCGCGTGGCTGGGTGTCGCGAGCGGCCTCCTGGTGACGTGCGCCGGTGTCACGCTCGTACGGCGCGCATGGCGCAACAGGGCACCTGGACACGGTCTCCCGCCGGGGCCGCGCCCGGACCGCGCACACGACCACGACCATGGCGGCGACCACCACCACGACCACAGCCATGAACACGGTCACGGCCCCGCCCATGACCACGACCACGGCCACGACCACCGTCACAGCCCCGCGCACGACCACGCCGACCACCCTCACGAGCACCCCGAGCGGCACGAGCGCCCGCTGGTCCTCGCGCACGCCCACGCGTCCGCCGTCGCGACGGTCCAGGACGGCGCGCACCACCCCCACAGTGCGCCGCGCGAGCACCAGCACCACCCCGATCAGCACCCTCACGACAGGCACAACAGGCACGACAGGCACGACAGGCACGACCACCCGCACGGCCGCGCCGTCCCCTCGACCCTCGAACACACCCACGGCGGCTTCACCCACACCCACGCCGTGGCCCCGACGATCCGGGGCACGATCCTGCTCGGCTTCGCCGGGGGGCTCGTGCCCAGTCCGTCCGCCGTCGTCGTCCTGGTGGGCGCCGCGGCACTGGGCCAGGCGTGGTTCGGCCTGCTCCTCGTGCTCGCGTACGGCGTCGGGCTGGCCCTGACACTCACCGCGGCCGGGTTCGCCGTCGTCAAGCTCGGCAGTGGCGTCAACCGGGCGCTGGCGAAGCGCCCGCGGTGGGCCGCGGGACCGGTCGCGGCTCTGATCCGCAGGACCGCGCCGCTGGGTTCGGCGTTCGTCGTCGTGGCTCTGGGGGCCGGATTGGTGTTCAAGGGGGCGGCATCCGCACTCGGTTGAGCTACTTTTGTGGAGAAATCACGCGGATGCGCGACGGATACGAATGGGGGGACACCCGTGTCCGAAGAGCCGGTCGGTGAACGTCTGATCGCGAACCGCTATCGCCTTCTCTCTCCTCTGGGTCAGGGCGGTATGGGGACCGTGTGGCGCGCCCGGGACGAGGTGCTCCACCGCGAGGTCGCGGTCAAGGAGGTCCGCGCGCCCGCCGGGCTCATGGGCCCCGAGGTCGAACGGATGTACGCGCGCCTGGAGCGCGAGGCCTGGGCCGCGGCCCGGGTGCCGAACCGCAACGTGGTCACGGTGTACGACGTCGCGACGCAGGACGGTCGTCCCTGGATCGTCATGGAACTCGTCCGCGGGATCTCCCTCTCCGACCTCCTGGACGCCGAGGGGCCGCTCTCCCCGCAGCGCGCCGCGCACATCGGGGCCGAAGTGCTCTCCGCGCTGCGGGCCGCGCACGAGGCGGGGGTCCTGCACCGCGACGTGAAGCCGGCGAACGTCCTGTTGTCGAACGACGACCGGGTGGTGCTCACGGACTTCGGTATCGCGACGGTCGAGGGCAGTTCGGCGCTGACCATGACGGGCGAGGTCATCGGCTCGCCCGAGTTCCTCGCCCCGGAGCGGGCGCTCGGCCGTACGCCGGGGCCGGAGTCGGACCTGTGGTCGCTCGGCGTGCTGCTGTACGCGGCGGTCGAGGGCAACTCGCCGTTCCGGTACGACACCCCCCTGAACACGCTGCGCGCCATCGTCGACGAGCCGCTGCCACCGCCCCGCCTGGCGGGACCGTTGACCCCTGTGATCGAGGGGCTGCTGAGGAAGGACCCGGCCGAGCGGACGAGCGCCGCGCAGGCGGAGAGCGACCTGCGGATCATCGGCGCGGGCGGCTCCCCGGCCGCGGGCCCCTCGTCCGCGAGCCTGCGGACCCCGACGGTCTCCGCCTTCCCGCTGCCCGCGCAGGGTCCGCCGCGCTCGGAACACGGCACGCCGTATCCGCAGGGTCCGACACAGGGCTATCCGTCGTTCCCGCCCCTGAGCGACACCCCGGCCCCGACGGAGCCCGTCCGCGACCGCCGGGCGGCCGCCGCCGTGATCGCGGGGGTGGCGGTGCTCGTCCTCGCCCTGGGTGGACTGATGTACGCCCTGATGAACCACGACGGCGGCGGGGACGGCACCACCAGCTCCAGCGGCAAGGGCACCGGTGGCAGCACCGACAAGGTGACGGGCGGAGGCGGTTCACCATCGGGAAGCAGCGCGAGCGGTGACCCGGCGTCCGGTGGCGCCTCACCGGCCACCACCTCGCCCGGCGGGGACCGGACGAGTACGCCGCCCGCGCAGTCGGTGCGGGTGACGGTGGTGGGCGCGCACACCGACTACTCCGGGACCTGTCCGCCGCCGCAGGCCCAGGCGCCCGTCTTCACCGCGACGTTCACGGTGGGCCGGGTGCCGGCGCGGGTCGAGTACCGCTGGGTGACGGAGAGCGGCCAGGTTTCCGACCCGGGCTGGAAGACCCTGTCGTTCTCGGCGGGTGACGACAGGACCGCGCGGAGGTCGGTCGTCGTCACGACGTACGACGAGAGCGGGACCTACCGCAACGCGATCGGGGTGGAGGTCCGCAGCCCGGTGCACACCACATCGGACTCGGTGCCGTTCTCGGTCACGTGCGTGACGGAGACCCCGTCGGACGGGGCCTCCGCTTCCGCCACGCCGTAGGGCAGGCCGGTCAGGCCACGCCGGTGAAGACCGGCAGATAGCCACCGGAGTGGCCGGCCGCGGTCGGGTGGTACGACTCGGTGATGTTGAACAGGTTGAGACTGTGCAGCCAGGCACTGCCGGAGCAGAGCTCATGGCCGGTGAAGGTGGTCCTGACGTCGCCGAAGGTGAAGCCGTGGTCGGCGGCGCGCTTGGCGATGGCACTGTCCAGGTAGTCGGCGGCGCCGTTGATCGCGGCACGCTTGGTGTCGGAGAGGCCGAGGCAGGTCGCGCCCAGCTTGTAGAACCGGGGGTAGCCGAGCACCACCACGTGTGCGGCGGGTGCCTTGGCGCTGATCGTGGAGTAGACGGTGTCGAGTTGACCGGGGAGCGTCGAGTCGACGTACGCCTTGGCGGTGGCGATCCGGGACAGACAGCCGCTGTCGGAATTGAGTACGCAGGTGGTCATGACGTCGGCGAAGCCGGCGTCGTTGCCGCCGATACTGATCGAGACCAGGCCGGTGGAGGAGTTGAGCGGGCCGAGCTGGTTCGCGAGGACATCACCCGTTCGAGCGCCCGAACAGGCCGTGAAGGCGAACGACGAGGGTGAATGAGCGGCGGCCCACAGGTAGGGGTACGACTTCGTGCTGCGCAGGCAGTCGCCGCTGGAGCTGATGTAGCTGTCGGCGCCCACCCCCGAGGAGTAGGAGTCACCGAGGGCCACATAACCGGTGGCGGCCACGGTGGGGGACGCCTGCGCCACCGCTGCCCCGGTGAGGGCACCGCCGACGGCGAGGAGGAGTGAGGCCACGTATGCCGTAATTCGGGAACGTCTCATGGAACCTCCCTTTAGCAGGATCTCTGCCACAACTTTGGTAGCAGCTACGCGTGTTGACAGGAAGTGTCCATGCCAAAGAATTCCGCGACGGCCGGGACCGTGGCACCGCGCTCACCGGCGACATCGTGGTTGCACGTTCATGTCCGCAACCAACTCAAGGGGCGTCGAACGCAGTTCGTCCGGGCCGCACGGCGGCTTCGCGAATCGCGCGCGGAACAAGGCCGCCGCAGGTTTGAAGTCGCCCAAGAAGCCCGTGCCGGTGCCCACCGCATCTTGACGGCCGCCAGCCGCCTGCGCGACATTGAAGCCCGGCATCCGGCGCTTCGGGGGGCAAAGTCGCCAATGCAGACCATAGGCATCAAGTCACCTTCACCAGACAGTGGCGAGCGGTCGGGACAGGATCCGGGAAAGGACCTGGTCCCCTTGCTCGCGGGCGTGGCGGTGGCCGTCGCGGGAGTCGGGGCGGTGCTCGCGCTCGCCGACGTGGACTCCTCGCTGCGCGGACCGTTCACGCTGTTCTTCCTGCTTGCCGCGCCCGGAGCCGCCGTCGGAGCCGCGCTGCGCGGGCTGGATCCGTTCGCCCGCACGGTGGTGTCCGTCGCGGGAGCGATCGCCGTCGATCTCCTCGTCGCCCAGGGCATGCTGGCGGTGCACCGCTGGTCGGTCCCCGGCGGGATCGTGGCCGTGACCGCGATCAGCTCTCTCGTTCTCCTGCTGGTACTGGTACGGCGGCTGCGCGGCCGTACCACGAGAAGACGGACCTCCTGAAGTGGACATACGCGTGTACCGCCCCGGCGAGCTGAGCACCGCCGACCGGGCGGCCTGGACGGCTTTGCAGTCGAAGGCCCATCTGAACGGCTCGCCGGAGCTCGCGAATCCGTTCCTGTCCCCCGAGTTCACTCTCGCGGTGGGACGCTGCCGACGAGGCGTGCGGATCGCGGTGGCCCGCGAGGACGGCGAACCCACGGCGTTCTTCCCGTTCCAGAGATCCACCACCGGCGTGGGACGGGCCGTCGGCCTCGGCGTCTCCGACTGCCAGGGACTCGTGCACCGCCCGGGGTTCGCCTGGGACGCCCAGGACCTGCTGCGGGAGTGCGGGCTCGCCGTATGGGAGTTCGACCATCTGGTGGAGGGCCAGCCGCCGTTCGAGGCGGGCGCCTCCGGCACCTTCCCGTCACCGGTCATGGACGTCGACCAGGGCTACGAAACGTATCTGCGCCAACTGCGCGCCCAGTCGCCGAAGTTCACCCGCACCACACTCGCCAAGGAGCGCAGGCTCGGCCGGGACGCCGGCGAGGTGCGCTACGTCCACGACGAGCGCGACCCCGCCGCCCTGCGCACCCTGATGGACTGGAAGTCCGCGCAGTACCGCAGAACCGGGCGCAGCGACCGCTTCGCGCACGCCTGGATCAACCATCTGGTGCTGCAGCTCTTCCACACCCGCTCGGAGTCGTTCGCGGGCATCCTGTCCGTGCTGTACGCCGACGGTAAACCGGTCGCCGCGCACTTCGGCCTGCGTACCGAGCGGGTCCTCGCCTGCTGGTTCCCGGCCTACGATCCGGCGTTCGCGAAGTACTCGCCGGGGCTGATCATGCATTTGCGGATGGCCGAGTCGGCGGCGGCCGACGGAATTGCCTATCTGGATCTAGGGCGGGGCCAGAAGGAATACAAGGACTCCCTGAAGACGCGGGAACTCTCCGTGTCCGAGGGGTGGGTGACCCGGCGTCATCCGGTCGCGGTCGGACACAGGGCGCGACGCGCTCCGGTCCGGGCGCTGCGCAACATGGTGCTGTCGCGGCCGGAGCTCTTCGAGCCCGCCGACAGGATTCTCAAGCGGATGGGGAAAATCCGTTCGAGTCGTTAGGTAACGGCCAAACCAACAAAAACGTGGGAGCAGGTTCCAGGCCTTGCCATAGAGACACAATCGTCAATATCGTCATACATCTCACCCGCATCGGACCGTCATGCGTATGCGATCTAGGGGAGGGCTCAAGATCGCGCAGAGGGTCGGACGCGGGGCGCGGTAGGGGGGTGCCGTGCTCGGTGGCCACATTCGTGCCGAGCCGTGCCGCGCGGTCGGCTTCCGATTTTCCGAGGGCCGGCCAGCTTTGCCAGCTCACCCGGCATGCACGGAGATCCATTTCGGCGTGCCGTAAGTGAGAACCCCCCTTTCGAACCGGAAAAAGAGCCGGACCGCCCAGGGGCGGGCGGTCCACCGGACGAGAGGGACCAGACTCATGAGCTCAGTCCTGCGCCCAGCCATTTCGGGCGATGATCCGTTAGCGGTCGGCAAATACCGGCCGATCTCCTCTCACCTGGCCATTGCGCCACCGGTGAGTGTGGTGATTCCCGCCATGAATGAGGCGGAGAATCTCCCCTACGTCTTCAAGACACTTCCCGGCTGGATCCACGAAGTGGTTCTTGTGGACGGCAATTCCACCGACGACACCGTCCGGGTGGCCCGCGAACTGTGGCCCGACGTCAAGGTCGTCGAGCAGCGCGGCAAGGGCAAGGGCGACGCGCTGATCACCGGGTTCGAGGCGTGCACCGGCGACATCATCGTGATGGTCGACGCGGACGGCTCGGCCGACGGACACGAGATCGTGTCCTATGTGTCCGCGCTGGTGTCCGGGGCGGACTTCGCCAAGGGCTCACGGTTCGCCAACGGCGGCGGCACGTCCGACATGACGCCCGTCCGCAAGCTCGGCAACAGGGTGCTGTGCGCGGTAGTCAACGCCAAGTTCGGCGCCCGCTACACCGATCTCTGCTACGGCTACAACGCGTTCTGGCGGCACTGCCTGGACGAGATCGACCTCGACTGCACCGGCTTCGAGGTCGAGACCCTGATGAACATCCGGGTGGTCAAGGCGGGTCTCAAGGTGCAGGAGATCCCCAGCCACGAGTACCTCCGTATCCACGGCGCGAGCAACCTGCGCGCGGTCCGGGACGGGTTGCGGGTCCTCAAGGTCATCCTCAAGGAGCGCTCCAACCGGCGCGCGCTGCGGCGCCGGCCGCACGCGTCCCAGCTGGACTCGGGCCAGGGAGAGGTGTCTTGAGCAGTCCCGACATCTCCGTGGTGGTCTGCGCCTACACCGAGGACCGCTGGGAGGACATCCTCGCGGCGGTCTCCTCGGTGCGGGCGCAGTCGCTGCCCGCCCTGGAGACACTCCTCGTCGTGGACCACAATCCCACGCTGCTGGAGCGGCTCGGCAGGGAGTACAAGGAGACCGACGCGGTGCGGGTGCTGGCCAACGCGGGCCCGCGCGGTCTGTCCGCGGGCCGCAACACCGGGATCGCCGCCGCGCACGGCGGGATCATCGCGTTCCTCGACGACGACGCCGTGGCCGAGCGGGACTGGCTGCGGCACTTCGCCGCGGGGTACGCGGACCCGCGGGTCATGGCCGTCGGCGGCCGCACGATGCCGATCTGGGCGTCGGGCCGCCGTCCGGCCTGGTTCCCCGAGGAATTCGACTGGGTGGTGGGCTGCACGTACAAGGGCCTGCCGCAGGGCAGGGTCAAAGTCCGCAACGTCCTCGGCGGAAACGCTTCTTTCCGCCGTACCGCGTTCGACGCGGCGGGCGGCTTCGCGACCGGCATCGGACGCGACGGCGACAAACGTCCGCTGGGCTGCGAGGAGACGGAACTGTGCATCCGTCTCACCCGCGCCAGGCCGGACGCGATCCTGCTCATCGACGACCGCGCGGTGATCCACCACCGGGTGCCGCGGGCGCGTGAGCACTTCGCGTACTTCCGCACCCGCACCTACGCGGAGGGCCTGTCCAAGGCACTGGTGGCCCGCAGCGTCGGCGCCGCGAAGGGACTGGAGTCCGAGCGCCGGTACACCACCCGCGTCCTGCCCGCCGGAGTCGTGCGCGGCGTGCGCGACGCGGTACTGGCCCGACCGGGCGGCGCGGGCCGCGCGGGCGCCATCGTCGCCGGGGTGCTCACCGCGGCCGGCGGGTACGTACTCGGCAGTCTCCGGGCCCGCAGGGGTGGGGCGGTGTTCTCGGTGGTGGAGATCGGCGACGGTCCGGGGCGTGAGGGGGCGGCGGCATGAGAACAGGACCCGTGTCCGGCACGAGGCACCACGACGGAACGAGACACGCGCGCGCCCGCGCGGAAGGCGGCGCCCCGTGAGCGACTCCCCCGTCCCCATCCTCATGTACCACTCGATCGCCGCCGCGCCCAACGACGCGACGCGCGCCCTTTCCGTCGCGCCCGAGGCGTTCGCCGAGCAGATGGCGCTGCTCGGGGACCGGGGATTCACCCCGGTCGGCACGGCGGAGCTGGCGGCGGGATGGCGCTTCGGCTCCGCTCTGCCCGCCCGGCCCGTCCTGATCACCTTCGACGACGGATACGAGGGCGTGCACCGGCACGCCCTGCCCGTGCTCGCCAAGCACGGCTTCGCCTCCACACTGTTCGTCTCGACGGGCTGGCTGCGCGGGGCGTACGACACCGGCGGCGGCCTCGACACGATGCTCAGCTGGGACCAGGTGCGCGAACTCGCCGCCGAGCAGGTCGAGATCGGCGGGCACAGCCACACGCACCCGCAGCTGGACCAGATCGACGACGACGCGCTCCGGTTCGAGGTGCGGCGCTGCCGGGAGATCGTCGCCGACGAACTGGGCACCCCGCCCCGCTCGTTCGCGTACCCCTACGGCTACTCGAGCCGCCGGGTGCGCCGCGCGGTTCGGGAGGCGGGCTTCGCCCAGTCCCTCGCCGTCGGCAACGCCCTGGCGCGCCGACGGCAGGGCCCGTACGCCCTGGAACGTGTCACCGTGCGCCGCAGCACCGGTGTCGAGGAGTTCGAGCGGCTCGTCGAGGGTCGTGCGATCGCTCGCAATTTCGCCCGGGACCGTGCCCTGACCAAGGGGTACGCCATGGTCCGAAGAGCACGACAGGTCCGCCGGAAGGCCATCCGTTCCCGTGTCTGACACGACGACCACAGCACAGGCTTCCTCGCCCACGACCGAAACGTCCGAACAGCGGTCGGGGCGCCGGTTCCGCCTGCCCGGCCGGGGCCGCAAGGGCGACAGCGGAGGCAACCAGCTGTTCCGCAACGCCTACGCCCTGATGCTCAACACCGGTATCTCCGCGGTGCTCGGGCTCGGCTACTGGCTGATCGCCGCCCGCTACTACTCCGACTCGGCGGTCGGCCAGGGGTCCGCCGCCATCGCCGCGATGAAGCTCCTCGCGGGGGTGACCGCGGTGACGCTGACAGGTGCCCTGGCCCGCTTCATACCCGTCGCGGGGCGCGCCACCGGGCGCCTCATCCTCCGCACCTACGCGGGCAGTTCGGTGGTCGTGGCGGTGGCCGCCGTCGTCTTCCTGCTCACCCTGAACCTGTGGGGTCCCTCGTACCACTTCCTGCACGGACCGCTCAACGGCCTCGGGTTCATCCTCGCGGTCGTCGCCTGGTCGCTGCTGACGCTGCAGGACGGGGTACTGACCGGGCTGCGCAGCGCGCTGTGGGTGCCGGTGGGCAACACCGTGTTCTCCGCGGTCAAGCTGGTCCTGCTCATCGGCCTCGCCGCCGCGATCCCCACCAGCGGTGTCTTCGTCTCCTGGGTCGCCGCGATCGCCCTGTCGGTCGTGCCGCTCGGACTGCTGGTCTTCCGGCGCCTGGTGCCCCGGCACGTCAAGGCGACCGAGGACCGCGCCAAGCCGCCCTCCCTCAGGGAGATCGGCCGCTTCCTCGCGGGCGACTACACCGGCTCGCTGTTCTCGCTCGCCGTGGTCTACCTCGTCCCGGTGATCGTCGCCTCTCAGGTCAGCTCCGCCGACAACGCGTACTTCTACATCACCACGACGATAGGCGGCACGGTCAACCTGCTCGCCATCAACATGGGTGCCTCGCTGACCGTCGAGGGTTCGCACGACCCGGCGCGGCTCGCCGCGAACACCCGGGCCGCCATCAGGCGGATGGCCAGGATCATGCTGCCGGTGTGCGGACTGCTGTTCCTCGGCGCGCCGTTCATCCTGCACGTCTTCGGTGAGGGTTACGCGCACGCGGCGACGCCGCTGCTGCGCTGGTTCGCGGTCGGCGCGCTGCTGCGGGTCGTCATGGAGACCTACTTCGCGGTGCTGCGCGCGCAGAGCCGCACCTCCGGACTCGCCTATCTGCAGGGCCTGCTGTGCGTCCTCGTGCTCGGCCTGACGGTCGTCCTGCTGCCCCGGATGGGACTGACGGGCGCCGGCGTCGCGGAGATCTCCAGCCTCGCGGTCATCGTGTCGATCGCGGCGCCCCGGCTCTTCAAGATCGTGCGGCACGCGCCGCCCGCCGAACTGCCGCAGGGCGCGGCGCCGGACGGAGACCTCGCCGACCTCGGCGCGCGCGACGTGCCCGCGGCCGAGCCGAGCGAGCCGAAGCGGCCCGCCTGGGCCCTCGACTCCGACACCCTCGCCCTCGGCATCCACGTCGACTTCGACCACCAGGAGCGCCGCCCGGACGTACGGCCGGGGCCGGGTGCTCCGCCCAGCGGGACACCCACGGCGCGCCCCGACCACCGTCCGACCTGGGCGCTGCGTCCGCAGCACCTGCCGACGCCGGCCCTGGGACTGCCGGTCGAGTCGCGCGAGCCGGGCTCGGAGGCGTCCCTGGGTCCGTTGGAAGCCCCGGAGGTGGACGCTCCCTTCGAAACGCCCACCCTCGAACAGGCGTCCTCCTTCGCAACGGACGGCACGGACGGCGTCATCTCGGGGGCGGGGGGAACCGCGCGCCCGGCCCCGGACGGCCCGCGGCCACCGGAAGAGACCGCACCACCCCTCCGTGACCGCCTGCGGCACCCCTCCAAACCCGGCGTGCTCCTCGGCCTCCTCCTGGTCTCCGCGCTGTTTCTCTACTGGGTCCCGGCGCTGAGCCTCGACGACGCCTCCCTCGACGCGATGGGCGGCCTCGGCCTCGTCTCCGTCCTGCCGCTGCCCACCCTCGTGGGCGCCGCCCTGCTGATCGCGGTCTTCGCCTCGCTGCTCTGGACGAAGAGCGAGCACAAGGGACTGCTGCTCGTCACCCTGCTCGCCACCGTGGTCTCGCTGCACGCGCTGCCCGCGGTGATCGAGACCGAACCGCGGTTCGCGACGGCCTGGCAGCACCTCGGGTTCCTCGACTACATCGACCGGACCGGGTCGGCCGTGCCGGACCTCGACGCGCGCTGGAGCTGGCCCGGCTTCTTCGCGGCGGCCGCGTTCGTCGCCAGGGCCTGCGGTGTCGGCGACCTCACCGAGGTGATCCGCTGGTGGCCGCTGACCATGCAGGTCCTGTACCTGGCACCGATGTTCCTGCTCGTGCGCTCACTGCGGGCGAGCTGGCGCGCCAAGTGGACCGGCATCTGGGTCTTCGTGCTGAGCGGCTGGGTCGGCCAGGACTACTTCTCCCCGCAGGGCTTCACCTATCTGCTCTACCTCGCCTTCGTCGCGATCCTCCTGGTGTGGTTCCGGGCACCGCGCGTGCTGTGGACGAAGGCACGGCCGGGCGAGGCGGAGGTCGAGCCGACCGACCGGCGTCAGCGGGCCGTGCTGCTCATGGTGCTGATCGGCCTGTTCGCGGCGAGCGTCCCCGCCCACCAGCTCACCCCGTTCGTGATGCTGGGCGTCCTCGCGGTCCTCGTCCTCGTCGGCCGCTCCGAACTGCGCGGCCTGCCCATCCTGTTCGCGGTGCTGGTCTCCGTCTGGATCGGCTTCATGGCCGAGCCCTACTGGTCCGGGCACTTCAACGAACTGTTCGGCGGGGTCGGCGGGGTCGGCAGCAACGTGTCGACGTCCGTATCCGGCCGTATCCAGGGCGGCAGTTCGACCCACAAGCTCGTCCTCTACGCGCGCGTGCTGCTGGCCGGCGGCGTGATGGCCTTCGCCTGCTGGGGCTGGTGGCGGCGGCGTGACCACAAGTACCGCGAGCGGTCACTGCTCGTCCTGACCTTCGTGCCCTTCCTCGGCTTCGGCATGCAGTCCTACGGCGGTGAAATGGCGCTGCGGGTCTTCATGTTCGCCCTTCCGGGCGCGGCGCTGCTCGCCGGGCTCGCCCTGTTCCCGCGCACCGGCGTCACCGCGAAGGAGCGGGAGAAGGACCGGGCGAGTCTCGCCCCGCTCGCCGCCCTCATGACGGGTCTGCTCCTGATGGGCGGCTTCCTGGTCGCCCGCTGGGGCAACGAGTCGTTCGAGCGGATCCGGCCTGGCGAGGTCGCGGCCATGAAGTACGTGTACGCGCACGACGACCCGACCGTCCGGCTGCTGTGGCTGAGCAATGACACCGTGAACAACGTGACGCCCGCGATGCCGTGGGGCACGAAGGACATGGAGAAGGTGCAGTACGTGCCCACGCTGGCGCCGACCGACCCGGTCCTGGTGTCGGGTCTGGTCAAGTCCCTCAAGGACGCGGGCCCGAACTCGTACCTCATGATCAACCGCAGTCAGGTCGTCTACCTCCAGATGGACGTCGGCTACTCGGCGACCTGGCCCACACGGCTCGTCCACAGCCTCGACGACCGGCAGGACCTCAGGAAGGTCCTCGTCAACGGCGACGCGACGGTGTACGCGCTGCGCGAGCGGCCCGCGGGGGACGTCCCGAAGGCCGAACCCGGGCCGATCGGCCCGCAGATCACCTGGACGCCGTGGTCGGTCGTCGGCGCCCTGGCGGCCGTGGCGCTCGTCGTGATGCTGACCGCGCGGGAGATCATCCGGGTGGCGGTGCGGCCGAGCGTGCGACAGCTGCGGTGGCTGCAGAGCAGCTTCTGGTTCTCGCTGCCGCTGCTGGCGGTGCTGCTGGCCTCGCTGGTGCAGCGGTTCCTGACCATGAAATAGCCGGACCGTGGGGGGTGGAGCGGCTCACCGGGTGAGCCACTTCACCCCGTACGCCCCCAGGGTGAACCTCCGGCCGTCGACCTGCGCGCTGATCGGCCGGTTCTGGGTGTTCACCACGAGTACGGCCTTGTCGGTGGCGAGGACGCGCACGTTGGGCACGTCGTCGGCGGCGACGGACACCGTCTCGTACCTGGCCCCCGGTCCGAACGCCGCGCCGAAGCGGGAGACCAGGTCGAACATGGGCAGGGCCGCGCCCCCCTCGGCGCCGTCGGTCGGCGTCCACAGGCAGCCCGCGCAGCCGGAGCCCTTCTCCTCCTCCGGGTTCCAGTAGAAACCCGAGGTGGCACCGCCTCGGGCCATCGCGATCATCCCGGCGGCCTGCACGGCGACACGGTGGGTCTCGGACCAGCCCTTGCGGTCGTCGTTGCCGTCGGCCGGCTCGACGTAGTACTCGGCCCACCACAGCGGCAGGCCGCGGGTCCGCGCCCGCACCCACTCGCTGACGGCCGTGAGCTTGTCGGTGGCCCCGAACTCGTCGGGCAGCAGGTCGTCGTCCTTGGTGTAACTGGAGCCGTCGACGACGACGAAGTCGGCGCCCGCCTTGTGCTTGTTCCAGTAGTCGAACGCGTCGAGGACACGTTGGTCCATGGCGCCCCAGGCGCCCTTCACGGTCGTGGACGCGTTCTCCTTCTGGCGCGGGTCGAAGCTGTCCATGACGAGATAGGGGCCGCCGACCATGATGTCCTTGTCGACCTTCTTCAGCGCCTTGTACACCAGGTTGTAGAGCTGCGTGTAGCCCTCGTAGTCCCAGCGGGCCTCGGCGTTGTTCCAGAAGCCCTTGAACTCGTTCCAGACGATGAAGTGACGTACGTCCGGGTAGCGCTTGGCGACGGTCGCGGCGAGCTCGGCGAAGTCCTCGTAGTGGGCGCGGTCCGGCGCGGTCTCCAGGGACGCCTGGCTCCAGTCCGTGTGGTTCGCGCCGGGCCTGCCGCCCTTCATCCAGTCCGGCGAGCAGCACAGGGTGACGACCGGGGTGCCGCCGGACTTGCGGACGAAGTCGATGCGGCGGTCCATCTCGGTGAAGTCGTAGCGGCCCTTGGAGGGCTCGGGATTGCCGGCGCCCCAGCCCATGATGTGCTGGTTCTGCGGCAGCGACCGCTTCTCCAGCAGTCCCTCGGCGCGTTCGGTCGCCGCGTCGCTGCCCTCGTCGGCGCTGAACTGGGTGTGGGTGAAGCCCCAGCCCACCGCCGGCCGCGGCGTCCCGGGCGGGGTGACCGGTGTGCCGTGCACCTTGTCCCCGTCACGGGTCGTCCCCGCGGTGCTCGCGCCGCCCCCGGGCAAGGTGTTGAGCAGGGTGACCACCAGGGCCAGAGCGGCCACTCCCACGCCGAGCAGCGCGGTCAGCCGCCACCGCTGTGCCCCCGAATTCCACCCATGACGTCCCATCATGGGCAACAGTAACGGCGCGGATCGGCCGCCGGACAGAGCTTGTGTAAGCACAGGATTGCCACATTTTCCGGGGGCGGGGGCTCGCGTGGCCCCGCGGCGGGCACCCGGCCGTGCGGCCGGAAGGCGGCTGAACTGGGGCGCGTCCAGGGGAACACCGGCAACAGGCTGCGGAAATCCCGTGCGCGGGTCCCCTTGGTGACGGATCATGGCGGCATGTCTGGCAACCCACACGACGCACTGCCGATCCGGCTCAACGTCGATGACAGCGACTCTCCGTCGGATGTCGTCGACGCGCTGTTCCTCGGCCGCTTCGCGACGGGCGAGCAGCCTCACTCGCACGCGGCGAACATCGACCGGGTACGGTCCGGGGCGACCCTGCTGCCACCGGGTGCCCGTGTGCTGCGCTCGGCCCGCGACGACGACCGCAGCGCGACGCTGGCGGAGGGGGACGGCTGGACCCTCCTGGTGTCCCGCTGGAACCGGGGCGCGGACATCACGGTCACCGCGACCAGCGCCGAACTGGCCGAGAAGGTCCTCGACCAGGCGACGGACGGCGCGGCGGACGAACCCGAACCCCAGCCCGAGAACGTGACGATGGGCTTCTGGTACGTGTCCCCGCGCCGCGGCCCGCACCGCACCACGCGGCAGATCTCCGCGGGCACGTGGGAGGAGGTCCGGCCGAACTACACCGGCCCGGTCGCCGACGCGATGGACGGCCTGATGAAGACGACCCCGGAGGACATCGCGGGCCGGCTCCTGCTGCTGCACGGCCCGCCCGGCACCGGCAAGACGTCCGCGCTGCGGACCCTGGCCCGCTCCTGGCGGGACTGGTGCCAGGTGGACTGCGTCCTGGACCCCGAGCGGCTCTTCTCCGACGTCGGCTATCTGATGGACATCGCGATCGGCGAGGAGGACGGCACGGGCAAGGGCCGGTGGCGGCTGCTCCTGCTGGAGGACTGCGACGAACTGATCCGCGGGGAGGCTAAGCACACCGCGGGCCAGGCCCTCTCGCGCCTGCTCAACCTCACGGACGGCCTCCTCGGCCAGGGCCGCAACGTCCTGGTGGGGGTGACCACGAACGAGGACCTCGAGCGCCTGCACCCCGCCGTGGTCCGCCCCGGCCGCTGCCTCGCCCGGATCGAGGTCGGCCCGCTGACCCGCTCCGAGGCCGTCGGCTGGCTCGGCACGGAGGAGGGCATCTCACGCGAGGGCGCCACACTGGCGGAGCTGTACGCACTCCGCCGGGGCACCACCCCCACATCGGTCCCCGACCCACGCGACGGCGCGGACGCGGGGTTGTATCTGTAGACCTTCACGCGCCGCGCGTCCGGGTGCTGGGGTGCGCCGGGGGCACTCGGCGCACCCGGGGCGTCCTTGGCTCGGGGCGTCGACAGCAGCCGGGACGTCGGCTTCGAGATCCCCGGGGCTTCGGGGCGCGGCCCGTGGCTGTGGCCGCCCGCACTGCCCCGCCAGGTCCGGCACGGCGGAGGGTTTCCCCCGTACGGACCTACCCGGACGGTCCGGCGACGCCGGGAGGCGCCGTGCCGCCCCCTGGGTCGTGTTGCGAGGCGGACGGGACTTCCGCAACACGCCCTAGACCCCGCCTCCGTAGGCCGCCCGCAGGGCATCCCGTACGGCGTCGAGCGCGGCGGACTCGGTCAGCGCGAGGCGGCGCACGCGCTCGGCGTAGGCCTGAGCGGCCGTCGCGGCCTCGCGCTCGGCCGCCGAACCGGCCGCGGCCACGAACGTTCCGTTGCGGCCCCGCGTCTCGATCACCCCGTCCGACTCCAGTGCCCGGTACGCCTTGGCGACCGTGTTCGCGGCGAGGCCGAGTTCCTCGGCCAGCCCCCGTACCGTGGGCAGCTTGTAGCCGACCGGGAGTACCCCGGAACGGACCTGCCCGGAGATCTGGGCGCGCACCTGCTCGTAGGGCGCGGTCCCCTCATCGATGTGGATCTTCAGCGTCACGCGGCGATTGTCCCGTACCCGCGGGGTGATGAGAGGTACCGGAGCGGAGGCGGCCGAAAAATGAGAGGTGGCCGGACCCGCCCCGCGCGTAGCGTGCGAGTCCATGACCGTGATCGTCGACGACCTCCGCCCCGACGACCGGCGGCGGACCGAAGGCTTCGCCCGGGTCCGCAACCGGGCGCTCCCCTACATGCTGTACACCCCCGGCTCCCTCGCGTACGACGTCTCCCACGCGCACCCCGAAGCCCACTACCGCCCACTGGTCGCCGAACTGGACGGCGAGGTGGTCGGCACGGCCCAGGTCGGCATCGCGTACGACAGCCCGGAGCCCGGCCAGGGCTATCTCAATGTGTACGTCGACCCGGACCGTACCCGCAGCGGCGCGGGTTCGCTCCTGGTGCGCGCCGCCGAGCGGCACCTCGCGGCCCGGGGTGCGACCAGGCTCTTCGCCTGGGTCCTGGACGAGCCGGGCAACCGGGCGTTCGCCGAGCGGCACGGCTACCGCGCCGGCCGCTCCGCCCACTTCCTCCGGCTGGACCTGGCGGGCGCCGCCCTGCCGCCCCGTCAGGTCCCGCCGCCGGGCGTGGAACTGCGTACGGCATCGGACTTCGCCGACGACCCGCGCCCGTTGTTCGCCCTGGACGCGCAGACGTCGGCCGACGAACCCGGTGACATCCCGCACGAGTTCACGGACTACCGGGCCTGGCTGCGGGAGACCTGGCACCACCCCCTGTTCAGCGCGGAACTGACCACGGTCGCGCTCGTCGACGGCCGTCCGGCCGCCTTCAGCGCGGCCCGCACGGACGGCGGAACCCGCTACGGCACCGTGATGACGGGCACCGCCGCCGCCTTTCGCGGTCGCGGTCTCGCCAAGCTCGCCAAGAACGACTCCCTGCACCGCGCCCGTGCGGCCGGCTGCACCGAGGCGTTCACCGGCAACGACAGCGGCAACGGGCCGATGATCGCGATCAACAAGTGGTTCGGGTACGAGATCTGCGGCACGGAGGTGCGTCATGTCCGCGAACTCGGCTGACGGTCCCCGCCGTCTGGACGTCGTCCTCGTCAAGTCCGGCCGTACGAAGATCCGTTATCCGGTCGAGCTCCTCCACGACGACGGCACCCGGGTCACCGTGCGCGCGCCGTGGGCGGCCGACGGCG
The DNA here is from genome assembly GCF_042887295.1 of Streptomyces sp. NPDC057950. Taxonomy (NCBI): domain Bacteria; kingdom Bacillati; phylum Actinomycetota; class Actinomycetes; order Kitasatosporales; family Streptomycetaceae; genus Streptomyces; species Streptomyces sp. NPDC057950. The sequence goes on from NZ_JBHVPP010000006.1 coordinate 263,892, forward strand.
TCCGTGATTTCGGCTTCGTACGGTTCGAGCCGGGTGACGTCCTCACCGAGCACTACTGGCGGGACCGCTGGTACGCGGTGAAGGAGGTCCGGGACGCGCGGGGGGTGCGCAAGGGCTGGTACTGCGACATCACCCGTCCGGCCACCGTCCGTGGCGGCGAGCTGATCGTCGAGGACCTCGACCTGGACCTGTGGCGCTCCGCCGACGGCGCGGACGTACGACGCCTGGACGAGGACGAGTTCGCGGCGAGTGGCCTCGCGACCAGCGATCCGGTGGCCGCGGCCGCCGCGCTCGCCGCGCTCGACACCCTCGAGCTCCTGGCCCGCCGGGACGACTTCGAGACCCTGCTCGGCCGGGGCGTGCCCGACCACCCACGCCGCACGGACGGTGCCTCCACGTCACCACAGGTGGCATACCACGTCACGTTCGGCGAGTTCGCCACGGGAATTACCCCACGCCGCGCGTCGTTCCCTTTTCAACAGCGATCGACACCGCTCGGACCTGGATTCATGTCCCGGTAACCCGCCGTGCGGCCCAGGGTGACACCGACCACTGACAGTCAATCGTGACACCCGCCACAGACAGATCGCGACCGATGAGGAACTCTCCCCGAAAGGGTCTACCTCCGTACGACGACGGAATCGGGTAGACGCAAGGAGGCAGCCATGCGCCGTGTGACCGTGCAGAAGCCCCTGAGCAGGTCGGACTCCCGTCGTGCGCGGGACAGGGCGGACGAACGTCCGGCCGAGCGCCCCGAAGTGCGGAAGGACATCCACCGCACGTGGTGGCCGGACGAGTGAGCCGTCCCGGCACCGCGCCTCCGACCGCGGGCGGTCAGACGAGCCGCTTGCGGTAGTGGACGCGGTCGTACGGGCCGTCCACGCGACGCTCCACGACCTCGTAGCCGTACTTCGGATAGATCTCCCGGTTCTCCCACATCATCGCGTTCGTGAAGAGCCTGACCTCGGGCAGCCCGAGTTCCCGCGCGTGGGCCTCCACGAACGCCAGCAGCCGTCGCCCGACGCCCTTTCCCCGGGCGTCGGGACGGACGGCGATGCTGTCGAGGTACAGATGGTCCTCGTACGCCTCGACCACCACGAGACCGGTCACGGACTCCCCCGGGCCACCGGTGACGAACACCCGCCCCGCGGCCACGTTCGCCGCGTGGTCCGCCTCCATGGGCTGCGGCACCACGCCGATGCGCGCGATGTAGGGGTGGTACGCCGCGTCGGTCACGGCCTTCACCGCGCCCACGTCCGAAGCGACGGCGCGACGGATCCCCTGTCCGTTCGAACCATCTGTCACGGCCCGAACGCTACCCGCGTTCAGACGGTCGAAGGTGCCGGGGCGAACACGTCGCGGGCCCGGACGAGATCGTCGGGCCTCCCACGACGGACGGTCATGGACGACCACGGACGGTTCAGCGGCTCCGGCACAGGCGGGAAGGCCCACCACGACCACCCTTCCTGAGGCCCCCGTTAGCTCCGCCTTAACGCGGCCATAAGGATCTCCCGCACCCGTCTCCAGCAGGCGATCCCGCGGATTCTTGAGGCTAGTTTGCTGATCACCGCCCGCAGCGCGGGCCGATCGCGCCCGCTCAGGACCGTTTCGATCGAGGAGCTCCCCCCATGTCCGGTCGCCGCAGGTCCGCCGGCCTCGCCGCCGTCGGTGTCGCGCCACTCGCCCTGACCGCGCTCGCCGCCGCGCCCGCCTCGGCCCACGGTTCGATGGGAGACCCCGTCAGCCGGGTCTTCCAGTGCTACGCGGAGGGCCCCGAGAGTCCCCGGTCCGCCGCCTGCGAGGCGGCCGTCGCGGCGGGGGGAACCCAGGCGCTGTACGACTGGAACGGCATCCGGATCGGCGACGCGAACGGCCGGCACCAGCAGCGCGTTCCCGACGGGAAGCTGTGCAGCGCGGGCAACACCGAGTTCAAGGGCCTGGACCTGGCCCGCGCCGACTGGCCCGCGACGGCCGTGAGCGCGGGCGCGTACACCTTCAGGTACCGGGTGACCGCCCCGCACAAGGGCACCTTCGACGTCTACCTCACCAAGGACGGCTACGACCCGTCGAAGCGGCTGGCCTGGGGGGATCTGGATCTGGCGCACCCGGTGGCCACCAAGACCGACCCCGCCGCGGTGAACGGCTACTACACCTTCTCCGGCACCCTGCCGAAGCGCTCCGGCAAGCAGGTCCTCTACGCGGTCTGGCAGCGCTCGGACAGCCCGGAGGCGTTCTACTCCTGCTCCGACGTCACCTTCGGCGGAAGCGGTGGTCCGGGCAACGGCGGTTCAGGCGACGGCGGTTCAGGCAACAGCGGTACGGGCGGTAGCGGTACGGGCGGCAGTGGTTCCGCCGGTGGCGGTTCGGGGAGCGGCGGCGCGTCGAGCGCGCCCGCGCCGGCCGCCTCCGCTCCCTCCGAGGAACAGATCGCCGACGGTACCGACAAGTCGACGGTGCGGCACGACCATCACGACGCCGCGCCCACTCCGGCCGCGGGCTCCCCCGCCTCCGGCACGCCCGGCGACTCGGACACGTCCGGTGCCTCCGCCGCTTCGGCCGATCGGCCCGAGGCGGCCGGTGCCTCGGAGAACCTCGCCGAGACCGGCGCCGACCACTCCAGCACCGCCTACCTCGCGATCGGGGGCGCGAGCGCGCTGGCGCTGGGCGCGGCGGCGCTGTTCGCCTCGGTGCGCCGCCGCGCGGTGAACGGTGGCCGGCACGGCCGGTAGTACCTGCCTCTTCCCGCGGGGCGGGAAGGACTCCGGGTCCTGTCCGGCGGCTCAGGCCGGACAGGACCCGGCACCGGGCCACGGATCAGCTGAACACCGAGGCGCAGTTGGTGGTGGTGGCGTGCGCGGGATCGAGGGCGTTCGCCGCCTCGTGGAAGGCGATCCGGTCGAGGAGGCCGATCGCCGCGTGCTCGGAGATGTCGACCGGGCACAGGTCCTGAAGCAGCACGTTGTGGACGTCGGATCCGGTGAGGAACTGCGAGCGGTAGGGAGTGACCACCTCGTCGTACCTGGTGGCGATCACCGTGTAGTGGACGCCCGGGACGGTGTCGCCGCCGGCGTTGAGCTTGGTCAGGAACGCGGACCCGGCGATCTGGTCCGCGAGCGCGGGCGTGGCCGCGGACAGCAGGTCCTCGGCACCGGGGAAGTACGGCAGGAGCTTGGTGAGGCCGTCGAGGGTGGTGCCGTGGTTGTCGGGCGCGATGCCGACGAACGTGTTCACCTTGGCGGCTCCGCCGAGGAACTTGAGGTAGTAGCGGGGCATCATGCCGCCCTGCGAGTGGCCGACGAGGTCGGCCTTGGCGGCGCCGGTCGCGGCGAGCACCTTGTCGACGAAGACCTGGAGCTGCCCGGCCGACTTGTCGATGGGGCCGAGGGCGTTGAAGATCGGGACGCCGGGCAGTTGCCCGTAGTCGAGCGAGTAGACGCAGTACCCGCGGGCGACCAGGTAGGGCGCGAAGGACAGCCAGTTGTCGACGGAGTTCGCGAAGGTGCCGTGGACGAGGACGACGGGGCGGGGATGGCCGGCGGAGGGGCGGCAGGAGTAGTCGTTCCAGCCGCTGCTCGGTGCGGCGGCGTGGGCGGTGGCGGCGGGGACGACCGCGACGGCGGCGGCCATCAGCAGTGCGACGAGGGGTCTGAGCAGGCGCTTCCAGGGCAGCATCGGGTGATCTCCTTGCGGCTCAAGGGAGTGACGGCGGCGTACGCCCTGTGATCCGGATCACGAGGATGCTGTTCACTCGTCAAGTTACGAGTGAGTAGCCCAACTGTGAAGTTACGCGTCAGTAAAAACTTCCAGTGATAGTCGGCCGTAGTGATAAGTGCCGCCGCGCCGTCACCAGGCGGGCCTGATCGGACCGTAGGGCGCGATCCGCAGCAATCGCTCACGCAACACGCCCACCTCACCCTCTCCGAGCAGCTCGACCCACGGCCGGACGGCCTCCGCCGCCGACTCCTCCGCGGCGCGCGTGCAGGCCCAGCCGCGCTCGGTCAGCACGACCAGGCGGGCGCGCGCGTCACCGGGATGCGGGTGCCGTTCCACGTACCCCTTGCGCACCAGCTCCTCGACGAGCTGGCTCGCGGCCTGCTTGGTGACCCCGAGGTGCGCCGCGAGCTCGGTGACCGTCGCGCCGTCCGGAGCGAGCCGCGTGAACGCGAAGCCGTGCGCGGGCCGCAGCCCCTCGAACCCGCGGGCGACGACACCCTCATGGATGCGCTGCGTCAGGTCACCGGCGACGGCGAGCAGGGCGGCGGACAGGGCCATGGCCTCGGAGTTCTGCACGGAAGCATTGAAACACCCCTCACCGATCGGTCAAGCGGCTTGACTATTCAGTCAAGTAGCTTGACCATATTCACATAGTCAAGCCACTTGACCACTTTCACCCACGTGCCACGGAGGCCAGCCATGCCCGTCGTCCGCCCGTCCGACGCCGTCGTCCACGAGATCCACGGCGCCCGTTTCGTCTCGTACGCCACTCCCCTCAGCGGCAGCAAGGAGTTGTGCGCCTGGCGGGGTGAGATCCCCGCCGGGACGAAGGCCCCTGTGCACACGGTCAACCGTGAGGAGATCTTCCATCTCCTCACCGGGGAACTGCTGATCACGCTCGACGGCCGCGCCGACCGCATCACCGCGGGCGACACGGTGATCATCAACCCCGGCACGGTCTTCGGCGTCGAGAACCCGACCGGGCGGACCGCGACCTCCTGGGTCACCACGTCCATCGGCCTCCGCGCGGAGCTGGCCGACGGCTCGGTCATCACTCCGCCCTGGGCCAACTGACCCCGCGGGAGGTTCGGTTCGGGTCGCGGACGGATGAGGATCTGCGCGGCGGGCGTCCCCGGCACGGTCGTATACGGACCGCACCCCGCCCGCTCCCCCGCGCCCGCGCCCGGGTCCGCGCCCGGGTCCGCGCCCGGGTCCGCGCCCGGGTCCGCGCCCGGCCCTCTGCCTCCGCGGCCTCCGCGGCCTCCGCGGCCTGGCGGATCCTGTCGCCCCCAGGCCGAAGGGGCCACGTCAGGCAGGCCACCTGCCACCGATTGGCCCTGCATCCGGGACACGGCGCGGGGGACACTGACGCTCGGATGCCGTCCTTGGAGGAGTCGTGATGCAGGTAGCCGTGGTCACTTTCGACGGGTTCAACGAGCTCGACAGCTTCATCGCTTCCGCGCTGATCAACCGGTGCCGCGAGGACGGCTTGGAAGCCTTCATCACGACACCGGCGCCGGTGGTCACGTCGATGAACGGCGTCGAGGTGACCGGCCAGCGCCCGATGGAGTTCGTGACCGAGGCCGATGTCGTACTGATCGGCAGCGGGGTGAAGGCGCGGGCCGTGGTCGCCGACGACCGGCTGATCTCCAGGCTCCGGCTCGACCCGTCCCGACAGCTGATCGGGTCACAGTGCTCCGGCGCGCTGGTACTGGCCCGGCTCGGGTTGGTGGCCGGCATGCCGGTGTGCACGGACATGAAGAGCCGGCCCTTCGTCGAGGCGTGCGACGTCACCGTGCTGGACGTCCCGTTCCACGCCGAGGGCAACATCGCCACGGCGGGTGGCTGCCTGGCGTCCCAGTACCTGGCCACGTGGGTGATCACCCGCACCCTCGGGGAGGACGCCGCGCGCGGTGTCCTCGACTACGTGGCTCCGGTCGGCGAGAACCAGGAGACGGTCGAGCGCGCCCTGCGCGCCGTCGACACGGGCGAGGCCGCACTGCGCTGACGGTCCGCGATCGGTCCTGTGGACGGTGACGGTGGCAACCGCCGTCCCCCTGAGGGGGCTTGCACGGCTCTGAGGGCGCACCCGGTGACAGGGGACGCCCTCAGCGCGCCGTTCGTCGGCCGACCGCGAACACGCTCGCCACCACCGCGGACGCCGGGACCGCGGAGGTCCGCATGATGAGTACCGTGATGGTCTTCACTGCATGTCGGCGAGATCGTGCACGATGTGGAGCGTGGCCGGGTAGAGCTCCGTGTACGACGCGTACAGCCGGTCGTAGATCTCACGCGTGTGGGCCCGGGGCCGCACTGTCGTCTCGGCCACGGCCCAGTCCGTGTCGCGCGGTACGAGTCCGAGCCCGACCGCGGAGAGCAGGGCGTCGCCGTAGCAGGCCCCGATGGTCTGTGCCGGTACCTGCTGTTCCCGGCCGGTGACGTCGCTGACGATCTGGGTCCACAGTCCGCCCTCGGTGCCGCCCCCGACCGCCACGATGCGCCGGACCGGGTCGTCGGGGTCTTCCAGGAAGTCGAGGATCTGGCGGACGCCGAACGCGATGCCCTCGTAGGCGGCCCGGAACAGGTGCCCACGTGTGTGGCGCAGCGTGAGGCCCGCCACCACGCCTCTGGCGTGCGGGTCGAAGATCGGGGTCCGCTCACCGGCGAAGTACGGGAGCATCAGCAGGCCGTCCGAACCGGCCGGCACCGCTTCGGCCTCGGTGACCAGGGTGTCGAAGGACTCTCCTCCGGTGACGTCCTGGAGCCATCGCGTCAGGGACCCCGAGGTGGACATCCCCGCGGCGATGGTTCGCCGGCCCGGCTCCACTCCTGCCGTGGTCCACAGTTTGGGGTGTGCCCGGTACGTACCCAGGATCTGGACGAAGAACAGCGTGGAGCCGTACATGAGCATGAGGTCGCCGGGATGCCGTACGCCGGCGGAATGGGCCTCGGCCCAGGCGTCGATCGTCCCGGCGGAGACAGGTGTGCCGACCGGGATCCTCGTCGCCTCCGACGCCGCGGCGGTCACCGTCCCCACGACCTCGTGAGGGTGGACGAGTCGCGGCATCTCCAGGTGGCCCACGATGTCCGGGAGCCAGTCCTGCGCCCAGGATCCGGCATGGATGTCGTACAGCGGGTCGCACTGGCTGGCCGTGTGATGGTCGAGCGCGTAGGAACCGGTGAGCTTGGCGGCCAGATAGGAGTGGGAGTTGTACCACCTCGTTCCGCGAGCCCACTCCCGTGGCTCGTTGCGCCGCATCCACAGCATCTTCGGGCCCACGGCCTGGGTGCTGAGCGCCTTGCCGCAGCGTTCGAAAACGGTGTCGGCGCCGAGCCGCTCGGTGAGGTCGCGGATCTCCCGCTCGGCCCGGCCGTCGATGCCGTAGAGGATGGCCGGCCGCACGGGCTCCATGTCGCTGTCGCAGACCAGCAGGCAGGGGCCGACACCGCTGACGCAGAGTCCCGCGAGGGTGTGGGAGCCGATCCGGTCCATCAGCTCACGGGCCACCGCGGTGAAGTCGCCCCACCAGACCGCGGCGGCGTCCACTTCGGCCCAGGACGGTCTGGGCAACGACATGGTGTGACGGCGGACGGATGTCGCGACCACGGATCCGTCCAGGGTGGTGAGTACGCCCTTGGTGCTGGCGGTGCCCGTGTCGATACCCAGCACGAGTTCACTCATGGCGGTGTGTCCGTTCCGTCGTCGAAACCGTGGGAGGAATCCTGCGAGGACAGGATGCGGGCGTAGACCGACGAGCGCTCGGAACGCGGGACCGAAGCCGTTCAGGTCCTCGCCGCGACGTGCGGTCCTCGCCGCGCGTGGTGAACGACGTGCGGTCCTCGCCGCGCGTGGTGAACGACGTCGGGGCGTCTCCAGGTTCGCGACCGAGGAGAAGGCCCCGCGGGCGAGACCCTCGAAATCGACGCGGAGCCCGTGAAACGGTCAGAACGGGCCGCAGCGGTCCGTGGTCATGGGGTGGCCGTCGCGGTGGAACGCACGCCGGCCGTCGGAGAGGCGGACGGCGGAGGGTAGCTCGAGTGCAGCGAGGGGGACAGCGGAGCCAGTGACTCGCACAGCGAGGACGGGAAGGCGGGCTCCTCGCGCTGCGCGTCCCGACAGCCTCCGGCCGAGGTCCGGATGATCGGCTCCCAGCCCGATTCCTTCGCCCGGAAGAACCAGCGGTCACCCAGCCGGGATGAGCAGGCAGGGTCCGCCGAGTCGCCGCAGGCCGGTCCCGTGCGCCAGGAGAAGTCCAGCACCAGCCACTTCCCGTCGCACTTCTCCGAGTCCCGGTACGTGTGCTCGGGCGCGCCGACCGCCATCAACGCCTGATCGTAGGAGGCGGCGGTGCAGCCGGTGGCCGGCGGTGTGCAGCCCAGCTTTCCACACAACCGCAGCGCGGGCGGCTCGGCACCCTCGGCGGTGAAGCGGGTGTAGTGGTCCACGATCACGTCCCGGTCGCCCAGCGGTTCGGGCAGCCTGACCTCTGCCGTGGCCGTGCTCTCTTCGGTGCACCCGGAGGCCCTGTCCCCGGACGGCGAGGTGAAGGTGACCTGCACCCGCACGAGGTCCGTCATCGGGTCGGTGAGCACTGCCTCGAGCTTGCGCACGCACGCGTGGGCGCCGCTGGGCACCTGTGTGTCGAGGAACAGCGTGCGCCGGTCCCCGCCGAGATGCACCCCGGTGACCGCGGAAGGCTGCATCGTGGTCCACGGGATCGGCTCGGTCACCGTCGGCGAGGGTGGCCTCCCGTCCCCCTGACCGGCCACCTGTGTCCCGCACGCGCCGAGGAACAGCACGGCAACGGCACAGAGCAGCGCGGCCGCTCGACGCGTTCCACCCGATCGTCGCAAGAGCGCTCAATCCCCCCGGCACGCACCGACGTCATCCGGACCAATATAGGACCGCGGCCGGGATGGAGGAGCGGGACGGGGGCTGCGCAGCGCTCCCGCGCCCGGCGAACCAGCCATGACCGCCCCATTCAAGAGCGGCGCCCCTGGGCACTCGGGCCGAAGTCGAAAAGCGCTCAGTGACATACCAGCGAGTTCATCGGGTCCTTGGCGCAAGCGGTCAGTTCGCCAGAGCGGCCGGCCGTACAGCCTCCGGACCGAAGCGTCGACGGGCGCGGTCTGCGGCGGCCTCGGCTGCGCGGGCGCGGGCATCGCCCGGGTCCAGGGAGAGCTGTCGGCAGGCGCCGTCGGACGGCCGCAGCCCGTCGGCACGGATCGCGAAGGCACGGACCCTTGCGCGCTGCAGCCCGAGGGAGGTCAACAGCCCCAGGGCTGTCGCGGCAAGGGCGGGCGAGTGGTCGGTGGGTTCCGGCAGCGCACGCGTGCGCGTGGTGGCGCTGCGGTCGGCGTACCGCACCGTGAGAGTGAGCCGGTCGGCGACCTGACTCTCACCGCGCAGGAGTTGGCCGATCCGGTCGGCGAGCGCCAGCACCGCGCGGTGATGCTGGGCAGGATCGAGGGAGTCCCGCTCCAGCACGAGGTCGGCCAGCAGATGCGCTGCCGGTTCCGAGGGGGTCACCGGCCGGGGGTCGCGGCCGCGGGCGCGCTCGGCGAGCAGCCGGGCGGGACCCGCGCCGAGCAGTCGCTGCAGGGTTCCCGCCGGCAGGTCGACGATCTGGCCGACGGTGTGCAGGCCGTACTTGCGGAGCGTCTCCGCGGTGGTGCGGCCGATTCCGGGAAGAGCGGCGACCGGCCTGGGACACAGCCAGTCGGCCACGTCCGCGAGGGGAACCCAGGTGGTCTCGCCCGGCGCGGACGCGTCGGCCGCCATGGCCGCCAGCATGCGGTTGTTCGCGAGCCCGGCACTGCTGTCGATGTCGTAGAGGGCCTTCAGCCTGATCTTCGCCGTCTGGACCATGTCGTACGGAGACAGGTCGAAGTACCGCAGCGCCGAGGTCAGGTCGAGCTGGACGGCGTCGGGCGGGACGGCCTGGACGTGCGGCGTGATACCAGACATCAGTTCGATTATATCGGCGTACCGGGCCTCGGTCAGCGCCGCGTGCAGGTGGAGGTGGGCGATGTGCCGCTGGCGGATGGTCATCCCATGCCCCCCGGGTTCACCGGACACTTCAGCGCGTCTCGACCGATGACCGCACGCGGGCAGGAGACATGCCGGTATGCCATGGGTGATCACTCCCTCGCCGTCCCTCGATGCCGGGGCCTGCTCCTCACCGTAAACCGTGTTCGAATATTTGTGCGAATGCATCGGACACTTCTGAGCGCGACCACCTCTCACCAGCGAGTTCACAACGTCGCCATGGTCGTTTCCGTACCGGTCGGACCGGGTGGCCGCCGGTCCCCCGGTCCACACAGTCGCCCGGTACGGAGTGCGGCCGTTCTCGTGGCGGCGCCCCCCGCCTCCGGGGCGTCAGCAGCCCTGGGACGCACGATGGACGGAGAACTCACCCGACCGGATCGGATTCGCGCAGGCCCGGCAGCGGACCTCGGCGACGAACACCTCGCCGCAGGCGTCATGGATGAAGTCGACCGGAGGTACGTCGTCCCCGCCGTGGGCGTCGCCCCAGCGCTTGAGCACCAGGACGACCTGCCCGAGGTCGCGGCCCTTCCGGGTCAGCTCGTACCCGGCCGGCCGGCCCTTCTCCGGCGAGCGGGGCCGCAGGATCCCGGACGCGGTGAGCTTTCGAAGCCGGGAGGACAGGACGTCCCTGGGTGCTCCCACCGCTCGCAGGATGTCCGTGTAGCGCGACGCCCCGAAGGCCACGGCGCGCACGATGTGCAGGGACCACCGGTCACTGACCGCGTCGAGCGCGACCGCCAAGGAATCCCGCTTCGGCCTGTTTTCCAAACCATGATGTGTATGCTGCGATTGGTTTGACATTCAAACCATAATAGTCGGAGAGGTCGCCGGACCATCACCGGCCGTTCCGGGCCCCCGGGCCCCCGGGCCCACACAGAGCCTCAAGTGACGACCCTCGCGCTGTCCGGGGGGTTCTTCACCGCGATCGTCGATCCCGAAGGACGCGTTCTCGGAGAACCGCTCACCTCCGGCGAGGGCGACGTCATCGCCGACCTGGACTTCAGGCCGATCGACCGGCGCAAGCGCCCGATGGACGCGCGCGGTCACTACAGCCGCCCTGAACTCCTCAGCCTGCGGATCGACCGCACGCCGACAGCCCACCTCCACGAGCGCGGTGCTCAGGCTCCGGTCCAGGGCGCTCGTGCGGTGGAGGAGGGCTCCTCCGTCGCACAGTGAGCCGTTCCCGGCCGTGCCGCTCCACGCCCGCCGCGGGAGCGGCACGGCCGGCATCCGCGGGAGGGCTCAGCCGTGGCGGGGTCGGCCGTGACCACACATCCGCAGGAGTGCTCTCGGCATCCGCGGGAGGGCTCGGCCGTGGCGAGGTCGGCCGTGACCACACATCCGCACGGGTGCTCTCGGCATCCGCGGCCGACCCGGGACGGGCGGGAGGCGGGAATCAGTCGCCCTCGACGACGTCCTGGAAGAGGTCGGTCTCCCGCTCTCCGCCAGTCCACGGCGGGTCGGCCCGTACGTACTCCTCGACGGCGTTCTCGCGACCGGCCAACCTCAACATCCCCAGCAGGGCCCGAGCGTCCGACTGACTGGCGTGCGCCGCCAGCGCCCGAAGCTTCTGCTCCCAGAACGCGGAGACGTCCACGACGGTGGTGACGTCGTCGTCATCAACACCCATGCCCAGCGGGGGAGTCCAGGCGTCAGGACCGAGGGAAGCCCGCACCAGGGTTCGCACCGCCGCGAGGCGGGAGACGGAGAGGGCGATGTGGTACAGCTTCGGCAGGCGTCGGCCGGGACGCGCGTCGGCGCCTGCCTGGACAAGGAAGCCGCCGGCCGTCCGGATGCGCTCGAAAGCGGCGGTCGTGAGGTCGTGCGTACGGACATGATCCGGGTGGTTCGAAAGCCCGTCGGGAGGATAGGTCACCAGGACATCCGGCCGGTACTCGCGCATGAGGGCTTCGAGCTGCCGGACGACCGGCTCGCCGTCGACCCTGCTGAACGCACGAGGGTCGACGTCGTCGGGGAAGTCGGGCAGCCCGGAGTCCGGATGATCCAGTCGGATCAGGTGGCTCACCCCCAGTGCGGCACCGGACATGGCGAGCTCGTGGGCGCGCCGTGCGGCGACCTCCTCGGGCCGGTGGTCGTGATGGCCCGGTTCACGGCCGTCGACTCCGTCACCCTGTCCGCCATCGGTGCAGGTGACAAGGACCGTCCGGACGCCCGCGGCCGCGTACCGCGCGAGTGTGCCGCCTGTCTGGCCGGCCTCGTCGTCCGGGTGCGCGTGCACGACCATCAGCGTCGGTCGGCGGGTCTCCGATGTATTCAATGTGAGCGCTTCTCTCTCGTGCGACGGAACTGGATCGACACGTGTCGTATCGATATGTGTCGCCGCTTCGCTTGACAGCCGTTACTGGAGCCGTGTGTGACGTACCGACGGATTCGGCGGGAGCCGGAGCGCGGGCAGACGTCACATCGGCCGATGCCGGACGGTGAAATGGGCTGTCCGGCCGGTCACTTCGAGCCGATCGTTCACCGCCTGCCGTTACGGCACCGTGGTCCGGATTGCATGGTTTGAATTTCAAACCATGCGCTGCTACCGTACCCGAGCAAGTTGCAGCTCACAACAAGACATGAGGAGTTGTGCACGGTGAACAATGCGCAGCGCGCCCCTGTGGGGGAGAACCAGAACACTGTCGACGACAGCACCCGGGGCGAGGCGCCCGCGAACAATCGGCGGGCCGGTTGGGTGTTGGCCCTGGGCAGCCTCGGGGCCTTCGTGGTTTTCCTCGACACCACGATTGTCAACATCGCCTTCCAGACCATCAGCCACAGTTTCAACACCACAGCCGGGCATTTGGCTTGGGTTCTCAATGCGTACAGCCTGGTGTTCGCGGCCATGCTCATCCCGGCGGGCCGGGTAGCCGACCGCTACGGGCGCAAGAACATATTCATCGTGGGCATCGCCGGATTCGCGCTCATGAGTGCGCTGTGCGGACTGGCGCCGAGTGCGGGAATACTGATCACCGCCCGTGCGCTGCAAGCGGTCTTCGCCGCCCTTGTCGTGCCGTCCTCGCTGGCGCTCGTCCTGCACGAGTTCCACGCCGCCCGCCGACATGTCGCGATCGGCGTCTGGGGTGCGATGGCCGCCGCGGCGGCAGCGGTCGGCCCCACGCTCGGAGCGCTGCTCACCGAGTACGCGTCATGGCGCTGGATCTTCCTGGTCAACGTGCCGATCGCGGCAGTGATCGTGGTGCTCGGCAGACGTCTGCTCCACGAGTCCCGTGATCCGCGGGCCTCCGGTCTTCCCGATCCTCTCGGGGCGCTCCTCGTGGCGGCGATTCCCGCCCTTCTCAGCTTCTCCATCATCGAGGGACCTTCTCGTGGATGGTCCGACTCGTGGGTGGTGATCGGATTCGTCGCGGCGGCTCTGGCTCTTCCCGTCTTCCTGTGGCGTACGTCGAAGGCCGCACGGCCGGTGATGGATCTCGCTCTTTTCAAGGAGCGCCAGTTCTCGGAGATCAACGCCGCGACGCTCCTTTTCTCGACGGCGTTCTTCGGCCTTCTGCTGGCCAATCTGATCTTCCTTCAGACACAATGGCACTACTCGGTACTGCGCGCGGCGCTCGCCAGTTCCGCCGGACCGATCGTCGTCACCGTCATCGCGCGCTCCACCACCAAGCTGGCCACCGTTGTCGGACATCGACGCGTACTGTTTGCCGGCGCCGTCACCTGGACCCTCGGCTGCCTGGGCTTCGCTCTTTTCGTCGACTCCTCGCCGCACTGGGTGGCCCATTGGCTTCCGTGGACTCTGCTCACCGGACTGGGTATCGGTCTCACCCTTCCCGTGCAGTCCGGTGCCGCCGTCGCGAAACTTCCTCCGGCGCAGTTCGCCGTCGGATCCGCGATCAACTCCAGTTTCAGGCAGCTCGGGGCGGTTCTGGGAGTCAGCGTCTTCGTCGCTCTCCTGGGAACTTCGAAAATGGGCCCCGGAGTGGACAATTTCCAGCACATCTGGTGGGTTTTCGCGGCTCTCGGCCTTGCCGCGGGCGTCGTCCAGGCCCTGCCGCGCCTGAGGTCGGGTTCCGCGCCCTCCGCGCGCTGAGGATCACGCCGTTCGCGGCGGAAGGAACTCCTGCCCGAGACCTCGCGTTCCGATCTCGGGCAGGAGGGCCGATGACGCCATGGCGGGCGTGAGATGACGAGCCCTCAGGCCGGCGAGCCCGCCGTCACGTTCACCAGCCAGGAGGTCCCGAACCTGTCGACGCACTGTCCGTGCAGCGCGCCCCACGCGGACTCGGCGAAGGGCACTGTCACGGTTCCGCCGTCGGAGAGCCGGTGCCAGTAGGCGGTGAGGTGGGCCTCTTCGCCTCCGAGGGCCACGGAGAAGGAGCCACCGGGTCCATGGGCTTCCGGGGTCGTGGTGTCCGATCCCATGAGGATGACGCCGACGGCGCCTTTCAGCATCGAGTGCGCGACCAGGTTCTCCTGGCCGGTGTCCTCCGCTCGGCGCAGATCCGCGTACGTGGTGATGTCCAACGTGCCGCCGAAGACCGAGTGGTAGAACTCCATCGCTTCCCGCGCGTTGCCGCTGAAGTTGAGGTAGGGAGTGACTCGAGCAGTCATGGGCCGTCCTCCGGTTCATTTAGTTTGATTTTCAAACCATAGCAGCGCGGGCCGACCGCCTCCAAGGCGGTCCGCGGTGCACGGTCCGCAATGAACGGTTTGATACACAAACCGTAAGTTGATATGCTGAAACATGCCCGAATTTCCCGTAGTCCCCGGAAGGCCCTGCGCGGTCGCGGCCACGCTGGAGCTCGTCGGTGACCGTTGGTCGTTGCTGATCGCCCGCGAGATCATGTTCGGCAACCGGCGCTTCAGCCAGATCGCCCGTAACACCGGAGCGCCGCGCGACCGGCTCGCCGCGCGACTCAAATCCCTCGTGGCCGAAGGCATTCTCGAAAAGCGCGAGTATCAGGCGACGCGATTCGAGTACCACCTCACCGAGTCGGGCAGGGAGCTCCTGCCCTTGCTTGTCAGCCTCCTGGCCTGGGGTGACCGCTGGGCCGTCGCCGAGCCGCCCATGATCCTGGAGCATCATGGCCACCGCGTCCGGCCGGCCACGGTGTGTGGCGAGTGCGGGGAGGCGATCGACAGCGGAGGGCTTCACTGGACGCCCAACACGCCAGGCTGGTCCATGGCGGGACCCGAGGCCTGACGCGCCGGACACCGCCACCGGCACCGCCGGGGGGGTGCCGCTCGTCACCGGGTGCGTCACACGGGCGGTAGTGGCCGCACGGCCGGGACCCCTCGCGATCGGTGTCCGGCGGAGCGCGGCGGGTCACTCTCCGCGTCGCCGCCGAACCGGCCTCTTCGCGATGGCGGTCGTCCTTGGGGACCTGACCGGCGGGCGACCCTCTTCGCGTCCGTGGTCATCTTCGGTTTCTACGTGCCGCCACCGAAGTGCGGGATCTCCGCGGGCGTCCGGTCGCCACCACACACGCGAGCCGGACGGGACGACGAGCGAGCGTGGTCACGCGGCCCGTCGCGTGGCCGCCGCGCGTCGCCGAGGCGCGGCACCCTTCCGCCATGCCTCCTGAGACACATGTCAGCCCGGAGAACCGGGGCTGCGGTGGCCGAACTTCTTCAGGTCTGCCGAACGGCTGCCGGCCGGCTGCAGGTCGGCGTACGGGTGCAGCCGAGCACCCGTGGTGCCGTTGGCCAGGGTGCGCCTCGGCCGGGCGGGCGCGGGGTGCGGCCGTCCCGCGGCCGGCTGGGCCGGGGTCGGGTGCGGGTGCTCGGCGCCGAGCAGGGCGAGGGCGGCCTCGGGGCCGTTGTCGCGGCGGGCGGCGGCGATCTCGTCCAGGTCCCAGGCCATGGTGCCGACGACGGTACGACGGGTGCCGCGCACCTGGACCGTGCCGCGCACCAGCAGCAGCCCGCTGTGGAAGACGGTGTACGCGCAGGCCGGGTGGGAGTCCTCGAAGAATGCCAGGTCGACCAGGCCGGAGCCGTCCTCCAGGGTGACGAAGATGACGCGCTTGCCGCTGGCGATCGGCGGGGTCTGGGTCGAGGCCCGCACACCGGCGACCAGCACCTGCTGACCGGCGCGCAGCCCGGCCAGGTGCGCCGCGTCGGTCGCGCCGATCTCCCGCAGCAGCCGGTGATGATGCTCCATCAGGTGCTTGGACACGTCGATGCCCAGCGTGTTCAGCTCGGCGCTCAGAGCCTCGCGGCCGGTCATCTCCGGCAGACCACTCGGCTCCGCTCCCCCGACCGCGCCGGTGTCGAGGGGCAGTTGGCCCGAGGCCGCGGTCCGGTTGCGGGACTGCCGGTGCAACTCGGCGATCTGCAGCAGCAGGTCGCGGCGCGTGAGGCGGCCGTCGTGCAGGGAGTTCAGGGCGCCGATCTCGGCGAGGCGTTCGGCGACGGGTCTGCCGGGACGGGCCCGCTGCCAGAAGTCCGACAAGGATCCGTACGGCCGACCCCCCTCGATCCGCGCGGACTCGTCCTCGCTGATGCCGTGCACCGCGGACAGCGCGAGCCGCACGCCCCACTGCTCCCCGTCGGTCTTCTCCACGGTGTGCTTCACCTGGGAGCGGTTGACGTCGACCGGCAGCAGCGGCACGCCGCGGCGGCGGGCGTCGGAGACCAGGACACGCTTGGGCCACATGCCGGGGTCGTGTTCGAGGAGACCGGCCAGCAGGAACGCCGGATAGTGCGCCTTGAGCCATGCGCTCTGCAGGGCGGGTACGGCGAAGGCGACCGCGTGGGCGCGGCAGAACCCGTACGCGCCGAAGGCCTCGACGGTCTTCCAGACCTCGTCCCGGACCGCCGCACTGTACCCACGTGCGCGTGCCAGACCGTGGAACCAGTCCTTGATCTTCGGCAGCCGCTCCTTGTCGCCGAGCGCGCGCCGGGCGATCTCGGCCATCGCGCGATCACAGCCGGTCATCACATGCACCGTCTCGATGATCTGCTCGTGCCAGATGGTCACGCCGTAGGTGTCGGCGAGCACCGGCTCAAGGTCCGGGTGGGCATAGGACGGCGCGCCTCCGTGGCGGGCGGCGATGTACCGCTCGGGCATACCGCCGGCCACCGGTCCGGGACGGAAGAGACTGATGTCGGCGATGACGTCCTGCGGATCGCGCGGCTGCAGCCGGGACAGGAGGTCCTGCTGGCCGGGTGACTCGAGCTGGAACAGCCCCAGGGTCTGGCTCTCCTGGATGAGCTTGAACGCGAAGACGTCGTCGAGCGGCACCTGCTCGGGGTCGTCCAGGTCGATGTGATTGCCGGTCGTGCGTTCGATCTCGGTGACGGCGTGGGCCATCGCGGACTGCATCCGTACGCCCAGGACGTCGAGTTTGATGTTGCCCAGCGCTTCGATCTCCTCCTTCGCCGCCATCGCCATCGGGTAGTCGCCCTGGGGGGTGGGCTGTACGGGCAGGCGGTCCAGGAGCGTCGCGTCGCTGATGACCACGCCGCAGGGGTGCATGGCCATGCCGTGGACCAGGGAGTCGAGGCCCTCCGCGAGCTCCCACAGCGGCCCGTAGCGGTGCGCCTCGGCCGCCAGCCGCCGCAGTTCGGGCAGTTCGGCGAGTGCGCCGGTGATGTCCGCGGCCCGCAGGTGCGGGAAGCTCTTGGCGATCCGGTCGACGTCCGCGGGCGCGATTCCGAGGGCGAGGCCGGTGTCCCGCAGGGCGCGGCGCGCCCGGTAGGTCTCGGGCATGGCGGTGACCGCCACCCGTTCCTTGCCGAACCGGTCGAAGATCACGTCGTAGCACTCCAGCCGACGGGCGGACTCCACGTCGATGTCGATGTCGGGCAGCGAGGCGCGGCGCACGCTGAGGAACCGCTCGAACAGCAGGCGGTGGTCGAGCGGATTGGCCGTCGCGATGTCCAGCGCGTGGCAGACCATCGACCCGGCGCCCGAACCGCGGGCCGCGACGCGGATGCCCTTGGCCCGGATGTCGGCCACGACCTGGCCGACGGCGAGGAAGTACGAGTCGTAGTTCAGCTCGGAGATCACGTCGAGCTCCTCGTCCAGCCGGCCGAGCACCGCCCGGTCGCGGTCGAGGCCCCGCCGGGCCAAGCCGGCCTCGCACTGCCTGCGCAGCAGTTCCGCGGCTCCTCGCGCGACGGGCTCGGCGCCGAAGACCGAGGGTTCCGGGAAGTGCGCAACGCCCAGCCCGAGGTCCGCTCGGGGATCGACGGTGCACGCGGCCGCCGTGTCGGCGGTGTCCGCCATCAGCCGGCGGGCTCGCCCGACGTCCGCTCCGGCGCATTCGGCGACCATGCGCGCGACGACCGCCATCGCCTGCTCGTCCTTGAGCCAACGCTGCCCGCTGTCCAGGCGGCGCCGGTCGATCGGCCGCAGCAGCCGGGCCGCGTCCAGGACGTCGGCGAGGCGGTGCTGGTCGGGGTCGGCGTAGCGGACGGCGTTGGAGAGCACGGCGGTGGTACGGGTGCGGTCGGCCAGGGTCAGGGTGCGGGCGGCCAGCCGCAGGGATCCCGGACCCGTGCCGAAACGTTTCTGCGCAACGGCTTCCAATCGGACCCCCTTCCCGAAGATCTCCTTCCAGGGCGCCAGCAGCCTCATCGCGACGTCCTCCCGGCCCACCGACAGCGCCCGGACCGGCTCCGAGAGCGGCCCGAGCAACACCGTCAGCCCGGGGCCGCCGTACTCGCGCAGCGCCGCCCACGGCACCACCGGCGGCGCACCGGACACGGCACCGGCATGGGCGGCCGACGTGATGCGGCACAGCCGCGCCCATCCCGCCCGGTTCCGCGCGAGCAGCGTGAACCGCAGGGGCGGCTCGGCGACGTGCAAGCCGCCGCGCGCCGGCGTGCGACGGCGCTGGGCCGGCGGCGGGGGCCCCAGGGCCTCCACCGCGAGATCGACACCGAAGACCGGCCGCACCCCTGCCCCGGCGCACGCCCGAGCGAACCGGACGGCCCCGGTGACCGTGTCCCGGTCGGTGAGCGCGAGCGCCGTCATGCCCCGCTCGGCCGCCCTCCGGACGAGCTGCTCGGGATGCGCGGCGCCGTAGCGGATGGAGTAACCGGACGCGACGTGCAGATGGGCGAAGCCCGCCATGCCGCACCTCCCTCACTCCTACCCCCTTTTCAGCCATACGCCCGATACGTTCATCGCACGCTCGTTCGATTACTCTAACCCCACCCGCCCTGGTCAGCGATTAGATTCGAACACATCAGCGATTTTTTGGCGAGTGGAGCAGTGACCGGAACAGGCCCCATCCCGCCACCTCCCCAGCGGGGAAGCGCAGTTGGGGGAAACACCTCGCGACACACTCCGCACCGCCGCCGTCCACTGGCCCGAGATGGACGGACGGCGACGGTGTGCGGTGCGGGTGACACTCTCCGTAACACGTCGGGGCAGGCCGGGTCGCGGTGAGCGCGGGGGCGCGATGGTCGACGGCCCTGCTCGTCGTGGGGGGGGCACAAACGGCAGAGGTCCCGTCCCCGCGGGTGCGGGGACGGGACCTCTGCCGTTGAAGCGGGCGAGCGGTCAGCCGATCTGGGCGCCGAACGCCGAGAGTGCCTCGGTGACCGGCTGGAAGAAGGTCTCACCGCCCGAGGTGCAGTCGCCGCTGCCGCCGGAGGTGAGACCGATGGCGCTGTCGCCGTCGAAGAGCGAACCGCCGCTGTCACCGGGTTCGGCGCAGACATCGGTCTGGATGAGCCCGTTGACGACGTCCCCGTTGCCGTAGTTCACGGTGGCGTCCAGGCCGGTGACCGTGCCGCTGTGCACCTGGGTCGTCGAGCCGCTGCGGGTGACCTTCTCGCCGACGGTCGCCTCGGCCGCCTTGGTGATGGGCTGCGAGGAACCGTTGTAGAGGTCCACCGCGCTCGGGTGCTCGGTGCTCCCGGTGTACTTGACCAGTCCGAAGTCGTTGTCCGGGAAGCTGGACTGCTCGTTCGTGCCGATCTGGTTGCCGCTGGAGTCCGACCAGGTGGAGATCGCCTCGGTGCAGTGTCCGGCGGTGATGAAGTACGGCTGGCCGCCCTTCACGACGTTGAAGCCCAGCGAGCAGCGGCCGCCGGAGCCGCTGATGGCGTCACCGCCCGCGATGAAGGGTTTGAACTCCCCCTTCGTCCGCTGGAGTTCGGCCTTGGAACCGAGTGAGTCGACGACCTCGGCGAGCTTGGCCCATTCGGCCTTGGAGACCGTCCGGTCCGCGGTGACGACGACCTTGTTGCTCTGCGGGTCGGTCGCCCAGGACGTGCCCGGGATGGTCGCGTCGCTCTTCAGCGTCGTACGCGCGCTCCTCAGCTCGGCGAGCGAGTTCTGGACGACTCTGGCCCTGGCGCCGGCCGACGCCACGGCCTTGGCCGCGGTCTCGTCGAGCACGTTGACGACGAGGTGCCGGGACTTCGCGTCGTAATACGTTCCGGCCGCGTCGGCGCCGAGGTCCTCGCCGAGGGTCGAGGCGAGCTTTCCGGCCGCAGCGATCGACAGCGTGTGCGGCGTGGGGGCCTTCGGCGTCTCGCTCGCGTTCGCAGTCTGGAAAGTGGCTCCGGCCGCGACGAGTGCGGCGATGCCCGCACCCGCCATGACGGCACGCCTCGCGGGTATGCGTCGGTGCTTCAACTCACGTCCTCCTGTGGGGGGTCGGTCAGGGAGGTTGTGGGGACCTCCAGGACCGGAAGGCGTACGGACACACACCCGGCTCACAGCAAAATGCCGTGTCCATGCCCGTTGTTCGCCGCCCACTATTCCGAGACGCACAGGGAGCACACAAGGTCGACTTCAGGACGCGCGTACGGCAACGGGCCTGCGCCCCGCGCACCTTGACCCTACGTGGTCGTAGCACGCGAGTTCCCACTGCAAATACTGTGTGCGAGTGGTCGACATGCGGCCCGTGAGGTCTAGTCCTGTCTTGATTTCGCCCCATCGGCACTCTGCCCCTAGGGGGTTTCGGGAAGCCGCGGTTGCTCGCGCACCGATTGCGGGGCGGCTGGAGGTGCCGGTTCCGGTGCGATCGGCTCTCCTGCGTTCGGCTTCGGTGCGACCGACTTCGGTGCGACCGGCTCTCCTGCGGTCGGTTCCGGTCGCGACGCCGGTGCCGGCGCGACCGGAACCGGTGCGGGTGCCGATGCCGGCGCGATCGGTGCCGATGCCGGTGCCGCCGGTGCCGGTGCCGGAGCGACCGGTGCCGATGCCGGTGCCGCCGGTTCGGGTGTCGGCGCGGCCGGCTGCTGGGCCCGTTCCAGGAACCGCAGCAGTTCGACGGGGAAGGGCAGGACGAGCGTGGAGTTCTTCTCCGCCGCCACCGCCACCACCGTCTGCAGCAGCCTCAGCTGCAACGCGGCCGGCTGCTCGGACATCACCCCGGCGGCCTCCGCCAGCTTCTTCGACGCCTGCAGTTCCGCGTCCGCGTTGATGACCCGGGCCCGCCGCTCACGGTCGGCCTCGGCCTGCCGGGCCATCGACCGCTTCATCGTCTCCGGCAGTGAGACGTCCTTGATCTCCACCCGGTCGATCTGCACGCCCCAGCCCATGGCCGGGCTGTCGATCATCAGCTCCAGGCCCTGGTTGAGCTTCTCGCGGTTGGACAGCAGGTCGTCGAGGTCGCTCTTGCCGATGATCGACCGCAGCGACGTCTGCGCCATCTGCGAGACCGCGAACTGATAGTCCTCGACCTGGATGACCGCGTCGGCCGCGTCCACCACCTTGAAGTAGACGACCGCGTCCACGCGCACCGTGACGTTGTCCCGGGTGATGCCCTCCTGCGCGGGCACCGGCATCGTGACGATCTGCATGTTGACCTTGCGCAACTTGTCCACGAAGGGCACGACCATCGTGAACCCGGGTCCACGCACCTCCGAGCGCAGCCGGCCCAGGCGCAACACCACTCCGCGTTCGTACTGTTTGACCACGCGGGCCCCGGCCATCACATAGACCAGGCCCACCGACGCGACGGAGACTCCCGCCGCCACCAGTTCCTCGACCATCACGGCCCCCCAGGGTCCGACGTGGCGCATCAGGCGTGTACCAGACCCTTGTCGGGCCTGCCTCACGGGTTCACTTCGACGGTAACCCCGGCACCTGAACAAGGGCGAGCCCCCGCACGCCGGTTGCGTACGGGGGCTCGCCTTCTGCTGGCTGCAGGTCTGGCCGTGCGGGGCACTGTGGGGGATGTGCCGTGGGGGGAGTGGTGCCGTGGGGGGAATCAGTCGGTCAGCCGACGCTCACGCCGTAGTAGCTCAGCGCCTCGGTGACCGGCTGGAAGAAGGTCGTACCGCCTGAGGTGCAGTTGCCGCTGCCACCGGAGGTCAGACCGTACGCGACGGAACCCCCGTAGAGCGGACCGCCGCTGTCGCCGCCCTCGGCGCAGACGGTGGTCTGGATCATCTGGTACACCACGTCGCCGCCGCCGTAGTTGACCGTCGCGTTCAGCGCGGTGACGCGGCCGCTGTGCGTGCCGGTGGTCGAGCCACGGCGGTAGACGGTCGTGCCCACACTGGGCGTGGCCGCGCTGGTGATGGTCTGGCTGCCGACCGCGCTCGGGTGGGCGACCGAGGAGTTGGTGTAGCGGACCAGCGCGAAGTCGTTGGTCGGGAAGCTGTAGCCGACGTTCGTGCCCAGCGTGGTGGTGTGGCCGGAGTTGGAGTACCAGGTGGAGGCGACCTCACCGCAGTGGCCCGCGGTCAGGAAGTAGTAGGTGCTCCCGCTGTGCACGTTGAAGCCGAGCGAGCAGCGGTAGGAGCCGCCGTAGATGGCGTCGCCGCCGGTGATCAGTTTCTTGAACTTGCCCGGGGTGTGCTTGATCGTGAGGGCGGCGGAGTTGCCGCCCGCGTCCTTCTTGATCTTCGCGATCTCGGCCTGGGAGACCGTGCTGTCGACGGTGACGACGACACGGTTCGTCTTGGCGTCGACCGCCCAGGCGGTGCCCGCGACATCGGAGTTGAGAACCGACTTGTTCACCGTGCTCAGCTGGGTGGCGCTGAACGTGTGGACATCGGCAGCGTTCGCGGTGGGGGTGGCGAACGCGGCCGCGGCCACGAGTCCGGTGGTCACGGCGATCAGTTTGACGCGTCTCGCCATGCCGCTGCGAGGAGTGGGGGTGGTGCGCTTGATCCTCACTTTTCGTTCCTCCCGAGGGAAGTAGGGGGCCCGCGTGGGGTCGGGGCCCGTGAGGCGCAGCCGGGAGTCGCCCGTCCGGATTCCGGACAAGCCGTGCCCCTGACAAGCGCTGTGGGGGAGTATTCGGCCGCACGGCCGACCGGCGCAAGGGCGCCTTTCGGCCGTGCAGTGTTCAACTTGCGTACGAAAAAGGGGTGTTGATCTCCCCGGCACGACGGCGTGGAATCCGTGCGGACCGGGGCGCTGCCCGCTCTCGCGCCCCCGCTCTCCCCCATCCCCGCTCCCCCGCTCAGCTCAGCGTGCGCTCCCCCGCCGCGACGGCCGCGCCCAGCGTATTCCCGGGAGGGGGGAAGGGGCAGACGAAGTGGTCGGCGAATGCGCACGGCGGAAGCACGGCGCGGTTGAAGTCCACGGTCGTGCGCCCCTCGGCGTCGGGCGCCGCCGGGCGCAGGAACCGGAAGCGATAACTACTGTCCCCGCTGGTGGCGTCGGCGAACACGGCCCACAGCGAGCCGTCGCTCTCGACCGACACCTGGAGCGTGAGATCCGCGCCGTCCAGGGTGAAGGCGAGGATGCCGCCGAGCTCGAGTCCGCGTGTCTGCCCGTCCGCGTTCTCCACCCGTACGGTGCGCCTCTCGCCGTACGGCGTGAAGTGCCCCGGCACCGACCAGCGTGGATCGTACGGCGTCGCCTCGATGCCCTTGAACGACGTCCGCGTCGAAGCGGCGGGGTCGAAGTCACGTACCCCCCAGACTCCTTCGCGCACCAGGACGACGAAGCGGCGCTCACCGGTCCCGGCGCGGGCCCCGGCCGCCGGGCCCACGTCCGCCACCAGCCGGACCTCGCCGGTGAAGGTCTCGCCGTCCACGCTGAGACCGTCCTCGGGCGCGGCCGTCAGCACGACGCCCTCCTCCTCGGCGGTCCACCGCCCGGGGATGTCCGGAAGTCGCCCGTCCGGATCGTCCTCCAGCCAGTACGTGCCGGTGAGCGCCAGCGGGCCGTAGGGCGCGGACACCGTCTCGATGCGGTGCTCGTGCCACTGCTTCCAGTCCTCGGATGCGTCCGTCGTCATGTGATCAACCTTTCCACAGCGGCCGCGCCGACCCGAGGTGTGAGCGCAGCGTCGTACCCGTGTATTGCGTGCGGAAGGCGCCCCGCTCCTGGAGCAGCGGGACCACCCGGTCGACGAACTCGTCGAGTCCACCGGGGGCCGGACGGGGGACGAGGACGAAGCCGTCGGCGGCGCCCGCGGTCACGAACGCGTCCAGCTCGGCGGCGACCGCCTCCGGGGTACCGACGTACGAGGACGGTCCGTACGCCTCGGGAAGAGGAACGTCGGGGTCGTACGAGGAGAGGCCGGCGCCCCGGACCTCCTGCGGCGCGACGGTCGCGTCCCCCTCTGAGATCACCTGGCGGCGGATGCCGGCGGCCCGTTCCCTCGCCTCGGCGGCGGTGTCGCCGAGCACCACGGTCACCGCGGGCATGATCTTCAGGTCGCCGGGCGCGCGCCCGTACGTCGCGAGCCGCCTCTCCATGTCCGCGCGGAACTCCCGGCCCGCCCGCGGTGTCCGGTGCCGCGTGATGACGACCTCCGCGGTGGACGCGGCGAACTCCCGTCCCCCGCCCGAGTCGTCGGCGTGGATGATCACGGGGTGTCCCTGTGGCGAGCGCGGCACGCCGAACTCGCCCGCGGCGTCGGCACGCCGGCCCCGGCGGCCCGAGGTGCGCGGGACACCCTCCGGGGGACAGGATTCCCACAACTCCCTTGCCCTCTCGACGAATTCGGCGGACCGTGCGAGAGCGGCCCCCGTTGTCCGAGTGGGACGGGGGCCTCCTCGGCGACGGCCGGCCTGGTCCGGGGCGCCGTCGCGCCGGAGGTCCTCGCCGGGCACGGTGGCGCGGGAGGTGACCGCGGCCCAGGCGGCCCGGCCGCCGCTGAGGTGATCCAGCGTGGCCAGTCTGCGGGCGAGTCCGTACGACTCGCCGGAGCCCGCGCCGACCGCCGCCGCGAGCCCGAGCCTCCCGGTGACGGCGGCGAGCCCGTGGAGGACGGTCAGCGGCTCCGGGTGCCCGACGACGCCCGGATCACGGGTCGTTCCCCGGTGCTCACCCCGGTGCTCACGCGCTCGCGGGCTCTCGGTGAGGAGGAGGAAGTCGAACAGGCCACGCTCGGCGGTGCGCGCGAGGTGTTCGAAGGAGGCGAAGCCGGTCCGCGGGCCCTCGTACGGATCGTTCGGCGGGCCCTCGTAGGAGCCGGTCCGCGGGCCCTCGTACGAGCCGGTCCGCTCGATGAGGCTTCCGCCGCCCGGCAGATGCGCCGCCAGATGCATCCCCCCGCGCGTCCGTACGGTCATGACGCTCCCCCGGTCACGGCGTACCTGCTCGCGGGCCGGGCCAGTCGCAGGTGCTCCCTGAGCGTGCTTCCCGGATAGAAGGTGCGGAACAGACCACGGTGCTGGAGCAGCGCCACCGTTCCGTTCACGAGCCGTTCCAGGTCACGGCGCGGCTCGAGCGGGGTCAGGTGGAAGCCGTCGACGGCCTCGGACTCGTGCCAGACGGCGATGAGCTGGGCGAGGCCGACGGGGCCGCCCCGGTACAGGAGCCCCTGCGCGGTGTGCCGGGGACCGCCGCCGCCGTGGCCGGGCTCGGCCGCGCGTTCGCCGTCACCGAGGTCGACCGTGAGCGCGCCGAGGACTCTCAGCGTGTCGGGATCGCGGCCGGACTCGGCCGCGGCGCGGCGGAGTCCGGCTCTGAGGGCGCGGGCCTGCGCCGGACCGGTGACCCGCAGGAGTGCCACGTCGGCGTGCCGGGCCGCGGTCCCGCGGGCGGAGCTCCCGGTGGCGTCCACGACCCGGACCGGGTGGCCCTGCGGGGGCTTCGGCTCGATCGAGGGACCCGTCACGGAGAACGTGCTGCCCCGGTAGTCGACGCGGTGCGGCCCTTCCCGGCCGTTGAAGCCGCCGGTCGCCCCGTCACCCGTGCCGGTGTCGCCGCCCCCGTCGGCCCGCAACCGGGCCTCGTCCTCGTCCTCGCCCCCGGCGGTCGGCCCATCGGACTGCCAGCCGGCCCGGCCGCGGCTGATCCAGTCGAGGGTCGCCACCGCCTCCTGGACACGGCGGGCCTCGGTGCGGATGCCGGACACGGCCGGCACCAGACCGATCCGGCGGGTGACCGGCGCCAGCCGGGCGAGCACTCCGAGCGCGTCGGGACCGGGGCTCGCGAAGGGGCCGCCGAGCGTCACGAAGTCGAGCGCGCCACGCTCCGCGAGTTGCGCCGGCTCGACGTACGCGGCGGCGTCGAAGGACCCCCGCTGATCGACGGCGGCGGCCAGGTGCAGCAGCCCCCGGCCGTGCGGTGCGGTCATATGAATGACACCTTCCCCTGTCCGAAATCCACGAACAGCCATAAAGAGACAGCCATAAAGAGACAAGGAGACCTGAAGACAGCCCAGGGCCTCAGAGGCATCGAGGGCCTTGCGGCGAGGCGGCTTCAGAAGAGGGCCTGACAGGCGAGGTCGCGCAGGAACACCAGCGCGGCCCGCGCCGTCGCGTCGTTCTGCCGGAAGGCCGGGCCGCCGGTACGCGGCCGGGTGAACGCGCCCGAACCCCGGGCGTCGGTGTGCGGGCCGAGCGCGAAGCGCCGGGGGTGCGGGACGCCGGAGCGGTCCAGAACCCTGCCGTCGGCGGGGTCGACGGCGAGCAGCCCCTCCGGGGTGGCGGCGGCCCCTTCGGCGTACAGCTCGCGCAGCAGGGTGTCGCGGGTCCGCTCGACCGTGGGGTGCGGCAGTCGCGCCTCGACGAGAGTCCGGGCCTCGACCGTCGCGCCTGGCACGGTGGCACTGCCCGCCCGGAAAACCCCCTCGGCGGCGGTGACGGTCATGTCCGCGCCCAGGAACCGCAGGATCCCGGCCCGTGAGAGGGCCCTCATCTGGCGCAGCCGCGGTCCGGGCGGCCCCGACGCGAGAAAGCTGAAGAAGCCGTGCCACCAGGAACCGATGTCGCCGAGCCTGACCAACTGGCCGTAGACCGAGAGCAGTCCGAGGAAGACCGCCGAGTCGGCGCTGTGGGACGCGTCGTGACGCCTGGTCAGATCGTCCTCGATGTAGGCGCGCAGTCCGGTCTGGAGTTCCTCGTACGAGGTGTGACGCACCCCGTCCAGCGGGCGGTCCAGCGCGGCGAGGTCGAGCCGGTCGGCGGGGTCGGGTACGGCGGAGGCCACCAGTGCCTGGATCTCGGGGCCGTCCCCGGTCCCGTACTTCTCCTCGAAGTCCCTCCAGGCGATCCGCGTGCGCTCGGGGTGGGCGGTGAACAGCCGGTGGTAGTGCGCGAACCCCAGCTCCTTCTCGACCAGCGGCCACACATCCCGCCGGAAGTCGAACCCACCGGGCCGGGCGAGCAGTTCACCGACCTCGTCCGGCCCGAAGAACCGTGGCAGCGGCGGCCGTTCGCCCGTCCAGGCATAGCCGATCTTGGAGTGATAGGGGACGCCGCGCCGGGAGCCGACGTACAGCACGGGCTCGCGTCCGGAGGGCAGGTAGGTCTCCCCTTCGTACCGTCCGCCGCGCCCCTCGGTGAGCAGCACCATCAGGTCGACGAAGGCGAGCCCGAAGCCGCGGACGAGAACGGGTTCGCCCGGTTTCACTGCCGCCAGGTCGCTGTCGGCGGTGAAGTCCGGCGGCAGGTGGACCAGGTCGTGCGCGCGGGCGTACGCGGCCAGTTCCCGCTGTTCGGCGTCGAGTTCGGCGTCGAGGTGGCCGAGGGTGAGGACGACGAGGTCGGCCTCGAGCGGCTGCGCGTGGCCCTCCAGCCACACCAGTTGACGCCCGTCGCGTCCTCCGTCGACGCGCAGGGCCCGGCACGGATGGTGCTGGACCGTGATGCCCGGCGGCAGGGCGGCCACCGTCCGCTCGTACACCCAGCGCAGGTACGCGCCCTGGCGCCGCCGGTCGGCGAAGAGGTGTCCGTCGAGGGCGGCCCACTCGTGCAGCGTGGGGCCTGTCAGGACCGGCCCGGCCATGTCGACCGTCTCGTCGGTGAACATCGTGACGTCCTGGGCCTCGGAGTTCATCCACAGCAGTGGTGACTGCTCCTCGCGCCAGATGCGGCCGCCGCCCGGCGGATACGGATCGACGAGGTGGATGTCGAGGCCCGAACCGGCGTACAGCTCGGGCGCGTTGGCGGCTATCCGTTCCAGCAGCCCGGTCCCGCGGGGACCCGCGCCCACGATCACCAGCGCGGGACGCACGGCGTTCTCCGCGTGCGTGTTCCCCGGATGCGTGTTCCCCGGGTGCGTGTTCCCCGGGTGCGTGCCGGCCGCACGCGCGCCGGCCGAGTCGGCGGTCGCCGGATGCGCGGTCGCCGGGGGTGTGGCCGACAGGGGTGTGGCGGACGCGGGTGTGGCAGACGGCTGCGCGGTCGCCGGGCGCGTCGTCGCCGGACGCGTGCTCATCGGGTGCGCTCCGAACCGCGCGTGCAGTGCCTCTCGACGTGGAACCGGCCGAGACGGCTTCGCCGGACGATGCGCTGGGACGCCGTGTCGTCCGGTACGGCTTCGGTGATCTTGGTGAGGGTGTCCGAGGACATGCTGAGGCTCCGTGACGCATCGAGTCGAGCACGGGTGCCTTCACACAGGTCGACGCGGGTGACGCCGGGCGCCGCGAGGCGCGTACGGCCGAGCCCCTCAGCAGGGCCGTGCACCGAGAGTACGGCGACGTTTCCCCTCACTGTCAAGGTTGTCCACACTGTGAGCCGTACGTCTCAGGTCAGTTGACGCGGAAACGGATGCCTGTTCCACTTGGGCCATGCATTCGCAGCAGTGGCTGGTCACGCGCTCCCACATCGACTTCGGTCGAGTGTGGTCCTCTTCCTGTTGAGCTGACCTCCTGCGCGACCGCCCGGAACGGGCGCCCTCCGCGTTTCCCCGCTCCCCCTCATGCCTTCACACACACGCACCCCTCCCCTCGCCGTACCCCTTCGCTCCTCGCGATGAGGAGGCCCTCCCTCCATGCGTACGTTCACGCGTACCGCGACGGGCGTTCCACGCCCGTCGTCCCGCTCACCTCCGCGACTCCGCCGCTCACCACCGGAACAGAAGAACCGGAACACGCGGCGCCGCGGCCGACCCGATCCGAACGGTATCCACCAGGGCGTGTTGCGAAAGTCCCGCCTGCCTCGCGACGCCCGGCCCGCCCTCCGGGCGGACGGCGGGACTTTCGCAACAGCCCTAGATCCCGCAGTCGCAGCAACTACAGCATTCGCAGCACTCACATGCCTCGCAGCAGTCGCAGCAGGAGCAGTCGCAGTTGCCGCACCAGCCCTCGCGCCGCTGCCGGGACCACGGCCCCTCGAACTCGTCGGCGCAGCACACCTTGCAGGTGCAGCACAGCCCGATCGCGACGGCGCACCCGGCCCAGAAGCCGCGCCTGCCGGGTCCGGGCGGCCGGAGCGAGGGCCCGCCGCCGAAGGGGGCACCCCCATCCGCGTAGGGGTTGCGCCCGTCGTACGGATGCGGCGGCTGCCGCGGGTCGTACGGGCCGCCCTGCCGCGGTGGACCGAAGGCTCCTGCCGCGTCCGGACCGCCGTGCTCGCCGTGCCCGCACCCCGACGTCCCGAAGGCCCGGTCCACGGAACGCGCCAGCTCGTGCGCGAGCAGGACGTGCGCCAGCCTGCCGTCCGTGAACGCGACCTCACGCAGCGCCAGCCGTATCCCGCGCAGCGCGTCGTCGGCGAGCCGGCGCGCCTCGGCGAGCGGCGTCCCGGTGGCCGTCAGCGGGTTCCAGGCTCCCGACGCGGCGTCAGTTTCCCTGTCCTCCACGGCGTCCAGCAGATGCGCGAGCCGTCCGAAGAGCCGGCCGGCCTCGGCGAGCGGCGCGGCGTTGCCCGGCCGGCCGGCGAGGGCGGCGGTGTGCGCGAAGGCGGCCGCGGTCGCGGACTCGGTCGGCTCGGTGACGGTCAGCAGCGGCGTTCCGGGCCCGGCGAGCGTCTCGACGCCGATCTGCCGGTCCACGGCGTCGACCAGGACGGCGGTGTCGAAGCCGACCTCGGACCCGGTGCGGGCTCCGGCGCGCCCCCAGCTCGCGGCGACCCGGCGAGCGGCGAGCGCCACCGGTCTGCGGGCCAACAGCCCGTCCCCGTCGGCCACGTGGTCGCGCACCTTGGCGGAGGCCAGCACCAGCGAGACGGCGGCGGCGAGCCGGGCGCCGTCGCCCTGCGCGACGGACGCGGTCCGCATGCCACGCAGGGGGCAGGGGCCCGCCGTACGCCGGCCCCCGTCGGCGCGCTCGACCTGAGCCTCCGTCAAAACTGATACCAGCAGACCGTCATAATTGGTGACGATCCGAGCGAACTGCCCGTGGTCCCCGCGCAACGCGAGGCAGAGCCCGCACAGATGCGCCATCCACTGCGTCCTGAGCCCTTCACCGAGCCGGTGGCTGCAGGGCCTCACGATTCCGAACACGACACTCCCCCGTGACTCGTCCGACGTTGAGCTGCGGCATCGTATCGACCACCTCGTTCACCCGTACGCCCCACGCGTCACCCGAACGCCGTCGAGAATCATATTTCACTCTTAGTCAGCAGCCGTATACGGCAGGGCCCTTGGGGGGCGCGGGCTCTCGACGAATTCGCTGTGCACCAGTACCGTCACGAAACCCCCGCGCGGCGTCTATCCACTTGGCGCGACATCCGCATCATGGACGACCATGGGGATGCGGAAGCAAGAAAGACCGCTGTGAGAGGAGGCGTCCATGGGATCGGTGCGCAAGGCGAGTGCCTGGCTTGGCCTCGTCGACGACAACGATGACGAGCGTTACTACGACGACGACAACTACGCCGAGGGACAGGAGCCCGGCGATGCCTGGGTCACCGACCCGCGCGTGAAGGTCGCGTCCGAGACGGCGGAGGAGAAGGGCCGCCGGATCGGCACGGTCACCCCGGACAGCTTCCGGGACGCACGCGGCATCGGTGAACTCTTCCGGGACGGTGTCCCGGTCATCATCAACCTCACGGCCATGGAGGCCTCCGACGCCAAGCGCGTGGTGGACTTCGCGGCCGGTCTGACCTTCGGCCTGCGCGGCACCATCGAGCGGGTCGCCACCCGGGTCTTCCTGCTGACCCCCGCCCACACGGAGATCGTCAGCGGTGAGGCCGCGGGTCGCCCGGCGGACGGTTTCTTCAACCAGAGCTGAGGCAGGGCCGCTCACCGGCCCCGCCCTGCGGCGCCCGGTTCACCGGAAGGCGTCGAGTCCGGTGAGCGCCTTGCCCAGTACCAGCTGATGCATCTCCACGGTGCCCTCGTAGGTGAGCACCGATTCGAGGTTCGTGGCGTGCCGCATCACGGGATATTCGAGCGAGATCCCGTTGGCGCCGAGAATGGTCCGGGCGGTCCGGCAGATCTCGATCGCCTCGCGGACGTTGTTGAGCTTGCCGAAACTGACCTGCTCGGGACGGAGCCGTCCCGCGTCCATGCGCCGGCCGAGATGATGGGCGAGCAGAATCCCCTTGTGCAGTTCGACGGCCATGTCGGCGAGCTTGGCCTGGGTGAGCTGGAAGCCGCCGATGGGCCGGCCGAACTGCTCCCGGGTCTTCGCGTAGGAGACGGCGGCCTCGAAACTGGCCCGCGCGGCGCCCATCGCACCCCATACGATCCCGTACCGCGCGTGCGAGAGGCAGCTGAGCGGCCCCTTGAGCCCGCGCACCCCGGGCAGTACGGCGTCGGCGGGCAGCCGCACGTCGTCGAGGACCAGCTCACTGGTGACGCTGGCCCGCAAGGACCACTTGTGCTTGATCTCGGGTGCGGAGAACCCGGGTGCATCGGTGGGGACCGCGAATCCCCTGATCCCGTCGTCGGTCTGCGCCCAGACGACGGCGACCCCGGCGACCGACCCGTTCGTGATCCACATCTTCCGCCCGTCGAGGATCCAGTCGCCGCCCGCGTCGCGCTTGGCGAAGGTCCGCATGGCGCCGGGGTCGGAGCCGTGGTCGGGTTCGGTGAGCCCGAAGCACCCGATGACGTCGCCGGAGGCCATCGAGGGCAGCCAGCGCTGCTTCTGCTCCTCGGAACCGAAGCGGTGGATGGCGTACATGGCGAGCGACCCCTGTACCGAGACGAGGGACCGGATCCCCGAGTCGGCGGCTTCCAGCTCCAGACAGGCGAGCCCGTACTGCACCGCGCTCGCCCCGGCGCACCCGTAGCCCTCCAGCGACATCCCGAGCGCCCCGATCCCGCCCAGCTCCCGCGCCAGCTCGCGGATTCCGGGGAGCTCCCCCTTCTCGTACCACTCGGCGACATACGGCAGCACGCGGTCCGCGGCCCAGGTCCGGACCGTGTCGCGGATCGCGAGGTCCTCCGCGTCCAGCAGGTCGTCGACGCCCAGCGGATCGGCGGGGTCGAAGGGCGGCAGCTTCGAGGACGCGGACATGGCAGAACCTCCGGCACACTAAAACTAGCAGTGATAGTCACAAGGGCTTCGGGGCCGACGCTACGACGCGGCGTCCCGTACGTCCAGGGCCCACCGGCGCGCGAGCGGGGGAACCTGGCGAGACCTGGCGAGAACCGGTGAAACTACGCGGAGACACGGGCCTCGGGCGCTTCCCGGGGCGTCGGGATCTCGGCCGCGCCCGTCGCCGCGGGCACCTCGCAGTCCATCACCCGGGGCAGCCGCAGCGCCATCACCGCTCCCAGCACCAGCAATCCCGCGCTGACCAGCAGGGTCACATGCAGCCCGTGCACGAAGGAGTCGCGGGCCGCGTGCCGCAGGGCGGCCCCGCGGGCCCCGCCCAGTCGCGCGGCCACGTCGTACGCCTCGCCCAGCGAGTGCCCCGCCGCGGCCGAGTCGGCCGCCGGGACCCCCCGCACGGACGACAGCCCGGGGGCGTACGCCGCGTTCATCACACTCCCCAGCAGGGCTATGCCGATCCCGGCACCCAACTGGTACGAGGTCTCCCCTATCGCCGCGGCCCCGCCGGCCTGCGCGGGCGGCGCCTCGCTCAGCATCGACTCGTACGCCCCGAAGAGCGTCGTCTCCAGCCCGAACCCGAGCAGCACGAACCCGACGAGCAGCAGTCCGGCGTTGTCGTTCCCGCCCATCGCGGTGAGCGTGACCACCGCGGCCGCGGTGGCGCAGAACCCGGAGCAGACCATCACGCGCGGCCCGAACCGACGCAGCATCCGGGCCCCGACGAGCCCCGCGGCCATCGCCGCGAAGGTGAGGGGCAGCAGTCGCAGCCCGGTCTCCAGCGGGGAGAGCCCGAGCACCAGCTGAAGGTACTGGGCGGCGATCAGCTCCAGGCCGACCAGCGCGAGCATGGCGAGCACGATGCAGCCCACCGAGGTGCTGAACGCGGGCCGCGCGAACATCCGCAGATCGACCAGCGGATACGCGCGCCGCCGCTGTCGCCGTACGAATCCGAACATCAGCGCGGCACCGAGGAGCAGTGGCGCCCATGTGAACGGGCCGAGGGGCGCCTCGCCGCCGCCGAGCTGCTTCACGCCGAGGACCAGCCCGAAGAGTCCGGCGGCGGCCATCAGCGCGCCGGTCACGTCCCAGGGTCCGTTGCGTTCGCCGCGCGACTCGGGCAGCAGCAGCCGCCCGACCGGCAGGCTGACCAGCATCAGCGGGATGTTGACGAGGAATACGGATCCCCACCAGAAGTGTTCGAGGAGGAAACCGCCCAGCAGCGGTCCGACCGCGGCGCCGACGGCGGCGACCGCGCTCCAGATGCCGATCGCGAGCGCCCGCTCGCGCCGGTCGGGGAAGACCTGGCGCAGGATCGAGAGGGTGGCGGGCATGATCATCGCGCCGCCCACGCCGAGCAGGGCACGGGCCCCGATGAGGAGCTGCGCGCTGTCGGCGAGGGCGGCGACGCCCGAGGCGACGCCGAACAGCGCGTATCCCAGCAGGAGGACGCGTCTGCGGCCGATCCGGTCGCCCAGCGTGCCGAAGAGAATGAGGAGCGAGGCACAGACGAGCGGGTAGACGTCGACGATCCAGAGCAGCTCTATCGCGCCGGGCTTGAGGTCCTCGGTGACGGCGGGGACCGCGACGTGCAGCACGGTGGCGTCGAGGGCCACCAGGAGCAGGCTGACGCACAGCACCACAAGGACGACCCAGCGGTTGGCACCGGCCCCGGTCTCCCGACGGCGACATGTGTCGGCCGTGGTCGTCCCGGACATGTACGTACCTCCCAGATGTTCCCTCGCTTCAGGCGATCCGCTGGGTGGGGACTCCCTGCGGCTGCGGCGGGAGGAACGGTTTCCCGGGCGCACACGACCAAGGCGAGTGAGCGGCCAGCGTACGCGAGTTCCCCTTCCCTCCACGTGGCGGACCTCTCACGTTCCCCTGGCCGGGCATGTGGCGTACACCACGCCCGCCCGGCCGGCCCCCACCCCGGGAGGCCGGCCGGTTCCGTGGGCCGTCGATAATCGAGCCCGTGACCGATCTTGAGACGCCCGCCGCGCCACCGCCCCGCACGGGCGCGCTGCGCCGCGCCGCACCAGCCCTTCTCGGCTACGCGGGCGTCCGCGCCCTGGGCCTGATCACCCTCTTCCTGTGGAGTGCCGCGAACGGCAAGAGCGCCCACACCCTGCTGACGGCGCGCTGGGACTCGCTCTGGTACACCCGGGTCGCCTCGTTCGGCTACGGCTGGCAGGTCCGGCTGCCCAACGGCGACGTGCACTCCAACCTGGCGTTCTTCCCGCTGCTGCCCTGGCTGGAGCGGCTCGTCGCGGCCGTGTCCGCCTTGTCGTACGCGGACGCGGGCCTGCTGGTGGGCACGCTCGCCTCGTTGGCCGCGGCCTGGGGGATCTTCGCGGTCGCGGACCATGTGTACGGACGGCGGGCCGGTGTCTGCGCCGCGCTCGTCTGGGCGGTGCTGCCCGTCGGCATCGTGCAGTCGATGGCGTACAGCGAGTCCTTGTTCACGGCGCTGGCCGCCTGGTCGCTCTACGCGGTGCTGACCGGCCGCTGGGTGACGGCGGGCCTGCTCGCCTCCCTCGCCGGGCTGACCCGTCCGGTGGGGGCGGCGGCGGTCGCGGCGCTCTGGGTGGCGGCGATCACCTCGTTCGTGCGGGAGCGGAGCACGCCTTCCGCGCAGGGCGCCTCCCGATGGCGACGCGCCCTCGGCATGCTCCTCGCGCCGCTCGGCGCCGCCGGATACGTCCTGTGGGTCGGCCACCGCACGGGCCGGGGGCCGCTGGGCTATCTCGACATCCAGGGGCAGTGGGGCAACGGATTCGACGGCGGATACGCGTTCGCGCGCTTCGTGGGCGACAAGTTCACGTCATTCCCGTCGGCCCTCGCCGGCGTCGGACTGATCGCCGGGGTCGCCCTGGTGATCTGGCTGTACGTCAGCTGTGTGCGACAGGGGCAGCCCCTGCCGCTGCTGGTGTACTCGGGGATCGTCACCGCACTCGCCCTGTGCGCTTCGGGCTACTTCGGCTCGAAACCACGCCTTCTGCTGCCCGCCTTCCCCCTGCTGCTGCCCCTCGCGTTGGCTCTGGCCAGGCTGCGTACGGCCAGGTCAGCGGCGGTTCTCGGCGCCGTGGCCGCGGCTTCGGCCGTCTACGGGGCCTTCTGGCTGAACGGCTCCGGACCGCCATGACCGGCCCCCGCACGGTCGGTGAGCAGCCGGAGAATTCCAGTCAAGCTTTCGGTGAACGAATTAATAAGCGCCATATAAGCGGGCCGAGAACCGATCAATGGAATTACGGGACCACCCCCCTCGAGGATTAGCGAATCATTAGAAATAAACATCGCCCTGAGAGGAATCCCACATCACATCGTCATCACAAAGCGAGTGATTCGGCCTGGAACGCAGCTCACTCGCTGTAGCGTCGATTGGGTGCGTACCGAACGAAACCTCACCCGTCTGGACCGGGTCTTCGCCCGGCTGGACCGTGAGCCGGAACGACCGGCCCACATCGATGTGCCGAAGATGAGCAGGCACAGGGTTGTGCTCTTCGGAGCCACCCTGGCCTTCTACGTGGCCATCGTGTGGGCCGTGGCGATCACTTCGTGGCTGGTCCGGTTCGACTGGCAGGTCATGTTCTTCCGGCCCTACCAACAGTGGCCGGAGATCCACGCGTTCCTCGACTACTACGTGGTGCTCGGCCAACGCGGCCCCACCGCCGTGATGGTGGCGGCCTGGCTCGGCTGGCGCTCGTGGCGGCAGCACACCCTCCGCCCGCTGCTGACGCTGGGCGCCTCACTGCTGCTGCTGAACATCACGGTCGGTGCCGCCAAGCTCGGCATGGGCCGCCTCGGTCCGCACTACGCCATCACGATCGGCTCGAACGAGATGGGCCTGGGCGGCGATATATTTCCTTCGGGTCATACCGCGAACGCCGTGGTGACCTGGGGGATTCTGGCATATCTGGCCTCGACCCCGGGGGCGCGGCGCTGGCTGTCCGCGGTGTCCGCCGTGACCTCGCTGGGGGTCGGCCTCACCACCGTCTACCTCGGTACGCACTGGCTGAGCGATGTACTGCTGGGCTGGGCCGCCGGCCTGCTGATCCTGCTGGCACTGCCCTGGTGCGAGCCGCTGATCGCCCACGCCGAGACCTGGATCTTCACGCTGCGGGACGCCTGGCGTTCCCGTCGCGGCCGCGTGGCGCCCGCTCCGGCCGACGTTCCCGTCGGCGCCCCGGTCGGCGCGCCCGTCCTGGTCAAGCAGCACGGCCCCGTGGACGAAGAGGTGCCGGCCCGCGAGACCGTGGCTGCCGCGCGCCCGGCCCGGGGAGCCGTCCACCTGGCCCCCGGACCGCACTTGGCCCGCTCGGAGCGCACCCCGGTCACCCCCGTCGGCAGCCGCCGGCCGCCGCACGCGGACCGCGCGGCACGCTCCGCGGCCACCACGGCGTCGGCCCGGCCCGCCACGGGCGGCTAGACCCGGAACACGGCGGGGCCGGTACGCACGACCTCCCCGCACGCGAAGGCCCCCGGCTCACACGAGCCGGGGGCCTTCGCGTGATCCGGTTCGCGGGCGCTTCTGCCCTTGGAATCCCGGGTCCTGTCGATCCATCAAGTACCATTTGACCCTTTTTGGGTCTTTTATCTCCTCGGACCTCGTGGCGTGGGTTCCCGACGTCTGACCCGCCGGAAGCGTGAGGCCCGTGGCCAAGGAGCCGGAACGGACCTGGTCTCAGCCCTTCCAGCAGCGGGTCACCCGGCCGTCACCGACCTCGAAGTTCAGCCGCCCCACGCGGTACTCCATGGTGATGATCGCGCCGGGCGGAAGCGAGCGCACCGAGGACCAGCCCCGCTCACGGGCGCGGCGCTCGGCGCTGCTCGCCTCCATCCCGACATAGGTCTCCGGGCTGTCCTCGGGTTCCGCGGGCGGGGTGGGAATGGGTGCCATGACCGCCACGTTAGGCGGCCCGTCCCGGCCGGGGAAGTCCGAACCGGGGACCCTGTGTCACCCGTGCCCCTCCGGTCACACTTCTGTCACAGGATCACAACACGCGTTTCGGCCGAACTCCGTCACACGTACGAGCGGTTCAGTGGATGAGCCGCACGCCTTCGAACGTAATTCGGGACCTTCCTGACCCCGTTCCGAATAACGAGGGGGAAAGCGCGCGCACCAGCGCCGGAGCCGCACTTTGCATTCCGATTCCGGCGCGTGCCGCGCAAGCCTGTGGCGCATAGGAAATGCACGGTTCCGACACAGAACCCCCGCACATCCTCGGTCCGTCACACCATCCCTGATCCGTCCCCGGTCCCCGGTGTTCGGCCCGTGCCGTCCCCCGTCCGGGGCGATTGCCCGGGAGTCCGCTCCAGTGCCCGGGCCAGTCGGCCCTGCGCCGCTTCGATCGCCTCGGTCAACGCGGCCGGTTCGAGCACCTCGAACTCGAAGCCCATCAGCATCACGTGGATCACCATCACGTCGAGGCTCGCGGCTCCGGTACGCAGGACGCAGCTGTCCTCGCCGTCGGCCTCCAGCGTCCCCGCCGAAGGTGAGATCCGCCCGGCCGCCTCCGCCAGGGGAACGAGCAGCCGCACCACCGCCCGCGCGGCGTACGCGCCCGTGGAGACTCCCCGGGAGACATAGGCGGCCAGGTCGTCCGCGGGCGGGGTACGCGGTGTGCAGCGCGGTCCGTGCGGCGGCCTCGGCGTGATGCGGTCCACCCGGAACGTACGCCAGTCGTCGCGGTCGACGTCCCAGGCGACCAGGTACCAGCGGTGTTCGGTGCACACCAGGCGGTGCGGTTCGACGGTGCGCCGGGTCGGGGAGCCGCCGTGGTCGAGGTACTCGAAGCGCAGCCGCTCGCGGTCCCGGCAGGCGTTGGCGAGTTCCGTGAGCACGGCCGGGTCGACCGCGGAGGGCCCCGGGCCGCGCAGCATCGGGACGGTGAAGGCGTTGAGCGCGCTCACCCTGCGGCGCAGCCGGTTCGGCAGCACCTGTTCGAGCTTGGCGAGGGCCCGTACGGACGCCTCCCCGATGCCCTCGATGCCCTGTCCGGCGGCCGTGCGCAGTCCGACCGCGACGGCCACCGCCTCGTCGTCGTCCAGGAGCAGCGGCGGCAGTTCGGCGCCCGCGCCCAGCTGATAGCCGCCTCCGGTGCCGGGGCTGGCGTTCACGGGATATCCCAGCTCGCGCAGCCGGTCCACATCACGGCGCACCGTGCGGGGCGTCACGCCGAGGCGGTCCGCCAGGTCGGCACCCGACCAGTCGCGGTGGGCCTGGAGCAGCGAGAGCAGCCGCAGCAGTCGTGCCGATGTCTCCAGCATGGCGTCGAGTCTGCCAGCGGTCACGGACATCCGCTGTCCGTGGGACGGTGCCGGGGAGGGGAGTTGGTGGTGTACGGGAGCCGGTGGCCTGTGCGGGAGGGGTTCAGTCCGCCGGGGTGACCGTCACCGAGAGGTCGTTGTCCCGCGTGTAGTAGGGGCCGGCCGTCAGCGGGCCGTGCGCCGTCCGCACGGTGGTCCTGGGATGGAGGAGGACGGTCTTCTTGTCGGCGATGTCGTCGAGCAGCCGCGCGACGCGCACCCGGGGCCCGCTCTCCCCCGTCGGCCGCAACCAGAGGTCCCAGACGCCGGGCCGCAGGGCGTCGTAGGCCACGGTGAAGCCGAACTCGGTCTGTTCCACGGCCACTTCGGCACGCACCGGGGCACCGGGCACGTCCCGGTGGCACACCTCGGCATACGCGTCCACCGCGAGCCCGACGCCGTACATACGACCGCGTATCCCCAGGCCCCGCTCCCCGCGGGCCAGTTCGACCGCCTCCGCGTGCGGGGCGCGCAGCCAGCTGCGGACGGTGAGGCGGCCGTGCCGGGGCGAGGGTCTCTCCTGTCCGGGCGGGGCCGGGAACCCGGCGGCGTACGGGATACGGACGGCGACGTGACCGAGCGCGCCGCTGGGGACCCGGGCGACGAGTGAGCGCAGGTCGTTGACGCCGGGGGCCAGGCGGCGCGGTTCTCCGCCCGCCACCTGCGCGAACGCGTCCCAACGGCCCTCGGGCAGGGGGACGCTGCTGGGCAGGGCGGCGCGCAGCCGACCGTCCCCGACGGGGGTCAGCGGCAGCCTGACCTCCTCCTGGCCCCCGCGGCGGCGCAGCACGAGGAGCGCGGCACCCGGCTCGCCGGTGTCGGTGACGTCGAAGGTCAGCCCGCCCGCGGAGTCGGCGATGCAGTCTGCGCACGGGGGCACGGCGGTGTCCGCGTCGGCGCGCCGTCGCGCGGCCCGCGGGACCGGCGTCATCATGCGGGGCGTCCCTTGCTCGCGTGGACCTCTTGGGTGATGAGACCCCGGACCCGGCCGATCGGTTGCCTCCCACCGGCACATCAGTGCTCGTGGGACAGCCGCGGCATCAGGGGAAGCAGCCGTTGCTCATGTCGCCCTCCCTCGAGGCCCCACGCGAGCGACTCCCGTGGCCCCACGCGAGTGACTCCCGTGGCCCCACGCGAGTGACTCCCGTGGCCCCGGCCCGGGTGGCGCCCGGGAACAGGCCGGCCAGGCCTCCCGCTTCCGGGTGGCCTGGCATCGGGCCCCGTCCGGGGCCCTCCGGGCCCTGAGCCGCGCCCCGGCGGGGTCCCGTCCGGTCGGACGACCGGACGGGACTCAGTGCCCGGGGCCGGGTCGGGCGGTGCTCAGTCGGGCGATGCTCAGAGGTCGAGCCGCTGACCGGGCACGATCAGGTCGGGATCACCACCGATGACCGCCCGGTTCGCCGCGTAGATCTCCCCCCAGGTGGTCGCGTGCCGTGACGCGATGCCGCTGAGGGTGTCACCGCCGCGGACCGTGTAGTCGCCGTGGCCGCCGCGCGACATGTCGCGGTTCGTGTGGCCCGACGCGCGTGCGGGCGCCGTCGCCCGCTTCGACGGGGCCGCCTTGGACGCGGAGGCCGAAGGCGCCTTCCCGGACGCCGGCTTGGGTGTCGACTTCGTGGCGGCCGACCCTCCGGACGACCCGGCGCCCGAGGACGCGGGCGCGCTTCCGTAGGCTCCGGCCCGCGCCGAACAGGTGGGCCAGGCGCCCCATCCCTGTGCGTTCTGGACCTTGGCGGCAATGGCTATCTGGGCGCCCTTGGATGCCTTGTCGGCGGTCGACCCGTAAGCCGTGCCGCCGTACGCGCGCCAGGTGCCGGCGGAGAACTGGAGTCCTCCGTAGTAGCCGTTGCCGGTGTTGATGTGCCAGTTCCCGCCGCTCTCGCACTTGGCGATGCGGTCCCACACTCCGTTGTCGGCCGCGGCGGCGTCGCCGCTCGCCGCGAGCAGTCCGAGCGGGGCGAGCAGAGCCGCCCCGGCGAGGACCGCCGTCGTACGAGTCGTCGTACGGGCCTTACGAGTGTTGTCGGCACATGCGGACATGTATTTCCCTCTCGAAACACCCGGGGTCCCCCAAGGCGGGGTGCGACCGCCTGCGCGTAGGACGCGGTCGTCGCACTCCTCCCCGTCCGCCGGCGGTGGTGCTCGAAGCTGACTGTGCTGACTGTGCTGTGCTGCCGGCGGACGTGCCCGAGTGGTGCTCGTTGCACTCGGAGGTGGAATCTAGGGAGCTGGTCGCCCCGATATCAACCAACTCCTTGTCATTCGAGGCCAGTTCATGGTTACCGCGGGTATCGGCGATTTCCGGCCACCCATTTCATTGCCTGATTTCCGGATATGTCGACCAGCCCTCCCCCCGTCCTGTGACCCACCTCACCGGATCAACTTCCATGAGGCCAAGCCAAGTTGGCTGGGAGTGACGGATTCCGCACCCGAGTTCACCCTGCGCGTCGGATGGTTCGATTCCGTTCGCTTCCGGGCGTGACTCCGGCCACAGATCGCCCGTTGTCATCTTCATGAGCCGGGGCCCCCGGCGTCATGGGCCGGGAGCCACCCGGCATCGCCACGCACCGCATCCCGAGGAGCCACCCGTGCCGCGCATGCTCGACGTCAGCGACGACGTACGCGCCGAGATCGGCGACGAAGAAGCCGCCCGGCTGCTCGCCGGAGAGAACGCCCCGGGCAGTTACGACTGCACGTCCTGCCGCACACCGGGCGACTCGGAACAGGAGCGCACCAGCACCGTCCTGTTCATCGGCGACGAGACCGCCGTCCTCGCCTTCGCCCACGCCACCTGCCTGCCCTCACAGGTCGTGCAGGTCACCGAGGAGCAACTGCAGGGCGCCGTCCGCTCGATCAACCCCGACGGCCCCTCCGGCCGGTCCGCCCCGGAGCAGGCCGTGCTCGGCGTCACCAGCGGACTCGTCCTGCTGGGCGGCGAGTTGCACCCGGCGCTCGTCGTCGAGCCCACCGGTCCCATCGTGCGCCCCGGTTCGACGGACATCGGCGACGACTTCCTGCCGCTCCTGATCGAGCAGGGCTTCATGCCGGTGACCCAGCTGCACTCGGTGCCGCCCGTGCTGCACGGCTGGTCGGTCCTGCTGGCCATGGGCCAGCTGCACGCCGTGCTCCAGCCGGGGACCGGCGGGGGCTCGCCCGTCGCCTGGTGGCAGGCGCACCAGGCGCTCCAGGTCGCCGAGAGCTGGCGGGCGGCCGCCAACAAGCACCAGCAGGTGCTGCTGTTCGCCGCCCCGGTGGGCTCGATCGGCCGGCAGCCCCGTGAGGACCTGCTGCGCGACGCGCTGGACAAGGCCGCGGCCAACGGGAAGCTGGTGACCGCGGCGATGCCGCTCGCCGGTACGTGAGCGCTCTCCCCGGGGGTGCGGGCCACCGCGCCCGTACCGACCGCTCCGGTCACCCGGCCGACCCCGGCCGTCCCTGACCGAGCGCGCGGTCGTCCGCGCCCCCGAGGGCGTCGAGCGTCCCGTACGCCGGATCCGGGTCCCCGCTGACCTGCGAAAGCGACGCGGCGGCCGCATCCGTTGGGCCGTGGGGTCGTTGGCACATACGTGCACACCTACGACGCCCCCCGCCGCCGCCAGTCCCTCCAGCCGGTCCCGCCCGCGCGACCGGCCCAGGACCATCAGGGCGACCCCTCGGCCACGCCGATCTACGACGCGCTCTACGCCGAGTGGGCCAGATCCTTCAGGGCGCTGCCCGGCGACCGGCACGGCGAGGAGGAACTCGGCTTCACGGCTTTCGGGCATCTGGCGCACGGCACGGGCGGGTACGGATCGTCCTCGTACACCTCGTCGTTCAGCTCCTACAGCGCGGGGGCCTACTCCGCGCGCCACGGCGGTGTGACGCCGGGGCACACCACGACGGCGACGGCCGTCTGGCAGCCGGGCGGGCGGCAGCAGGGCACGGGCATGCACCACGTCCCGGCCGCCCTGCCGCCCGCGCCACGCCGGGGGCTCTGAACGGAGACGATCGGTCGAACGGGTGAGGGGCGGCTCCCATGGGAACCGCCCCTCACCCGTTGCCGCCGCTCTCGCGGCTACTTCTTCTTGTTGGCGCCGCGCTTCTCGCGCACCCGGACCGAGATGTGGATCGGCGTGCCCTCGAAACTGAACTCCTCGCGCAGCCGGCGCTCGATGAAGCGCCGGTAGCCGTGCTCGATGAAGCCGGAGGCGAAGAGCACGAACCGCGGCGGCTTGGTGCCCGCCTGCGTGCCGAACAGGATGCGGGGCTGCTTGCCGCCGCGGACCGGGTGCGGGTGGGCGGCGACCAGCTCGCCCAGGAAGGCGTTCAGGCGGCCGGTCGGGACACGGGTCTCCCAGCCGTCCAGGGCCGTCTCGATCGCCGGGACGAGCTTCTCCATGTGACGGCCGGTGCGGGCCGAGACGTTCACCCGGGGCGCCCAGGCCACCTGGGCGAGCTCGGTCTCGATCTCCCGCTCCAGGTAGTAGCGGCGCTCCTCGTCGAGGGTGTCCCACTTGTTGAAGGCCAGGACGATGGCGCGGCCTGCGTCGACCGCCATGGTGACGATCCGCTGGTCCTGCACGGAGATGGTCTCGGACGCGTCGATCAGGATGACCGCGACCTCGGCCTTCTCGACGGCCGCGGCGGTGCGCAGCGAGGCGTAGTAGTCCGCGCCCTGCTGGAGGTGGACGCGCTTGCGGATGCCCGCCGTGTCGACGAACTTCCAGGTGATGCCGCCGAGTTCGATGAGCTCGTCGACCGGGTCACGGGTGGTGCCCGCGACCTCGTTCACGACGACGCGGTCCTCGTTCGCCACCTTGTTCAGCAGGGAGGACTTGCCGACGTTCGGGCGGCCGATGAGGGCGATGCGGCGGGGGCCGCCCAACGCGGTGCCGAAGGTCTGCGCCGGCGCCTCGGGCAGCGCCTCCAGGACGGCGTCGAGCATGTCGCCGGTACCGCGGCCGTGCAGCGCGGAGACCGGGTGCGGCTCGCCGAGACCGAGGGCCCACAGGTACGAGGCGTCGGCTTCGCCGCTCATGCCGTCGACCTTGTTGGCGCACAGGACGACGGGCTTGCCGGCCTTGCGCAGCAGCCGTACGACCGCCTCGTCGGTGTCGGTCGCGCCGACCTTGGCGTCGACGACGAAGACGACCGCGTCGGCGGCCTCGATCGCGTACTCGGCCTGCGCGGCGACGGACGCGTCGATGCCGAGGACGTCCTGCTCCCAGCCACCGGTGTCGACGAGCTTGAAGCGGCGGCCCGCCCACTCGGCCTCGTAGGTGACGCGGTCGCGGGTGACACCGGGCTTGTCCTCGACGACGGCCTCGCGGCGGCCGATGATCCGGTTCACCAGGGTCGACTTGCCGACGTTCGGGCGGCCGACGACGGCGAGGACGGGCAGCGGGCCGTGGCCCGCCTCGCCGATCGCG
This sequence comes from Streptomyces sp. NPDC057950, assembly GCF_042887295.1. NCBI lineage: Bacteria > Bacillati > Actinomycetota > Actinomycetes > Kitasatosporales > Streptomycetaceae > Streptomyces > Streptomyces sp. NPDC057950. The sequence continues at coordinate 307,883 of NZ_JBHVPP010000006.1, forward strand.
CCCTCGACGTCCTCGATGTCGAAGCCCTCTTCCGCGGCGAGCTCCATGAACTCCGCGTACTCGGCATCGCCAAGCGCCCCGTGCTCGTGCTCGGCCGGGCCGGCCGAGCCGTCGGGCTGGATGTGGTCGTTCATGAAGTCCGTACCTCGTCGTTCATTCGTGGTGATCGGTGGACCGCCCGCACATCGGGTGATCCACTACTCAAGTGTCGCCTAGTGCCCGGTGGGGCGCCCGGCGGTTTCCGGGCGTCCGGTCAGACGCCTGGCATGGTCCAGATGGGCGCTCAGCTGCTTCTGGATGCGCGTGGTCGCCTCGTCCAGCGCCTTGCGCGTACGTCGCCCGCTGCCGTCGCCCGCCTCGAAGGGGTCTCCGAAGACGACGTCGACCCGGCTGCGCAGCGGGGGGAGTCCCTTGGCCAGCCGGCTCCCCTTCCCGGTACTTCCCAGTACCGCCACCGGGACGATCGGGGCGCCGCTGCGGACCGCGAAATAGGCGAGCCCGGCGCGCAGCGAGGCGAAGTCGCCCTCGCCGCGGGTGCCCTCCGGGAAGATGCCGAGCACCCCGCCGGCCGAGAGGACGCCGAGGGCCTGGGTGATCGCCGTGCGGTCGGTGGTCGTGCGGTCGACCTTGACCTGCCCGATACCGAGCAGGAAGGGGTCGAGAGGGCCGATGAACGCTTCCTTCTTGATCAGGAAGTGTGTGGGCCGGGGTGCCACGCCCATGACCATCGGACCGTCGATGTTGTGCGAGTGGTTCACGGCGAGGATCGCCGGACCGGTCGCGGGGACCTTCCAGGCGCCGAGCACGCGCGGCTTCCACAAGCCGTACATCAGTCCGACGCCGATGCGGCGCCCGATCTCGGCGCCTCTCTCGGAGGGTGCGGTCACTTGGCGGCCCGCTTCTCCTCGACGAGGGTGACGACGCACTCTATGACCTGCTGGAGCGTGAGGTCGGAGGTGTCCACCTCGACCGCGTCGTCCGCCTTGGCGAGCGGAGAGGTCTTGCGGCTGGAGTCGGCCGCGTCCCGCTTCAGCAGGGCCTCGCGCGTCGCCTGGACGTCGGCGCCCTTCAGCTCACCGCTGCGGCGGGCGGCACGCGCCTCCGGGGAGGCGGTGAGGAAGATCTTCAGGTCGGCGTCGGGCAGCACCGTGGTGCCGATGTCCCGTCCCTCGACGACGATGCCGTCCTCCGCGCCCGCGGCGATCGAACGCTGCAGCTCGGTGATCCGGGCGCGCACCTCGGCCACCGCGCTGACCGCGCTGACCTTGGAGGTGACCTCCTGGGTGCGGATCGGGCCCGCGACGTCGGTCCCGTCGACCGAGATGGCCGGCGCGGACGGGTCGGTGCCGGAGACGATCTCCGGCTTGCCCGCGACGGCGGCGATCGCCGTCGGGTCCGTGATGTCGATGCCGTTGCTCACCATCCACCAGGTGATCGCCCGGTACTGCGCGCCCGTGTCCAGGTAGCTGAGGCCCAGCTGCGCGGCCACTGCCTTGGAAGTGCTCGACTTGCCCGTGCCGGAGGGGCCGTCGATGGCGACAATCACTGCCGGGGCGGTCCGGGCGGCGCCGTTTTCCACGGTGGAGACACCTTCCTGGTGCGGGGTGGAGGTCTGTGCGGGACGCGAACGCGCCCCGCACCAGGTTACTGGTTCCCCAGGCCCCGTATTACTGGCCTGGTCGCCGCTCCCCCGCACCGGCTCCTCCCGGCCCGCGGGGCGAGGGCCCCGCACCCTCAGGTCGCCCTACTGGCGCAGCGCCCAGCCCCGGTCCCGCAGCGCCGCGCTCAGCACGGGCACGGCCTTCGGCTCGACCATCAGCTGGACCAGACCGGCCTGCCGGCCCGTCGCGTGCTCGATCCGTACGTCCTCGACGTTGACGCCGGCCGCCCCGGCGTCGGCGAAGATGCGGGCCAGCTGGCCCGGCTGGTCGTCGATGAGGACGGCGACCGTCTCGTACGTCAAAGGAGCGGCGCCGTGCTTGCCGGGGACCCGTACCTGGCCCGCGTTGCCGCGCCGCAGCATGTCCTCGATGCCGCCGGCGCCCTCGCGGCGCTTGGCCTCGTCGGAGGACTGGAGGGCACGCAGCGCCAGGACCGTCTCGTCGAGGTCGGCGGAGACGTCCGCGAGGAGGTCGGCGACCGGTCCCGGGTTCGCGGAGAGGATGTCGATCCACATCCGGGGGTCCGAGGCCGCGATCCTGGTCACGTCGCGGATGCCCTGCCCGCAGAGGCGTACCGCCGCCTCCTCGGCGTGCTGCAGACGCGCGGCGACCATGCTGGACACCAGATGTGGCATGTGCGAGACGAGCGCGACCGCCCGGTCGTGGGCGTCGGCGTCCATGACGACGGGCAGCGCGCGGCAGTGCGACACCAGTTCCAGCGCGAGGTTCAGGACCTCGGTGTCCGTGTCCCGGGTGGGCGTCAGGACCCAGGGGCGGCCCTCGAAGAGGTCACCCGTCGCGGCCAGCGGGCCCGACTTCTCGCGCCCCGACATGGGGTGCGAGCCGATGTACGCGGAGAGGTCGAGGCCGAGGGCCTCCAGCTCACGGCGCGGGCCGCCCTTGACGCTCGCCACGTCGAGGTAGCCGCGCGCGGCTCCGCGCCGCATGGCGTCCGCGAGGGTCGCCGCCACGTGCGCGGGCGGGGCCGCGACGATCGCGAGGTCCACGGGCCCGGTGGGCGGCTCGTCGGTGCCGGCGCCGAGCGCGGCCGCCGTGCGGGCCTGCTCCGGGTCGTGGTCGGTGAGGTGGACGACGACGCCCCGCTGGGCGAGCGCGAGCGCCGCCGAGGTGCCGATCAGACCGGTTCCGATGACGAGTGCGGTTCTCACTGGGCGATGTCCTTGCGCAGGGCGCCCGCGGCGCCCAGGTAGACGTGCGCGATGTCGGCACGGGGCCGGTCGGACTCGATGTGCGCCAGGATCCGTACGACGCGGGGCATCGCGCCCTCGATGTCCAGTTCCTGCGCGCAGATCAGCGGTACGTCGACGATGCCCAGCTTGCGGGCCGCGGCCGCCGGGAAGTCGCTGTGCAGATCAGGCGTCGCGGTGAACCAGACGCTGATCAGGTCGTCCGTGGTGAGACCGTTCCGCTCCAGGACGGCGGTGAGCAGCTCGCCGACCCGCTCCTCCATGTGACCGGCCTCGTCCCGCTCCAGTTGGACGGCGCCCCGGACCGCTCGTACCGCCACGGCAATGCTCCTCGCTGATCTGCGTACACGTCTGCCACACCAGCGTAGTCAGCCCGCGGGCGCGCCGGTGCGCGGCGCCCGCCTGACGAGACGGGCACCGCGCACCGGCCGCCGGCCACGGTTCAGAGCGACTGCTGTCTGATGAGGTCCTCCAGGGAGGCGCCCGACCGCGGCAGCTCGCCGCCCGGGGTCAGTTTGTCGACCGCCTGCGGCAGATGCCGGGCGATCTGGTCCGCGACCTTCTCCGAGCTGACCCCGGTCCGGGCGGCGACCTCCTGGAGGGTGTCGGCGGGCAGTGCCTGCGCGACCTGTTCGGCGGAGACGGGCTTGTTCTCGCCGGTGCCGACCCACGACTGCGCCTGGTCCGCCAGCCCCGACTTCGTGAGCATGTCCATCAGCCCGCCCAGCGGGTTGCCGCCGCCGCCCTGGCCGTTGGTCAGGGACCGCAGGAGCGAGCCCAGGATGTCGCCCCCGCCGGAGGCACCGCCCTGCCCGCCACCGAGGAGACCACCGAGCAGGCCGCCGAGATCGTTGTCCGCCATGGGGCGACGCCTTTCGAAGAGTGCGGCCGGGGTGGGTCACCCCCGGCCCGAGACCTAGCCAATGTCACTTGAATCAGCCCATTCCGCCACTTGTAGTGAGAATGCACCCGTGCGCCTCTGGACGCCGGGGCCCCGGTCCGCTCTGATGGCAGAAGACCGCCTCGGGGGAGGCCCGCATGAAGCGCCCAGGACCCTTGCTCACTCTGCTCGCCGGACTGCTGCTCGCCGTGTTCATGCTGTCGCTCAACGCGACGACGGGGGTGAGGAACGCGTCGTCGTCCCGCCCGCGGACGCCGGGCACCGCGCCGCCCGCGAGCGCGACACCCGGGAAGGCCACGTCACCGCCGAGCCCGTCGCCGTCCGCGTCGCCGTCCGCGAGCCCCGTTCCGAACGCCGACTACGCGGGCCGCACCGACGACGACTCCTCGGCCGTCGCCGTCTCGCTGCGCGACGGCCGCGCGATCGCGTACTTCTGCGACGGCCATGACAAGGAGTCGTGGCTCAAGGGCGACGTCGGGGGCGACGGCACCATGCGGCTCACCGGGAAGAACGGCGCGGGACTCGACGGCAGGCTGCGGGACGGCAGGCGGATCCGCGGCACCGTCGAACTCGGCGGCCGGCGCTACGCCTTCACCGCCGACAAGGCGGTCAAGCCGTCCGGGCTCTACCGCGCGACGGCCACGGTGCGCGGCGCCGAGCTGGACGGCGGCTGGATCGTGCTGCCCGGCGGCAGGCAGGTCGGCATCCTCGACCGCGACGGCGAACCGTCCGCGGCACCCGTGATCGACCCGGAGACCGGCGCCGTCACGGTCGACGGGCGGAAGCTCACCGCACACCCCGTCACTCCCTGACCCGCCCGACGCCCTTTCCCCGGCCCTTCCCGACCAGGAACCCTTCCCCGGCCCTTTCCCGGCCCATTCCCGACCAGGGAGCCGATATGACCGCGGATCCGAACGCCGCCACGCAGGGCTACCCCGCCGACCCACCCGCCCACCGCCGCCCGCATCCGGCCCGTTATCTCGTCCCGGCCCTGGTGGCCGCGGCGGTCGCGGTCGGCCTCGGCGCGTACGGCAGGACGCACGACCCGACCGGGACCGCCTTCAATCTCGCGGGGTTCAGCAGTACGAGCGCGGTGAAGTCGTGGCTGGCCAGCACGGCGTTCGCCTTCGCGCTCCTCCAGTTGGTCTCGGCGTTCATGGTGTACGGGAGACTGCCGGGGCCGAGCTGGGCGCCGGCCCTGCACCGCTGGTCCGGGCGGGTCGCCTTCCTGGTCGCGGTCCCCGTCGCGGTGCACTGCCTCTACGCGCTGGGCTTCCAGACGTACGAGCCGCGCGTGCTGTGGCACTCGCTCCTGGGGTGCTTCTTCTTCGGGGCATTCAGTGCCAAAATGCTCCTGCTCCGCTCGGAGCGACTGCCCGGCTGGCTGCTGCCCGTGGCCGGAGGACTCGTCTTCGTGGTCCTCACCGCCATCTGGCTGACGTCGGCTCTCTGGTTCTTCCGTACCTTCGGAGTGACGACATGACCAACCCCCCGGCGCGGCGCACCGTTCTCGGCACGGGCGCGGCCGCCGCCCTGCTCGTGGGGTGCAGCAAGTACGGCGACAGCGGCGGCAGTTCGCAGGTGTCCGCTTCACCGCCCGCCTCGGCGCCCGCGTCCGGCGCGGCCGGCGGCACCGAACTCGCCACCACGAGCGACATCCCGGTCGGCGGGGGCAAGATCTTCAAGGACCGCAAGATCGTGGTCACCCAGCCCGTGAAGGACGAGTTCAAGGCCTTCTCGGCGGTCTGCACCCATCAGGGCTGCACCGTGAGCACCGTCGCCGACGGCACGATCGACTGCCCCTGCCACGGCAGCAAGTACCGCATCACCGACGCCTCGGTGGTGGCGGGCCCCGCCCCGAGGCCCCTGCCCGCCGAGCGGATCACCGTGGAGGGAAACTCGATTCGCCTGGCCTGAACCACCCCGTAGGCTCCCGGACATGCGATACGAGGCCCTGGTGCGCGACCACACGATCTACTCCTGCGTGATGGGGTCGCGCGCCTTCGGCCTGGCCACCGACGACAGCGACACGGACCGCCGGGGCGTGTTCCTCGCCCCGGCCCCGCTGTTCTGGCGCTTCGAGAAGCCGCCGACACACGTCGAGGGCCCGGCCGAGGAGCAGTTCAGCTGGGAGCTGGAGCGGTTCTGCGTCCTCGCGCTGCGCGCCAATCCGAACATCCTGGAGTGCCTCCACTCCCCCCTCGTCGAGTACGCCGACGACACGGGCCGCGCGCTGCTCGCCCTGCGCGAGGCATTCCTCTCCCGCCGGGTCCACGAGACGTTCGCCCGCTACGCGCAGGGCCAGCGCAAGAAGCTGGAGGCCGACGTCCGCCGGTACGGCGCCCCGCGCTGGAAGCACGCGATGCACCTGCTCCGCCTCCTCATGTCCTCCCGCGACCTGCTGCGCACCGGCACCCTGACCGTCGACGTCGGCGAGCAGCGCGAACCGCTGCTCGCCGTCAAGCGGGGCGAGGTCCCGTGGAGCCGGGTGGAGGCGTGGATGGGCCGCCTGGCCGGGGAGGCGGACGAGGCCGACGCGCGCAGTCCCCTGCCGGCGGAGCCGGACCACGCCCGCGTCGAGGACTTCCTGGTCGGTGTGCGCCGCGCCTCAGCCCGTCGTGCCGACCCCGGCGTCCGCCAGACGCACCCGGACGACGAACGCGTGCAGGGCGTCGTGCACGGACGGGGCGTCCGGCAGCGCTGAGGCCTGCTGGGCCGCGTCCAGCAGGGCGTGCAGCCGCGCCACGTCGTCCGCCACCCGCGCGTGGTCGACGTCCGCGGCCCCGTGCTCCCGCTCCGTCTTCGCCGCCATCAGATCCGGCAGGTACGAGGGGGCGCCCGCCTCCTCGACGAGCGCGCGCAGATCGGCCTGCACCTCGCCGCTGCGCATCAGGTGGATGCCGGTGAGCAGCACCCGGAACGTGTAGAGCAGCGGCTTGAGTTCACCGGTCTTCCCGAAGAGCCGCCACTGTGTCGTGGCGAACCCCCGGTAGTGGTGGGCGTGATGACGGGTGAGAGTCCCCGGCGCGAGCGAGACCAGCTCGCGGTGGGCCTCACCGGTGTGCACGACCAGGGGTGAGAGCAGCTGCTCCAGCACGTAGCCGTTGCGCCGCAGCATCAGGCGTACGAACTTGCGCAGGTCGTGGGTGACGAGGTCCATCTCGACGCCGTCCCGGTCCCACATCCTCGACCGGGTCTCCTCCGGTTCGCGCAGTCCGACCAGTTCGGCCGCCGGCAGCAGGTGAACGCCCCGCAGGTCGACGTCGGAGTCGCGCGAGGGAAAACCGTACAGATGTGCCCCGGAGATGGTGGCGAACAGCACCGGGTCGGGCTGCTCGGCCACCACCCCCGAGAGGTCGATGTCCAGGACGTCGTCGATCATCGGTCAAGCATCCCAGAGCGCCCCCAGCGACATGAGGTCGCTCTGGTATTCGATGCGGTCGGCCCACTCGGTCGGCCAGACGTCCGAGCCGTGGTGGGCACCCGCGAACGCGCCCGTCAGGCAGGCGATGGAGTCGGAGTCGCCGGAGGTGCAGGCCGCCCGGCGCAGCGCGGTGACGGGCTCGTCGACGAAGAGCAGGAAGCAGAGCAGGCCGGTGGTGAGCGCCTCCTCGGCGATCCAGCCCGCTCCGGTGGCGAGGCAGGGGTCGGTCTCGGGAGAGGGCGCGCGCAGGGCGTCCCTGAGCCGGTCCAGCGCCCCCAGGCACTCGTCCCAGCCACGCCGGATGAAGTGCTCCGGCGTGGGGTCCTGGCTGCGGGTCCACAGGTCGCCGAGCCAACGGGAGTGGTACTGGCCGCGGTTCTCCTCGGCGTACGCGCGCAGCAGCCCGACCAGTTCCGCCGGCTCGGCGCCCTGGACGAGGAGCCGGACGGCGTGGGCGGTGAGGTCGGAGGCGGCGAGCGCGGTGGGATGTCCGTGGGTGAGCGCCGCCTGCAACTGCGCCGCGCCCGCCCGCTGTTCGTCACTCAGTCCCTGTACGAGGCCCACCGGTGCCACCCGCATGTTGGCGCCGCACCCCTTGGAGCCGATCTGGCTGGCGTCCTGCCAGGGGCGGCTCTCGTCCTTCAGGAGGTTGCAGGCGACCAGGCAGGTGCGGCCGGGCGCGCGGTTGTTGTCCGGCGACAGGTACCAGTCCACGAACTCCTCGCGCACCGGCCGCTCCATCCGCAGCGGTCCCAGCAGACCGCGGTCCATGGCCGTGCGCAGGCCCCGCCCCAGCGCCAGTGTCATCTGCGTGTCGTCGGTGACGATCGCGGGCCTGGGCAGTGCCATCTCCCGCCACGGGCCGCACTTGGCGAGGATCGCCGGTATGTCGTTGAACTCGGTCGGGAATCCCAGCGCGTCGCCGAGGGCGAGGCCCAGCAGGGACCCGGTGGCGGCGTGCCTTGCGAGCGTCGGGGTGGTGGTCATCAGGGCCGTCCTTCCGAAGGGGGACGCAGCAGGGGCGGGTACAGGGCGGTGGCGCCGCCCGCGCGGTAGAGCGCGGCGGGTTTGCCGCGGCCTCCGGTGAGGCGAGCGGCCCCGGGAACCGGTTCGACGAAGCCCGGCGTGGCGAGGACCTTGCGCCGGAAGTTGGGCCGGTCGAGCGCGGTGCCCCACACCGTCTCGTAGACCCGCTGCAGCTCGCCGAGGGTGAACTCGGGCGGGCAGAAGGAGGTGGCGAGACAGGTGTACTCGAGCTTGGCGCCGACGCGTTCGTGGGCGTCGGCGAGGATGCGGTCGTGGTCGAAGGCGAGCGGACCGGGTGTCCGGTACGGCTGCCACCGGGCCTGCGCCGCGTCACCGCCGCCGTGCGGCTCGGGAGGGTCGGGGAGCATCGCGGCGAACGCGACGGAGACGACCCGCATCCTCGGGTCGCGTTCGGGGTCGCTGTAGGTCCGCAACTGCTCCAGGTGCAGGCGCGAGACGTCCGACAGGCCCGTCTCCTCGGCGAGTTCACGCCGGGCGGCCGTCTCCGCGGACTCGGCCGGCAGCACGAACCCGCCGGGCAGCGCCCAGTGGCCCGCGTACGGCTCCTGCCCCCGCTCGACGAGCAGCACCTCCAGCACGTCGGCGCGGATCGTCAGGACGGCCAGGTCCACGGTCACGGCGAAGGGTTCGAACGCGTACTTGTCGTAGCCCGCGGGCACACTGCCGCCGGACGAGCGGCCCCGCCGCACGCGCACACCCACCCGGCTCCGCCTCCACGTCCGCACGGCTCACGGCCGCCCCGATCGAGGGATCACCCGGAGCGGGCATCACCGCGCGAGGTCGTCGTCGCGGCCGCGAGTAATAGTCACTGAGACTATAAAGAGCGCGACGGGGCGGCCACAAGCCTCCGGACGCCGGAACCCCGCCCCGTTCCGAGCCGGAGCCACGACGGCACGCATCCACGACGTCGCCGTGGCGGCTCCTGGGGGCCCGCTGACGGCCGTGGAGCCGGAGGCCGGGGAAATGGGTGACCGCGCGCCTCCCCGGAGCCGTGAGGGCGACCACGGCCGCGCCGCGCGGTCGCCGGACCGCTGCCCGGCCACGGAAACGCGTCGGCCGGCCCCGGGGCACTCCCGGGACCGGCCGAAACGACGGAGATCGCGAACGAGGGGTGTCGCGAACCTGCGGGTGTCGCGAACGACGGACGCTCTAGAGGTCGACCTCGTTCATGAGCATGCCGACCTCGGTGTTGGACAGGCGGCGCAGCCAGCCCGACTTCTGGTCGCCGAGGGTGATCGGGCCGAAGGCGACACGGACGAGCTTGTCCACCGGGAAGCCGGCCTCGGCGAGCATGCGGCGCACGATGTGCTTGCGGCCCTCGTGCAGGGTCACCTCGACCAGGTAGTTCTTGCCGGTCTGCTCGACGACGCGGAAGTGGTCCGCCTTCGCGTACCCGTCCTCCAGCTGGATGCCGTCCTTGAGCCGCTTGCCCAGGTCACGCGGGATCGGGCCGACGATGTGCGCGAGGTAGACCTTCTTCACGCCGTACTTCGGGTGGGTCAGCCGGTGCGCCAGCTCGCCGTGGTTGGTGAGCAGGATGACGCCCTCGGTCTCGGTGTCGAGCCGCCCGACGTGGAAGAGCCGCGTCTCGCGGTTCGTCACGTAGTCCCCGAGGCACTGCCGGCCCTCGGTGTCCTCCATGGTGGAGACGACACCGGCGGGCTTGTTCAGCGAGAAGAACTGGTACGACTGCGTGGCGACGGTCAGACCGTCGACCCGGATCTCGTCCTTCTCGGGGTCGACGCGCAGCCCCTGCTCGGTGACGATCTGGCCGTTGACCTCGACCCTGGCCTGCTCGACGAGCTCCTCACAGGCACGACGGGAGCCGTAGCCGGCGCGCGCGAGCACCTTCTGCAGACGCTCGCCCTCCTGCTCGGCGCCCGGGAAGGTCTTGGGCAGCTTGACCTCGGGCTTGCCCGCGTACCGGTCCCGGTTGCGCTCCTCGGCCCGCGTCTCGTACTCACGGGAGCGCGCGGGCTCCGTACGGCCGCCGCGCTGCTGGCCCTGCTTGGGGCCGCCCTTGGCGCCGCCGCGGGCCGCGTTGCCGCGCCCCGACTTGGGCCCCTCGTGGGTGGCGCCGGGGCCTACGTCGTAGCGGCGCTCCTCGGGACGGGGCTTGCCGGCGCGCTTCGGCCTGTCGTCGCCGCTCCCTCCGCCGCTCCGGGGCTGGGAGCCGCCTCCGCCGCTCCGGGACTGGGAACCGCCCCCGCCACTCCGGGGCTGGGAGCCGCCTCCGCCGCTCCGGGGCTGGGGACCGCCCCCGCCGCTCCTCGGCTGGGAGCCGCCCCCGCCCGTCCCCCGGGGGTTGCCGCGTCCGCTGTTCCTGCCACTGCCACTGCTTCGCATCAAAGTTCCGTCGTCGTCGTGTCGTCTGCATCTGCGTCCGGTGCATCCGGATGGAACGACGGGACCCCTTCCAGCGTCTCGGCCTCGATCGCGTCCGCCTCGGGGAGGAAGGGCGCGAGCTCCGGGAGCTCGTCCAGACCGCGCAGGCCCATTCGCTCCAGGAAGTAGTTCGTCGTCGTGTACAGGATCGCACCTGTTTCGGGTTCCGTGCCCGCCTCGTCGACCAGACCGCGCTGCAGGAGGGTGCGCATCACCCCGTCACAGTTCACTCCGCGGACCGCCGAGACCCTGGAACGGCTGACCGGCTGGCGGTACGCGACGACCGCCAGGGTCTCCAGCGCGGCCTGGGTCAGACGGGCCTGCTGGCCGTCCAGGACGAAGCGTTCCACGGCCGCCGCGTACGCGGGCCGGGAGTAGAAGCGCCAGCCGCCGGCGATGAGCCGCAGCTCGAAACCACGCCCCTGGACGGTGTACTCGTCGGCCAGCTCCCGCAGCGCGTCCCTGACCTGCCGTTTCGGCCGCTCGAGGATCTTCGCGAGGTGCTCCTCGGTCGCGGGTTCGTCCACGACCATGAGGACGGCCTCCAATGCGGGCCGGAGATCGAGGTCGGCGACGGTGCCCTGGCCCGCCGGGATCCCGCTGGTCTGCTCGCTCACGCCTTCTCCTTACTGGCGTCTTCCTTCGCTGTCTCGGGCGGCCGGTCGAATTCGTCCGTCACCCTGGGCTCCTCGGCACTGTCCCCGCCCGTCCAGCGCACCAGCAGGTCCCCCAGCGCCTCCTCCTGGTCGAGGGCGACCGCCTTCTCCCGGTAGAGCTCCAGCAGGGCCAGGAAACGGGCCACGACGGTGAGGGTGTCGGCGGTGTCCGCGACCAGGTCGCGGAAGCTGGCTTCCCCGTGTTCGCGCAGCAGCGCCACCACGATCTCCGCCTGTTCCCGCACGCTCACCAGCGGGGCATGGATGTGGTCGATGTACACCTGCGGCTTGGGCCTGGGCTGCATCGCCTTCACCGCGAGCCGGGCGAATCCCTCCGCCCCGATGCTGATGACCACCTCGGGCAGCAGTTCGGCGTGGTGGGGTTCGAGACCGACGGTACGGGGGTAGCGGCGGGCCTCCTCGTCGAGGCGGGCGTTGAAGATGTCCGCGATCCGTTTGTACGCGCGGTACTGCAGCAGCCGGGCGAAGAGGAGGTCCCGGGCCTCCAGCAGGGCAAGGTCGGCCTCGTCCTCGACCTCGGCGGCGGGCAGCAGCCGCGCGGCCTTGAGATCGAGCAGGGTCGCCGCGACGACCAGGAACTCGGTCGTCTGGTCGAGGTCCCAGTCCGGTCCCATGGCCCTGATGTGCGCCATGAACTCGTCGGTCACCCGTGACAGCGCCACTTCCGTGACGTCCATCTTGTGCTTCGAGATCAACTGGAGCAGCAGGTCGAAGGGGCCCTCGAAGTTGGCCAGCCGCACCTTGAAGATCCCGTCACCGGCTTCGGCTTCGGCTTCGGCTTCGGCTTCGGCTTCGGCTTCGGCTTCGGCTTCGGCTTCGGCAAGAATGCCCGGTTCGGCGAGAATGCCCGGTTCGGCGGCGGTCCCGGCTTCCTCACCGGCGGGCGACCCGGTCCCGGCGGGGGCTCCGAGTCCGGCGGATGCCCCAGGTGTGACCGACATCTCGGATCCGGCTCCGGCTTCCGGGCCGTCTGGAGCGGGAGGGGACTCCGAAGCGGGAGAGGGTCCGGGGCCGGGATGCCGCGTCGGGCCGGTCGGCGGCTCGGGCTCCACGGGAATGCCCGGCTCGGCGGACTCCTCCGCGGATTCGCCGGCCGGTTCCCCGGCGGGCGGTGCGGTGGGCGGTGCGGTGGGCGGTGCGGCGGGAGCCGGACCGGCCCCCGGTCCTCGGCCGAGCGCACGTCGGCGACCGGCGGAGCCGGCGGCGGGGACGGGGGCGGGGACGGGGGCGTCGTTCGAGGTCATAGCCGTCGCAGGCTACCGCTACCGCCCGCGGAGCCGTCGTACGAGAATGCTCGCGTCCCCACGGGATTCGAGATCGGCGAGCACGACCGCGACCGCCTCTCGGACGATCCGCCCGCGGTCGACCGCGAGCCCGTGCTCCCCGCGCAGCACCAGACGGGCGTGTTCGAGGTCCATGAGCTCCTCGGCGGACACGTACACCGTGATCTTCTCGTCGTGCCGCTCCCGCCCGCTGGGCCGCCGGTTGGCGGCGCGCTGACGCTTGCGGGACTGCTGCTGGGCGGCGGCGGAACCGCTGCCAGAACCTTCCTGCGTCGCCTGGCGCCGCGCCGAGCGCTCCGGAGCCGTACCCCGGCTGCGTGACTCCCCCGTGTCGGCGTCGGAGTCGGCCGCGACGTGTTCGTCGCCCTCGCCGTCGCCGCCCTGCACGGGCACCGAATGCGGCGCGTCCTCCGCCGCGGCGGCCGGATCGCTCTCGCCGGCCGGAGCCGGCACCCGGGCCTCACCGTTGGTCCGGCGAGTGGGAGTGGAGGACTGGAGTGCCATGCCCCCGGTGGTGCGGAACAGTTCGTCGGCCCCCGGCAGACTCACTCGGCGGGACACCGGGCGAGCACCTCCCTGGCGAGCTGGCGATAGGCGGCGGCACCGACGGAGTTGGAGGCGTACGTGGTGATCGGCTCACCGGCGACGGTGGTCTCCGGGAAGCGGACGGTCCGGCCGATCACCGTGTGGTAGACGTGATCGTCGAAGGCCTCGACCACCCGGGCGAGCACCTCACGGCTGTGCACCGTGCGGGAGTCGTACATGGTCGCGAGGATGCCGTCGAGCTCCAGCTCGGGGTTGAGCCGCTCCTGGACCTTCTCGATGGTCTCGGTGAGCAGCGCGACACCACGCAGCGCGAAGAACTCGCACTCGAGCGGCACGATCACCTTGTGCGCCGCCGTGAGGGCGTTGACGGTGAGCAGGCCGAGCGAGGGCTGACAGTCGATCACGATGTAGTCGTAGTCGGCCATCAGCGGCTTCAGGGCGCGCTGCAGCGTGGACTCGCGCGCGACCTCGGAGACGAGCTGCACCTCGGCGGCGGACAGGTCGATGTTGCTGGGCAGCAGGTCCATGTTCGGGACCGCCGTCTTCAGGAGCACCTCGTCGGCCGCCATGCCCCGCTCCATGAGCAGGTTGTAGACGGTGAGGTCGAGCTCCATCGGGTTGACGCCGAGACCGACCGAGAGCGCGCCCTGCGGGTCGAAGTCGACGAGCAGGACCCGGCGTCCGTACTCCGCGAGCGCGGCACCCAGGTTGATGGTCGACGTCGTCTTGCCGACCCCGCCCTTCTGGTTGCACATCGCGATGATCTTCGCGGGGCCGTGGTCGGTCAGCGGGCCCGGGATCGGGAAGTACGGCAGCGGGCGTCCGGTCGGGCCCACGCGCTCACGGCGCTGGCGGGCCGCGTCGGGCGCGAGCGTGGCCGCGTACTCCGGATCGGGCTCGTACTCGGCATCGGGGTCGTAGAAGTGCCCCTCGGGCAGTTCGTCGTAGTCGGCGAAGTGGGTGCGGTTCTCGCCACTTCCGTTGCCGGCCATGGCGTTCACGTGATGGCCATCCATGCTCGGGTGTGCTGTCTGAGTCATCCGGGGACTCTGATGGGCTGCGAAGGTTCGGACAGCGACGGAGCCGACAGCCTCGAGCCCCGTGGGGCCCTGGCCCCGCGCCGGCATTCCTGGTTGACCACCCCCGGGAGTAAATGTCGACTCATTCACAAGTCGTCTTACCTCCTTGGTGACCAGGAAACTTCTCGATAGGTCAGCGTGGCACCATGCCGACGGTTGGCGACTCTATGGCGTGTCACCGCTCCGCAGCAACACAATCCGCCGGACCCGACCCGATGTGTCGGCAACCGAACACCCCTCTGTCAAGGGCGTAAGGCCGTCGCACAGCAGGTTTCACCGGTGTGCGAATCGGTCGAAGAGTTACGTTCGTGGCGAGTTGAACGAGTGTCGCAAAGTGACCCGACACACATCCGGCCGGACCTTGCTGGGCAAGGTCCGGCCGGATGCGGGACGTTGACGACCTGTGTTGACGTATCGCCTTTTGCTCGTCGGCCGGTCCGCGGCCGCGCGGTGGCGGCCCGGCCGGACGGGGGTCAGTCGAGCAGGGACTCCAGGGTCACGTGCTCCAGGCCGTGCGCCTCGGCGACCTCGCGGTAAACGACCTTGCCCTCATGCGTGTTGAGGCCCCTGGCGAGTGCGTGGTCGCGGCGCAGCGCCTCGGCCCAGCCGCGGTTCGCGAGCTCCACGATGTACGGCAGCGTCGCGTTGGTCAGCGCGTAGGTGGAGGTGTTCGGCACGGCGCCGGGCATGTTGGCGACGCAGTAGAAGACCGAGTTGTGGACCGGGAAGGTCGGCTCGGCGTGCGTGGTCGGACGCGAGTCCTCGAAGCAGCCGCCCTGGTCGATCGCGATGTCGACAAGGACACTTCCCGGCTTCATCCGCGACACGAGTTCGTTGGTGACCAGCTTCGGGGCCTTGGCTCCCGGGATGAGGACGGCGCCGATGACGAGGTCGGCCTCGAGGCAGGCCTTCTCCAGCTCGAAGGCGTTGGAGACGACGGTCTGGATCTTCGTGCCGAAGATCTTGTCCGCCTCCTTGAGCTTGTTGATGTCGCGGTCGAGCAGGGTCACCTGGAAGCCCATGCCGATGGCGATCTGCGCGGCGTTCCAGCCGGAGACACCGCCGCCGATGACGACGGCCTTGGCGGGCAGCACGCCGGGAACGCCGCCCGGCAGCACCCCGCGGCCACCGTTGGCGCGCATCAGCTGGTAGGCGCCGACCTGCGGGGCGAGCCGGCCCGCGACCTCGGACATCGGGGCCAGCAGGGGCAGCGCGCGGTTGGGCAGCTCGACCGTCTCGTACGCGATGGCCGTGGTGCCGGACTCCAGGAGCGCGTCCGTGCACTCCTTGGAGGCGGCCAGGTGGAGGTACGTGAAGAGCGTCTGGTCCTTGCGGAGGCGGTGGTACTCCTCCGCGATGGGCTCCTTGACCTTCAGCAGCAGGTCGGCGGTGGCCCACACCTGGTCGGCGGTGGGGAGGATCTGCGCACCGGCGGAGACGTACTCGTCGTCCGTGATCGAGGAGCCGACACCGGCGTTCTGCTCGACGAAGACCTGGTGGCCGTGGCGCACCAGCTCGTGGACGCCGGCGGGGGTGATGGCCACCCGGAACTCGTTGTTCTTGACCTCGCGGGGGATACCGACCTTCACGTCGATCACGGTCCTTGACTCAGAGGGTTCTGGGGCTATGCACGGCCGGGGCGACGCAAGCCGGGGCAATGCATGTCATACCCGGATGCACGGGCGCGCCGGGAGACACCACGAAAGAACGCAGCGGAGCCAGTTTAATGAAGGGATTCTCTCTGTCTAGCCTTTCAATGCATCAATCTTCTGCGGATGTACTGCGGATTTCGCAGGCGTTAGCGTCCTGTTCCATGGCCATCGAGCTCTCCGGGAGCTCATCACCCAGCATGCGCTCGGCCGCCCCGCGGTGCAGCTGGGCCGCGGCGGGGTCGCCGAGCCGGTCCAGGGTGTCGGCCAGCCTGAGCTGCAGCGCGGCCTGCAGCCGCAGGTCCTCGGCGCGGCGGGCCCACTCGACGGCGTCCTGGCAGGTGCGCAGCGACTCCTCCGGCCGTCCCGCGTACTCCTGCACCCGCGCCAGCTCGCTCAACGCCCGTGCCTGGGACGCCACATCACCGTTCCTGCGATGCCCGGTGACGGCGGCGCGCCAGTTGCGCAGTGCCTCGCCGTAGCGGCCCGCGTAGGTGTGCGCGGTGGCGATCCGGCCGTAGAGCCGGGCGGCGTCCAGCCGCTCGTCACGGGCCAGGCGCTGGGCCAGTGCCCGGCCGTACCAGTCGGTGGCCCGGTCGAAGTCCCCGAGCTCCAGGTGGGCGCCCCCTACGGATTCCATCGCCCGGCCGATCGCGTACGGGTCGTTCGCCTCGCGCGCCGCGTCCAGCGCGGCCCGGTAGCGGGCCAGGGCCGCCGCGGTGCGGCCGGTGCGTTCGTCCAGGTCGGCCAGGTTCAGCAGGGCCGCGGCCCGCTCCCTCGGCAGCCTGCGGCGCTCCGCGACGTCGAGGACGAGCCGGTGGATGCCGTAGAGCTCGGGTGCCGCGGCCCGGGTGCCGAAGTGGACGACCAGCGCCCGCACCAGGGCGGCCATCAGGCGGCGGGCCAGGGTGTCCAGCTCGCCGTCGGCGACCGCGAGCCGGGCGGCGGCCAGCAGCGCGGGCTGCCGGATCCGCAGCCAGTCCTCGGCCGCCCTGGGGTTCGGGAAGCGCAGCGCGCGGGGCATCCCGGCGAGCTTCTCGCGCGCCGGCGAGCTGTCGGTCTCGGTGATCGCGCGGCAGGACACCAGCAGCCGCACGGTCCGCTCCAGCATCCGGGCGCGGGCCAGCTGCAGCTCGGCCGGGCGGTCCTCGCTCTCGGTGAGGGTGCGCAGCAGTGGCATCAGGAAGCCGGGGACCTCGTACTGCGGCAGCGGCGACTCGACCGGCCGCAGGAGCCCGAGGGCGGCGAAGTCGTCCAGCGCGCCGTGGGCGGCGCCGACCGAGCAGCCGGCGAGCGCGGACGCGGTGTGCGGGTCCACGAGCCCGGCCGGCGCGAGGGAGAGCAGTCGCAGGGTCCGCGCGGCGGCCGCGGGCAGCCCGGTGTACGCGAGCCGGAAGATCCGGGCGGACGCCGAGCCCTCCTCGCCGTCCGCGCGCAACTGCTTGGCGAGGTCGGCGACGGCCGAGGTGGGGCGTGCCGCGAGCCAGCCGCCCGCCAGTACCAGGGCGCCGGGCTGGCCCGCGCACTCCTCGACCAGGCCCTCGGCGGCGAGCGGGTCGACGGTGATGCGGACCGAGCCCGCGAACCGCTCCAGGAGTTCCAGCGCGGACTTGGTGTCGAGGCCGCCCAGGGTGCAGGGGCGGACGTCCGCGATGCCGGTCAGCGGCCCTCCGGAGACGGCGACCACCAGGCACTCGGGGGTGTCGGGCAGCAGGACGTCGACCTGCTCGGCGTCCGCCGCGTCGTCGAGCAGGAGCAGGGCGCGCCGGGTGGCGAGGGCGTCGCGCACCGCCGCGCTCAGGTCCTCGGCGCCGGCTCCGGGCGGCGCGGGCAGTTCCAGGGCCGTGAGGAGTTCCCGCGCGGTGCGCTCGGTGGGCACGGGGGTGCCGTCGGGTTCGGCCAGCCGGGCGCGCAGCACCCCGTCCGGGTAACTGTGGGCGACCTGCCGGACGAGTTCCTCGGCGAGCGCGGTGCGGCCCGAGCCGGGCTTGCCGGCGATGAGCAGCACCCGCGCGCGGGGGGCTTTGCGGCCCGCCAGGGTGTCCAGTCCGGCCCGTTCGATGTCGGCCCGTAGTTCCTTCAACTCTCTTGTACGGCCGAGGAACTGACCCTTGGTAGGAGCGGACCCGGCAGCCGGACGCCGCCCTGCCGACGGCGCTTTCGCACCGTCCGTGTCCACCGCCTGATCTGTCACGGGCCACACTCCCGTCCCACTGCACGCGCAAGCCCGCCGGGACTCCGGTTCGGGCGTTTCCAGAGCCTAGTTCACGCTCTGCGACGAACCGTGCGGAGCATGGCGGGGACATCCCTCGATCGGATCAGCCGATCGTAGGACCGGATGGGCGTGCTGTGGGGCACCGCGGGACCCCGCAGGGCGCCGAGGAGCCCCGGGAGGGGCGTGCAGGGCGCCGCAGCGGGTCCGTCAGGCCTCGAAGGGGCGCGCCGGCCAGGGCGCCTCGGCCGGACGCAGCGCGTCGAGTCCGTCCCCGGCGCGCGCGGCGAGCAGGGAGAGCACGCCGACCACGAGGCAGTCGTTGTGCAGGTCGCCGCCGAGGACCCCCCGGACGAGCTCGTCGAGGGGGACCCGTGCCAGCTCCATGTCGGCCTCCTCGTCCTCCACCTCGAAGCGCTCCCCCTCCGCCTCGGAGAGGTCACGCGCGAGGAAGACGCGTACGGCCTCGGAACTGCCGCCGGGTGTGGTGTAGACGTCGGTGAGCACCCGCCAGTTCTCGGCCTTGACGTGCGCCTCCTCGTACAGCTCGCGCTGGGCGGCGTGCAGCGGGTTCTCGCCGGGGACGTCGAGCAGGCCGGCCGGGATCTCCCAGAGCTTCTGACGCACGGGGTGCCGGTACTGGCGCAGCACCACCACCCGGTCCTGGTCGTCGAGGGCGACGACGGCCACGGAGCCGGGATGGACCTGGTAGTCGCGCCGGGCGACCGATCCGTCGGGCATGACCACGTCGTCGGTACGGACGGAGGTCTTGTTGCCGACGAAGGGGGTCGCGGTCGCCCTGACCTCCCACTCCTCGGCGGTGTCCTTGATCGTCATGCCCTGTCCTCCCACACGTGCAAAAGAAACCGGTCCCGGTGCCGAGAACGACCGAAACCGGGGTGTGCGCCCCGCGAGGCACACACCCCGGCCACCGTACAACCCTGGTGCTACTTGCCCGTCTTGCGCTGCACCGCGGCCTTCACCAGCCCGGCGAAGAGCGGGTGCGGGCGGGTCGGACGGGAGCGCAGCTCGGGGTGCGCCTGGGTCGCGACCAGGTAGGGGTGCACCTCACGGGGGTACTCGACGTACTCCACGAGCTTGCCGTCCGGGGAGGTGCCGGAGAACTGCAGACCGGCCTTCTGCTCCAGCTCGCCGCGGTAGGCGTTGTTCACCTCGTAGCGGTGCCGGTGGCGCTCCTCGACGTACTCCTTGTCGTCGTACACCTCGCGCGCGATCGAGCCCTCGGCGAGCTTGGCCGGGTACATGCCCAGGCGCATCGTCCCGCCCATGTCGCCCTCGCCGGCCACGATGTCGAGCTGCTCGGCCATGGTGGAGATGACCGGGTGGGCGGTGGCGGAGTCGAACTCGGTGGAGTTGGCGTCCGGGATGCCGGCCAGGTTGCGCGCGGCCTCGATCACGATGCACTGCAGGCCGAGGCAGAGGCCGAGCAGCGGGATCCTGTTCTCGCGGGCGTACTGGATCGCTCCGACCTTGCCCGACACACCGCGGTCGCCGAAGCCGCCGGGGATGCAGATCGCGTCGACGTCACCGAGCTGCTTCGCGGCGCCCGCCGGCGTCTTGCAGTCGTCCGAGGCGACCCACTTGATCTTCACGCGGGCCTTGTTCGCGAAGCCGCCCGCGCGAAGGGCCTCGGTGACCGAGAGGTAGGCGTCGGGCAGGTCGATGTACTTGCCGACCAGCGCCATGTTGATCTCGTGCTCGGGGTTGTGCACGCGGTCGAGCAGGTCGTCCCAGGTCGTCCAGTCCACGTCACGGAAGGGCAGGTCCAGCTTGCGGACGACGTACGCGTCCAGGCCCTCGGTGTGCAGGACCTTCGGGATGTCGTAGATCGACTTGGCGTCGATGGCCGCGACCACGGCCGCCTCGTCCACGTCGCACATCAGCGAGATCTTGCGCTTGATGGCGGTCGGCACCTCGCGGTCGGCGCGCAGCACGATCGCGTCCGGCTGGATACCGATGTTGCGCAGCGCCGCGACCGAGTGCTGGGTCGGCTTCGTCTTCAGCTCGCCGGACGGGCCGATGTACGGGAGGAGCGAGATGTGCACGACGAACACGTTGTCGCGGCCGACCTCGTGACGGACCTGGCGGACGGTCTCCAGGAACGGCAGCGACTCGATGTCGCCGACCGTGCCGCCGACCTCGGTGATCACGACGTCCACGTCGTCCGTGGCCATACGGCGGATGCGGTGCTTGATCTCGTTGGTGATGTGCGGGATGACCTGCACCGTGTCACCCAGGTACTCGCCGCGCCGCTCCTTGGCGATGACCGTCGAGTACACCTGTCCTGTAGTGACATTGGCGGAGCCGTCCAAGTCGACGTCGAGGAAGCGCTCGTAGTGTCCGATGTCCAGGTCGGTCTCGGCGCCGTCGTTGGTGACGAACACCTCACCGTGCTGGAACGGGTTCATGGTGCCGGGGTCGACGTTCAGATACGGGTCGAGCTTCTGCATGGTGACCCGCAGCCCGCGCGCCTTGAGCAGCGCGCCCAGGCTGGAGGCGGTCAGACCCTTGCCGAGGGAGGAGGCGACACCCCCGGTGACGAAGATGTGCTTGGTCGTCGTGGCGGTGCTGCTTCGGAAAGCGGCGGGCGGCATGGCCAAGAGGGGGCTCCCGTGGTCGCGGTCTGGGGTGCGTACCGGCGTGGTGTCCGAGAATTCTTCGGAGGTGCCGTCGCTGCGGTTCGGGGGTTTCTTGCCCACCGGTCCACGGGCTACCAGGGTATCAGCGACCCGGCGAGGCCGCTTCCGGCCACGCTCCGCACACACGTCGACACGAACCCCGCACGCCACTCACTCGATCGGCCCACCCGGGATACCGGGAGCGGCACGCGGATCTTCCACGTGCGTCGTATCCTGCTCGGACACTCGCTGCCGAGCCCGGCCGACACACGGCACCATCCCCGCCCGTACCCCGGAACAACGAGGGCTCGTCAGTTCGTTTCGCAACGACAATCGGACCAATAATTGACGTTCCGCAGCGACGCTTCACCAACGTTCTTACATTCAACCTTCTAACGTTTTGAACGTTCCCTTGACCGCAGAGCGACCGCCCCTCGCGGGGGGCGACGTGGCCGTTCGACTGGAGATGCACGTGGCCGGGCGCATCGAGGACTACGCACTCATCGGAGACATGCAGACCGCAGCGCTGGTCTGCCGGGACGGCACGGTGGACTGGCTGTGCCTGCCCCGCTTCGACTCCCATGCCATCTTCGCGGGACTGCTCGGCACGGAGGAACACGGATTCTGGCGGCTCGGCCCGGCCCACGCGGCCGACGCCGAACCGCCGACGGCGGCACGCCGCTCGTACCGCGGCGACTCGCTGATCCTCGAATCCGAGTGGGACACCCCCCGCGGCACGGTCCGGGTGACCGATTTCATGCCGCCCCGTGACGGCGCGCCGCAGCTCATCCGCATCGTGGAAGGCGTCACGGGCCGCGTCCCGATGCGCTCCGCGCTGCGGATGCGGTTCAGCTACGGGCGGGTGGTGCCCTGGGTGCACAAGCACGAGGGGCGCACGGTCGCCGTGGCCGGACCGGACTCGGTGTGGTTCGACACCCCCTGCGAGACCTACGGCAAGGCGTTGACCACGTACGCCGACTTCACGGTGGCGCCGGGTGACCGGATCGCGTTCACCATCTCGTGGGAGCCCTCGCACAAGCGGCCCCCGGCGCTGCCCGAGCCCGAGCAGGCCCTGGAGGCCACCGAGGAGTTCTGGCGCGACTGGGTCGACCAGTGCACGTACCACGGCCCCTACCGCGAGGCCGTGGTCCGCTCCCTGATCACCCTCAAGGCCCTGACGTACGCGCCCACGGGCGGCATCGTCGCGGCGCCCACCACCTCCCTGCCGGAGGAGATCGGCGGCGTACGCAACTGGGACTACCGCTACACCTGGCTGCGCGACGCCGCGATCACCCTCTCCTCCCTGCTGCGCACCGGCTACCGCGAGGAGGCACGGGCCTGGCGCGAGTGGCTGCTGCGCGCGGTCGCGGGCGACCCGGAGAACCTCCAGATCATGTACGGCATCGCGGGCGAACGGGAGTTGGGCGAGGCGGAACTCGACTGGCTTCCGGGGTACGAGAATTCGGGCCCGGTACGGGTCGGCAACGGCGCCGCGCACCAGCTCCAGCTGGATGTGTACGGCGAGGTCACCGAGGCGCTGCACCTGGCCCACATGACCGGTCTGTCCCGCAACGACTACGCCTCGCTGCTCCAGTTGAAGCTGATCCGCTATCTGGAGGACCACTGGGACCAGCCGGACGAGGGCATCTGGGAGGTCCGCGGTCCGCGCCGGCACTTCGTGCACTCCAAGGTGATGGCCTGGGTCGCCGTCGACCGCACCATCAAGCTCATCGAGTCGGGCGACGCCGACGGCCCGTTGGAGAAGTGGCGCGAACTGCGCGACGACATCCACCGGGACGTGTGCGAGAAGGGCTACGACAAGGAGCGCAACACGTTCACGCAGTCGTACGGCTCCAGGGAGCTGGACGCCTCGCTGCTCCTCATCCCGCAGATGGGCTTCCTGCCGCCCGACGACAAGCGCGTGATCGGCACCATCGAGGCGATCCAGCGCGAGCTGTCCACCTCGGACGGCTTCATCCTGCGCTACCCGACCTCCGGCGAGGACGCGGGCGTGGACGGTCTGGAGGGCGACGAGGGCGCCTTCCTCGCCTGCTCGTTCTGGATGGCGGACGACCTGGCGATGATCGGCCGGGTCGACGAGGCCCGCAAGCTCTTCGAGCGGCTGCTGGCGCTCCGCAACGACCTGGGCCTGCTGGCCGAGGAGTGGGACCCGCGTCTGCAGCGCCAGGTGGGCAACTTCCCGCAGGCCTTCAGCCACGTGCCCCTGATCGACACGGCACTGAGGCTGACCGCGAGCGGGGCGTACGGCGGCTAGGGCGTCGCGGGGCGGGCGGGACTTCCGCAACCCGCCCCGGCACGACGACACGACCTGCGGCGGCCGCCGGACAGCGGCCACCGCGGGCGCCCCGCGAGGGGCCCGGCACGGACGGGTGCGGCCCGGACCGCGTGCCGGCAAGCACCCGGTGGCACCGGCCCTCGGAGGTGCCCGCGCACGGGGTGCACGGGTAGCGTCCGCAGCATGGACAGCCGTACGGACAGCAGCTTCGACACCCAGGGCGCCGGAATCACCGTGCAGCGGGCGCTGGAGCTGCCCGGACTGCGCAGCGGACTGCCGGAGATCCTCGCGGGAGCCGACCGGCTGCAGCGCACCGTGCGCTGGGTGCACGCGGGCGAGGTCCCGAACATCGCCTCACTGCTCAAGGGCGGCGAACTGCTCCTGACCACGGGCTACGGCCTCGGCACCCGCCCGGCCGACCAGCGCGCCTTCGTCCGGACGCTGGCCGAACGCGGCATCGCGGCGCTCGTCGTCGAACTGGGCCCGCGTTTCACCCGACTGCCCGCGGCCCTCGTCGAGACGGCCCGCTCGGCCGGCCTCCCCCTCGTCCAGCTCCACCGGGAAGTGCCCTTCGTGGCGGTCACGGAGGAGATCCACACCGAGATCGTCAACGGCCACTACGCGCTGCTCCAGCAGGCCGAGGAGGTGCACCGGCGCTGCACCGAGGCCCTCCTCGGCGGTGGCGGTGTCCCCCAGGTCCTGCGCATCCTGGCCGACTTCAGCGGCAACCCGGTCTTCCTGGAGACCGCGGACGGGCAACTCCTGTACGCCGCCGGATCCGGCTCCGCGGGCGCCGATCCGCTCCAGGTGTGGGAGGGCATGCGCGGCCAGCACAAGGACCAGCCGCCCGCCGGGACGACGCTCGTGGACGTGCCCGGCGGCGGCCCCGGCACCGGCGCGGTACGGGCCCGGCTGGTCCTGCTGCCGGTCGGCGCCCCGGTCACCCCCGTGCACCGGATCGCGGCGGAGCGGGCCGCCGGCATCCTCGCCGTCGTCCTGATGCAGGCACGCCAGGAGGAGGAGCTCGCCGCGCGCGGACGCGGCGACTTCCTGACGGACCTCGCGGAGGGCCGTATCCAGGCGGAGGACGCTCCCGCCCAGGCCCGGGTGCTCGGTTTCAAGCCGGGCAGGAGCCCGCTCCTGCCCGTCGTGATGCGGCTCGCCGACGGTCTGTCCCCCGGCGGAGGCTGGGCGGTCCTGGCGCGGGCCGTCGCGGAGGAACTCGCCTCGGTGGGGGTACCGGTCCTGCTCGGCGTACGCCCCGTCGAGGGCCGTGTCCCGCTCCTGCTCGGCCTGCGTTCGGAGTCCGAGCGCCAGACGGTCGCGGACCGGGTGGCACTGGCACTGCGGGCGGGCGTGGAGCGCGCGGGGATGCAACGGCCCGGTGCGCTGCCGCCGGTGGTGGTGGTCGGCGTCGCGGGCGGCTGGGCGGCGGCCTCGGCGGGCCTGCGGCACGCGGCGGAGACGGCGACCGCCGCGCAGGGCCTGTCGGACCGCCCCTGGTACGACGCCCGTCGCCTCGACATCGACCTCCTCCTGTGGCGCCTGCGCGACCACCCGGACCTGGCGGCCTTCGTGGACCGCGCCATCGGTCCCCTCCGCGACCACGACCACCGCTCCAGGCCTCCGCTGCTGCCCACCCTGGAGACGTATCTGGCGCACGCGGGACGCAAGGCGGAGACGGCCCGCGAACTGCATCTCAACCGGCAGACCCTCTACAACCGCCTCGCCAGGATCGGGGAGTTGCTGGGTACGGACCTGGACGACCCGCAGACGGTACTGGCGTTGAGCCTGGCCCTCCGCGCGCGAAGGCATGTGTCCTGATCCCGCGCGAAGGGCCGGACATGATCTAGACGAGGGGCCAGACCTGGGTCAACTCGTCGTAGACGCTGAGCACTTGAGCCACCGTCTCGTCCTCGGTCGGCCAGCTCGCGGCCTGCCGTACGCCCCTCGCGCGGAGCAGCTCCCGGCGTGCCGGATCGCCGAGAAGGCGCGCCACGGCCGCGGCGAGCGCCGCCGCGTCCGCGTACGGGACGAGCTCGGCGGCGTCACCGACCAGTTCGGGGATGCCGCCGACCGCGGTCGCCACCAGCGGCACGCCCGTGCGCAGGGCCTCCTGGGCGAGGACGGAACGGGATTCCCAACCGCTCGGCAGCAGGGCGAGGTCGGCGGCGGGCAGCAGCTCGCAGACGTCGTCGCGCCGGCCGAGCAGCCGGACCGGCAGCTCCTCGTCCTCGACACGCCCCTGGAGGACGGTACGCAGCGGACCCTCGCCGGCGATCACGAGGAGCGGCACCGGGTCGAGGTCCCGCCACGCGCGCGCGGCGTCCAGCAGGGTGCCGTATCCGCGGTGCCGGTCGAGGGCACCCACCGCCATGAGCAACGGGCGTTCGGTGGCACCCAGTTCGGCCCGCGCCTTGTGGCGCGGCCGGTCGGGGTCCCCGTGCTCGACGGCCTTGCGCGGCGCCGGGATCGCGACGGCGGAGAGCCGGGCGTCCCGGGCCCCGCGGCGGCGGGCACGATCCACCAGGTCCGAGGAGGTGGCGAGGACGACGGAGGCGGCCCTGGCGACGCGCCGTTCCAGCAGACGCAGCAGATGGGCCCGCGCGCCCTCGGCATGCGAGCGGGTGTGCCAGGTGACGACGAGCGGGGTGCGCAGCCCGCTGAGCGCGAGCGTGGCCCGCAGCGCGGCGTGCAGCCCGTGCGCGTGTACGAGGTCGGCGTCCGCGCAGGCGATCCGCAGCGCGGCCACGGAGGCGGGGTCACCGCTGCGGGGCACCGGGACGTGCTGGGCGCCCACACCCGTGAATCCGTACGCGCGGTCGGCCTCGGCGGGGGCGCAGACGGTGACCCGCACGCCACGGGCGACGAGGCCCGAGGCCAGCGACCGCACATGGGCGCTGCTGCCCGCACTTCCGCCGCCGAGCACCTGCACGGTGCGCAGCGGCGACTGGCCGTGCGGTGAGTGGCTGCTCACGTGGCTCACGTGGCCGGGGCTCCTGGTTCGGCGTCGGACGGTCACGGAGAAACGTACAGAAAGGTCTGCAGAGGGGGTGTACCGCACGTCGTGCTCCGCGTACTACGCCAAGGATGCCAGGCCGTACGGGTGTTCCGGGACCGCCATCGGAGCGGGCTGCGCGGCACACCGGCCGACGCGACGACACCTGTCACCCACACGGGTGTGTGGTCCCCCTCCTCAGGCCGGGTCGGCGGGGCTCGGCGGGCCCTCGTGACCCCCGCCGGAACGAGGGGGCGAGGGGCGGAGGCGCTGGGGGGCGCGGGAGGCCCCGGCGGGCGCGGAGACCCGGGTCGGGCGCGGTCGCCGTCCGGCTCGCGCCGCCGCGCTGACCCGCTCCCCGCACACCGTCGCGGCCACCAGCGCGGCGGCGTGGGCGAGAAGTCCGGCCCGCCCGTTGCCCGCGACGACGGCGGTACCCAGCGCGGCGCCGAGCGCGTGGGCCCCGGTGTCACCGATCATCGCGCGCTCACCGAGATCGTCGGGGAAGACGGCGGCCGCGGCTCCCGTCGCGGCGGCCGCGAGCCGCCCGGCGCGCCCGCCCCGCAGCAGTCCGGGCGCCCCCAGCACCAGCACCGCGCCGGCGGCACGCCCGGGACGCACATCCACGAGGTTGACGAAGTGCGCGCTCCCGGCGATCACCACTCCCGCGAGCAGCCGGTCCAGGGGCCGCTCCTTCAGCAGCGCCCCCGCCACCAGCCCCGCGGCCGAGATCCCGAACAACTTGACGGCGCCACTGGTGACTTCGCCGTCCCGGAGGGCTCCGAGATGCGCCCGGAACCCGCGACGTGGGTCACCGGCCCCGGCGATGTCGTCGTACGCGCCGCACGCGCCGGCGGCCAGCACCGCGAATCCGGCTCCAGGGTGGGCCAGGCCGGCTCCGAGCGCCGCTCCCACGGCCGCCGCGGGACCCGCGTACAGCTCGACGGTGCGGCCCGCGTGGTTCTCCCGCTCCCAGCGGCCGGGACCACCCGGGGGCTCGGCCCGCAGGGCGGCGAGAAGGGCGCGGGTGGTCGCGGCGGCGGTACCGAACACGGAGATCATGCAGGCCACTCCAGGGACCCGCGAAGCGGGCCCGGGACGGGGCGCAAAGCGCCGAGAGGGACGGGCGGGGAACTGCCGCGGAGCGACAAGGTGCGCGGCCGCCTCTCCGCAGGCCGCGCGGAACGGCAGGCCGCGCGGCGAGACAAGGCCACGGACCGCGAACCGGGCGGCTACGCGTCCGCCCGCGCGGTGGCCAGCAACTCCTCCGCGTGGGCCCGAGCGGTCTGCGAGTCCTCCTGACCCGCCAGCATCCGGGACAGCTCCCTGATGCGGTCCTCCCCCTCCAGCACCTTCACCCCGGACCGGGTCACCGACCCGTCGTTCGTCTTCTCGACCAGCAGCTGCCGGTCCGCGAACGCGGCCACCTGGGGAAGGTGCGTCACCACGACCACCTGCGCGCTCCTGGCGAGCCGCGCCAGCCGCCGCCCGATCTCGACCGCGGCCTTGCCGCCGACCCCCGCGTCGACCTCGTCGAAGAGGTACGTCGGTACGGGATCGGTCCCCGCGAACACCACTTCCACCGCGAGCATCACCCGCGAGAGCTCACCGCCGGACGCCCCCTTGGCGATGGGCCTCGGCGGGGCGCCGGGGTGCGGCGCGAGCAGCAGCTCGACCTCGTCGACGCCCGCGGGCCCGTAAGCGACCGTACGCCCGTCGAGTTCCACGCCCTCGGGGTCGTCGGTCTGCCGGATCTCGAACGAGACGCGCGCGTGCGGCATCGCGAGCGAGGCCAGCTCGGCGGTCACGGCCGCGGCGAACCGCTGCGCCGCCTCCGTCCGGGCGTCCGTCAACGCCTCGGCCAGTCCGCCCAGTTCGGCCCGCAGCGCGTCCCGTTCGGCGGTCAGTTCGCCGATCCGCTCGTCGTCGCCGTCGAGTTCGAGCAGGCGCGCGGCGCCCTGCTCCGCCCAGGCCAGTACGGCGTCGACGTCCTCGCCGTACTTCCGGGTCAGCTGGGTGAGCGCGGCCCGGCGCTCCTCCACCGCGGCCAGCCGCAGCGGATCGGCGTCGAGGTCGTCGGCGTACCCGGCCAGTTCCCCCGCCACGTCGCGCAGCAGGATGTTGATCTCGCCGATCCGCCCGGACAGCCCGGCGAGCGCGGAGTCGTGCGCCCGTACGGCCTCCAGGGCCCGGTGCGCGCCCGCGACGAGGGTCGCCGCGTCGATGCCCTCGGGGTCCTCGGGATTGCCGGCGAGCGCGGCGTGCGCGGCCGTGGCGGCCGATGCCAGCGCCTCCGCGTGTCCGAGCCGCTCGGCCTCCGCCGACAGCTCCGTGTCCTCGCCCGAGCGCGGCTCCACGGCCGCGATCTCGTCGAGCCCGAAGCGCAGCAGGTCGGCTTCCTGGGCCCGCTCACGCGCGCGGGTGGTGATCTCGTCCAGCTCGGTGGTGATCGCCCGCAGCCGGCGGTAGGCCCCGGCGTACTTGGCGAGCGGCGCGGCGACCGCGTCCCCGGCGTACCGGTCGAGTGCCTGCCGCTGCCGGGACAGTTTGAGCAGCCCCTGCTGATCGGTCTGTCCGTGCACGGCGACCAGCTCGTCGGCGAGTTCGGCCAGTACTCCCACGGGTACCGAGCGTCCGCCGATGTGCGCCCGTGAGCGCCCTTCGGCCGACACGGTGCGGCTGATCAGCAGCGCGCCGTCGTCGAGTTCGGCTCCCGCCTCCTCGGCCCGCCGGATCGCCGTTCCTCCAGCGGGCACGGCGATCCGGCCCTCGACGACGGCGTTCTTGGCGCCGATCCGTACGAGGGCGGGGTCCGCGCGCCCGCCGAGCAGCAGCCCGAGGCTGGTGACCACCATCGTCTTGCCCGCACCGGTCTCACCCGTCACGGCGGTGAAGCCGGGCGACAATTCGACGACTGCGTCGTCGATGACTCCGAGCGACCGTATCCGCATCTCCTCCAACACGGACACGACCTTACGAGGTCAGGGACCCGATGTGCGACGGGCCCTGCCCTGCTTGTGCGAAGGCGCAGGTGGCGGGGGTCACCCGGGCACGTGTGTCACCCGCTGGGGTGGGGTTCGCCGACCGTGGTGCGGTCGTGCCCGCGCGAAGCCCTGGACGGGGTGCCCGACACGCCGGGACCGGCGTGTACGCCCCCGCCCCCGCCGGTTCCCGGGCTCTCACCGGGCCGCACGGGCCCTCCGGCGCTTCCCCGGCCACCGGGGGCCCACAGGCCGTCAGGGGCCTCCGTGGGCCGCCCGTGGGGCCCGTGGGCCTCCTGACGCCCGTGGGGAACCCGGGATCCGCCGCGCCCGCCGCGAGCGCGCCGCGGTCGCGGTCGCAGTCGTCGCATTCGTCGCATTCGTCGCGGCGAACCCTCGCCCCGCTCTCCTTCGAGCGCCCGCCGGACGGTCCCGCCGCCCGGCGCGCGGCTCAGTGCGGTGCCCCGCGCCACCCCGCCACCGGCAGCGCGAACTTAGCGACCAGCCGGTCGGTGAACGACGCGTGGTGCAGCCGTGCGAGCCGTACCGGCACGGCACCTCGCCGTACCTCGACCCGCGCTCCCGGCGGCAGTTCCACCGTGCGCCGCCCGTCGCACCACAGCACGCCGGGCGGGATGTGCGGCAGCACCTCCACCGCGAGCACGGAGTCGGGCGAGGTCACCAGCGGCTTGGCGAACAGCGCGTGCGCGCTGATCGGCACCATGAGCAGCGCCTCGACCTCCGGCCACACCACGGGCCCGCCCGCGGAGAAGGCGTACGCCGTCGACCCGGTGGGGGTCGCGCAGACGATGCCGTCGCAGCCGAAGCCGGTGACCGGCCGGCCGTCGATCTCCAGGATGACCTCCAGGAGCTTCTCGGCGGACACCTTCTGCACGGCGGCCTCGTTCAGCGCCCAGTCGGTGTGCACGATGTCGCCGTTGCGGTGCACGACGACGTCGACGGTCATCCGCTCCTCGACCTCGTACGCCCGGGTGACCACCCGGTCGACGACCTTGTCGAGGTCGTCCCGCTCGGCCTCGGCGAGGAACCCGACGCTGCCGAGGTTCACGCCGAGCATCGGGACGCCGGAGGCGCGGGCGAACTCGGCGCCGCGCAGCAGCGTCCCGTCACCGCCGAGCACGATCAGCAGTTCGCACCCGTCGAGGCACTGCGGGGTGGCCTCCCTGACGAGTTCCACCTCGGGCGGCAGCGGCAGGTCCGCCGCCTCCGCCTCCAGGACCCGGACTCCGAGGCCGGAGCGCAACAGCCCCTGGACGACGAGTTCGGCGCTGCGGATCGCAGCGGGCCGCCCGGTGTGGGCGAGCAGGAAAACAGTACGAGCTCGGGTCTGTGTCAACGCGGCCCCTCCGCCACTGCACGGTCAACGTCGGCCGGGTCGAGTTCGGGCGACCCGGCACGCAGCCACAGAAAGTACTCGACATTGCCCGAGGGTCCGGGCAGCGGACTGGCGGTCACGCCCTCCACCCCGAGCCCCAGTTCCGCGGCCCGTCCGGCCACGCCGCGCACCGCTTCGGCGCGCAGTTCCGGACTGCGTACGACTCCACCACTGCCCAGCCGTTCCTTCCCCACCTCGAACTGCGGCTTGACCATCATCACCAGATCGGCGTCGGGCGCCGCGCACCGCACGAGGGCGGGCAGCACCAGTCCGAGCGGGATGAAGGACAGATCCCCGACAACAAGGTCCACGGGCTCCCCATCGATCGCCTCCAACGTCAACTCGCGTACGTTCGTACGGTCCTTGACGGTGACGCGTTCATCGCTCTGCAGGGACCAGGCGAGTTGACCGTAGCCGACGTCGACGGCGACGACATGGGCGGCGCCCGCGCGCAGCAGGACGTCGGTGAAGCCGCCGGTGGACGCTCCGGCGTCCAGAGCCCGCCTCCCCTCGACCCGCAGGCCCCGGGGTACGAAGGCCGCCAGGGCGCCGGCGAGTTTGTGCCCGCCGCGCGAGACGTAGTCGGGGTCGTTGTCGTCCCGGGTGACCACGATCGCGGCCGCGGTCTCCACCTGGGTGGCGGGCTTGGTCGCGAGGGTCTTGCCGACGGTGACCCGGCCCGCGGCGATCAGCTGGCCGGCGTGTTCGCGCGAGCGGGCGAGTTTCCGGCGGACCAGCTCGGCGTCGAGGCGGCGGCGTGCCACTCCTGCCACGTTCGGTTCAGCTCCTGCGGTCGTACGGCCAATGAGAGGTGTGACCCGAAGGGTCTCATCGAGGGGCGGCGGTCGGGTGACGGGTGGGCACCGGAGGTGCCGGGCGGGCGTCGAGCTCGGTCAGCGCGTCACGCAGCCCCCTGTGCACATCCTCGTACACCTCCAGGTGTCCGTCGGTGGCGAGGTGGTCCGCGTCGCCCAGCCGGTCGAGCTGCGCGTCGACCTCGGCGCTTCCCGTGGGGACGCGTTCCACGTCCAGCGGGACCGGCGCGGCAGGGTCGTACGAGGGTTCGATCGCGTCCCGCGCATCCTCCGGGGGCACCCCCGCCTCCGCCTCCGGCACGGCCCCGGACTCCGGCACTGACTCGTTCATGCCCCGACGCTACCCCGAAGCGCTGCGGTACGGTCGATCACGATGGCGACGACTGAGGAGTGCCGTGCGGCACTCGACAAGCTCTCGGACAACCTGGCGGGTGCCGAAGGGGACGTACGCAGCGCGGCGGCCCTGGACCGTTCGCTGAGCTGCCGTATCACCGACCTCGACATCACCTTCGTGGGGCGTCTCGCGGACGGCCGGATCGAGGTGCTGGACACCGTTGCGGGGCTGCCCCGCGAGAAGGCCCAGATCCGGCTCACCATGAGCGGCGACGACCTGGTCGCGATGGTGAACGGGAAGCTGCACTTCGCGAAGGCGTGGGGTTCGGGCCGGGTGAAACTGGAGGCGGGCCTGCTGGACCTGTTCCGGCTCAGGAGCCTCCTCTGAGCCCTCAGGAGCCCTCCGGCACCGCGACGCGTGCCCTGCGGGCCGCCGGGACCACCAGCGGCGTTCCGGTCTCCGGGTCGTCGATGACCTGGCAGCGCAGCCCGAAGACCTCCTCGACCAGTTCGGCCGTCACGATGTCCCCGGGCGCGCCCTCGGCGACGACCCGGCCGTCGCGCAGGGCGATGAGGTGGGTGGCGTACCGCGCGGCGTGATTGAGGTCGTGCAGGACCGCGACCAGCGTCCGCCCCCGCTCCTCGTGGAGTTCGGCGCAGAGGTCGAGCACGTCGATCTGGTGCTGGATGTCGAGGTAGGTGGTCGGCTCGTCGAGCAGCAGCAGCGGTGTCTGCTGGGCCAGGGCCATCGCGATCCACACGCGCTGCCGCTGTCCGCCCGACAGTTCGTCGACGTAGCGGTCGGCCAGTTCGGCGACGCCGGTCGAGGCCATCGACTCCCGTACGACCCGCTCGTCCTCCGTCGACCACTGGCGCAGCAGCCCCTGGTGCGGGTAGCGGCCCCGGCCGACCAGATCGCCGACCGTGATCCCGTCCGGCGCGATCGAGGACTGCGGGAGCAGCCCGAGCGTCCTGGCCACCTTCTTCGCGGGCATCGACTGGATGACCTGCCCGTCGAGCAGTACCCGCCCCACGGAGGGCTTGAGCATCCGGGACAGGGCCCGCAGCAGGGTCGACTTTCCGCACGCGTTCGGGCCGACGATCACGGTGAAGGAGTGGTCGGGGATCTCCACCGACAGCTTCTCCGCGATGACACGCTGGTCGTAGCCGAGGGTGACGTTGTCGGCGGACAGGCGGTTCACAGTGCTCCTCTGGGGGTTCTCGTTCGCGGGGGCGCTCATATCCGGCCCGCCTTGCGCTCGGTGACGAGCAGCCACAGCAGATACATGCCGCCGAGGACTCCGGTGACGACGCCCACGGGCAGCTGGTCGGCCCCGAAGGCGCGCTGCGAGGCCCAGTCCGCGACGATCAGCAGGGCGGCGCCCATGCACATCGACGGCACCAGGTTGGGTCCCGGCGAGCGGGTCAGGCGCCTGGCGAGCTGCGGCGCGGTGAGCGCCACGAAGCCGACCGGACCGGCCGCGGCGGTGGCGCCCGCGGTGAGCAGGACGGCGGACAGCATCAGCAGCAGGCGTACGCGCTCGACCCGCACGCCGAGTGCGTACGACACGTCGTCACCCATCTCCATCATGCGCAGCCCCCGCGCGTTGCCGAGGACGAGTGGCACCAACACGGCGCACATCGCCAGCAGCGGCCACACCTGGGCCCAGTCACGGCCGTTGAGGGAGCCCGTCATCCAGACGACCGCGCGGGCCGCGTCGACGAGGTCCGCCTTGGTCAGCAGGTAGCCGTTGACCGCGGTGACGATCGCGGAGACGCCGATCCCGACCAGGACCAGCCGGTATCCGTGCACGCCGCGCTTCCAGGCGAGCAGATAGATGGCGACTCCGGTCACCACGCCGCCGACGAGCGCCCCGAGGGCGACCTGGTTCGCGGTCCCCGAGAACAGCACGATCATGATCAGCGCGCCGGCCGTCGACCCCTGCCCCAGGCCGAGGACGTCCGGACTGCCCAGCGGGTTGCGGGAGACGGACTGGAAGATCGCCCCGCCGAGCCCGAGCGAGGCCCCGACCAGGAGGCCGACGAGCACCCGGGGCAGCCGCAGTTCGTTGACGATGAACTCCTGCCCGGCGTTCCCGTCGCCGGCCAGCGTCCTGAGGACGTCGGCGGCCGGGATCGGGAAGTCGCCGGTGCCGATGAGCACCACGCTCGCGGCGAGCGCGGCCACCAGCAGCAGCACGACGACGACGAGCGCCCGCACGTCGAACCGGACCGACAGACCGCCGCGCGCGCGTAGGGATCGGGTACGTGTCGTGCTCACAGCTGGGCCGTCCTCCGCCGTCGTACGAGGTAGATGAAGACCGGGCCGCCGAGGACCGCGGTGACGATGCCGACCTGGAGTTCCGCGGGCCGGGCGATGATCCGTCCCAGCACGTCGGCGCCGAGCAGCAGCACCGGCGACAGCACGGTCGCGTACGGCAGGATCCAGCGCAGGTCCGGGCCGGTGAAGGACCGTACGACGTGCGGGACCATCAGCCCCACGAAGACGATCGGCCCGCAGGCGGCCGTCGCGGCGCCGCACAGCACGGTGGCGGCGGCCATGGACAGCGCACGGGTGCGGTTCAGGTTGGCGCCGAGCGCGCGGGCCGTGTCGTCGCCCATGGCCATGGCGTTCAGCGGCCGGGCGAGGCCCAGCGCGAGCACCGTGCCGACCACCAGGAACGGCAGCACCTGCCTGATGGTCGAGTCCGTCGCCGAGGCGAGCGAACCGACCGTCCAGAAGCGCATCCTGCCCAGCGCCGCGTCATCCATGATCATCACGGCCTGGAGATAGCCGTAGAGAGCGGCGCTGATCGCGGTGCCGGCGAGTGCGAGCCGCACCGGGGTCGCGCCCCGGCTGCCGCCGAGGAACCAGACCAGGGCCCCGACCGCGGCGGCGCCGAAGAAGGCGAACCAGACGTATCCGCTCAGGCTGGTGACACCGAAGTACGTGATGGCGGTGACGACCGCGGCGGACGCGCCCGCGTTGATCCCGAGCAGTCCGGGATCGGCCAGCGGGTTGCGGGTGAGCGCCTGCAGGACGGCACCCGACAGCCCTAGCGCGGCGCCGACGAGCAGTCCGAGGACGGTACGCGAGAGCCGGTCGCCCACGACGACGTCGGCGTACGTCCCCGAGTCGTGGAACAGGCCGTGCCAGACCTGGTCCAACGGCAGCGCTTTCGCACCGATCGCGATGCTCGCCAGTGCGACGAGCACGAGGACGGCCGCGGACACGACGAGCCCGACGGCACGTATCGCCCAGCGGTTCGGGGGCGCGGGGGCGGTCTCCGCGCGCTGTTGAGGGGGACTGTCGACCAACACGTGGTTAGGTTAGCCTACCCTCGCCCCGACGTGGTTCCCTGGCCCACGTCCAGCACCCGCTGCGCCCTCGCGTCCGCGCGACGACCTCGCGCGGACCGCCCCGGAGCCCGCGGGCGCCGCCACCGAGTCCGAGCGATCCGCCCGCCGAGCCCGAGCGATCCGCCCGCCGGTCCCGGGACGCGCCGTCAGAGTCCCAGCCGCGCCAGCGCCTTGGCGCCGTCCAGCGCGCACGCCCCGTCCCCGGCCGCCGTCCACGCCGCCGCGCACAGCGCCCGCAGCCCGTCCAGCGCCTCGCCCTCGCCCGTCAGTTCAAGCCGTTCGCTCCCGGCCGTCGCCGTCCACCCTCCGCACCGGAACCCGTCACCCTCCTGGACGATCGTGGGCTGACCGGTCAGCAGACCGCGCAGATCGGCGTCGACGTACGTCGGCCGGTGCCGCGGCGGGGCGGCGAGGAGCTGCGCGCCGTCCGTCACACCGGTGAGCACGAGCAGCGAGTCCACCTCGCCGTTGAACGCGCCCTCGATGTCCGTGTCCAGGCGGTCGCCGACCACCAGCGGCCGCTTCGCCCCGGTCCGCAGGATCGTCTCGCGGTGCATCGGGGGCAGCGGCTTGCCCGCCACCTGCGGCTCGGCGCCGGTGGCGATCCGTACGACCTCCACCGCGGCGCCGTTGCCCGGCGCGATACCGCGGGCGCTCGGAATGGTCAGGTCGGTGTTGGACGCGAACCACGGCACACCCCGCGCGATGGCGTAACAGGCCTCCGCGAATCGTGCCCACCGCAGGTCGGGACCCCCGTACCCCTGCACCACCGCCACCGGATCGTCGTCGGCCGACTCGACCGGTTCGAGCCCGCGCTCGCGCAGCGCGACCCGCAGCCCCTCCCCGCCGATGACCAGCACGCGCGCGCCGGCCGGCACCTGCTCGCTGATCAGCCGGGCCGCCGCCTGGGCGGAGGTGATGACGTCACCGGCGTCCGTCGGAATGCCCAGCTCGCCGAGGTGTCCGGCCACCGCGTCGGGCGTCCGCAGCGCGTTGTTGGTGACATACGCGAGGTGCATCCCGCCGGAGCGGGCGGTGCCGAGCGACTGAGCGGCGTGGGCGATCGCGTTGCCGCCCGCGTACACCACCCCGTCCAGATCGAGCAGCGCCGTGTCGTACGCCTCACTCAGGGCC
This sequence comes from Streptomyces sp. NPDC057950, assembly GCF_042887295.1. Lineage (NCBI taxonomy): Bacteria > Bacillati > Actinomycetota > Actinomycetes > Kitasatosporales > Streptomycetaceae > Streptomyces > Streptomyces sp. NPDC057950. The sequence goes on from NZ_JBHVPP010000006.1 coordinate 343,907, forward strand.
TGCTCACTGCCCTCGGGCCGCGTCCTGGCGGTCTGGCTCATTGCACATCGCTCCTCGTTCTAGCTCTTTCCCTCGATCATCGCGCATGGCATCGGCACGTACTGACGATCACACTTACGATGCGTCAATGAACACTGCAGGTCCCGCGGAGGAAACCCCGGTGCGCAGCGGCCTCGATCTGGCCCCGTTCCGGGGCGTGCGCTACGACCCCGACCGGGTCGGCAGCCTCGCCGCCGTGACATCCCCGCCGTACGACGTCATCGTCCGGCCGGACGGTCTGCTGCACCTCGAATCGGCCGATCCGCACAACATCGTCCGGCTGATCCTCCCCCAGGACGCGACACCCCATGCCCGCAACCGCCAGGCCGCGGACACCCTGCACGCCTGGCTCTCCAAGGGTGTCCTGACCACCGACCCCGAGCCTGGCCTGTACGTCTACGAGCAGCGCGACGACGACATGCTGCAGCGCGGCATCATCGGCACCCTGCGCCTGTCGGAGCCGGCCGACGGTGTCGTCCTTCCGCACGAGGACGTCATGCCGCACATCGTCGCGGACCGCGCGGCCCTGATGCGGGCGACCTCCGCCAACCTCGAACCCCTTCTGCTCACCTATCGGGGCACCGGTTCCCGGGTCGGCACGGCCGCGGTCATCGAGCGCACGGCGGAGCGCGAGCCACTGCTGTCCACCACCACGGAGGACGGTCTGAGCCACCGTCTCTGGGCGATCACCGATACCGCCGATCTGGCCGAGATCCAGACGGACCTGGGCAACCACCAGGCGCTCATCGCGGACGGGCACCACCGCTGGGCGACCTATCTGCGTCTGCGCTCGGAGCACCCTTCGCCCAGCCCCTGGGACTTCGGCCTCGTCCTCCTGGTGGACACCGCGCGCTATCCGCTGCGGGTCCGCGCGATCCACCGTCTGCTGCACGGGCTGCCGGTCTCGGAGGCGCTGGCGGCCCTCACGGACTCGTTCCGGGTCCGCCACCTCGACGTTCCCCTCGCGAAGGCACTGGAGGCCCTCGCCTCGGCGGCCGCGGAGGGCAACGCCTTCCTCCTCGCGGGCGACGGTTCGTTCCATCTGGTCGACCGCCCGGACCCGGACCTGCTCACCCGTACGATCCCGGCCGACCATCCCGAGGCCTGGCGCACCCTGGACGCGACCGTCCTGCACGCCACGCTGCTCGCGCACGTCTGGGGCATCCCGGAGGACTCACCCGCCCACATCGCCTACATCCACGACACCGAGGCCACGGTCGCCAAGGCGGAGCTCGACGGCGGCACGGCGGTCCTCCTGCACCCGGTGCACGAGGAGGTCGTACGCGACCTCGCCCGCCAGGGCGTCACGATGCCCCGCAAGTCGACGTCGTTCGGCCCGAAGCCGGCGTCCGGACTGGTACTGCGGGCACTCGCCGACTGAGACGCCGAGCGGCGGGACCCCTTCCGGAGTCCCGCCGCTCGTGTTCTCACCACGTGGTTCAGGCGTCAGCCGCGGGGCGCGCCCTCGTCGTGGCCGTCGCGATCGTCACCTTCATCGCCGAGCTCTTCGTTCCGCTCGTCGTTCCGCTCGTCGTCGCGCTCGTCCTCGGAGTCATCGAGGTCCTCGTCGGTCAGGTCCTCGTCATCGACGTCGTCGAGCTCGTCGACCCCATCGACCTCATCGGCCTCGGCCTGGATCACCCGGTCGGCCTCGCGTACGGACGTGTGCTCGGCCCCGGTCCCGGAGTCCGTCTCGGACTCGCTCTCGTCCTCGACCAGGGCGTCGACGAACTCGACACCGTCCAGCTCCGCGAGCCGGTCCGAGGCGTCCGTGCTGCCGTCCTTGTCGGACTCGACAGCCTTCGCGAACCACTCGCGCGCCTCGTCCTGACGACCGGCGGCGAGAAGCGCGTCAGCGTACGCGTAGCGCAGTCGCGCGGTCCAGGGCTGCACGGAGTGCGAGGCCAGCTCGGGGCTCTGGAGGGTCACGATGGCGGCGTCGAGCTGCCCCATGTCCCGCCGCGCCCCGGCGGCGACCAGCCGCATCTCGACCTGACCGGCCTTGTCCAGCTTCTGCACGTCGGGCGCACCGGCCATGTCCAGCGCCTTCTCGGGCCGGCCCATACCCCGCTCGCAGTCCGCCATGACGGGCCACAGGTCGGCGTTGCCGGTCATCCGACGCGCGGCACGGAACTCCGCGAGCGCCTCGCTGTACTTCTGGCTCGCGTAGGCGGCGAATCCGGCCGCCTCGCGCACAGCGGCGACCCGCGACGCCAGACGCAGAGCGATCCTGGAGTACGCGTACGCGCCCTCGGGGTCCTCGTCGATGAGCCGGGCCACCATCACCAGGTTCCTCGAGACCTCCTCGGCAAGTCCCTTCGGCAGGCTCTGGAGCTCCTGCCGCACGTCCTTGTCGATCTCGTCGCCCGTGACGTCGTCCGGGATCGGCAGCCGCTTGATCGGCTCACGGTCCCGGTCGCGGTCACGGTCGTCGCGGCCACGGAAGCCTCCGCCCCGGCTGTCGCCACCCCGACGGTCGTCACGGCCCTGGAAGCCGCCGGGACGCCCACCCCGGTCGTCACGACGCGGGCCACCGCGTCCACGGTCGTCATCACGCCGCGGAGCACCTGAGCCGCCGGAACGCTCGTCACGACGGAACGGCGGACGATCCCCGTCACGACGCGGACCCCTGTCGTCTCCTCGTCGGTCGTCGCGGCGGTCGTCACGTCGGTCGTCGCGACGGAAGGCCGGGCGGTCCCCCTCACGACGGTCGCCACGGTCGTCGCGCCGGAAGTCGTTGCGGTCGTCACGACGGAACCCACCGCCGCTGCTGCCACCACGGTTGTCGTCACGACGGAACCCACCGCTGCCGCTGCCACCACGGTTGTCGTCACGACGGAACCCACCGCGGTCGTCATCACGACGCGGAGCGCCTGAGCCGCCGGAACGCTCGTCGCGACGGAACGGGGGACGATCCCCGTCACGACGCGGACCCCTGTCGTCTCCTCGTCGGTCGTCACGTCGGTCGTCACGTCGGTCGTCGCGACGGAAGGCCGGGCGGTCCCCCTCACGACGGTCGCCGCGGTCGTCGCGCCGGAAGTCGTTGCGGTCGTCACGACGGAACCCACCGCGGTCGTCGCCGCGGCGGTCGTCACGCCGGTCGTCACGGCGGAAGTTGCCACCGCTGCCGCCACGGTTGTCGTCACGACGGAACCCACCGCCGCTGCTGCCGCCACGGTTGTCGTCACGGCGGAACCCACCGCCGCTGCTGCCGCCACGGTTGTCATCTCGACGGAACCCACCGCGGTCGCTGCCGCCACGGTTGTCGTCACGGCGGAACCCACCGCCGCCGCTGCCACCACGGTTGTCATCTCGACGGAACCCACCGCCGCCGCTGCCGCCACGGTTGTCGTCACGACGGAACCCACCGCCGCCGCTGCCACCACGGTTGTCGTCACGACGGAACCCACCGCGGTCGTCATCACGACGCGGAGCGCCTGAGCCGCCGGAACGCTCGTCACGACGGAACGGCGGACGATCCCCGTCACGACGCTCACCGCGGTCATCACGGCGGAAGGCCGGCCGGTCGCCGTCCCTGCGGAAGCCACCACGGTCACGGTCGTCACGACGGGGCCCGCTGGGGCGGTCGTCACGACTGAACGACGGGCGACCCCCACGGTCACCTTCCCGACGGTCGTCGCGGCCACGGAAACCGCCACCACCACTGCCACCGCTGCCACCACGGTTGTCATCCCGGCGGTTGTCGTCACGCCGGAATCCGCCTCGGTCCCCGCCTCGGTCGCCGTCTCGGCGGTCGTTGTCACGGCGCGGGGCCCCGCGGTAGCCGCCGCGGTCACCACTGTCCTGGCGTCGCTGATCGCGCTCCGGTCGCTCATCGGGAGAGTTGGTGGACATGGGTGACTCCTGTCTTCGGTACCGCAAGTCATTCTCGCGCAGCCGGGTACCCGGCGCGCTTCGTAAAAACAAAAAAGGACCTCTGGTCCCAGCGAGTCGCTGGGACCAGAGGTCCTCAAAGATTGTTCGGCGGCGTCCTACTCTCCCACAGGGTCCCCCCTGCAGTACCATCGGCGCTGAAAGGCTTAGCTTCCGGGTTCGGAATGTAACCGGGCGTTTCCCTCACGCTATGACCACCGAAACCCTGTCAGACATCTCGTTTCTCAACGAGACCTCGAACGGGCAGCGAACAAGCACACTATTCAATTCATTAGTGAAACTGTTCAGCCAGCACAACCGTTCGTTGTCTGGGAACTACACAGTGGACGCGAGCAACTGAGGACAAGCCCTCGGCCTATTAGTACCGGTCACCTCCAGCGGTTACCCGCCTTCCAGATCCGGCCTATCAACC